>NZ_JBIWKA010000016.1:238737-276022 GCF_044765445.1 Streptomyces sp. NPDC102467 | reverse complement strand
AATCAACATATCTGGCGTTGACTTTTGGCACGCTGTTGAGTTCTCAAGGAACGGACGCTTCCTTTGTACTCACCCTCGCGGGCTTTCCTCCGGGCACTTCCCTTCGGTCTTGCTGTCTTGCGTTTCCGACTCTATCAGATCTTTCCGATCCGATTTCCTCGGCGTCTTGCTGGTCCTACTTTTCGCTTTCCGGCCTTTCGACCTTCCTGCGTTGCCGACTCTATCAGATCCTTTCGGGCCTGATTCCCTGTCAACCGGGTTTGTCTTCCCGGCCGTTGGGCCGTTCCGACGAGTGAGACTTTAGCGGAATCCCGGCCCCCGACCTAATCGGGGTCCCGCTCTTTCGAACGTGGATTCCTCATTCCGCAAAAGCGTGCGCAAACAGCACGACACAACAGCGTCGGGCGTTTGAGTAGTTCCTGCGGAATGGCTGTCCGGGGACCGACCAGAGGCGGCGCTCACGTCGGACAACTCGGAGAACACTACGTACCGGCCCAGGGCGTGTCAACCTCCCGCCTCGGGCCGGTGGGCACGTCAGTTGGTGTTGCCGGAGGCCAGTTCGCGGCTGCGGTCGCGGGCCGCTTCGAGGGCGGCGATGAGGGCCGCTCGGACCCCGTGGTTCTCGAGCTCGCGGATGGCGTTGATCGTCGTACCTGCCGGGGACGTGACGTTCTCGCGGAGCTTCACCGGGTGCTCCCCGCTGTCCCGGAGCATCGTGGCCGCGCCGATGGCCGACTGGACGATGAGGTCATGGGCCTTGTCGCGGGGCAGGCCGAGCAGGATGCCGGCGTCCGTCATCGCTTCGACCAGGTAGAAGAAGTAGGCGGGGCCCGAACCGGACAGGGCCGTGCAGGCGTCCTGCTGCGATTCCGGGACGCGGAGGGTCTTGCCCACCGCGCCGAAGATCTCCTCGGCGCGGGTGAGGTGGTCGGCGGTCGCGTGCGTGCCGGCCGAGATGACGGACATCGCCTCGTCCACGAGCGCCGGGGTGTTCGCCATGACGCGGACCACCGGGGTGCCGGGCCGCAGCTTCTCCTCGAAGAAGGCGGTGGTGATGCCGGCCGCGCCGCTGATGACCAGCCGGTCCGTGGGGACGTGCGGGGCGAGCTCCGCGAGGAGTGCGCCCATGTCCTGGGGCTTGACCGTGAGGATCAGGATGTCCGCCTGCTCGGCGGCCTCCTGATTGGTGACCGGGGTGACGCCGTAACGGGTACGGAGTTCCTCGGCGCGCTCAGGGCGGCGGGCCGTGACCAGCAGGTCCCCGGGCGCCCAGCCGCCGCGGATCATGCCGCTGAGCAGGGCTTCGCCGATCTTTCCCGTGCCGAGTACGGCGACCTTGTGGCGCGGGTTCGGGCTCGTCTGGGTCGTCTGGCTCATTGTCGGCTCGGGCCTTCCGTGTGCGCGTCGTCGTCCGGACGCATCCTCGCACCGGCCGGGCCGCGGCCCGGGGGATGTCCGGTGGACGGACGGACGGACAGACAGACGGGCGCCCGTCTCGCCTCAGGCTCTCAGGCCGTGCGGCGGCGCAGGGTCACCGCGCCCAGGGCCAGGACGAGGACGGCGCAGCCCGCGACGATCAGGGCGTCGCGGATATAGGTGCCGGTGAGGTCGGTGTGGCGTAGGACCTCGTTCATGCCGTCGACCGCGTAGGACATCGGGAGGACGTTCGAGATCGCCTCCAGGGCCGGCTGCATCTTGTCGCGTGCGGTGAACAGGCCGCAGAGGAGGAGCTGGGGGAAGATCACCGCCGGCATGAACTGGACGGCCTGGAACTCGGATGCCGCGAAGGCCGAGACGAAGAGGCCGAGGGCCGTGCCGAGCAGGGCGTCGAGGAGGGCGACCAGGAGCAGCAGCCAGGCCGAGCCCGTGACGTTCAGGTCGAGGACCCAGAGGGCGAGGCCGGTGGCCAGGGCCGACTGGACGATCGCGAGGGCGCCGAAGGCGAGGGCGTATCCGGCGATGAGGTCGCCTTTGCCGAGGGGCATGGCGAGGAGTCGTTCCAGGGTGCCGCTCGTACGTTCGCGCAGGGTGGCGATGGAGGTGACCAGGAACATCGTGATGAGCGGGAAGATGCCGAGGAGCGAGGCGCCGATGGAGTCGAAGGTGCCGGGGCTGCCGTCGAATACGTAGCGGAGCAGGAAGAGCATCACGCAGGGGACCAGGATCATGAGCGCGATGGAGCGCGGGTCGTGGCGGAGCTGGCGCAGGACGCGGGTCGCGGTGGCGGTGGTGCGGTACGTGTTCATGGGGTCCGTCCCGGATGAGATCAGGTCCCGGATGAGATCTGAGATGAGGTCAGGGGGGTCAGCGTCAGCGGGTGGTGTTCGCCGCGTCGACCAGGTGGAGGAAGGCCTGTTCGACGGTGGGCGTGGCCGTGCTTGTACGCAGGGCGTCAGGGGTGTCGTCGGCCAGGAGTTCGCCCTCGCGCATGAGGAGGAGGCGGTGGCAGCGCTCGGCCTCGTCCATGACGTGCGAGGAGACGAGGATCGTGGTGCCGCGGGCGGTGGCCAGGTCGTGGAAGAGGTTCCACAGGTCGCGGCGCAGGACCGGGTCCAGGCCGACCGTGGGCTCGTCGAGTACGAGGAGTTCGGGGGTGCCGAGGAGGGCGACGGCCAGGGAGACGCGGCCGAGTTGGCCGCCGGAGAGGTTTCCGGCGAGGGCGTCCGCGTGGGAGGTGAGGTCCACGTCGGAGAGGACGCGGTCGACGTCCGTACGGCGGCGGTCGGCCGACGCGCGGCCGGGGAGGAGGACCGCGGCGAAGTAGTCCAGGTTCTGGCGGACCGTGAGGTCGAGGTAGACGGACGGGGCCTGGGTGACGTAGCCGACCTGGGAGCGGAGCGTCGGGTGGCCCGCGGGGCGGCCGAGGACCTGGAGGGTGCCGGTGACCTTGGCCTGGGTGCCGACGAGGGCGCGCATCAGGGTCGACTTGCCGCAGCCGGAGGGGCCGAGCAGGCCGGTGATCTGGCCGCGCGGGACCGTGAAGTCGAGGCCGTGCAGGACGGTGCGGGGGCCGCGGACGACCGTGAGGCCCGCGGCGTGGACGGCGGAGGTGACGGCTTCCCGGGTGGTGGTGCCGGGAGAGCCCGAGGTTTTATTCATCACCTGATGAATATCTCTCCAAGGTGCGGACCCCGTCAAGGGCAGGGGCGGCGCACGACCGTGAGTTCCAGGGCGTACGCGTCCTCGACGATGCCGTCGGGGAAGTCGCGCAGGAGGTGCGCGCGCTCGTCCGCGAGGACCGGCGCGGACCGCTCGGGGCCCAGGACCGCGAAGTAGGAGCGGCTGCCGAGGTGGGCCAGGTGCAGGTCGACCGGGATGCGGCGGCTCCAGTGGAGACGGCGGGAGACCGGGGCCGACGCGAGGGCGGTGATGATGCCGGGGGCTTCGGCGGAGACGCCGTGCCGGTGGTAGCCCGGCAGCCGTTCCTGGAGGCGGGCCTCCTGGGCGGCGGTCCAGGGGGCGTCCGGGTCGGGGACGTTCCACCACAGGGCGAGTGAGCCGCCCGGGCGCAGCACCCGCAGCGCCTCCGGGACCGAGCGGGCGGGGTCGGTCCAGTGCCAGGACTGGGCGTACGTGACGAGGTCGGCGCAGGCGTCGGCGAACGGCAGGGCGTCGCCGGTGGCGCGGACGAGGGGGACGTCGGGGAGGGCGCCGCGGAGCTGTGCGGCCATGCCGGTGCCGGGCTCGACGGCGATGACGCGGGCGCCGCGGTCGCGCAGGAGGCGGGTGGCGATGCCGGTGCCCGCGCCCACGTCGAGCACGTCGGCGCCGTGCAGGGCGCCGGGTCCCGCCAGTTGATCGAGGGTGTCGAAGAGTGCGGGCGGGTAGTCGGGGCGGGCCGTGGCGTACTGGGCGGCGACCGTGTCGAAGGAGAGCGCGTAGTCGGCGCTCGGGGGCTGGTCCGTCATGGGGTCATCGTGACCGTGCGGGTTCCGGCCTGCCAGGCTCGGCGCTTTCCCCCGGGGAGCTTCCGCCCGGTTCAGCCCTTCTTCTTGCCGCCCGGCTTCTTGGCGGGGTTGCGGGTGCGGCGGGTGGTGCGGCGTTCGAACTGCTCGCGGGCGGTCTCGTACTCCTGCCTGCGGAGCTTCTCGCCCGGCGCCTCGGTCAGGCAGCGCAGGGCGTGGGCGACGAGTACGCCGACGAAGCCGATCGTCAGGAAGCCGCGCAGCGACGCCTGGCGCTCGGGGTCGGGCCGCTGGGAGAAGCCGCCCCAGGTGCGGCTGAAGGCGAACGCGCTGCAGAGGGCGAACATGACGACCACCAGCACGTTCACGAAAGCGCCGACCTCCGCGATGGCCAGGCCCTGGTAGGCGAGACGCAGCACGAAGCAGCCGGCCACCGCGGCGAGCAGTGCGCCCACGCCGACCGCGGCGCGGCGCAGCGCGTAGCCGCCGCTGTGGTCGACCCAGCTCGTCCCGAAGAAACGGATCTCTTCGGGACGGGGGCCGGGGGCCGGGGAGGTGCTGGGGGTGCCGGTGCCGGTTTCGTCGCTCACGCGTCGATTATCGCCGGATGTATCACCGGGGGCGGGGGTGGGTCAGGCGCAGCGCGGGGCCACGTAGCCGTCGCTGCCCGTATGCACGTAGGAGTCGGAGACGTATTCGCCGACCCCGATGTTGTCCCAGAGCTTGGTGGTGCCGTACGGGCCGGTGACCGACTGGCCTGGCTTCTGGCAGTTGATCGTCACCCGCGCGCCCTGCGGCAGCCTGCGCACCACGCGGTACTGGGTGCCGGGTCCGCTGCGGACGTTCACGGTGTAGCCAGGGGCCACCGCGTAGGAGCCCGTGGCGGCCGCCATGGTCTCGGTGGTCGCCACGGTCTGGGTGGCCGCCGTGGCCTCCGTGGCTGTGGGCCCTGCGGGTTCCGCCGCGCCTGTTATGTCTTCGACCGTCATGCCGGTCTCCCCCCCGTTGAACGGGGCCTCGTTCAGCATTCGTTGAGGCCCCGTTGAATGCACTGTGCTCAGCTGACTCCCGTACGGGATGTCGCGGACAGCTGTCGCACTCCGTCGAACGCGGAGGCTAGCAAGCCTCACCTGTCCCGTACGAACCATCGACTAGGCTCCGTGCGTCGCGAGCTCGAAGGTCGCGTACGAGGTCAGGCGCGGATCAGGTACGGGATCGGGCACGACGATCACGACGACATCCAGACGACATCCACGGGGGTGGACATGCCGTCACGGCCCAGCATCGGGCCCGGCGCGGAAGCGGAACTTCCGGAGTACGCCGGGCACTATCGCCTTGAGGAAATCCTGGGCTCGGGCGGGATGGGGGTCGTGCATCTGGCACGGTCCTCGGCGGGGGTGCCGCTCGCGGTGAAGGTGGTGCACGCCGAGTTCGCGCGGGACCCCGAGTTCAGGGGGCGGTTCCGGCAGGAGGTGGCGGCGGCCCGGCGGGTCAGCGGGGCTTTCACGGCGTCCGTGGTGGACGCCGACCCGGATGCCGACCGGCCGTGGATGGCCACGCTGTTCATCCCCGGGCTCACCCTCGCCGACCACGTCAAGCGGAACGGGCCGCTGACGCCCGCGCAGCTGCGGCACGTCACCGCGGGACTCGCCGAGGCGCTGCGGGACATCCACCGGGTCGGTGTGGTGCACCGCGATCTCAAGCCCAGCAATGTGCTGCTGGGCGAGGACAGCCCCAAAGTCATCGACTTCGGCATCTCGCGGCCCAAGGACAGTGAACTGCGCACGGAGACAGGCAAGTTGATCGGCACGCCGCCGTTCATGGCGCCGGAGCAGTTCCGCCGCCCGCGCGAAGTCGGCCCGGCCGCCGATGTGTTCGCCCTCGGGTCGGTCCTGGTGCACGCGGCGACGGGGCGCGGGCCCTTCGACTCCGACAGCCCGTACCTCGTCGCGTACCAGGTCGTGCACGACGAGCCGGACGTGGCCGGCGTGCCCGAGGATCTGGCGCCGCTGGTGTTGCGCTGCCTCGCCAAGGAGCCGGAGGACCGGCCCACGCCCGACGAGCTGATGGCCGAGCTGCGCCACTTGTCGGCGCGCTATGACACGCAGGCGTTCGCCGCCCAGGCCTACATACCGGCACAGGCGTTCATACCGGCACAGCGGAAACCGTCGGGGCCGTCAGGACAGACCGAATCGACCGAACCGGCCGAACCCTTGGCTGTTGTCCCCAAATCGACTGCTGCGGACGGGACTTCGGCGAGCTCGAAAAAGCCGGGCCGGCCTCGGTTGATGCGCGTCGGCGCGGCCGGCGCGGGGGTCGTGGCTCTCGTCGGGGCGCTGGCTCTGACGCTCCTCCCGCACGCCGCCGACGACGGCGACGGGCCCGGCCCGCGCACGGCGGAAGTCGCCGCGTCCGCCTCCTTCCACGCCTGGCACCGGACGCTGGGTTCGGGAGCCGCGCCCGTGTGCTCGTACGGGAAGGGAGCCCTGCGCTGTGCCGCGCCCGGGGTGCTGGCCGCGTCGGTGGATCCGCGCGACGGCAAGGTGCTGTGGCAGCGCACGGCGGCCGGTGGTGGCAGCGCGCCCGCGCCCGTACTGGCGGGTGGCCTGGTCCAGGTCGTCAGTCCGGATGGCGCCCGGCTGCTCGCGCTCGACCCGGCGACCGGGAAGACGCGCTGGTCGATGGGGATCTCGGCCTACCAGGGGCAGGTGCAGCCCGTGGGCGACACCGTGCTGCTGGCCGCCCCCGACGGCACGGTGACCGCGATCGACGGCGCGACGGGCACGCAGCGCTGGCGGCACCGCCTGCCCGTCACCCAGCCCGTGCTCTCGTACGTCGGGGGTGGCCTCGCCTACGTGACGACTCTGGCCCCGGACGGGGTGAACACCCTGGTGAGCGCGGTGGATCCGGCGACGGGCGCGGTGCGCTGGCAGCACGGTTCGCCGGGTACGGCGACGCCGGCGGGTGTGGGCGACGGGGTGGTCTGGTGCACGCAGCGCGGCGCGGAGGGTTCCACCGTGGCGCTGGTCGGTCACCGTCTGAGCGATGGCGGCGTCGCACGACGCGTACCCCTCGCGCTGCCGCTGCAACAGGCGACGGTGACGGTGCACCGCGGTACGGCCTATCTGCTCGCGGCGGGCGGCGCGCTGGTGGCGCAGGATCTGGCGTCGGGGAAGCAGCTGTGGCGGTCGGAGACCTCGGTGAGCAGGGGCTCGGCGCCCGGCGTCGACGACAGGGGCCGGGTGTATGTGACGGCCCCGGACGGCCGCCTCCTGGCCCTGGACCCGCGGACGGGCGCGCCTCTCGGCCAGACCCGGTCCCGTCCCGGCGCCCGGCCCGACCGGGTGGTGACCGAGCTGGCGGCGCCGGTCGTGGCCGGTGGGCGGGTCTACGGGAGCGCGCCGGACGGCACGGTCTTCGGGGTGGACGGTGCCCACCCCGAAGACTGGTGAATCAGCGATTCGTCAGGTCGGGTCAGCCGAGCTTGGAGACGTCGCGGACCGCGCCGCGGTCGGCGCTGGTCGCCATCGCCGCGTACGCCCGCAGCGCCGCGGAGACCTTGCGCTCGCGCGACTTCGGGGCGTAGACGCCGCCGAGTGCCTCGCGGCGGGCGGCCAACTCCTCGTCGGACACGAGCAGTTCGATCGTCCGGCCGGGGATGTCGATGCGGACGCGGTCGCCGTCCTCGACGAGCGCGATCGCACCGCCCGCGGCCGCCTCGGGCGAGGCGTGGCCGATGGACAGACCCGACGTACCGCCGGAGAAGCGACCGTCCGTGACGAGCGCGCAGGCCTTGCCGAGGCCGCGGCCCTTCAGGTACGAGGTCGGGTACAGCATCTCCTGCATGCCGGGCCCGCCCTTCGGCCCCTCGTACCGGATGACGACGACGTCGCCTTCCTTGATCTGCTTGAGCAGGATCTTCTCGACGGCCTCTTCCTGCGACTCGCAGACGACGGCCGGGCCCTCGAAGGTCCAGATGGACTCGTCGACGCCTGCCGTCTTCACGACGCAGCCGTCCTCGGCGAGGTTGCCCTTCAGGACGGCGAGGCCGCCGTCCTTCGAGTAGGCGTGAGCGACGTCACGGATGCAGCCGCCCGCGGCGTCGGTGTCGAGGGTGTCCCACCGCTCGGACTGCGAGAAGGCCTCGGCGGAGCGCTTGCAGCCCGGGGCCGCGTGCCACAGTTCGAGGGCCTCGTCCGACGGCGAACCGCCGCGCACGTCCCAGGTGCCGAGCCAGTCCTTGATGGACGTGGAGTGGACGGTGTGCACGTCCTCGTTGAGCAGACCGCCGCGGTACAGCTCGCCGAGGATCGCGGGGATGCCGCCGGCGCGGTGCACGTCCTCCATGTAGTACGT
This sequence comes from Streptomyces sp. NPDC102467, assembly GCF_044765445.1. Taxonomy (NCBI): domain Bacteria; kingdom Bacillati; phylum Actinomycetota; class Actinomycetes; order Kitasatosporales; family Streptomycetaceae; genus Streptomyces; species Streptomyces sp. NPDC102467. The sequence goes on along the minus strand of NZ_JBIWKA010000016.1, from coordinate 267,761 downwards.
GCCGCCGGGCGCCACGTTCGGGGCCACCTTGGACAGGCAGGGGACGCGGCGCGACACGGCGTCCATGTCGGCGAGGGTGTAGTCGAGCTCGGCCTCCTGCGCGGCGGCGAGCAGGTGCAGGATCGTGTTCGTCGAGCCGCCCATGGAGATGTCGAGCGCCATGGCGTTGTCGAAGGAGGCGCGGGTGGCGATGGAGCGCGGCAGGACCGACTCGTCGTCGCCGTCGTAGTACCGCTTGGCGATCTCGACGACCGTCTCGCCCGCCTTCTCGTACAGCGCCCTGCGGGCGGTGTGCGTGGCGAGCACCGAGCCGTTGCCCGGCAGGGAGAGGCCGATGGCCTCGGTCAGGCAGTTCATGGAGTTGGCCGTGAACATGCCGGAACAGGAGCCGCAGGTCGGGCAGGCGTTCTCCTCGATACGGAGGATGTCCTCGTCCGAGACGCTTTCGTCCACGGCATCACTGATGGCGTTGACCAGGTCCAGCTTGCGGACGGTGCCGTCGACCAGGGTGGCCTTGCCGGCCTCCATCGGGCCGCCGGAGACGAAGACCGTCGGGATGTTGAGACGCAGGGCCGCGTTCAGCATGCCGGGGGTGATCTTGTCGCAGTTGGAGATGCAGACCAGGGCGTCCGCGCAGTGCGCCTCGACCATGTACTCGACCGAGTCGGCGATCAGGTCGCGCGAGGGCAGGCTGTAGAGCATGCCGCCGTGCCCCATGGCGATGCCGTCGTCCACGGCGATGGTGTTGAACTCGCGGGGGATACCGCCCGCGGCCGTGACGGCCTCGCTGACGATGCGGCCCACCGGGGCCAGGTGCGTGTGCCCGGGGACGAACTCGGTGAACGAGTTGGCCACGGCGATGATCGGCTTCCGGCCGATGTCCGCACCGGGTACACCGGAGGCGCGCATAAGGGCGCGTGCGCCCGCCATGTTGCGGCCGTGGGTGACTGTGCGGGACCTCAGCTCGGGCATCGTCGCTCGCTCCTTCAGACAGAAACTACTGCGTCTGCTGACAGAAAAGTCAGTCAGAAAGTCAGTCAGAAATGACTGCGTCCGACCCTACGCCGCCCCTCCAAGATCCCGACACCCCGTCCACATGCCGGGACGCCTGTCTCACGACTCAAATCCCCCGCTCGTCAGATGCCCCTGCACCACAGGAGCGATCCGCGCCACGAGCACCTCCATGTCGGCGGAGGCCAGCGGCTCCACCTTGATCACGTACCGGAGCATCGCGGTCCCCACCAACTGGGCGGCGGCCAGCGAGACGCGCAGCTCGGCCTCCTGCTCCGGCAGGTCGAGGCGCCGCCCGATGCGCGACAGCAACTGCGCGGCGACCAGCCGCCGGAAGACACCGGCGGCCACCTCGTTGTTCACGGCGGAGCGCAGGATGGCGAGCAGCGGTGCCCGCGTCGCGGGGTTCTCCCAGATGCCGAAGACGAACCGGGTCAGCCGCTCCCCGACCGCGTCGAGCGGCCCGTCCTCCACGGCAGCGGGCGCCTCCAGGGCCGGCGCGAAGGCCACCTCGATCGAAGCGGCGAACACCTGCTCCTTGGTACCGAAGTAGTGGTGCACCAGCGCCGAGTCGACCCCGGCCGCCTTCGCGATCCCCCGCACGGACGTCTTCTCGTACCCCCGCTCGGCGAACTCCTCACGCGCCGCGGCGAGGATCCGCTCCCGCGTACCGGGCCCGTCCCCGCTCTCCGTACGAGAGGGGCGTCCCCGGCGCCGCGCGGGTTCGGTCATGAACGCGGCACCCGCACCGCGGACGCCAGATGCAGCCGCGTGAACGCGAGCGCCTCGGCGAGATCCGCCTCACGCTCGGCGCTGGACATGGCCCGCCGCGTATTGACCTCGATGACGACATGCCCGTCGAACCCGCTGCCGGCCAGCCGCTCCAGCAACTCGGCACAGGGCTGCGTGCCGCGTCCGGGCACCAGGTGCTCGTCCTTGTTCGATCCGTTCCCGTCGGCCAGGTGCACATGACCGAGCCGATCCCCCATCCGGTCGATCATCTGCATCGCGTCCGTCCGGGCGGTGGCGGTGTGACTCAGATCAACCGTGAAGTGCCGGTAGTCGTCCTTCGTGACGTCCCAGTCGGGGGCGTACGCGAGCATCTCCCGGTCCCGGTACCGCCACGGGTACATGTTTTCGACGGCGAACCGCACATCCGTCTCGTCGGCCATGCGCCATACGCCACTGACGAAGTCCCGCGCGTAATTGCGCTGCCACCGGAAGGGGGGATGGACCACGACGGTCGACGCCCCGAGCTTCTCCGCCGCCGCTCTCGCCCGCTGCAACTTGACCCACGGGTCCGTGGACCACACCCGCTGCGTGATCAGCAGACATGGCGCGTGCACGGCCAGAATCGGAATCCGGTGATAGTCGCTCAACCGCCGCAGCGCCTCGATGTCCTGGCTGACGGGATCGGTCCACACCATGACTTCGACACCGTCATATCCCAAGCGCGCGGCGATCTCGAAGGCCGTCGCCGTCGACTCCGGATAGACCGAGGCCGTCGACAGGGCGACCTTCGCATCCGGGATGCGCACCACTGGTTCTGCCACGCAGACAGAGTACGGGCCCTCCGGGGGTTGGAGCCGTGGGGGCCCGCGCTCTCGCCCATCCCTCCAGGTCATGCGCCCGGCCCTCTCCCCAAGCCCCGGGGCTCCGCCCCGGACCCCGCTCCTCAAACGCCGGAGGGGCTTGGATTACCGGCGCTCGGTGAGAGCCGGTGGTCAGAGGGATACGAGACGGGAGGGGACGGTCGGGGTATGTGCGCGCGCAGCACAGCGGCACGCGGTAGCGCCCGGCGAAGCAACCGGCGAGGCCATCAAGATGGCGAGCACGGACATACCCCGGGCGGCCCCGTACCCACCACACACCTATCGGAACGCACCAGACAGCCGCCAACGAACCCCAGACGGCCACCCTCCATTCAAGGCGCACCCCGGGCAACCGTCACGCCCCGGGCAAGTGATCCAGCCGCCGCAGAATAACCCCCTCCCGCAGCGCCCAGGGACAGACCTCCAGCGTCTCCACCCCGAACAGATCCATCGCCCCCTCGGCCACCAGCGCCCCCGCGAGCAACTGCCCGGCCCGCCCCTCCGAAACCCCCGGCAGCTCCGACCGCTCGGCCTCCGTCATCGCGCCGAGCCGCGGCACCCAGTCCTCCAGGGACTTCCGCTTCAACTCCCGCTGAACGTAGAGCCCCTCCGTGGACCGGGCCGCCCCCGCCAACCGCGCCAACTGCTTGAACGTCTTCGACGTGGCCACCACATGATCCGGCGCCCCGAACCGGCTGAACTCCCCCACCGTCCGCGCGATCTGCGCCCGCACGTGCCGCCGCAACGCCCGCACATCCGCCGGGTCCGCCGGATCCCCCGGCAGCCACCCGGCCGTCAGTCTCCCGGCGCCCAGCGGCAGCGACGCCGCCGCGTCCGGCTCCTCGTCGATCCCGTACGCGATCTCCAGCGACCCGCCGCCGATGTCGAGCACCAGCAGCTTGCCCGCGGACCACCCGAACCACCGCCGGGCGGCCAGGAACGTGAGCCGCGCCTCCTCCGCCCCGCTCAGCACCCGCAGCTCGACCCCGGTCTCCGCCTGCACCCGGGCCAGCACCTCGTCGGCGTTGCTCGCCTCGCGCACCGCGGACGTGGCGAACGGCAGCAGATCCTCGACGCCCTTGTCCTCGGCGGCGTCCATGGCCCCCTGGATCGTGCCGACCAACCGCTCGACCCCCTCGGGCCCGATCGCCCCACGCTCGTCGAGGAGTTGGGCGAGCCGCAATTCGGCCTTGTGCGAGTGAGCGGGCAGCGGACGGGCGCCCCTGTGCGCGTCCACCACGAGCAGATGAACCGTATTCGAACCCACGTCGAGGACACCGAGTCTCATATGAGAACGCTACTGCGCCCACGTGCCCGACCTTCCGCCGCAGAGGTCTTCCCGCCCCCCTCGACGCGCTTACTCTGGAACGGTGCCAAAGACGAAAAAGGCCAAGGCCGACAAGAGCGACAAGAAGACAAAGTCGGCAGACCAGAAGCAGGCGGAGCAGACCCCGAACGCGGACCTGAACCAGCACCCGAAGAACCCGAAGAAGACGCAGACCCCGAAGAAGTCGCAGAACCCGAAGCCGAAAACCCCGCAGAACCAGAAGAACCAAGAGATCCACCAGATCCAGCACCCCCGGAAGACCAAGTCGGACGAGAAGGGAATCGATTTCCCGCGCGCCTGGGTCGAGTTCCCCGACCCGGCGGACGACGAGCAGATCTTCCGCTGCGATCTGACCTGGCTGACCTCTCGTTGGACCTGCATCTTCGGCAGCGGCTGCCAGGGCATCCAGGCGGGCCGCGCGGACGACGGTTGCTGCACGCTGGGCGCGCACTTCTCCGATGAGGACGACGAGAAGCGCGTAGCCGGGTTCGTGGCACGCCTGACGCCCGACATCTGGCAGCACCACGACGTGGGCACGGAGACCGGCTGGGTGTCGAAGGACGAGGACGGCGAGCGCCAGACCCGCCCGTACAACGGCTCGTGCATCTTCCAGAACCGTCCGGGCTTCGAGGGCGGCGTCGGCTGCTCCCTGCACATCCTGGCGATCAAGGAGGGCCGCGAGCCCCTGGAGACGAAGCCGGACGTGTGCTGGCAGCTCCCGGTCCGCCGTACCTACGAATGGATCGACCGCCCGGACGACACCCGTGTGCTCCAGGTCTCGATCGGCGAGTACGACCGCCGCGGCTGGGGCCCGGGCGGCCACGACCTGCACTGGTGGTGCACGTCGGCGACCTCGGCGCACGGCGCGGGCGACCCGGTGTACGTCTCGTACCGCCCGGAGCTGACCGAGCTCATGGGCAAGGACGGCTACGACAAGCTGGTCGAGTTCTGTGAGGAGCGCCTGTCGGCGACGCCCACGGGCCTGCCCCTGGTCGCACCGCACCCGGCGGACCCGGACCCGGCGTAACCCGCCGCGGGTCCACGGGGACTACTGCGGCGACGTCGAGTCCCCGGGGCCCGACGGGTCCGAGGGCGCGGGCGACGAGTCGCTCGGCGTCGGGTCGGGTTCCGAGGTCGTGGGGTCCGGGTCCGGCGAGCTCGGATCGGGGTCGGAGGGCGACGGGTCGCTCGGCCCGGTCGTCGGCTCCGACGGCGAGGGGCCGGACGTCCCCGGGCCGTGCCCGTGGCCATGCCCATGACCGGAGCCATGACCGTGACCGGAACCATGGCCGGAGCCGTGACCGGGGTGGCCGCCCCAACGCCCGTATCCCTCGATGGAGATGACGGCCCCGGACGGGTCGATGCCCACGCGCGCGGTCCAGTGCCCGCGCGGCTCCAGGTCCTGATCGACGTACACCTGGATCGTGACCGACTCACCGGGCCGCAGCGTTCCCGACGCCCGGCTCAGGTACAACCAGGACGCTCCGGTGCGCGCGGACCAGTGCACGGCCGAACTCCCGGACGCCGTCAGCGTGATGAGCGTCGTGTCCCCGCTGGGCTGCGCCTCCACGGTGAGCCGGCCGGGGCCCATGCCCGCGCGCGTGGGCGGCGAGATGACCTCTACGGAGACGTCGGGTGAGCGGCTGCCCGCGGTGAAGCGCGGGTCGGGGGTGGTGCTGGCATTGCCCGCGTTCTCGTACGCGTCACCCGCGTGCTCGCCGTCCAGAGCGCCGGGCCCGCCCACCTCTCCGGCGCTGATGGAACGGCCGTCGCTGCCCTCGCCGGTGTGCGGCGCTCCCCGGTAGGCGGCCCACAGGGCGATCACCGGAGCGGCCACCACGGTGGCGACCACCGTCGTCGTCACCGCACGCGCGCGCATCCGGTCCCGCCGCGCTGCCCGGTCCTTGGGGTCCATCGGGAACCCGCGCCGGTCGAAGCGGGGCGCGCCGCCGGGGTGCGGGGCGTGCATCGCGCGGTGCAGGGCGGCGCGCGGGGCTTCGACGAGGGGCAGCGCGGCGGGCGTCACGGAGGTGCCGGGCCAGCTGCCGGGGGCGGCGCGCTCGGCGGTGCGACGGCAGCGCGGGCAGTCGTCCACGTGCCGGACCAGCTCGCGGCGCAGGGCGGCGGAGAGCAGCAACTGGTTGTCCCCGGTGAGGCGGGCGACGCTGGGGCAGGTGCCGGTCTCCACGACGGCGAGCGCGGCGCGGGTGCGCTCGACCTCGCAGGCGGCGGCCGCGAGCAGCTCGCGCGTGACGCCGGGGTCGGTGCCGAGGACGGCCGCGACCTCGCGCGGCGACAGCTGGTGCCGCACCGCCAGTTCGAGCGCCTCGCGCTGCTCGGGCGTGGTGCCGGCGGCCTCCGGCCAGGCGAGCTGGGCGAGTTGGCGGCGCCGCTCTTCGTGCAGCAGCGTGTCTTCGGGGGCGGTGGCGGGGGCTGCGCTCTCCGACGGCTCGGGCGGGCGCTTCCCTGTGGCGTGCGTGCCCTGCCTCCTGCGCTTGGCCTCGGCGAGGCGGCGCAGACAGGACCAGCGGGCCAGCGCGTACAGCCAGGCTCTGCGGTCGGTCTCGGACTCGGCGGCCGGGGCGCGCGAGCCGCGGCGCTCGGCGAGGGCGAGGGCGTCCCCGAGGGCGGCGGTCGCCTCCTCGTGGTCGCAGAGCACGGAGAGGCAGTACGTGAACAGGCCGTCCAGACAGGGCTCGTAGCGAGCGGGCGGGCGCTGCGGAACAGCGCGCGGCACCGGACGCCTCGCCCCGGCGCGCTGCGCCCGGTGTGCGCCGGTGGTGTGCGTGGGGGTTTCCGGCCTGCTGCTCATCACCCGTGCGACCGTAGGCGGCCGACACGGGCCCCTTCCGGCCCCTTGAACACTTTTAATCCTTACGGGTGAAACGATCCCTCAAAAGGGGACACGAACCTCATATTCCATGGCCAGCACGGCTACGCGGGGCGACCGACTGCGGGCCCCCAGACGATTGCCGCCGATCGCCGCCGACTGCCGCCGACTGCCGCGTTGTCAGTGGGGCCCGTTACGGTTCCGTTCATGGCTGCCCGTACGAAATCCACGAAGGACCGTCCGTCCTACCGCTGCACCGAATGCGGCTGGCAGACGGTCAAGTGGCTGGGGCGCTGCGGCGAGTGCCAGGCGTGGGGGACGATCGAGGAGTACGGCGCGCCCGCGGTGCGCACGACCGCGCCCGGCCGCGTCACGACGTCCGCCGTGCCCATCGGCGAGGTCGACGCCAGACAGGCCACGGCCCGCAGCACCGGCGTGCCCGAGCTGGACCGGGTGCTCGGCGGCGGCCTCGTCCCCGGCGCGGTGGTCCTGGTGGCGGGCGAGCCCGGCGTCGGCAAGTCCACGCTGCTCCTGGACGTGGCGGCCAAGGCTGCCGACGCGGAGCACAAGACCCTCTATGTGACGGGCGAGGAGTCGGCGTCCCAGGTCCGTATGCGCGCCGACCGCATCAAAGCGATCGACGACCATCTCTACCTTGCGGCGGAGACCGACCTCTCCGCCGTGCTCGGCCACTTGGACGCGGTGAAACCGGCCCTGTTGATCATGGACTCCGTACAGACGGTGGCCTCCCCTGAGATCGACGGCGCGCCCGGCGGCATGGCACAAGTCCGTGAGGTCGCGGGTGCGCTGATCCGCGCTTCCAAGGAGCGCGGCATGGCCACGCTGCTCGTGGGCCATGTCACCAAGGACGGCGCGATCGCGGGCCCGCGACTCCTCGAGCACCTTGTGGACGTCGTACTCAGCTTCGAGGGCGACCGGCACGCCCGTCTGCGCCTGGTCCGCGGCGTCAAGAACCGGTACGGGACGACGGACGAGGTCGGCTGCTTCGAGCTGCACGACGAGGGGATCACCGGCCTGGCCGACCCGTCGGGACTGTTCCTGACGCGGCGCGACGAGCCCGTCCCCGGCACTTGCCTGACGGTCACGCTGGAGGGCCGCCGCCCCCTGGTGGCCGAGGTCCAGGCGCTCACCGTCGACTCGCAGATCCCGTCCCCCCGCCGCACGACCTCCGGCCTGGAGACGTCCCGCGTCTCGATGATGCTGGCGGTGCTCGAACAGCGTGGCCGGATCAGCGCCTTGGGCAAAAGAGACATTTACTCCGCGACGGTCGGCGGCGTGAAGCTGACCGAGCCGGCCGCCGACCTGGCCATCGCGCTCGCCCTCGCCTCCGCCGCGAGCGACACCCCGCTCCCGAAAAACCTGGTCGCGATCGGCGAAGTGGGCCTGGCGGGCGAGGTCAGGCGCGTCACCGGAGTGCAGCGCCGGCTCGCCGAGGCACACCGACTGGGCTTCACCCACGCGCTGGTTCCGAACGATCCGGGCAAGATCCCGGCCGGTATGAAGGTCCTGGAAGTCGCCGACATAGGGGACGCCCTACAGGTGCTGCCGAAGAGCCGTCGTCGAGAGCCCCCACGGGAGACGGAGGAGCGCCGGTAGACTTTGCCCTGGTCTCGCCTGTGCGTACGAACGCGACGAACCCCAGGGCGGCGCCTCAGAGTCTGCGATCCGGAGGAGTGCAGTGGCAGCCAACGACCGGGCGTCAGCTCTCGGCAAGTCCGGAGGGAGTGCCGGTGCGGACGTGTCGATGCGCGCCGCGCTGAGCGCGGTAGCGCCCGGCACAGGCCTGCGGGACGGCCTGGAGCGGATCCTCCGTGGCAACACCGGCGGGCTCATCGTCCTCGGCTCCGACAAGACGGTCGAGTCGATGTGCACCGGCGGTTTCGTCCTCGACGTGGAGTTCACGGCCACGCGCCTGCGTGAGCTGTGCAAGCTCGACGGCGGCATCGTGGTCTCCTCGAACCTCGACAAGATCCTGCGGGCCGGCGTGCAGCTGGTCCCGGACCCGACGATCCCCACCGAGGAGACGGGCACCCGGCACCGCACCGCGGACCGCGTGAGCAAGCAGGTCGGCTACCCGATCGTGTCGGTCTCGCAGTCCATGCGTCTGATCGCGCTCTACGTGGACGGACAGCGCCGCGTCCTGGAGGACTCCGCCGCGATCCTGTCGCGGGCCAACCAGGCCCTCGCCACCCTGGAGCGCTACAAGCTGCGCCTCGACGAGGTCGCCGGCACGCTCTCCGCCCTCGAGATCGAGGACCTGGTCACCGTCCGCGACGTCACAGCGGTCGCGCAGCGCCTGGAGATGGTGCGCCGCATCGCCACCGAGATCGCCGAGTACGTCGTGGAGCTGGGGACGGACGGGCGGTTGCTCGCGCTGCAGCTCGACGAGTTGATCGCGGGCGTCGAGCCCGAGCGCGAGCTGGTCGTCCGGGACTACGTGCCCGAGCCGACGGCCAAGCGCTCGCGCACCGTCGACGAGGCCCTCACCGAGCTGAACTCCCTGCACCACGGCGAGCTCCTCGAACTGCCCACCGTGGCGCGGGCGTTGGGCTACACCGGATCGCCCGAGGCGCTGGACTCGGCCGTGTCGCCGCGCGGCTTCCGCCTCCTCGCCAAGGTGCCGCGCCTGCCCGGCGCGATCATCGACCGCCTGGTGGAGCACTTCGGCGGCCTGCAGAAGCTGCTCGCTGCCAGCGTGGACGACCTGCAGACGGTGGACGGCGTCGGAGAGGCGCGGGCGCGCAGCGTGCGAGAGGGCCTGTCCCGGCTGGCGGAGTCGTCGATCCTGGAGCGGTACGTCTAGTTTTTCAGCAGTCTTGCCCGGTCCGGCACATCAAGCCCGGTCCGGCAAAATTTAGCCCCTCCGGCGATTGAGGAGCGGGGTCCGGGGCGGAGCCCCGAGGCGGTGAGCCGAGCGGGCAGCCGAGCGGGCAGCCCCTCGGACACGGCGTACCTCGAACCCGGCCCAGCAAAAGCTCAGTCCGCCTTAAGCACGAACGACGTCTGCGTCCCGGCAAGCTGCGCCGCCTTGACCTCGACCAAATACGTACCAGGCCCCGCAGACCCGGCCGGAGGCGTCGCACACTGGGCCGCACTCGGCTTCCGGTCCCACGTAAGCGTCCGCGAGACCTTGCCGCCCGCCGGCACCCGGAGCAGCAGACTCCCCGTACCGGCCGCGCAGTCCTCGGACGACCAGTACTTCTTGTCGTCGTCCGCCTTCGTGATCGAGACGACCGCCGTCTTCGGACCGAGGTCGACCTTGCAGGCCTTGTCCGTCGAGTTCTTGGCGACCAGTTCGAGCTTCGGCTTCTCCCCGGGGGCGTACGAGTTGTGGGCGCTGCGCACTGTGAGCGTCACACCGCCCGCCGTGCAGTCGGGCAACTTCGAGCCCGCCGGAACCTGGTCGCCGGAGGCCGAACCGCCGCCGCTGCCATTTCCGTTGCCGTTCCCGTTGTCGCCGCCCGCCGAGTCGTCCGAACCGCCGCCCGAGCCCGCCGAACCACCCGAACCGCCCGAGCCACCGCCGGAACCGGAGCCGTCGCCCGATCCTGAACCGCCCGACTCGTCCCGTCCGCCGGGGTGTTGGCTGATCGCCGGGCCCGTGCCGGACGGGCCGGGCGTGATGGCATCGGTCGGATGCTTGCCGTTGGACCCGTCGGCGCCGGTGTTCCCGCCCCCGCCGCCCAAGTTGACGATCCATACGACGAGCAGCGCGAGCAGTGCCACAACGGACACCAGAACGACCCTCCGCCGCCAGTAGATGGACGAGGGAAGGGGCCCGATCGGATTGCGCATAGATCCCACGACCCAAACCTTACGAGAGATCGAGCCGTTGTCCCGCGCCCACCCGCCGCCCCACACGTCAAGTTTTCCGGATCATCATCACGCGCGGCTCCGTGGCGGCGCCGACGACCCCTGTCTTTCGTCAGGTGCCGTCCGCGACCATCGCAGGATGTGACGGGGCCCGGTCATTGCGTACTGTCCGTCACCATGGGAACCATCGACTCCGATCTCTATCGCGGCATCACCGATTTCGCCCACGACACGCCGTCGTGGTTTCAGCACCTGATGGAAGTGTGGACGGAACTCGGTCTGCTGCTGTTCGCCGTGCTGTTCGTCGTCGCCTGGGCGCGGGCCCGGCGCGGCGACCCGCGGGCCTTCGCCGTCGCGGTGCTCGCTCCGCTGGCCACCGCGGTGGCGTACGTATGCAGCGAGTTGCTCAAGTCGGGGATCGACGAGGAGCGGCCGTGCCGGGCCGTCTCCGGCGCGCTGGCGTCACTGGTGGACTGCCCGGCCTACGGGGACTGGTCGTTCCCCAGCAACCACGCCACCATCGCCGCCGCCGCGGCCGTCGGGCTCGCCCTCGCCTGGCCGAAGGTCGGCCTGCTGACCGTGCCGATGGCGATCCTCATGGCGTTCTCGCGGGTCTTCGTCGGCGTGCACTATCCGCACGACGTCGCGGTGGGCCTGCTGCTCGGCACCCTGGTCACGTTCCTCGTCGTACGCCTCCTCACGCGTCCGGGGGCTCGGGTGACCGAGGCGATGCGCGGGTCGGGGAACGGCCTCGCGCGGTGGTTGGCGGGGCCGGGGCCTGCGGGGGGCGGTCACGGGCGTGGGCACGGGCAGGGGTCTGCGTATGACGGGCGGGCGCGCGGGGGTTCGCACCGGCGTTGAATCGTTCGGCGTGCGAGAGATTTTGATGGGGGCTCAGGTTCCGGCTCGGGCCGGAGGTTCGGTTCGGAGGTTCGGTTCGGAGGTTCGGTCCGGAGGTTCGGTCCGGAGGTTCGGTCCGGAGGTTCGGTCCGGAGGTGGACTCTTCGCTTGTGCGGCGCCGCCTTACGTCAGCAGGCCCGCCTCGTACGCCACGATCGCCGCCTGAACGCGGTTCTTGACCTCCAGCCGGTCGAGGACCGCGCTGACGTACGCCTTCACCGTGCCCTCCACCAGGTGCAGGCGCCCGGCGATCTCCGGATTCGACAGCCCCGCGCCGACCAGGCCCAGCACCTCGCGCTCGCGGGGCGTCAGCTTCGCCACCCGTTGACGGGCCGACGTCTCGCGCGCCAGCCTGCCGCCGCCCAGGCCGTCGATGACGTGCCGCGCAACCTTCGGCGACAGGAACGCCGCGCCGCCCGCCACCGCCCTCACACCCGCCATCAGTTCGTGCGGGTCGCCCGACTTGAGCAGGAAGCCGGTCGCGCCGCCGCCGAGCGCCCGCGCGACGTACGCGTCCTCGGAGAACGTCGTCAGCATCGCCACCGCCGTGCCGGGCACCGTCGCCGTGATCTCCTCGGCCGCCGCCAGGCCGTCCAGCCGGGGCATGCGGATGTCCAGCAGCGCCACGTCCGGGCGGTGCGCCTGCGCCAGAGCGAGCGCCTCCCGGCCGTCCCCGGCCTCGGCGACGACCTCGAAATCGCCGCCCGCCGCCAGGATCGCGCCGACACCGGCCCTGATCATCGCCTCGTCGTCGGCCAGCAGCACTCTGATGCGGCGGGGCGGCGCATGCGGTGCGTCGCTCAACGGGCCCATTCGCGTTCCTCTTCCTGCAACTGGTCGGCCGTGCCCGCCTTGGGGATCACTGCCTTGTCGATCAGCGTGTGCGCCGCGTCGTCGTCGAAGCAGAGCCTGAAATGCTCGACGGGCACGAACAGTTCACCGCTCGCACGGTAGTAGCGGCAGTCCGCGTGCGCGGGCGGCGGCGTGGGCGCGCGCTCGACAGGCGGGTCGCTGATCGTGCGCTCGGGCAGCCGGGGGGACGCCTCGGCCAGGGGCATGCCGGTGCGCAGCTGCGCGTAGCCTCGCGGGGTGAGGACGGCGTGCGTCTTCGTGTACGCGTACCAGGTGAACGCTCCGCCGATCAGAACGGTTCCCGCGGCGGCTGCCGCCGCGAACGCCAGGCCCACGTGGCGGCGGGCGCTGCGGCGCGCGGACGCGAAGCCCTTGGCTCCGCCATCCTGTGCGGTACGGGTGGGTGTCCTCGCCGCCGTTCCGGGCCTTGGCAGGCTGGCCGTCACCCGAAACCCGTCCTCGTGCGGGCCCGCCTCGAACGTGCCGCCCAGTGCGGTGATCCGGGCGCGCAGGCCCAGCAGGCCTGTGCCGCTTCCCGGTGGGGGCGGGGGTGCGGGTGTGGGGTGGGCTCGGCCGTTGGTGACCGTGAGCTCCGTTGTGCTGTCCCGGTGGGCCGTTTCCACCGTGACAGGAGCACCCGGCGCGTGCTTCGCCGCATTCGTCAGGGCTTCCTGGACCACTCGGTACGCGGTGCGGTCGTCTGGGGCCGGCCCTCCCTTCAGGTGCACCGGCAAGCCCGATTCCGCGGCCCGGTCCACCAGTTCCGCGATGCTCTCACCTGCCGGGGCGAGCGGGGCCGGCTCGTCGTCCTCCTCGCGCAGCACGCCGATGATGCCGTGCAGCCGGTCGGTGGCGTCCGAGGCGGCCGCGCGCAGTTCGGCGGCGGCCGTGCGGTGTCTCTCGGCCAGACCGGCGGTGACCTGGAGCGCACCCGCGCGGAGCGCGATGAGGCTGAGTTCGTGGCCGAGCGAGTCGTGCATGTCCTGCGCGATCCGGGCCCGCTCGCGCAGCCGGGCGCGGTCGGCGACGATGCGGTGCTCGCGCTCCAGTTGCTCGGCCCTGGCCCAGCCGGCCGCGGTCAGTTCGCGGCTCTGGCGCCAGTAGCGGCCGATGAGCCAGGGGAAGACCGCGCCGAACAAAAGCGTGCCCATGAGCACGAGCCACTCCGCGGCCGGGTCGACCTGACGGGCCGCGATCTTGGCGGTTCCGGTGGCGGCCAGTGCGGCGAAGACGAGCAGGGAGGGGCGTACGGCTCGGGAGCGCAGGCCCATGAGGTACGCGAAGGCGGCCAGGGCTGGGCCGTAGGAGAGGGTGAACAGGGATGACGCGACGGCCAGGCCCGGGGTGGCCGCCATGACGAACGCGGTGGCGGGGAGGCGGCGGTGCGTTGCCGCCGCTGCGGCGAGTGCGGTGATTCCGGCGAGTTGTTTCCAGGCGGTGCTGGGTTCGTGGAGGTGCAGGTGCTCCACGACCAGGACCGGCAGCGCTGACGCCGCCCAGAGCGTCAGGTCCGTGAGGGCGGCGCGGTGGCGGGTCACCCCGTCGACGGTACAAGCGGGCGGGGGCCTGGCGCCCCTGTCTGTCGTCAGGGGATGACTGCTGCTGCTCCTGGCTGCCGCGCTTTGCGCCCTGTTTCGTGGGTGGGGCGGGGCCGTGTCGGGGTACCTCCTCGGCCGGATCGGTCTCCACGCGTGTTTGCGCCATGGGCGGTCATCCGGCGCTGAGTTCCCGCGGCGTCCTGCGGGGGCACCCCGACACGTCCCCTCCCGTCGCATTGCGAGTGCCGACCGGTGGAGCGTCTGGCATTTCGAGTGCCGACCGGTGGAGCGTCTGGCATTTCGAGTGCCGACCGGTGGAGCGTCTGGCATTTCGGGTGCGGCGCCGTCGGCTGTCGCCGCAGCGACGACCCGGGTGCGCCGCCGTCGGGCGGCCCTGCTGCCCGCCGGCTGCCGCCGCTACCGCGCCGCCCCGCCCGCCTTGGGCAATCTGCCTCCCCCAGACTCCGTCCGGGGGGACCCCCAGGGCGGCAGGGTGGGCAAGGCGGCACCCCAACGCCGGGTGCGCTATCCGTAGAAGGCCCGCGCGGAAACGCCGAGACTGTGGTCCCAGCGCCGGGGCACCACGTAAGCGCGCCCCCGCGAAAACACCGATACGGCACCCCGCGCCGGGCACCGTGCACGCAGGCCCGTGCCGGAACGACGCACACAGCAACACGCCGCCGCCACCCGTACCCGGCAACACCAATACGGCATCCGGCCGCGCCCGGCGCCGCTCGACGCGGGTCGGGCGTGGGGTGGACGCCCGACGTGGCAGGATCGGTGTGCCATGACTGCGCTCACGAAGACACCCGAGAACGTCCCCGGTCGCTCCGATCTTCACGAACCCGTCATCGACTGGTTCGACGACCACGCCCGAGACCTGCCCTGGCGCCGCCCCGACGCGGGCTCGTGGGGCGTGATGGTCAGCGAGTTCATGCTCCAGCAGACCCCGGTGAGCCGGGTGCTGCCCGTGTACGAGCAGTGGATCGCCCGGTGGCCACGGCCCGCCGACCTCGCCAAGGACGCACCCGGCGAAGCCGTACGCGCCTGGGGCCGGCTCGGATATCCGCGCCGCGCCCTGCGGTTGCACGGCGCCGCCGTCGCCATAACGGAACGGCACGGCGGCGACGTACCGACCGGTCATGCCCAGTTGCTGGCGCTGCCCGGTATCGGCGAGTACACGGCGGCCGCGGTCGCCTCGTTCGCGTACGGGCAGCGCCACGCCGTGCTCGACACGAACGTGCGGCGGGTCCTCGCCCGGGCCGTGACCGGGGTGCAGTATCCGCCGAACGCCACCACCGCGGCCGAGCGCAAGCTCGCCCGCGCGCTGCTGCCCGAGCAGGACGAGGTCGCCGCCAGATGGGCCGCCGCGTCCATGGAGTTGGGCGCACTTGTGTGCACGGCGAAGAACGAGGAGTGTCACCGCTGCCCGATCGCGGCCATGTGCTCGTGGCAGCTGGCCGGGAAGCCCGCGCACGACGGGCCGCCGCGGCGCGGGCAGACGTACGCGGGGACCGACCGTCAGGTGCGCGGCAAGCTGCTTGCCGTGTTGCGGGAGGCCGTCGGCCCCGTGCCGCAGGCCGCGCTCGACCGCGTGTGGCATGAGCCGGTGCAGCGTGCGCGCGCCCTGGACGGTCTGGTCGACGACGGACTTGTGGAGCCCCTTGCGGGTGGGCTCTACCGGTTGCCTGCCGGGTGAGGTCGGCGTTTTTCTCAGGCGGTCCTTGGGTTCGTTACACAACCGACGGACAGCCGTGCGTTTCTCGCAGGCTGGAACGGACAACGCCGTGACAACCCCTCCGTAACTTCTTCCACGTAACCGCACATGACCGGTGCGGACAAACGGGGAACAGGTAGCGGGAGGCGGTTGATCATGGCGCACGGCGGAGAGGTGCTCGGGTTCGAGGAGTACGTCAGGACGCGGCAGGACGCTCTGCTGCGCAGCGCACGTCGCCTGGTTCCGGACCCCGTCGACGCCCAGGATCTGCTGCAGACCGCGCTCGTTCGGACGTACGGGCGGTGGGACGGCATAGCGGACAAGCGGCTTGCCGATGCCTACCTGCGGCGCGTCATGATCAATACGCGGACCGAGTGGTGGCGGGCCCGGAAGCTCGAAGAGGTGCCGACCGAGCAGCTTCCGGAGTCCACGGTGGACGACGCCACCGAGCAGCACGCCGACCGCGCTCTCCTGATGGACATCATGAAGGTGCTCGCACCGAAGCAGCGCAGTGTCGTGGTGCTGCGACACTGGGAGCAGATGTCCACAGAGGAGACGGCCGCCGCGCTCGGAATGTCGGCCGGAACCGTGAAGAGCACGCTGCACCGGGCCCTCGCCCGGCTCCGTGAGGAGCTGGAGAGCCGCGACCTGGACGCTCGCGCGCTCGAACGTGAGGAGCGGGAGCGTTGCGCGGCCTAGGCATACGTGCCGCTCGGATCCGTAGGGCCCTGAGGGTCCTGAGGGCGGGGAGTTCGGCGATCGCCGGGCTCGCCGCCGTCGGGGTTTTCCTCGGGGCCCTCGCGGCCTGTTCGGCCGGGGGCACGGGCGCCCGCGACGAGGGGCCCGCGCGGGCGGACTCGGCGGGTTCCGCGGAGGCGGCCGCCTCCGCTTCGCCCTCGCCGTCCAAGTCCCCGAAGAGCGTGAACGCGGTGCGTCTGGTGAAGGCGGACCCGAAGGTCAGCACGGACATCAAGCGCGATCTCAAGCCGTGTGTGGCGAACGAGTATCCGGTTGATGTGAGCTACGGCAATCTGACCGGCGGTGCGTCGAACGATGTCGTGGTCAACGTGATGACCTGCGGCGACGCCGTCGGCATCGGAACGTATGTGTACCGCGACGAGGGCGGAAAGTACCAGAATGTCTTCCAGACCGAGGAGCCCCCGGTCTACGCGGAGATAGACCGGGGTGATCTGGTGGTCACCAAGCAGGTGTACGAGAAGGGCGACTCGGTCGCCTCTCCGTCGGGCGAGGAGATCCTCACGTACCGCTGGAGCGGTGGCCGCTTCGCCCAGCAGAGCCGTACGCACAACGACTACAGCCACGCTGTGGACGGGGTGTCCCCCGCCCCCGCGGACGACGGCTGAGCCGGCCGACCGTTGAGCCGGACGCCCGGCACCCGCACCGGGATCGGCACCGAGGTTCGAGAAGATCGAGAAGAACGGATGGAGATCGCATGGGCGAGCGCAAGGGTGAGCAGACCCACGTGCTGTTCGTCGAGGACGACGACGTCATCCGCGAGGCCACCCAGCTCGCCCTGGAGCGCGACGGCTTCGTGGTCACCGCCATGCCCGACGGGCTCTCGGGCCTGGAGGCGTTCCGCGCGGACCAGCCGGACATCGCGCTGCTCGACGTCATGGTGCCGGGGCTCGACGGGGTCTCCCTGTGCCGCCGCATCCGCGACGAGTCGACGGTCCCGGTGATCATGCTCTCCGCGCGCGCGGACTCCATCGATGTCGTGCTCGGCCTGGAGGCCGGGGCCGACGACTACGTGACCAAGCCGTTCGACGGGGCCGTGCTCGTGGCCCGGATCCGTGCCGTGCTGCGCCGCTTCGGGCATGCGGGCGGTCCGGCGGCGGGGAGTTCCGGCGGCGCGGAGGAGGCGGCCGCCACGGACGGGGGCGTCCTGCACTTCGGCGACCTGGAGATCGACACGGAGGGCATGGTGGTCAGGAAGGACGGGGCCACGGTGGCGCTGACGCCCACCGAGATGCGGCTGCTCCTGGAGTTCTCCTCGGCGCCCGGCACCGTCCTCTCCCGCGACAAGCTCCTGGAGCGCGTCTGGGACTACGGCTGGGGCGGGGACACCCGCGTCGTCGACGTCCATGTCCAGCGACTGCGTACGAAGATCGGCCAGGACCGCATCGAGACGGTCCGCGGCTTCGGCTACAAACTGAAGGCCTGACCGGGCTATGGGGAAGCGGATATGAGGGGGATGAAGGGGCCGAGGGGGTCAAGGGGGCCGAGGGGGAACGCGCACCCACGCGAGTCGGTCGGCGGCTCCACCGGCCTGCCCGGCTCGGCCGGTTCAGCCGAATCGGCCACTTCAGCCGGGTCTGCCGGGTCTGCCGGGTCTGCTCGGGTGGTCGGATCGCCCCGCGCGGCCGCGTCGGCAGCACCCGGCTCCCCCGCGCTGCGCGCTCTCCTGCCCCGGCGGTTGCGGCGCAACCTGCGAACCGGCGTGCGGTGGAAGATCAGCGTGGCCATCGCGCTGGTCGGCGCGCTCGTCGCCCTCGCCCTCAGCCTCGTGGTGCACAACGCGGCCCGTGTCTCGATGCTGGACAACGCGCGCGACGTGCAGGACGAGCGGATCCAGTTCGTACAGCGGCAGTACGCGGCACGCGGCGGCAATCTGCCCGTCGGATTCAAGGTCAATGACTCCGACATGCCGCGTGAGCTGCGCACCAAAGCGCTCTCCGGGCGCCGCGCCACCTTCGTCTCGGAGCCGTCCAACGGCGTGCCGGACATCTGGGCCGCGGTCCCGCTCGGCAACGGCGACCTGCTCTCGGTGCACACCCGCTTCACCGACCGCAGCGCCACCGTCATGAAGGACCTCGACCAGGCCCTGATCATCGGCTCCATCTCGGTGGTCTTCGGCGGCAGCGCGCTCGGCGTGCTCATCGGCGGTCAGCTCTCGCGTCGCCTGCGCAAGGCGGCCGGCGCCGCCCGCGAGGTCGCGCAGGGGCGGACCGAGGTCCGCGTACGGGAGGCCATCGGCGGAGTCGTGCGCGACGAGACCGACGATCTGGCCCAGGCCGTCGACGCGATGGCCGACGCGCTCAAGCAGCGGCTCGAGGCCGAGCGCCGGGTCACCGCGGACATCGCGCACGAGCTGCGCACCCCGGTCACCGGGCTGCTCACGGCGGCCGAGCTGCTGCCCGAGGGGCGGCCCAGCGAGCTGGTGAAGGACCGCGCGCAGGCCATGCGCACGCTCGTAGAGGACGTGCTCGAAGTGGCCCGGCTCGACAGTTCGGCCGAGCGGGCCGAGTTGCAGGACATCATGCTGGGCGAGTTCGTCGAGCGCCGGATCGCGGCCCGTGCCGCCGACGGCGTCTCCGTCCAGGTGATCCACGAGTCCGAGGTGACCACCGACCCGCGTCGCCTGGAGCGCATCCTGATCAACCTCCTGGCGAACGCGTCCAAGCACGCCCGGCCGCCCATAGAGGTCAGCGTCGAGGGGCGCGTCATCCGCGTCCGCGATCACGGGCCCGGTTTCCCCGAGGATCTCCTGGAGGAGGGCCCGAGCCGCTTCCGCACCGGCGCCGCGGACCGGGCGGGCCACGGTCACGGCCTCGGTCTGACGATCGCGGCCGGTCAGGCCAAGGTGCTGGGCGCCCGTCTCACGTTCCGTAACGTGCGGCCGCCGGGGGCCGGCCCCGACACCGCCGCGGAGGGCGCGGTGGCCGTGCTGTGGCTGCCCGAGCACGCGCCGACGAGCACCGGCAGCTTCCCGATGCTGCGCCTGCCCGACAGCAGGAAGTGACAGGCACGTGATGTGGCAGTGCTGTGGCAGTAATGGGGCGGTGCTGCCGGCCCCTCAACTGCCCTGCCACACAAGGGAGTCGGCCAGCTCCGTCGCCTCCCGCTCTCCCAGCGGAGCGTGCCCGAGCAGGAATCGGTACCAGAAGACCCCGTACACCTGATCCACCATCAGGTCGAGGTCGCGGTCCGCCGCCAGCTCGCCGCGCTCCCTTCCACGGGCGAGCACTTCGCGCAGCGCCGTCCGGCGTGACTCGGTGAACTCCCGCATCAGGTCGGCGAGATGGGGATCGCGGGCGGCTTCCCGTGCCAGCGTGCGCAGCGCGGGTCCGACCGGCGCCGCCTGTGCCCCCTCGAACGTGGCGGCGACCATCGCCCGCAGCTCCTCGCGCAGCGATCCGAAGCCGGGGTCGGGCACGTCCTGCGCGGCGCGGTCGGTCAGCGCGTCCAGCAGGACCGCACCCTTCGACGGCCACCACCGGTAGAGCGTCTGCTTGCCGACTCCCGCCTCCCGCGCGATGGCGTCGACGCCGACGGGCGCTCCGTCCGCGTCCGCGAGCAGCCGCAGGGCGGCGTCGAGCACGGCCCGGCGCGCCTCCTCGTTGCGGCGGCGCCCGGTGTGGGCCCGGTCGGCACTGTTCATCACCATCGCCTCTTCCTGTGCTCGCGGCGTCGGTTCTTCGCCGCGTTCTCGGATGCATTCTTCTCTGTCGCCGCCGACCACCCCTTGACGAGACTGTCGGTCTCGGCAACACTGAGTCTACCGAGACCGACAGTCTCGTCAACAACCCAAGCGCATCTCCGGGAAAAAAGAGGACAGGGTCACCATGGCTTCTGCTACCACCTCCACCACCCCCACCCACACCGTCGTCATGGGCGGCAGCTCCGGCATCGGCGAGGCCACGGCCGCGCTGTTCGCCCAGGGCGGCGCCGAAGTGACGATCACCGGCCGCGACCGCGCGAAGCTCGACGAGGCGGCCGCCCGGATCGGCGGCAAGACCTCCACGTACCGCATGGACGCCACCGATCAGGCGGACATCGACGCCTTCTTCGCCACCACCGCCCCCATCGACCATCTGGTCATCGCGGTCAGCGGCGCGGCGGGCAGCGGCCCCTTCGCCGGCCTGGATCTGGCCGAGCTCGCGCACGGCTTCGACGCCAAGTTCTGGCCTCAACTGCGCATCCTGCAAGCATCGTTGGACCACCTGACCGAGCACGCGTCGGTCACCTTCATCACGGCCGCCTCGGCCCGCGCCGCCTTCCCCGGCACCTCGGGCCTCGCCGCGATCAACGGCGCGCTCGAATCGATGGTGCCGCCGCTCGCCGTCGAGCTCGCCCCGCGCCGGATCAACGCGGTCTCCCCCGGCGTCATCGACACCCCGTGGTGGGACCGCGTACCGGCAGAGCAGCGCGAGCAGCTGTTCGCGGGGATAGCGGCGACGACCCCCGTGGGCCGCGTCGGCACCCCCGAGGACGTGGCAGCGGCCATCAACTCCCTTGCCACCAACGGATTCATCACCGGTCTGGTGCTGGACTGCACCGGTGGGGCAAACCTCGCGACGGGCCGCTGAGCGGCGAGTCCCCGGGCTACTCTCGCGCCCATGACCGTATCCCGCCCCACCGCGGACGTCCCTCAACACTCCGTTTCCGCAAGCGAGTTGCCGCGTCGCGCCACCTGGTTCGAGCTCTTCGGCGACCTGGTGTTCGTGGCCGCGGTCGGCCAGGCCACGCACCGGATCGGCAGCCATCCCCACGCGGCCTCGATCGCCGCCGCGGCGGCCCTGTTCGTCCCGCTGTGGTGGACCTGGGTCCTGTACGCGGTCCGCGCCAACCGCGCGGACCGCGACCTGACTGCCCAGCGCCTGCTCACCACGGCGGGGCTCGCCGCGGTGACCGGGATGGCCGTCTACCTCGGCGGCGTCGGCCACTCCCGGGCCGCCGACACCGGCTTTGTCATCTCCTACCTGTGCGCCCGCGCGGGCGTCGCCGCTCTCTACCTACGGGACCAGCGCCACGAGCCGCGGCTGCGCCGCATCGCGACGGTGTACGTGACGGGCTCGGCGCTCACGGCGATCATCTGGCTGACGGCCACCTTCGCCCTCGACGGCCCGGCCCGCTACGTCACGTGGGGTCTCGCCATGGCGGCGGAGCTGGCCCTGCCGCTGCTCGCCGGGCGGCGGCTGAGCGACAGTCCGAGCGACGCGGAACACCTGCGCGAGCGGTTCGGCCTGTTCACCATCATCGTCCTCGGCGAGAGCGTGCTCGGCTTCACCAACGGGCTGGTCGAGGCGCATACGGCCCCCATGGCGGCGCTCAACGGCGTCGCCGCGTTCGGCCTCACCGCCGGGCTGTGGTGGTCGTACTTCAGTGCGTCGAGCACCCGCCCCGGCGCCCACGAGCAGCTGGCGTCCGGCGGTCGCCACCTGCACTTCTACGTTTTCGGGCACCTGCCCATCCAGCTGGCCCTGGCCGTCACGGGCGGCGCGGTCGGAGCGGCGGTGTCCAGCACGGCTCCGCACCTGAACACGCCGCTGGCCGCCTGTGTGCTGGGCGGCACGGCCCTGTTCCTCACGGCGACGGCCCTCGTCCGGGCATCCTTCACCGGCCTCGGGGAGCCCGTGGTCCTGATCCGGCTCGGGGCGGCCGCGGCCACCCTCTGTCTGCTGCCTCTGGCCGGCCGGCTGCCGGTGGCGGCGACCCTGGCGGCGCCCGCCGTGCTCCTCGCGGCATCGGTCGTGGCCGAGGCGCCGGGGCACCGGCGCCGCCTCATCGACGTACACGGGGCGTGAGCGCACGCACGTATCGGATTCACAGGGCACACGTACGTATCGGATGCACAGGGGAAAGGACAACGGCCCCGGCGCCGAAGCGCCGGGGCCGCAGAAGCCGAGGGTGGATGTGGGAGCGGCCCGCTCAGACGGACTCTGCGACCGTCCTGCCGCCCCGCGCGGCGTCCCCAGCCGCACCATCCTCGGCCGGCTTGTCGTCCTCCGGCTGGTCATCGGCCTTCTGCGGACCGGCACCGCGCAGCGCGACCTCCTTCACGAACCAGGCCGCGATCAGCGCGCCGACCGCCACGATGGAACCCAGCAGGAACGCGGAGTGCGTACCGGAGGAGACCGCGAACTCGTACGCCTCACGGGCCGGCTTCGGCAGCAGCTTCAGGTGCTCGGCGTCGAGCTGCGCCGACTCCATCTTCGCCTTTCCGCCGAGCGCCCCGGCCCGCTCCTTCATGATGTCCGTCACCTTGTTGTTGAACAGCGCGCCCATGATGGCGACACCGAACGACGAACCCAGGGTGCGGAAGAGCGTGGTGGACGAGGACGCGACGCCCATGTCCTTCATCTCCACGCTGTTCTGCGCGACCAGCATCGTGATCTGCATCAGGCAGCCCATACCGGCGCCGAGCACGGCCATGTAGACGCCGGAGGTGAACCGCGAGGTCTCCGTGTCCATCTGCGCCAGCAGGAAAAGACCGGCCACCATCAGCACGCTGCCGACGATCGGGAAGACCTTGTACTTGCCGGTGTTCGTGGTGACCCGGCCCGCGACGAGCGAGACGACCATCATCGACAGCAGCATCGGGAGCAGCAGCAGACCGGAGTTGGTCGCGGACGCGCCCTGCACGGCCTGCTGGTACAGCGGGAGGAAGAGCACCGCGCCGAACATCACGAAGCCGGTGATGAAGCCGATCAGGGACATCAGTGTGAAGTTGCGGCTGCGGAAGATGTGCAGCGGCATGATCGGCTCAGCGGCCCTGGTCTGGGAGAAGACGAACCCGACGAGCGCGGCGACGCCGATACCGGCGAGCTCCATGATCACCGCGGAGGTCCAGGCGTACTGGGAGCCGCCCCAGGTCGTGACCAGCACGATCGAGGTGATGCCGACGGTGAGCAGTGCCGCGCCGAGATAGTCGATCTTTCCCGAGGAACGCTTCTTGGGCAGGTGCAGCACGATGGTGATCATGGCCAGTGCGACGGCGCCGATGGGCAGGTTGATGTAGAAGGCCCAGCGCCAGCCGAGGTGGTCGGTGATGGTGCCGCCGACCAGCGGTCCGCCGATCATGGCGAGCGCCATGACGCCGGCCATCATGCCCTGGTACTTGCCGCGCTCGCGGGGCGGGATCAGGTCGCCGATGATCGCCATGACGCCGACCATCAGACCGCCGGCGCCGAGGCCCTGGATGGCCCGGAAGCCGATCAGCTGGTTCATGTCCTGCGCCATGCCGCTGAGCGCGGAGCCGATCAGGAAGATCACGATCGAGGTCAGGAAGGCGCCCTTCCTGCCGTACATGTCACCGACCTTGCCCCAGATGGGAGTGGAGGCGGCGGTCGCGAGCGTATAGGCGGTGACCACCCATGACAGGTGCTCGAGTCCGCCGAGCTCGCCGACGATCGTCGGCATCGCGGTGCCGACGATCATGTTGTCGAGCATGGCGAGCAACATGGCGATCATCAGCGCCATCAGCACGACGCGCACGCTGCGCGGCTGCTTCACCTGCTCTTTTTCTTGTATCGCTGCTTTCGCCATGATCCCCAGCTCCCCCAGAACGGATGTGATTCCGGGACTTACTTGACGCCCGGCTAGTTACCTACAATGGTGAAGGTAGAGCGCCAACTAGCCGGGCGTCAAGTAAGTTTCTCCCAAGAGAACTTCAAGGAGCACGAGAGGCACGCGATGGTCACGGGCAGCAGCAGCAAGCCGCAGCAACGGCGCGGGGACACCCGACAGCGCATCCAGGACGTGGCCCTCGAACTCATCGCCGAGCAGGGCTACGAGAAGACCTCGCTCCGGGAGATCTCCGAGCGCCTGGGTGTCACCAAAGCGGCGCTCTACTACCACTTCAAGACCAAGGAAGACATCGTCGTCAGCCTCTTCGAGGACCTGATGACGCCGATCGACGAGCTCATCGCCTGGGCGAAGGAGCAGCCGTCGACCCTGGAGACCAAGCGCGAGATCCTCACCCGCTACGGCACGGCGCTGACCAACGCGGCCCCGCTCTTCCGCTTCATGCAGGAGAACCAGGCGCAGATGCGCGAGCTGAGCATCGGTGAGGACTTCAAGCACCGGATGAAGGATCTTCTCGACCACTTGCTGCCCGAGAACGTCACCATGACCAACCGGGTGCGCTGCTTCAGCGCCCTGTTCTCCATGCACGCGGGGATGTTCGTCCTCAAGGACGTCGAAGGCGACCTCGAAGAGAAGCGCAAGGCCATCCTCGAGGTCGCCACGGACCTGGTCACCCAGGCCCACAAGAGCTGAGCTCCTGGTGGATCAGACGTGCACGCCCTTGGAGTGCATGAACGCGACGGGGTTCACCGCGGAGCCGTAGTTCGGCGTCGTGCGGATCTCGAAGTGCACGTGCGGGCCGCTGGAGTTGCCGGTGTTGCCGGACTGCGCGATGTGCTGGCCCGTGGACACGGTCTGGCCGACGTGGACGTCGACCCGCGACAGGTGCGCGTACTGCGAGTAGGTGCCGTTGGCGTGCTTGATGACGACGGCGTTGCCGTAGGCGGGGCCGTCGCCGGCGCCGTTGCCGCCGGTCTTGACGACGGTGCCACCGTGCACGGCCATGACGTTCGTGCCGATCGGCACGGCGAAGTCCTGGCCGGAGTGCTTGCCGCTGGCCCACATGCCGCCGCCCTGGGCGTAGCCCGCGGAGAGCGTGTAGTTCTTGACCGGGTCGATCCAGGAGGCGGCCTTCTTCGCGGCGGCCTGGTGGGCGTTGGCGGCGGCCTTCGCCTGAGCGGTGGCCTGCGCCGCGACGGACGCGGTGGACACGCCCGGCAGCGCGCCCTGAGCGGAGTCGGCGGCGAACGCGGCCCCGGTGCCCAGCATGGCCGACATTCCGAATCCGGCGGCCACGACGGCGGCGCGCTTACGGAGGATCGACGTACCGGGACGGTGGGACATGGTGCGCTTCGACATGCGGAGACCTCTTCGAGCTTCGGGGACATTCGGGTCCGGTCGCCCTCCGGGACCTGAGCGGCCCCTGGCGGGCAAGAAGGGACCCGGCACACGTCCTCGTGTCGCCGGGTCGGCCATCCCTTGGTAACCCCCGCCCCGGCCCGGACTCAAAACCCCGATCTACTACGTGGCCTCGTACCACCTGGGGGTGACGGCGATCTCTTGACACCTTCGTGACCCGTGACCCGAAGTGCCGGATTTATCCCCCGATCCATGGTTTAACTCCACTTGGCGCGCCTGTTCCGCAGCCGTGCGGGCCTCACCCACCCCTTTGTTCCCAAACCGGACAAATCACCAGCACCCATCGACCACGTAACAGCCGCCCTTCGGGACCAACGTCCCACTATTTCCGTTAGTACCGGACAAATCACCTGTGCGGCTTGTCACCGGACGCCTCGATCCGGAGCCCGACGAGTGTGATCGGGGCTACGCTCCCGGGCCATGGATCCCGCTGTCCTCGGCACCCGTCTGGCATCGAGCGTGATCGTCCCCGCGCTCAAGAAACTGCTCGTCCAGGAGGGCCCCGGCGCGGGCCTCACCGACCGGCCCGTGCGCATATCGGGGCTGGTTTCCTTCAGGGGAGAAAAACGCACCCTCACGGACAAGGACGTTCGCCGGATCGCCGGCCAGCTGGTCGCCGGGTCCCTGGTCACCACTGGGGGCAGGCCCCCTTTCCCGGCCGAAGAGACCATCGCGGTCACCGACGCCCTGACGGCCACCCTGCTCGCCTTCGGCGAACTGACCATGGACGACGTCCAGGCCGTCCGGCTCGGCCACCACGAACTCGCCCGCCGCCTGCGAGCCGCCGCGCCCGCCCCGCAGCTCAGCACCGACGCCGCCTACTTCCTCGCATCCGCCACCGAGTGGGCCTGCCTGCACATCCTGCAGTTCTTCACGCAACGGTCGACCTTTGTGGCGCGCACCCTGGTGGAACAGAGCCGCTCGCAGGCCGAACTCCGCGCCCGTACGGACGAGTTGATCGCCCGCCTTCCCACCGTCGACACCCAGGACCTGGCCTTCGAGCGTCGCTACCTCGCGTACGCCACCGAGAAGCACAGTCGGCTGACCATCTACGGAATCGACCTCCAGCACTCACCCGGCCGCTGGCCGCTGGACGCCGCCTACCTGAGCCTCGAGGCCACCGGCAGCACGTCCGGCCCGCCCCTCGGCCTCTCCCCCGGGCTGCCCGCGGCCATCTCCGCCGACCAGCTGTTCGCCGCGCACGAGCGGGTCCTGCTGCGCGGCGTCGCCGGTTCGGGCAAGACCACGCTGATCCAGTGGCTGGCCGTATCGGCGGCGGGCGACGACCCCTGCGACCGCATGGCCTACCTCGCCGACCGGATCCCCTTCGTCCTGCCGCTGCGCACCCTCACCCGGCACGGCGAGCGGCTGCCCGCACCCGCCGCGTTCCTCACCGCCACCGGCTGCCCTCTGGCCGGCGCCCAGCCCGCCGGCTGGGAGACCCGTGTGCTGGGCGGCGGACGCGCCCTCGTCCTGGTGGACGGCATCGACGAAGTCCCCGAACCCGAGCGCGAGCGCACCCGCACCTGGCTCCGTGACCTCGTCGCCGCGTTCCCCGCCAACCGCTGGCTGATCACCACCCGCCCCTCCGCCGTCCCGGAGAACTGGCTCGCCGAAGACGGCTTCACCCAGCTCACGCTCTCCCCCATGACCACGGCGGAGGTCACGTCCTTCATCACCCGCTGGCACAGCGCCGCCGCCACCGGCGACCCCGCCGAGGACGCCCTCCTGCCTGCCTACGAATCCGGGCTCCTGGACGCCGTCCGCGCCAAACCCGACCTGGGGCGCCTCGCCACCAACCCCCTGATGTGCGGCCTGCTGTGCGCCCTGCACCGCGACCGCCGCGGCTACCTCCCGCACGGCCGCAAGGAGCTCTACGAATCCGCGCTCTCGATGCTGCTCGTACGGCGCGACCGCGAACGCGACATGACCGGCCCCGAACTCACCGAGGAACCCCAGCTCCAGCTCCTGCAACGGCTCGCCTACTGGCTCATCCGCAACGGCCGTACGGAGATGGACCGCACCCGCGCGGAAACCATCGTCGCGGAGTTCCTCCCCGCGATCCCGGCGGCGGCCGCCCTCGGCGACGCGACGACGGTCCTGCGGCACTTCCTGGTCCGTACGGGGCTGCTCATCGAACCCGCGCCCGGCACCGTTCACTTCGTCCACCGCACCTTCCAGGACTACTTGGGCGCCCGCGCAGCCGTGGAATCCGGCGACTTCGGCGCACTGTCCGAACATGCCGCCGACGACCAGTGGGCGGACGTCATCCGGATGGCCGTGGCTCAGGCCCGCCCCCGCGAACGGGCCGAGCTGTTGGGCCTGTTGATGGCGTCGCCGGACACCCGGGCACATCTGCTGGCGATGACCTGCCTGGAGCACGCGACGGAGCTGGACCCGGCCGTACGTACCGCCATCGAGGCGCGGGCGGCCGAGCTGATCCCGCCGAGCACGGTCGAGGAGGCGCGGGCGCTGGCGGAGGCCGGGCCGCTGGTACTGGAGCTGCTGCCGGGGCCTGGAGGGCTTTCGGACGCCGAGGCCGTCGCGGTGACCGGCACCGCGGTCCTGGTCGGCACCGAGGCCGCCGTGCCCGTGCTCACGCGCTTCCGGACCTGCGCCCAGGTCGACGTCAGGCTTCAGCTGGCCGCGGCCTGGCACCGCCATGACGCCGGACCGTACGCGCGGGACGTACTGGCTCACGTCGACAGCGAGGACTTCTACGTCGTCGTGAAGTCATGGGCCGAACTGCGGGCCCTGCCCCTGCTGGGCCATCGGCACCGAGTGGTCCTGCAAGGTGTGTTCCCCATGGACCGTGCTCTGGCCGCGCTGCCGCCGACGGTCCGCAAGGTGGGCTTCGAGGAGAACCCCGCCTTGGACGATCTGCGCCCGCTCGCCGCGCTCGGGCACCTCGACCGGCTCGGACTGTACGACTGCCCGGCAGTGACGGACTTCTCCCCACTGGCGGAGCTCGGCCTCGATGATCTGGACCTGGCCGGCGCCACCTTCGCCCGCACCGGCCTCGACGAGCTGACTTCCTTACGGAGGGTGTCGCTGAGCCCCACGAACCACAGCGGGTGGCTCGACCTGTTGCCGCGCGAGGCGCCCCTCACCTCGCTCGCCATGGGCCGGCGGGCCATCCTGGGGACCGGGCTGCGTGCCGTGCGGCGTTGGCCGACACTGCAGTTCGTGGCCCTCAACCCGGGCCTCTCCCCGCTCACCCCCGACGACTGGTCGGCCCTGAGCGCCCTGCCGGCCCTGACCGAAGTGGCCCTGCAACGAGATGTCCTGACCGGCCTGCCGGACGCCTTCGCCCTCCCCCGGCTGCAGAGGCTCTATGTGTCCGGGCTGCGCGGCGACGAGGACCTGAGCGGCATCGGCCGTGCCTGCCCCGAGGGGGTCGGCGTGCACCTCCATCCGACGGTCGACTCCCCTTTCACCGCCGACCGGTACGCCGAGCAGTTCCCCGGCTCCGAGGTGACCGTGCACATCGCCCGCCCCCTGATCCTCTGAACCACGTGGACGAGAGCGCACGAAAACGGGGTGGGGGGGGGGGGGGGGGGGGGGGGGGGGGGGGGGCGGGGCGCGGGGGGGGGGGGGGGGCGGGGGGGGGGGGGGGGGGGGGGCGGCGGGCGGGGGGGGGGGGGGCCGGCGCCCCCGCCCCCGGGGGGGGGGGGCGCGC
>NZ_JBIWKA010000016.1:0-238727 GCF_044765445.1 Streptomyces sp. NPDC102467 | reverse complement strand
GCCACCCCCCCCCCCCCCCCCCCCCCACCCCACACCCCACCCCCCCCCCCCCCCCCCCCCCCCCCCCCCCCCCCCCCCCCCCCCCCCCCCCCCCCCCCCCCCCCCCCCCCACCCCGTATCCAGGCTCACCCGGTAAGGGTTACGCGTCCTTGCTCAGATTCGGCCCGGCGGAACCGCCCGCGGCCGCGTCCTCGATCGGCGGGACGTCGGGCAGCGGCGACTTCTCCTCGCCGCGGAAGGTGAAGGTCTTGGCCTCACCCTCGCCCTCTGTGTCGACGACCACGATGTGGCCGGGACGCAGCTCGCCGAAGAGGATCTTCTCCGAGAGGGTGTCCTCGACCTCGCGCTGGATCGTGCGACGCAGCGGACGCGCGCCCAGCACCGGGTCGTAACCCTTCTTGGAGAGGAGCTCCTTCGCGGACTGCGAGAGCTCGAGGCCCATGTCGCGGTCCTTGAGGCGCTCGTCCACCTTGCCGACCATGAGGTCGACGATCTGCAGGATGTCGTCCTGCGTGAGCTGCGGGAAGACGACGACGTCGTCGACACGGTTGAGGAACTCGGGGCGGAAGTGCTGCTTGAGCTCGTCCGAGACCTTGTTCTTCATGCGCTCGTAGTTGGACTTCGTGTCACCCGTGGCGGCGAAGCCCAGGTTGAAGCCCTTGGAGATGTCACGCGTTCCAAGGTTGGTCGTCATGATGATGACCGTGTTCTTGAAGTCCACGACGCGGCCCTGGGAGTCGGTCAGGCGACCGTCCTCCAGGATCTGCAGCAGCGAGTTGAAGATGTCCGGGTGGGCCTTTTCGACCTCGTCGAAGAGAACCACCGAGAACGGCTTGCGCCGCACCTTCTCCGTCAGCTGACCGCCCTCTTCGTAGCCCACGTAACCGGGGGGCGAACCGAAGAGACGCGAGACCGTGTGCTTCTCGCTGAACTCCGACATGTCGAGGGAGATCAGCGCGTCCTCGTCGCCGAAGAGGAACTCGGCGAGCGCCTTGGACAGCTCGGTCTTACCGACACCGGACGGGCCGGCGAAGATGAACGAACCACCCGGACGCTTCGGGTCCTTCAGACCGGCACGCGTACGACGGATCGCCTTCGAGAGCGCCTTGACGGCGTCCTTCTGGCCGATGACCCGCTTGTGGAGCTCGTCCTCCATGCGCAGCAGACGCGAGGACTCCTCCTCGGTCAGCTTGAAGACCGGAATGCCGGTGGCGGTCGCGAGGACCTCGGCGATCAGCTCGCCGTCCACCTCGGCGACGACGTCCATGTCGCCGGCCTTCCACTCCTTCTCGCGCTTGGCCTTCGCGGCGAGCAGCTGCTTCTCCTTGTCACGGAGAGAAGCTGCCTTCTCGAAGTCCTGGGAGTCGATCGCCGACTCCTTGTCGCGTCGCACGCCCGCGATCTTCTCGTCGAACTCGCGGAGGTCCGGCGGCGCGGTCATCCGGCGGATGCGCATCCGGGAACCGGCCTCGTCGATCAGGTCGATCGCCTTGTCCGGCAGGAAGCGGTCCGAGATGTACCGGTCGGCCAGCGTGGCCGCCTGCACGAGTGCCTCGTCCGTGATCGAGACACGGTGGTGGGCCTCGTAGCGGTCGCGCAGACCCTTGAGGATCTCGATGGTGTGCGGCAGCGACGGCTCCGCGACCTGGATCGGCTGGAAGCGGCGCTCGAGGGCCGCGTCCTTCTCCAGGTGCTTGCGGTACTCGTCGAGCGTGGTCGCACCGATGGTCTGGAGCTCACCGCGGGCCAGCATCGGCTTCAGGATCGAAGCGGCGTCGATGGCGCCTTCCGCGGCACCCGCACCGACCAGCGTGTGCAGCTCGTCGATGAACAGGATGATGTCGCCGCGGGTGCGGATCTCCTTGAGCACCTTCTTCAGGCGCTCCTCGAAGTCACCGCGGTAGCGGGAACCGGCGACCAGCGCACCGAGGTCGAGGGTGTAGAGGTGCTTGTCCTTGAGGGTCTCGGGCACCTCGCCCTTGACGATGGCCTGCGCGAGGCCCTCGACGACGGCGGTCTTGCCGACGCCGGGCTCACCGATCAGGACCGGGTTGTTCTTGGTGCGGCGCGACAGCACCTGCATGACGCGCTCGATCTCCTTCTCGCGCCCGATGACCGGGTCGAGCTTGGACTCACGAGCGGCCTGCGTCAGGTTGCGGCCGAACTGGTCGAGCACCAGGGACGTGGAGGGCGTGCCCTCGGCAGGACCACCACTGGCGCCGGCGGTCTCCTTGCCCTGGTAGCCGGAGAGCAGCTGGATGACCTGCTGCCGCACCCGGTTGAGGTCTGCGCCCAGCTTGACGAGGACCTGGGCGGCGACGCCCTCGCCCTCGCGGATCAGGCCGAGCAGGATGTGCTCCGTGCCGATGTAGTTGTGGCCCAGCTGAAGGGCCTCGCGGAGCGACAGCTCCAGGACCTTCTTGGCACGGGGGGTGAAGGGGATGTGCCCGGACGGAGCCTGCTGGCCCTGCCCGATGATCTCCTCCACCTGCTGGCGGACCGCCTCGAGCGAAATCCCGAGGCTCTCCAGGGCCTTAGCGGCGACACCTTCGCCCTCGTGGATCAAGCCCAGGAGGATGTGCTCGGTGCCGATGTAGTTGTGGTTGAGCATCCGGGCTTCTTCCTGAGCCAGGACGACAACCCGCCGCGCGCGGTCGGTGAACCTCTCGAACATCGTTAATCGCTCCTCAGAGCGGTCAGGCAGTAAAGGGGTCGGTCCCCTCCCTGTCCTTCCGCAGCTTAGTCCCGCAAGCGGGGACCGCTCATTCCAACTGCCGACACCCGCTCAAGGCCTCCTGCCCCCGAACGCCGACAACTGCTCCAACACCGATGGTGCGAGACGATGTTCCCGCAGGCCAGGCAGATACCCTCACCATCACTACGCCGATGGCGAACGCGAGATGCCCGGCGCGCACGTGTCGCCCCTCCCACTAGGGATGTCTTACCCGCAAGGACTGACACTCCATGCGGCGCGCGCCGGTTCCCTCCGCTACGGGCGAACACCCTTGCGCCACTCAGCACCTCCGCGCGCCCCCTTTTCGGCCACGCTGTGCTTCCACAGTGCCACAGCGCGTAACCCAGGGGTCGTCCACGCGGTTGCTCCTGGCATGGTCGCTCCCACACCTGCCTCCGGCACCGCTGTCCCCACGCCACGGCGCCCGCTCGACGCGGCCGGATCCGATCCGGTCGTGCAGTGGTACGAGGACGAGCTCGGCTGGGCCGCGACGGGCGGCCCCGAGGGCGTCCGGCTGCGTACGGGGCTGCGGTTCGACGTCCTGGAGCTGCCGGCGGACGCCGGCTTCGCGATGCTGCGCAGGCTGGATCCCCGGTCGCCGGTGGCCGTGCGGGGCGAAACGATGCGGCTGCTGGTCGCCGCGGGCAGTGCGGACGAGCTGCCCGGCCTGCTCGACTGGCTGGAGTGGGGGGCGCTGCCCCTGGACCTCGTCGCCGTCGGTGCGGACGGATTCATCGACGCGCCGACGCCTCCGGGGTGGACCGGCTCGCAGGAGGCCGCGGTGTGGGTGCGGCCCCCCGAGCCCGGACGCGAAGTGGAACCGGTGTTGCCGGCTCTGACGACCCTGACGGCCGTCTCGACCTGGTCGGTCGTAGGGGGCGGTGGGGGCGCCCCCGATCTCGTACGCCTCGTGGACACGGCGGCGACCCACTGCCACCGGGCCCGGCTGCGCCGCGCATCGGCAGCGCCGAATTCTCAGCCGTTGGCCTTCTCGTAAGCTTCACGGATCGCCTGGGGGACACGGCCGCGGTCGTTCACGTCGTGGCCGTTCTCCTTGGCCCAGGCGCGGATCTGCGCGGTGTCCTGGTTACCACCGGACGCGGCGCGCGCCTTGCCCCGGCCGCCCGCGGCACGGCCGCCGGTGCGCCGGCCGCCCTTGACGTACGCGTCGAGGAGGCCACGGAGCTTGTCCGCATTGGCGGTGGTGAGGTCGATCTCGTACGTCTTGCCATCGAGCGCGAACGTCACGGTCTCGTCCGCCTCGCCGCCGTCGAGGTCATCGACAAGAAGGACCTGAACCTTCTGTGCCACCGGATTTCCTTTCATCGATATCTGCAGGGCCGGCCCCCGGCGACCTAGGCCGCTGTTTCGCCGTCCCCTTGTTATATGCAGTACTGCAGTACGTCGGAAAGCAAACCGCTTTTGCGAGGAAAACACAAACCCCTGGCTGAGATCCAGGAGAGATCCCGGAGTTGTACGCTGCCCGAGCGGGGCCGAAAACATGCGCGTTTCGGACATAGGGCCCGCTCGCCGGTGGTTGCCGGAATACCGTCCGGGACGATCACAGATGCAGAAGCATCCGGCTGTTGCCCAAGGTGTTCGGTTTCACTCGTTCGAGACCGAGGAACTCCGCTACGCCCTCGTCATAGGAACGCAGCAGCTCACTGTAGACATCGGTGTCAACCGTATCGACGGGTGTCTCCCCGATCTCCACGAAGCCATGCTTGACGAAGAACTCGACTTCGAAGGTGAGACAGAAAACCCGGCGAACACCGAGCCAGCGCGCGGTCTGCAGCAGCTTGTCCAGTACCAGATGACCTACGCCGCCGCCCTTGACCAGTGGATTCACCGCGAGAGTGCGGACTTCCGCGAGGTCTTCCCACATGACGTGCAGCGCGCCGCATCCGACGACCTCCGCGTTGTCGTCACGTTCCGCGACCCAGAACTCCTGGATGTCCTCGTAAAGCGTCACCGTCGCTTTGTCGAGCAGGATCCCCTGTCGGCTGTACGCGTCGAGCAGTCGGCGCACCGCCGGTACATCGGCGGTCCTGGCCCTGCGGACGGAGACTGCTTTAGCGGTCGAATCGGCGCTTGTGAAGACTTCGGGGGGCTCTGCTGGCATGAGCGGACGCTATCGCCCGGCCTCCCTGTCCGCTTCCCCGGGTCCTGACGGGACTTCGGCGGGCACTTCGGGCGGCACTTCGACCGGAACTTCGGCCTGTACTTCGGCCGGGACTTCGGACGGTACTTCCGGCTGAACGATGCGCATGGCATCCCTGAGCGCTTCGCGCTGCTGGGACGACATCATGCCGAAGAACGCGACGAGCGCGGCGGCGGGGTTGTCGCTCTGCCCCCACGCCTCGTTCATCAGTGCGGCCGAGTAGGCGGCCCGGGTGGAGACGGCCTCATATCGATAGGCGCGGCCTTCCGCCTCACGGCGGACCCAGCCCTTCTGATGGAGATTGTCCAATACGGTCATGACCGTCGTGTAGGCGATGGACCGTTCCTGCTGGAGATCCTCCAGGACTTCCCTCACCGTCACCGGGCGGTTCCACTTCCACACCCGTGTCATCACTGCGTCTTCGAGTTCTCCCAAGGGGCGCGGCACGAGCAGCACAATAGTGGGAGAAGCCGGTAATTCAACGCCGGACGTGGCGAACGGCTTCAATCAATGGCAAAAGGGGCGCCCAGTGGGCGCCCCTTTGCACGGCTGCGATCGCGGACCGCGCGATCGGTCAGGCGCCTGCCTCGTGCACGCCGCCGGTCTGGCGGGTGGCCTCGGCGCGCGCGAGGGCGGCGTCGACGGCCGCGTCCTCCTTGCCCTTCCTGTCGCCACCCTGCGACTTCACGATCGTCACGATGAGACCGACGAAGAACACGGCCATCACTACCGGGGGCACGAGCGCGGAGACGTAGTCCATGCCTCCAGAGTAGCTAGCCCGCGGCCCACTGCTGCGGCGGGGCGGTGGGCTGAACGGGTCGGCGTTTGGGCGGGAAGACCTCGGCCGGGGTGGGCACGGGCTTCGGCGGGGTGCCCGGCCTCGGCCGCGCGGGCTGCTGGTCGCTGCCCGCGAGGCCGCCGGGCAGCGCGAGCAGGTGCGAGCGGGAGGCCGGGACGCGGCGGCGGTGGCGCGCTTCCAGCCGCTCCCGTACGCCCTGTTCGGCCAGGACGCGGCAGCGTTCGAGCAGGGCCGCCGCGGTGGGGTTGCCGCGCAGGGCGCGCAGTGCCGCGAGGTCGTCGACGCCGGGCTGGTGGCCCGCCGCCAGGGCGTCCTGGAGGAGGCTCAGGTAGCCGGTGACGGTGCCGGGCAGCGCGGCCCGGTACCGGTCGAGGTCGGCGAAGAGAAAGGCCCGCATACGGGCGCTCTCCCGCACGGCTTCGTCGACCGACTCGGCGACTCGGAGACAGTCCCGGACATCCGTGTCCGAGGCGGAGCTGGGATGGAGGGCGAGGGCGAGGGCGCGTCGGAGCACACGCAGCTCTTCTGCACCGAACGCCAGGCCGCCGCGGTTTCCGTAGGGCGTGGGCATGAAAGGACGATACGTGTCATTACCGACAAAATCGGCTTAACCGGCAATTCGTGGCGTGGCTGGCGTGGGCGTGGCGCGGGCGTGGCCGGAGTTGCGGTGGGAGCCCTAGAGCCGGGACACGTTCCGCTCGTACACGAGCCGCAGGCCGATCAGGGTCAGCCACGGCTCGTGCTCGTCGATGACCGAGGCCTCGCCGAGGATGATCGGCGCGAGCCCGCCCGTCGCGATGACGGTGACGTCGTCCGGGTCGGCCGCCAGTTCCTTCGCCATCCGCTGCACGACCCCGTCGACCTGGCCCGCGAACCCGTAGACGATGCCGGACTGCATGGCCTCGACCGTGTTCTTGCCGATGACACTGCGCGGCCGAGCCAGTTCGATCTTGCGGAGCTGCGCGCCGCGCACGCCGAGCGCCTCCACGGAGATCTCGATGCCGGGGGCGATCACGCCGCCCGCGTACTCGCCGCGCGCGGAGACCGCGTCGAACGTCGTCGCCGTACCGAAGTCCACGACGATCGCCGGGCCGCCGTAGAGCTCGACGGCCGCGACCGCGTTGATGATGCGGTCGGCGCCGACCTCCTTGGGGTTGTCCATGAGGATCGGGACGCCGGTCTTGATGCCGGGTTCGACCAGGACGGCGGGGACGTCGCCGTAGTAGCGGCGGGTGACCTCGCGCAGCTCGTGCAGGACCGAGGGGACGGTCGAGCAGATGGCGATGCCGTCGA
This sequence comes from Streptomyces sp. NPDC102467, assembly GCF_044765445.1. Classification (NCBI taxonomy): domain Bacteria; kingdom Bacillati; phylum Actinomycetota; class Actinomycetes; order Kitasatosporales; family Streptomycetaceae; genus Streptomyces; species Streptomyces sp. NPDC102467. Next base: position 231,740 of record NZ_JBIWKA010000016.1, on the reverse strand, counting down.
TGCCGTCGCCGAGCTCGTCGCCGAGCAGCGGGTGCATGCCCATCAGGCCCTGGAGCAGGACGGCGAGCTCGTCGGCGGTTCTGCGCGCGTCCGTGGAGATGCGCCAGTGCTCGACGATCTCCTCGCCGTCGAACAGGCCGAGGACGGTGTGGGTGTTGCCCACGTCGATGGTCAACAGCATGGCGGCCGCGTCACTCCGCTTCGCGCAGGTCGAGGCCGATGTCCAGGATCGGCGAGGAGTGGGTGAGGGCGCCGACCGCGAGGAAGTCGACGCCGGTCTTCGCGTACGTCGCCGCGTTCTCCAGCGTCAGGCGGCCCGACGACTCCAGGAGCGCGCGGCCGGCCGTGATCGCCACGGCCTCCTCGGTCTCGACCGGCGTGAGGTTGTCGAGCAGGATCAGGTCGGCGCCGGCGTCCAGGACCTCGCGCAGCTGGTGCAGCGTGTCGACCTCGACCTCGATCGGCAGGCCGGGGAAGCGGTCGCGTACCGCCTGGAAGGCCTGCGCGACGCCGCCCGCCGCGACCACATGGTTGTCCTTGACCAGGGCCGCGTCCGACAGGGACATGCGGTGGTTGACGCCGCCGCCCGCGCGGACCGCGTACTTCTCCAGGGAGCGCAGACCCGGTGTCGTCTTGCGGGTGTCGCGGACCTGCGTCTTCGTGCCCTCCAGAGCGTCCGCCCACGCGCGCGTGGCCGTCGCGATGCCGGAGAGGCGGCACAGGAGGTTGAGCGCGCTGCGCTCGGCGGTGAGCAGGTCACGGGTGCGGGTGGTGACGGACAGGAGCTTCTGTCCGGCGCTCACACGGTCGCCGTCCTCTGCGTGCCGCTCGACCTCGAACTCGTCGGTGGCCACTACGGAGATGAGTGCTTCGGCGACGCGCAGGCCCGCCACGACGCCGTCCTCGCGGGCGGTGAAGTCCGCGGTGGCGACGGCCTCTTCGGGGATCGTCGCGACGGTCGTCACGTCGACGCCGCCGGCCAGGTCCTCGGCGATCGCCATGTGGGCGATGTCCTCGATCTCGACGGGGTCCAGGCCCGCGTCGAGCAGGAGCTGGGCGAGCGACGGGTCGAGGCCGCACTCCATGGCGTCCTCGGGGGACGCCTGCGAACAGCCGCAGTTGTCACCGCAGCCGGCGCTGTCGGCGTCGGCCAGAGGGAGTTCGGGGGTGGCGCTCACGTCGGTCACTGCTCCTGAAGGTTCGTTGCCGGAAAGTCTGCGGTCTGTGTGGTGCGCGTGGCCAGGGTCCGGTCCGGATTGAGTCCTACGACGATGTGGCGGCGCCAGTTCGTGTCGTCGCGGTCGGCGTGGTCCTCGCGCCAGTGGCAGCCGCGCGTCTCCTCGCGGCGGCGGGCGGCGGCGACCAGGACGCGGGCCACGCACAGCAGGTTCGTGGCCTCCCAGGTGTCGACGCCCGGCTCGGACGTCTTGCCGTGCTCAGCAAGGGAGTTGACCGCCTCGGCGTGGATGCGGCCCAGCTGCGCGGCGGCCTCGGCGAGGGAGTCGGCGGAGCGCAGCACGCCCGCGCCCGCCGTCATCACCCGCTGGATCGCGAACCGGGCCTCCGGCGGGAGGAGGGGGTGGGTCGGGGTCTGCGGGTGCGGGACGGGCGCGGGCACGCGCGCGTGCAGGTGCTTCTCCGTGTGCCGCTGCTTGATGTCCTCCGCGATGCGTTCCGCGTAGACCAGGCCCTCCAGGAGGGAGTTGGAGGCGAGGCGGTTCGCGCCGTGGACGCCCGTGCAGGCGACCTCCCCGCACGCGTACAGGCCGGGGACGGTGGTACGGCCCTGGAGGTCGGTGCGGACGCCGCCGGAGGCATAGTGCGCGGCCGGGGCGACCGGGATCGGCTCGGTGACGGGGTCGATGCCGTGGGCGCGGCAGGCGGCGAGGATCGTGGGGAAGCGGTGTTCCCACATGTCGGCGCCGAAGTGCCGCCCGTCGAGGTACATGTGCTGGGTGCCGCGCTCCTGCATGCGTCGCGTGATGCCCTTCGCGACGATGTCGCGGGGCGCCAGTTCGGCGAGTTCGTGCTGGCCCACCATGAAGCGCACGCCGTCCGCGTCCACGAGGTGGGCGCCTTCGCCGCGTACGGCTTCGGAGACGAGCGGCTGCTGGCCCTCGGCGTCCGCGCCCAGGAAGAGCACCGTCGGGTGGAACTGGACGAATTCGAGGTCGCTGACCTCGGCGCCCGCGCGCAGCGCGAGGGCCACGCCGTCGCCGGTGGACACGTGCGGGTTCGTGGTCGCCGAGAAGACCTGGCCCATGCCGCCGGTCGCGAGGACCACGGCGGGGGCCAGGACCGCGCCGACGCCGTCGTGCTGTCCCTCTCCCATGACGTGCAGCGAGACGCCGGCCGTGCGGCCGTCGGCATCCATCAACAGGTCCAGGACCAGGGCGTTCTCAACGGTGTGCAGCCCACGCGCGCGTACCGCCTCGACGAGCGCCCGGGAGATCTCGGCGCCCGACGCGTCACCGCCCGCGTGCGCGATGCGGCGGCGGTGATGGCCGCCCTCGCGGGTCAGGTCGAGCTCGCCCTCGGGGGTCTCGTCGAAGTGGGCGCCGGTCGCGATGAGGCGGCGTACGGCGTCGGGGCCCTCGGTGACGAGCGTGCGTACCGCTCCCTCGTCGCACAGGCCCACGCCCGCGACCAGAGTGTCGTCGAGGTGCTGCTCGGGGGTGTCGCCGTCGCCGAGCGCGGCGGCGATGCCGCCCTGTGCCCAGCGCGTGGAGCCGTCGTCGAGGCGGGCCTTGGTGACGACGACCGTCGTCAGGCCCGCGGCCTCGCAGCGCAGGGCGGCGGTCAGGCCCGCGACGCCCGAGCCGACGACCACGACGTCGGCGTCGATGGACCAGCCCGGGGCGGGGGCGTGCAGTCGTATGCCGGTTCCTACAGAGGCGCTCATGGGCGGGCTCCGAATGTCAGGGGCAGGTTGTCGATCAGCCGGGTCGTCCCCACGCGCGCGGCGACGGCGAGAACGGCCTCGCCCTCGAAGTCGTCGGTCACGTCGGTGAGGTCGGCCGGGTCGATCAGGGCCAGGTAGTCCAGTTCGACGGGGGGACGCAGGCGAGCGGCCTCGTCCAGGATCTGGCGGGCCGCGGCGCGGACGGCCGCGGGGCCGCCCGGGAAGGCGACGGCGTGGGCGTCGGCCGCGGCGCGGGACTCGCCGAGTGCGCCCAGCGCCTGCGCACGTGCGCGCGTGGAGGGGCTTTCGGCGGCACGCGCGCGAAGGGCCTCTTGTGCGGCGTGCCGGTCGCGGCCCGCGAACAGGGAGCGGGACAGCGCGAGCGCGCTGCGCCGCTCGTCCGGCGACAGGTACCGGTTGCGGGAGGAGAGCGCCAGGCCGTCGGCCTCACGGACCGTGGGCACGCCGACGATCTCCACGTCGAAGTTCAGGTCGCGCACCATGCGGCGGACCAGGGCGAGTTGCTGCGCGTCCTTCTGCCCGAACAGGGCGACGTCCGCGCGCGTGAGGTGCAGCAGTTTGGCGACGACGGTGAGCATGCCGTCGAAGTGGCCGGGGCGCGAGGCTCCTTCGAGGCGCTCGCCCATCGGGCCGCCCGCGATGCGGACCTGCGGCTGCCCGCCGGGGTAGACCTCGTCCGCGGAGGGGGCGAACACGGCGTCCGCGCCCGCCTGTTCGGCGATCTTTACGTCGGCGTCCAGGGTGCGCGGGTAGCGGTCGAGGTCCTCACCGGCGCCGAACTGCAGCGGGTTCACGAAGACGGTGACGACCACTTCGCCGTCGGCGCCCGCGCGCTCGCGTGCCGTGCGGATCAAGGTGGCGTGGCCCTCGTGCAGGGCGCCCATCGTCATGACGACGACCCGCTGCCCGGCACGCGTGCGGCCCCGCAACTGCTCGCCTTCATGCAGCACCTTCGTACTCATGGCGTCTCCTCCGCACCGCCGGCGAGGACACCGAGCAGGTCTTCGGCGAGCTCCGGCTTCAACAGGCCGTGCGCTAGGGCACGGTCGGCGGTCGCGCGGGCCATCGCGAGGTATCCGGCGACGGTCCCCGGGGCGTGCTTGCGCAACTCCGCGACGTGCGCGGCGACCGTGCCGGCGTCGCCGCGCGCCACCGGGCCCGTGAGGGCCGCGTCGCCGGACCTGAGCGCGTTGTCGAGCGCGGCCCCGAGCAGCGGGCCGAGCATCCGGTCGGGGGCGGTGACGCCCGCGTCGCGCAGCAGGTCCATGGACTCGGCGACCAGCGTGACCAGGTGGTTCGCGCCGAGCGCGAGGGCCGCGTGGTAGAGCGGCCGCATGTCTTCGGCGATCCACTCGGGCTCGCCGCCCATCTCGATGACCAGGGCCTCGGCGGCAAGTCGCAATTCCTCGGGCGCGGTCACCCCGAACGAGCAGCCGGCCAGCCGCTGGACGTCGATCGGGGTGCCGGTGAAGGTCATCGCGGGATGCAGCGCGAGGGGCAGGGCGCCCGCGCGCAGGGCCGGGTCGAGGACCTTGGTGCCGTACCGCCCCGAGGTGTGCACGAGGAGCTGTCCCGGGCGGATCGAGCCGGTCTCGACGAAGCCCTCGACGAGGCCGGGCAGCGCGTCGTCGGGGACGGTGAGGAGCACCAGGTCGGCCCGTGCGAGGACGTCGGCGGGCGGCACCAGGGGGACGTCGGGGAGCAGAGTGGCGGCCCGCCGCACGGACGCGTCGGAGACTCCGGAGACGGCGACGGGGCGGTGCCCGGCCAGTTGCAGGGAGGCGGCGAGCGCGGGGCCCACGCGGCCTGCGCCGACGACGCCCACGGTGAGGCGAGCCGGGCGGTCCCTGGGATCGGCGGGCTCGGATCGGTGGTTCGGAGGGGGAAGTGACACGGGACGATGGCCTTCCGTTCCAGTCCGCTCGGGGTACCGGACGATTTCTCGTCATGTTAACGCTATCTGGGCGTGTGGGCCTCGGTTGTCCACAGGCTGTGGGCAAGGGCACGCGTGTGGGACATGATCGGTGGATGAGTGACAGGTACACCGAGGAAGACAAGCAGGCGGCGCGGCGGCTCGCGGCCTGGCGGGGCGCGGAGCGGGCGCTGGCGCGGCGGCCGGACGAGACGACGCTCGGCGAGCGGCTCGCCCAGTTGTCGGAGGCCGCGGGCTCGGTGACCGACCCGGCCGGCGACCTCGACTGGTACGGCGACGGGGTGGTCGCCGAGCTGGAGACGAAGGTCGCCGCGCTGCTCGGCAAGGAGGCGGCCGCGTTCTTCCCCAGCGGCACGATGGCGCAGCAGGTCGCGCTGCGTTGCTGGGCCGGGCGCACCGGAAACTCCACGGTCGCCCTGCATCCGCTGGGCCATCCCGAGGTCCACGAGCGCGGCGCCCTCTCCGTGGTGACGGGCCTGCGCACGGTGCACCCCACCGGTGAGCCGCGCCAGCCCACGGCCGACGAGGTGCACGCGCTCGACGAGCCGTTCGGGACGCTGATGCTCGAACTGCCGCTCAGGGACGCCGGTTTCGTGCTTCCGACGTGGGAGGAGTTGGAGGAGGTGTGCGAGGCGGCACGCGCGCGTGACGCCGTCGTGCACTTCGACGGGGCGCGCCTTTGGGAGTGCACGGAGCACTTCGGTCGCCCGCTGGACGAGATCGCGGCGCTCGCGGACAGCGTCTACGTGTCGTTCTACAAGACGCTCGGCGGGATCAGCGGCGCCGCGCTCGCGGGCCCGCAGTCGTTCGTCGACGAGGCCAGGGCCTGGCGGCACCGGTACGGGGGCCAGATCTTCCAGCAGTTCCCGCAGGTGATCGCGGCGCTGGTGGGCCTGGACCGGGAGCTGCCGAAGCTGCCGTCGTACGTGGCGCACGCGCGCGTGGTCGCGGAAGCGATGCGGGAGGGCTTCGCGGCGGCCGGGGTGCCCTGGGCGCGGATCCATCCGCAGACGCCGCACACGCACGAGTTCCGGGTGTGGCTGCCCTACGACGCCGAGGCGCTCACGGAGGCTGCCGTGTCGCAGGCGGAGGAGACGAAGGCGGCGCTGTTCGGGCGCTGGTCGGCGGCGGACAGGGTGCCGGGGCTCTCGTTCACCGAGGTCACGGTCGCGGGTCCTGGCCTGGAGTGGAGCGCCGACGACGTCCGCGCGGCCGTCGCGGACTTCGTGGGGCGCCTGCCCTGAGGGCTGCGCTCAGCACCCCGCGGTGTGACCACGCAGGACGGAGAAGCGGCGGGCCAGGGCCGCGCGGATCCGGCCGCGGGCCGGGCGGCCGGCCAGGACCGCCTCGAAGCGGCGGTGGTCGCGCAGCTCGCGGAGGGCGGCCCAGTCGTGCAGGCTCGGGGCGGGTCCCACGGTCTCGCCGCGCTGGGCGGCTCGGTAGGCGTCGAGTGCGTACTGCTGGCTGACGGTCATGGCGAACACCTCGCTCAATATCGTGATTGTCGCGCTATGCCACAGAAGCAACAGCAATATGAGGGTTGAGCGGGTAAAGGCTGCTCTGCTGCGCTTCGGGGCCGATGACCATGAGGTTGCTCCCGCCGCCCGGACCCGGTCACGTCGATTGACGGGAGCCGTCAATCGACGACCCGGCTGTCAGTGGCGGCGTGCACCATGGGGTCATGAGCGTGAGCATCGACATCGCGGGCCTGGCGCCCGAGCGCATCGCAGTCGTGCCCTCGCCCCTGGCCGAGCTCGGCATGGCGCTGCACGCGCTGGCCGAGCCCGCACACCACCCGGGGCTGCAGGGGTGGGCGACGAGTGTGTCCGCGCGTCTCGACCCGTGCCTCGCGGACCGGTTGTGCGAGGCGGACTTCCTGTGGCGGACGGCGTTCCCGGACGTCTTCACGCCGTCGGCCGGGATCGCCGGGCGGCGCACCCGCCCCGGGGCGACGCTCACCGAGGAGCTCGACCTGCTCGACAAGCTGTCCGACGAGCAGTTCGTGGACGCGGCCCTGGAGTTCACCTGCCAGTCCACCTATGCGAGCCGGACCGTGAGCCGCCTCGACGACCCGCGCACCCATGAGCGCGCGCTCGATCTCGCGGCCGCGCGCGGGGTGCACCAAGTGCGGTTCACGCAGCGCCTGCTGGATGATCCGCCCGCCATCAGGTCCTGGTTCCGCGAGCTGCTGCGGGAGTGCGAGGAGGCGTTCTTCTCGGACGTCTGGGCGCGGGTGCAGCACCAGTTGGCGGCCGACGCGCGGCACAAGACGGACCTGCTGCGCCGCAAGGGCCTCGGGGACGCCCTCAAGGCGGCCTCCACCGCCCTCTCGCTCGACGAGGCGGGCCGCACCATCACCGTGGACAAGATCATCGACGGGGCCACGGCGACGGCGGACGGCGACCTCGTCCTGATACCGACCAGCATGGGCTGGCCACATATGTGGGTGCTGCACCGGGCGGGCTGGCAGCCGGTGATCACGTATCCGGTCTCCTCGCCGGGGCTCACCGCGCCGCCGTCCGTCGAACAGCTGACGCTGCGCATGTCCGCGCTGGCCCACCCGGTGCGGATGCGCCTCTGCCGCCACCTCGCGCGCGGCTCGTACACGACGGGCGAGCTGGCCGACGCGCACGGGATGTCGCCGCCGGAGATATCCCGGCACCTGTCGGTGCTGAAGAAGGCGGGTCTGATCACGACGCGGCGCCAAGGACGGTACGTACAGCACCAGTTGGATCTGAGCGTGGTCTCGCGCCTCGGCGGCGACTTCATCGAGGGCGTGCTGCGCTGAGAGCTGTCTTTGTACGTGCGCTCGGGGGTCAGCCGTGTCCGCCGGCGCGGACGAGCCCGGTCTCGTAGGCGAGGACGACGACCTGCACGCGGTCGCGCAGGCCCAGCTTGGTGAGGATGCGTCCGACGTGCGTCTTCACCGTGGCCTCGGAGAGCACCAGGTGGGCGGCGATCTCGCCGTTCGACAGGCCTTGCGCGACCAGGATCATGACCTCGCGCTCGCGCTCGGTGAGCCGCTCCAGATGCTTGTGCTGCGGCTCCTTGGAGCTGCTGGGCAGCATCGGTGCGAACCGGTCGAGCAGGCGCCGTGTCGTCGACGGCGCGACGACCGCGTCGCCGCTGTGCACGGAGCGGATCGCGGTGAGCAGTTCGCCGGGCGGCACGTCCTTGAGCATGAAACCGGACGCGCCGGCCTTCAGCCCGGAGAACGCGTACTCGTCGAGGTCGAACGTCGTCAGGATCAGCACCTTCGGCGGGTTCGGGTCCGCGCAGATCCGTCGCGTCGCCTCGACCCCGTCCAGCTTCGGCATGCGTACATCCATGAGGACGACGTCCACCGAGGTCGCGCGCAGCACCTCGATCGCCTCGACGCCGTCGCCCGCTTCGGCGACGACCTCCATGTCCGGCTGGGCGGCGAGCACCATCCGGAAGCCGGTGCGCAGCAGCATCTGGTCGTCGACGAGCATGACCTTGATCGACATCGGGCGGGGCCTCACATCTCGTGGCGACTTGTGCGAATTGCGTTGCTGGTACGTGTCAATGGGCGGGCTTGAGAGGCAGCAGGGCGCTGATACGGAAGCCACCGCCGGGGCGCGGGCCCGCGTCCAGCGTTCCGCCGACCATACCGATGCGCTCGCGCATGCCGATCAGGCCGTGGCCGCGGCCGTCCGCACCGCCGTCCTCGTAGAGCTCGTGCGGGGCGCCCTTGCCGTCGTCCTCGACGAGCAGGCCGAGGCCGTCGTCGAAGTAGACGAGGCGGACGCTCGCGCCCGCGTTCGGGCCGCCGTGCTTGCGGGTGTTGGTGAGGGCTTCCTGCACGATGCGGTACGCGGTCAGCTCGACACCGCTGGGCAGCGGGCGCGGGGTGCCCTCCACCTTGAAGTCGACCGGCAGGCCCGAGGTGCGCACCTGCTCGACGAGGTCCTCGATCTGTTCGACATCGGGCTGCGGCACGTACTCGCCGCCCTCCTCGTGCTCGCCGGTGCGCAGCACGCCGAGCAGCCGGCGCATCTCGGCGAGCGCCTGCCGGCCGGTGCCGGAGATGGTCTCCAGGGCCTTCCTGGCCTGGTCGGGTGCCTGGTCGAGGACGTAGGCGGCGCCGTCCGCCTGCACCACCATCACCGACACGTTGTGGGCGACGACGTCGTGCAGCTCGCGGGCGATCCGGGCCCGTTCGGCCGCCACCGCGACCTTCGACTGGGCCTCGCGCTCCTTCTCCAGGCGGTTCGCGCGCTCCTCCAGCTGTGCCAGGTAGGCGCGGCGGGTGCGCAGCGAGTCGCCCAGGACCCAGGCGAGGGCGAAGGGCACCATCTGGAAGATGGTGACGGCGAAGTGCGCGAAGCCGCCGCCCTCGGCGGACGGCCAGCGCAGCTCCGACAGCGGCGCCGCGCACAGACCTGCGGCAAGGGCGAGCCGGGACGCCCAGCGGGCGCCGGTCGCGGCGCACGTGTAGACGATCACCAACAGGGCGAAGTCCGACGGGTTGACCCGCGCGTCGAGGACCACCTGCCCCAGGCCCGCGACCATCGCGAGCACGAGCATCTTCTCGGGCATCCGGCGGCGCAGCGCGATGACCACGCTCAGCACGGCGGCGAACGCGACCGCCGCCCCCACGTTCCCGTGCGAGGTCGCCGCCCCGTCCATGGCGACCGCGCTCGCGACAGTGATCCCGAACAGGATCACGGCCCAGAAGCCGTCGACCCACGTCGGGTGCCTGCGGAGGAAGTCATAGAGGCGCTGCACGTAACCCAGCGTAGGTAAGGCCACAGCGTGCGGGGGTCAACCGGAGGACCGATCCGCGCCGGGCGCGCGTACTCCGCAAGGTGGAGGCGCGTGTGCCACCTGCGCATAGCCTTCGGACGTGAAGAACGTACGAGAGGGCTCGCAGAACGTACGGGAGGGCGCGAAAAGCGGGTGGCGCGCGGCCACAGAAGAGGCGCTTTACGGCCCTAACGGCTTCTATCGCAGGCCCGAAGGACCGGCCGGGCACTTCCGTACGTCGGTGCACGCGTCCGCGCTGTTCGCGGGAGCCGTGGCCGAGTTGCTGTGCCGGGTCGACGCGGCGCTCGGGGAGCCGCCCGAGCTGGCGTTCGTCGACATGGCGGCGGGGCGCGGCGAGCTGATTTCCCGCGTCCTGCAAGTGCTGCCGGAAAAAGTGGCCGCACGCGTGCGTGCCTACGCGGTGGAGAAGGCCGGCCGCCCCGCCGATCTCGATCAACGGATCGAGTGGCTCTCCGAACCGCCCGCCCGGATCCGCGGCCTCCTCTTCGCGAACGAGTGGCTCGACAACGTGCCCGTGGAGGTCGTCGAGGCGGACGCGAACGGCACGGCACGGCTGGTGCTCGTACGGGAGGACGGCCAGGAGAGCCTCGACGCGGCGCCCCTCGACGCGAAGCTGCGGCGGTGGCTCGACGCCTGGTGGCCGCTGCCGGCCGAGCCGGGGCTGCGAGCCGAGGTCGGTGTGGACCGCGACGCGGCATGGGCAGCGGCCGTACGCACCCTGGAACGCGGTCTCGCCGTCGCCGTGGACTACTCCCACGCGCGCGAGGCACGCCCGCCGTTCGGGACCCTGACGGGTTTCCGGGAGGGCCGCGAGATCGCCCCGGTGCCGGACGGCTCCTGCGACATCACGGCGCATGTGGCCCTGGACGCGTGCGCCGCGACTTCGGAGGCCCGCATCGTTTCGCAGCGCGCCGCCCTGCGGGCCCTGGGCGTCACCGCGGGGCGCCCACCGCTGGCGCTGGCGTCCCAGGACCCGGCAGCCTACGTCCGGGCGCTCACGCGGGCGGGAGAGGCCGCGGAGCTGACGGCGCGGGGAGGGCTCGGGGACTTCGGCTGGCTGATGGAACCCGTGGGCAGCCCGGCGGGTCTGGCGGACCTACTTGTCGATGTCGCCGACCACGAAGAACAGTGAGCCGAGAATTGCCACCATGTCGGCCACCAGCGTTCCCGGGAGCAGCTCGGCCAGTGCCTGGATGTTGTTGTACGAGGCGGAGCGCAGCTTGAGCCGGTACGGCGTCTTCTCGCCCTTGCTGACGAGGTAGTAGCCGTTGATGCCGAGCGGGTTCTCCGTCCACGCGTACGTGTGGCCCTCGGGCGCCTTGAGGACCTTCGGCAGGCGCTGGTTGACCGGTCCCGGCGGCAGCTCGGCGAGCCGGTCGAGGCAGGCGTCGGCGAGGTCGAGGGCGATGTGGGACTGCTCCAGAAGGCACTCGAAGCGCGCCAGGCAGTCGCCTTCCTGCCGTGTGACGACCTTCAGGGTGTCCTGCAGCTCCCCGTAGGCGAGGTACGGCTCGTCGCGCCGCAGGTCGAAGTCGACACCGGAGGCGCGGGCGATCGGACCGCTGACCCCGTAGGCGTGCGCGGCCTCGGCGGACAGGACACCGACGCCTCGGGTGCGGCCCCGGAAGATCTCATTACCGAGGACGAGCCGGTCGTAGACGTCCATGCGGGAGCGCACGTCCGCGACGGCATCGCGCGCCCGTCCCGTCCAGCCGAGCGGCAGGTCCTCCTTGAGGCCACCGACCCGGTTGAACATGTAGTGCATGCGCCCGCCGGAGACCTCCTCCATGACGTTCTGCAGTTCCTCGCGCTCACGGAAGGCGTGGAACACCGGAGTGATTCCGCCCAGTTCGAGCGGGTACGAACCCAGGAACATCAAATGGTTCAGCACCCGGTTCAGCTCGGCGAGCAGGGTCCGCAGCCAGACGGCGCGCTCGGGGACCTCCATGCCGAGCATCCGCTCGACGGCGAGCACGACCCCCAGCTCGTTCGAGAAGGCGGACAGCCAGTCGTGGCGGTTGGCGAGCATCACGATCTGCCGGTAGTCGCGCGCTTCAAAGAGCTTCTCCGCACCGCGATGCATGTAGCCGATGACCGGCTCCGCGTGCTGGATCCGCTCGCCGTCGAGCACGAGACGCAGACGCAGCACACCGTGGGTGGAAGGGTGCTGCGGACCGATGTTGAGCACCATGTCGGTGCTCTCCGCGGCACCACCGATGCCGACCGTGGCCTGAGTCGTGGGCGTCATGCGAACAGTCTCTCCTACGTAGGGTGGTCGTATGGAAACGGGGACTACGGGCACCACGGGGCCCACGGACGGCGCCGAAGCACGGACCGACGGCGTCGCGGCGCGGTCCGGGTCCGGGCCGGCCGGGCCGGTCTGGACGGGCCTGCCGCCCGGCCTGCTGAAACTGCGCCGTCTGCTGCTCACGCTGTGGCTGGTTCCGCTGGCGGCGGCGACCGGTGTGCTGCTCGCGCTCTTCGCGGGGCCGGCCTGGGCGGCCTTCGCCCTGCTGCCGCTGGCCGTGCTCGCCTGGGGCTGGCCGATGCTGGGCCGCAACTGGCGCTCGTGGCGGTACGCGGAACGGGCCGACGACCTGCTCATCAGCCGCGGTGTCCTGTGGCGTGAAGAAACGATCGTGCCGTACGGGCGGATGCAGCTGGTCGAGGTGACCTCGGGCCCGCTGGAGCGGAAGTTCGGGCTGGCCAGCCTGCAACTGCACACCGCGGCGGCCGCCACCGACGCGACGCTGCCCGGCCTGGTCCCGGCCGAGGCCGAGCGGCTGCGGGACCGGCTCACCGAGCTCGGCGAAGCCCGATCGGCGGGCCTGTGACGGCCTCCCACGCCCCCGGGGGCGTCCCGGCCGAGGCGCCCTCCGACACCGTACGAGAGCGGCGCCTGCACCCCGTCACGCCGCTGCGCCGGGCGTGGGCGCCGATAGCGGTCCTGCTCGGCTGGGCCGTCCACGACATGGACCAGGCGCAGCGCCAGCTGGCCCACCTCACCGCCACCACACTGGCCATCGGTCTCGCCGTCCTGGTCCCGGCGGCCGCCCTGTACGGCTTTCTCACCTGGTGGTTCACGCACTTCGCGGTAACGGACACCGAACTGCGCATCCGTACAGGCCTGTTGTTCCGCCGCACCGCCCACATCCGGCTCGACCGCCTACAGGCCGTAGATGTCACCCAGCCGCTGCTGGCCCGCTTCGTAGGCGTGGCCAAGCTGAAACTCGACGTAGTAGGCGCCGACAAGAAGGACGAGCTCTCCTACCTGGGAGAGAAGGAAGCACGCGATCTACGTGCCGAACTCCTGGCCCGCGCGGCCGGGTTCGCGCCCGAGTCGGCGCACGAGGTGGGCGAGGCCCCGGCGCGGCAGATCCTGCACACGCCGCCGCGCACGCTCGCGGTGGCGCTGCTGTTGACGGGCACGCCCTGGGCGATGCTGCTGGCCGCGGTCGCCGTACCGACCTTCTTGTGGTTCGCCACCCACAACCTGTGGACAGTGATCGCGGTCGGGGTGCCGCTGATCGGCGGGGCGTTCACCAACAGCGCGGGCCGGTTCATCAAGGAGTACGACTGGACGGTCGGCGAGTCCCAGGACGGGCTCCGCATCGACCACGGGCTGCTCGACCGGGTGCACGAGACGGTGCCGCCGGGCCGCGTGCAGACGGTGCGCGTCGTGGAGCCGCTGCTGTGGCGGCGGCGCGGCTGGGTCCGTGTCGAACTGCACGTCGCCGGTTCCGCGAACTCGGTCCTGGTCCCCGTCGCCCCGCGCGAGCAGGCCGAGGACGTCATCGCGCGGATCCTGCCGGGCGTCGCGGTGCCCAAGCCGGGCGACTTCACGCCGTCGCCCCGGCGCGGCCGCTGGTGCGTGCCGTTCTGGTGGCGGGCGTACGGAGTCGCCGTCACGGAGACGGCGTTCGCCGCGCGCCAGGGCCTCCTGCAACGGCAGCTCTCCCTGGTCCCGCACGCCAAGGTCCAGAGCGTGCGCCTCGCCCAGGGCCCCTGGGAGCGGTTCTGGCGGGTCGCCGACCTGCATCTCGACACGGGGGCCAACAAGACGGTGACGGCTCGCCTGAGGGACGCACACGAGGCGTCGGAGCTACTGCGGGCGCAGGCGGACCGATCACGGACCGGGCGGCTGGACGCGCGCCCGGACCGCTGGATGAGCAAGGCTCCACAGGTCCCGTGAGCCCCGCGGTTCCACGCGGCGGGCGTCAGGCCCCCAGCGCGGACCTCAATCCGCCCACGTCGATCTGCTCGGTCTCGTCATGAGCGGTCAGGTCGATGACCTCCTGCTCGGCGAGCGCCTCTTCCCCGATGACGTCGGCCAGGTCCTCGTCCTGCTGCACGGCGGAGCCGCTCGTTCCGAAGAAGTCGAAGCCGCCCTCGGGGACCTTCCGCGCGGGTGCCGCGGGCACCACCGCCGCGGCGACCGGCACGGTGAAGTGGCCGGACGCCGCGCGGGACTTCCCCCGCGAATCGGCCTCCTCCGCGGCACCGGGCCGCTCGGAGCGCGCGAGTCTGTCGAGCGCCGCGTTCGCCCGCAGGTACAGGGCCGGGGTGGCCCCGCCCCCGGAGCCGGACGGGTTCGGCGCGGGGCTCGTGCTCGGGCTTGTACTCGCGCTCGGACTTGTGCTCGGGCTTGTGCTCGGCGCCGCCGGCAATGCCCTGGCCGGGGCGGCGGCCTCTATCGCGAGCCGGCGCCGGCCCTCCAGCGCGCTGGCCCGCTCCGTCTCCGCGTTCGCGTACCGCCGCAGCAGCGCCGCGTGTTCGTTGCGCAGGGCCGCCAGCTCGGAGCGCTTTCCGCGCAGCTTGCCCTCCAGCTTGGAGCGCAGCTCCCGCGACTCCTCGAGGTCGCCCTCCAGCTCCGCCACGGACTCTTCGTGCCGCCAGCGCTCGCTCGCGGCGCCCCGCGTCAGGTCGGCGACCTGCTTGCCCGCGAGCCGGTCCCAGCGGCGCATCACGACGGCGCCGATCACGGCGGCGGCCGCGGCGGCGGCGGTGACGCCCCGTAGCACGAGCGGATCGTCCGACAGCCAGACGCCGCCCGCGCAGACGAGGGGTACACCGGCGATCACCGAGGGGGGCAACAGCCGGTGCAGGGGTGGGGAATGGCGGTGACGTCCACGTGGCATGGCCAGAAACTTACCGCGCGTAGGCGAATCGCGAAGCCCCGCCCGGCAAAATCCGGGCACAGGCGTCACAGAAACCACCGAACTCACGCCAGAAGACGTCCACTTGCTCTCCCGCCCCTCAAGAAGACTCCCGAAGACGACTCTCCAAGATCACTTACCGATGAGGCCCTTGGACTCCAGATAGGCCTTCGCGACATCCGTTTCCTTCTGCCGCTCGGCGTCGACCTTGCGGTTCAACTCGACGAGATCGTCCGTCGTGAGCGTCTTCGTCAGCTTCCCGAGAGCGTCGGATATGCCCTTGTCGCCGGCGTCCTTCGCGTTCACAACCGGAATGATGTTGTCCGCGTTCTGCAGCTTCTTGTCATCCTCAAGGAGAACGAGGCCGAAGTTCTTCAGCGTCGCGTCGGTCGTGGTCGTCAGGACCAGCTGATCCGTGCCGTTCTTCACGGCCTGCTTGGACTGCGTGGTGCCGACGCCCTTGGGGTCGATACCCGTGACGTCGATTCCGTACGTCTTCTTCAGGCCCGGCGCGCAGAACGGCCGTTCCTCGCATTCGTCGCCCGCCGCGATCTTGACCTTCTGCTTCGACGTGCCCAGATCGGAAAGCGTCTTGAGGCTGTGCTTCTTCGCGAAGCTCTCGCTCACCGCGAACGCGTTCTGGTCGACGGCCTCACCGGGGTCCAGAACCTTCAGGCCTTCCGGCTCGGCGAGCCCCCGCAGCGCGGTGACCGTGGCGTCGACATCGCTGGAGGCGACGGTCTTCGCATCGGCGCCGTTCTTCTTCAGGTTGAGGAATTCGGCGAGCGTCGCCGCGTATTCGGGCACCACGTCGATGGCGCCCTTGGCGAGCTGCGGTTCATAGATCTCACGGTTCTCGACCGTCTTGACCGACGCGTCGTACCCGGCGTCGTCCAATATCTGCCGGTACAGCTCACCGAGCACCTTGGCCTCGGTGAAACTCGCGGCACCGACGACGACCTTGCCCTTCTTGCCGCCACCGCCCGAACCACCCGAATCGTCCTTGCCCTCAAGGCTGTCGCCACCGCACGCGGCAAGCCCCACGGTCAGCGCTCCCACCGCCACGACCGCCAGGGCCGTTCGACGCGTCCTGCTGTTCATCGCTCTCCTAGTTGCACTGGTCGGTCGCACTGCCGAAACCCAAGAACACGAGCCGCACCCGCGTCACGCCCGCCCTCGCATGGGGTCGAGAACCCGGCCCGCCGCCACGAACACGCCTTCCACCAGGAGCGCGAGCGCGGCCACGAGCACGGCCCCGGCGACGACCTGAGGCGTGTCCTGCAGGTTGAACCCGGCCGTGATGATCCGCCCGAGCCCGCCCTCGCCCGCCATCGCGGCCAGCGTCGCCGTCGCGATCACCTGCACCGCCGCCGACCGGAGGCCGGTCATCACCAGCGGGTACGCCAGCGGCAGTTCGACCCGGGCGAACACCTGCCGGCCGCTCATCCCCATGCCGCGCGCCGCCTCCACCACCGAGCGGTCGACCTCGCGCATACCCACGTACGAGTTCGTCATCAGCGGCGGCACCGCGAACAGCACCAGCGCGATCAGCGTCGGCACATCACCGTGCCGGCCCAGCGGAGTGAGGGTCAGCAGCACGAGGACGGCCAGCGTCGGCACCGCGCGCCCCACGTTCGACACGTTGATCGCGAGAGCGCCGCCCTTGCCGATGTGCCCGAGCCACAGGGCGAGCGGCAGCGCGATCAGACAGGCCACGCCGAGCGCGACACCGCTGAAGTACAGGTGCTCGGACAGGCGGTGCCACACCCCCTTCTCGCCCTGCCAGTTGGCCCCCGTGCTCAGCCAGTCGTAAGCCCCCGATATCGCGTTCATGCCACCTTCTCCGGCTCCACAGCGGCCGCGCTCCTACGTATGCGCGGCCCGCGCGAGGGACGCCCGGCCGCCACCCGCGTCCACGGGGTCAACCACCGCTGCATGCCGAGCAGCAGCAGGTCCGCGAGGATCGCGAGCACCACGCACAGCACCGAGGCGGTGAGCACCTGGGCCTTGAAGTCGCTGTCGAGGCCGTCGAGGATCAGCGTGCCGAGGCCGCCGTAGTCGACGATCGCACCGACCGTCGTCAGCGCCACCGTGGAGACCGTGGCAATGCGCACACCGGCCAGCAGCGCCGGGAGCGCCAGCGGCAGTTCGACCTCCCACAGCAGCCGCAGCGGCCCGTATCCCATACCGCGCGCGGCTTCTCTGGCCTCCTCGGGCACGGACTGCAGTCCGGCCAATATGTTGCGCACGAGAATCGTCAGCGAATACAGGACGAGCCCCGTGACCACCAGCGCGATCGAGAGCCCGAAAAGGGGCAGCAGCAGCGAGAACATCGCCAGCGAGGGAATCGAGTAGAGAACGGTCGTCAGACCGAGCACCGGCCCCGCGAAAGCCCGCTTGTGCCGGGCGAGCAGCGCGAGCGGGAACGCGATCAGGACCCCGATCACCACCGAAGCCACCGTGATTCCGACATGCTGGACGGTCGCGTCGACCAGTTCCTGGCTGCGGGTGCGCAGATACTCCCCGCACACCCAGTCATTGGCCACCAGGCAGTTCTGCTCGCTCACCCCGCCCACCTCCCCCGCATCCCCGAACGTATGTCAGTCGTCCGTACCCACGCACGCACGATTCCCGACTGTCGACGACCCTAGCGGCCGTCACTGACAATGGCCGAGACCCGCCCCCTCCCCGCAACATTCCCTTCACATGACTGCCGCGCCCGGGCATCCCCAACGCGGCCGCCGTTCGGCAGAATGGGGTCTCATGATCCGGTTCGAGCACG
Organism: Streptomyces sp. NPDC102467; assembly: GCF_044765445.1. Classification (NCBI taxonomy): domain Bacteria; kingdom Bacillati; phylum Actinomycetota; class Actinomycetes; order Kitasatosporales; family Streptomycetaceae; genus Streptomyces; species Streptomyces sp. NPDC102467. The sequence continues at coordinate 214,158 of NZ_JBIWKA010000016.1, read as the reverse complement.
TCAGCAAGCGGTACGAGGACGGCACCACTGCCGTCGACGACCTGTCCTTCGAGGTGAACGAAGGGGAACTCGTCACGCTCGTGGGCCCGTCGGGCTGCGGCAAGACCACGACGATGAAAATGGTGAACCGGCTCATCGAGCCCACCGCGGGCCGGATATTCCTCGACGGCGACGACATATCCGCCATCGACCCCGTCCAGCTGCGGCGGCGGATCGGATACGTCATTCAGCAGGTGGGCCTCTTCCCGCACAAGACGGTGCTGGACAACACGGCGACCGTGCCGCACCTGCTCGGCGTCAAGCGCGCCGCGGCCCGCGAGCGGGCGGCCGAGCTGCTCGACCTGGTGGGCCTCGACCCGAAGACGTTCGGCGACCGCTACCCCGACCAGCTCTCCGGCGGCCAGCGGCAACGGGTCGGGGTGGCCCGTGCGTTGGCGGCCGATCCGCCCGTACTGCTGATGGACGAGCCGTTCGGCGCCGTCGACCCGGTGGTGCGCGACCACCTCCAGACGGAGTTCCTGCGCCTTCAGCAGACACTCGGCAAGACGGTTCTGTTCGTCACGCACGACATCGAGGAAGCCGTCCGCCTCGGGGACCGCATCGCCGTGTACGGGCAGGGCCGCATCGAGCAGTTCGACACCCCCTCGGCCGTTCTGGGCGCCCCCGCCACCGGATACGTGGCCGATTTCGTCGGCGCCGACCGCGGCCTGAAGCGACTTTCCGTGACGCCCATCGAGGAGGGCGACCTGGAGCAGCCGCCGGTCGTGCACCTGGACGACCCGCTGCCCAGGGACCTCGACGCCCGCTGGGCCGTCGTCCTGGACCACGACAACAACCTGCACGGCTGGATCTCCGCCGAGCACGCGCGCGCGGCCGCGGATCAGGGCGGCGCGAAAGGCGACACCGTACGCGCCCACGCCCGCCGTATGGAGGCCTGGCTGCCGGTCGGCGCCTCCCTCAAGCAGGCGTTCGCGACGATGCTCCAGCACGACGCGGGCTGGATCGCGGTCATCGACGAGCACTCGGAGGGCCGCTTCCTCGGAGTCCTCACCCCGGCCAGGCTGCACGAGGCACTGCGCCGCTCCACGGCCGCGGACGCCCGGGCCATCCCGCGCGCCGAGGTCGACCTGGAGACGGTGGAGCCGCTCGGCAAGTAGAAGGTGCGCGCCTACTTGTCGCCGAGCCGCTGCCCCAGCCACTCCAGGGTCGCCGGGATCTCCCGGCGCCAGGTGTTGAAGTTGTGCCCACCGCTGTCGAGGACGATCGAGGACACGCGCGTGGGCGACTTCACCTTCCTGATGAACCGCTGCGTGTTCTTGTAGTTGCTCTCGCCCTGCTTGCTGCTGGTCACCAGGAGGGACGTCGGGGCCGACGGCATGTGGTCCAGGAACCACATCAGGTCCGCCCGGTGCCGCAGTGCCGTCTTCCCGTGGAAGAGGTCGCCCGTAGTGGGGTCCTCGGGCGCCTTGTAGTACGCGGACAGGCCGGCTCCCGCTCCGTACACACCGGGGTGGTGCAGGGCCGACTTCAGGGCGCAGTAACCGCCCGTGGAGTCGCCGACGATGCCCCAACCGCCGGGTTTCTTGCCGACCCTGTAGTGGCCCGCCACCGCATCGGGCAGGTCCTTGGCGAAGAACGTCTCCGTCCTCGGGCCGCCGGGCACGTCCACGCACTCGGTGTCCCGTGGCGGTGCCACAGTCGGCCGCAGCATCACCAGGATCATCGGCGGCATCCTGCCCGCCTTCGCCAGCTCGTGGGCGGTCTGCGGATAGTGCAGGCCCTTGATGAGAGCCTGGGCGGTCCCGGGATAGCCGGTCAGGACGACGGACGCCGGGAACGTGCGGTGGGCGTACCGCGGCCGGAAGTACTCCGGCGGCAGGTAGACGTACGCGGGGGTGGCGATATGCGTCGTACGCCCGACGAGGTCGACCTTCTGTATCTGTCCGCCGACGGTCGGCCGCGCGCCGCCGGACACGGCCACATCCTGGGTGGAGACGACCCGTAGCGGCCCATGGCCGCTCGCCGCCTTGTGGTCGGTGACCACCCCTTGGCCCTGCTCCTGTCCGAAGAGATCGGCCCAGCTCGCGTAGAAGCCGAACTCCTGGTTGGCGGCGAGCGCGACCGCCGCGAAGATCGTCAGCTGGGTACCGAGCAGCAGTCCTATGCGCCCGGTGACGGCCCGCCAGGAACGATTCGCCAGACGCGGCCAGAGCAGCACAGTGGCGAGGAACAGGGCCACGGCGAGCAGCACCGCGAGTGCCAGTAGTGCGTGGCTCGCAAGGCCCATGGGGTGTCTCCTGCCCGGGAGTTGACGACCGTCCGCGCGGACGGCACGGGCGGCTGCCCCACCTTGCCGCACCCTTTGCGGTGATTTTCCGGCGGGGAGTGAACCCGATTCCGCCTCGTGTCGTCCTAGAGGGCGCAAGTCGCGGGATGCCGGATTTGGCACCGCGTTCACGTTTCTCGCAGAACCACGGGAATGCGATGTTCGTCAGGATAGATGCGGAAAGCGCGCGAGGGGTTCCGAGCCGGGTGAGGCGCATGATGCGCGGCCCCCGCCCGGAGGCGGTGCCGACCCTGATCGCCAGAGCCTGCATCCTGGTCGGGTTCCTGGATGTCGCCGCCGGCGTCTTCCCCCACTTCCGGCACAGCCGGATGCACACCCTCGCCGAGGTGCTGCCGGGCACGCTCGGGCCGTTCGCCGCGGCCCTCGCGCTCAGCAGCGGTGTCCTGCTGCTCCTGCTCGCGCACGGCCTGCGGCGGCGCAAACGGCGGGCCTGGCGGGCGGCCGTGGTGCTGCTGCCGTTCGGCGCCTGCGCGCAGTTCGCGTACCGGCACTCGTTCGTGGGCGTCGTCATCCCGCTGCTGCTCCTGTGGCTGCTCACCAAGCACCGCGGCCAGTTCGACGCCCTGCCCGACCCGCGCAGCCGCTGGCGCGCGCTCGCCAACTTCGTGCTCATGGGCGCCGGTTCGATCCTGCTGGGCCTCGCCATCGTCAGCGTCCACCCACGCCGGCTCGTCGGCAGCCCGAGCCTGGCCGAGCGCCTCGAGCACGTTCTGTACGGCCTGTTCGGGGTCGACGGGCCTCTCGACTACGCGGGCCGCACCTCGAACACGGTCGCCTTCTCGCTCGGCGCCCTCGGCATGGTCACGGCCCTCACCACCTGCTATCTCGCGTTCCGGCCCGAGCAGCCTGCCGCGCGGCTCACCGAGGACGACGAAACGAAACTGCGCGCCCTTCTGGAGAAGCACGGCGCCCGCGACTCCCTGGGGCACTTCGCGCTGCGCCGCGACAAGGGCGTGGTGTTCTCGCCCAGCGGCAAGGCGGCCGTCTGCTACCGCGTCGTCTCCGGCGTGATGCTCGCCGGCGGCGACCCCCTGGGTGACGTGGAGGCCTGGCCCGGCGCGATCGAGCACTTCATGGACGAGGCGCACGCCCACTCCTGGACACCGGCCGTCATGGGCTGCTCCGAGACGGGTGGCGAGGTCTGGACCCGCGAGACCGGCCTGACCGCGCTCGAACTGGGCGACGAGGCGGTGGTGGACGTCGTGGATTTCTCCCTGACCGGGCGGGCAATGCGCAACGTGCGCCAGATGGTCAAAAGGATCGAGCGCAATGGCTACGAGACACGCGTGCGGCGCATCCGTGACGTCGGCCCCGCCGAGCTGGCCCGTATCCGCCGCGCCGCCGAGGACTGGCGCGGCACCGACACCGAGCGCGGCTTCTCCATGGCCCTCGGCCGGATCGGCGACGCGACGGACGGCGCGTGTCTGATCGCGACAGCCCACAAGAGCGACGAGACCGGACCGGGCCCCTACGGAGACCTCAAGGCCGTCCTCCACTTCGTCCCCTGGGGCGCCGACGGCGTCTCCCTCGACCTGATGCGCCGCGACCGTGGCGCCGACCCCGGCATGAACGAACTGCTCATCGTCGCCGCCCTCCAGACCGCTCCGAAGCTCGGCATCACCCGCGTCTCGCTCAACTTCGCGATGTTCCGCGCGGCACTCGCGCGCGGCGAGAAGATCGGCGCGGGCCCGGTCCTGCGGGTCTGGCGCGGGCTGCTCGTGTTCCTCTCGCGCTGGTTCCAGATCGAGTCGCTCTACAAGTTCAACGCCAAGTTCCGCCCCCGGTGGGAACCCCGCTTCGTGATCTACCGCTCCCCCAAGGATCTCCCGAGGATCGGCTGGGCGGCCATGCAGGCGGAGGGGTTCGTGACCGTGCGCCTGCCTCGACCCCTGCGCCGCCTGGGCCGCCGGGCCCCGGAACCGCGGCCGTGCGCACACAGGAATCAGGAACACGGGAGTCGGGAACAAGGGGCACGCGCCGCATAGAAGGCAGGCGCCGCCCGGACCGGCACGGGCACCCCCGAACCGGCTCTAGGCTGGAAGCCATGAGCACGTCGCAGGTCCACCGCGGCCACGTAGCCCACCTCCCTGTCTGGGACCGCTGCGCGGTCATGGGAGTCGTCAATGTGACGCCCGACTCCTTCTCCGACGGGGGCCGCTGGTTCGACACCAACGCCGCGGTCAAGCACGGCCTGGACCTGGTCTCCCAGGGTGCCGACCTCGTGGACGTCGGCGGCGAGTCCACCCGCCCCGGCGCCGCCCGGGTCGATGAGGACGAGGAGCTCAAGCGCGTCATCCCCGTCGTTCGCGGGCTCGCCGCCGAAGGCGTCACGGTCTCCGTCGACACCATGCGGGCCAGCGTCGCCGAGCGATCCCTCGCGGCGGGCGCGGCCCTGGTCAACGACGTCAGTGGCGGTCTGGCCGACCCCGCGATGGTCCCGGTCGTCGCCGCCGCGGGCGCCCCCTTTGTGGTGATGCACTGGCGCGGCTTCCTTCAGGGCGCCACCGTCCGAGGCTCCTATCAGGACGTCGTCTCCGAAGTGGTGAACGAGCTGCACGCGCGCGTGGAGGCGATCATCGAGGGCGGCATCGCCCCCGACCACCTCGTCATCGACCCGGGCCTCGGCTTCTCCAAGGAGCCCGGACACGACCTCGCCCTGCTCGCCCACCTCGACCGGCTCCGCGCGCTGGGCCATCCGATCCTCGTCGCGGCCTCCCGCAAGCGGTTCCTGGGCCACGTACTGGCCGACGAGGAGGGCGCCCCGCCGCCCGCGCGCGAGCGCGACGCCGCCACAGCCGCCGTCTCCGCGATCGCCGCGCACACCGGCGCCTGGGCGGTGCGCGTCCACGAGGTGCGGGCCACCGCCGACGCGGTCCGGGTGGCCCGCGCCGTCGAAGGAGCCCTGTGACCAGCACCGACACCCAGGCCGTCGAGGAGACCAACCGGGCCTTCTACGAGTGCATGGAGCGCGGCGACTTCGAGGAGCTGACGTCCCTGTGGCTGGCGCCCGAGGACGCCACGTACGCCGAGGACGCGGACCCCGACGACGCCGAGGACACGTCCGTCAGCTGCGTGCACCCCGGCTGGCCGGTGCTCTCCGGGCGGGGTGAAGTGCTGCGCTCGTACGCGCTGATCATGGCGAACACCGAGTACATCCAGTTCTTCCTGACCGACGTGCGGATCAGCGTCGTCGCCGACACCGCCCTGGTGACCTGCACGGAGAACATCCTCAGCGGCGGTCCCGCCCCGGCCGAGGGCGACGAGCTCGGCCCGCTCGTCGGACAGCGCGTCGTCGCCACGAATGTGTTCCGGCGCACCCGCGACGGCTGGAAGCTGTGGTCGCACCACGCCTCACCGGTCCTCGCGGAAGAGGACGAGAGCGCCGACGGCACAGCCGCCACAGCCACCGACGACATCTACAACACCGACGACACTGGCATCACCGACAACACAGACAACACAGAGGGCGGCGGGTCACTCTCCTGAGTGGGTAAGCGCCTCTGGAGGGAACCGGAGATTCCGGCGCGGGGTTGGGTCCGTCACTGCCTGGGTATGGGCGGCTACCAGCCGGGGCCCTTCTGTACAGAGCCCCGCGGGCGAGCGATGTCAGTGCTCGCAGGTAGATTCGATCGAGGCCATCACGTCGACCGCACATCGACGGGACCGGCCTCTACCGACGACTGCAGGAGTGATTCGCGTGGATCGTGTCGCGCTGCGCGGCCTCAAGGCCCGCGGGCACCATGGCGTCTTCCCCAAGGAGCGCGAGGAAGGCCAGACCTTCATCGTGGACCTGGTGCTCGGACTGGACACCCGAGCGGCGGCGGCCGACGACGACCTGGCGAAGACCGTGCACTACGGCATCGTGGCGGAGGAGGTCGTGGCCGTCGTCGAAGGCGAGCCGGTCGACCTCATCGAGACGCTCTCCGAGCGCATCGCCCAGACGTGCCTGAAGCACGAAGGGGTCCTGGAGGTCGAGGTCTGCGTCCACAAGCCGGACGCCCCGATCACCGTGCCCTTCGACGACGTGACCGTCACCATCACCCGGAGCCGAGTATGAATCAGACTCAGTTCGACCCGACCGTCCAGCCGGTGCCGACCTCTGTGGTGGAACAGGTCGATGCCGCCGACACCACGCTCTCGAACCCGCAGCGCGCCGTACTCTCCCTCGGCGCGAACCTGGGGAACCGCCTGGAGACCCTGCAGGGCGCCATCGACGCCCTGGAGGACACCCCCGGTGTCCGCGTCAAAGCCGTCTCGCCCGTGTACGAGACGGAGCCCTGGGGCGTCGAGCCCGGCAGCCAGCCGTCGTACTTCAACGCGGTGGTGGTCCTGAAGACGACGCTTCCGCCCGCCTCGCTCCTGGAGCGTGCCCACGCGGTCGAGGAAGCCTTCCACCGGGTCCGGGACGAGCGCTGGGGCCCGCGCACCATCGACGTCGACATCATCGCCTACGCCGATGTCGTCTCGGACGATCCGACGCTCACGCTGCCCCACCCGCGGGCCCACGAGCGGGCGTTCGTGCTGGCGCCGTGGCACGACGTGGAGCCGGAGGCCCAGCTGGCCGGCCGCGGCGCCGTCGCCCAGCTGCTCGACGCCGTGACCCGCGACGGTGTGGCGCCGCGCGCCGACCTGGAACTACGGCTGCCCGAGTAATCGTTAAGGTCTAGCGGGCAGACCGAAGACACACGAGGGGCGAGCAACGGGGATGAAGCAACTGCGCATCAGGACTCTGGCCGGCCTCTTCGTGGTCGCCGGGGTGCTGTCCTGGGCCGGCGCTCGGCTGTGGGACTCGGTCGGCACACTGCCGCGGGTCCCGCCGGCCGCGCCCATCGTGCTGGCGGTGATCGCCGCCGTGCTGCTCGCGACGGCGCTGTCCATCCGCTCCCGGCTGCGCGCCCAGCGCGAGCGCCGGCCCGAGGCGAAGGGCGTCGACCCGATGATGGCCGCCCGCTCGCTCGTCTTCGGGCAGGCCAGTGCGCTGGTGGCCGCGCTGGTGGCAGGGATGTACGGCGGCACCGGCGCGTTCCTGCTGGAGTCCCTGGACATCCCGGCCCGGCGTGATCAGGCGATCTACGCCGGGTTCTCGGTCGTCGCGGGCATCGCGGTGATAGCGGCGGCGCTCTTCCTGGAGCGCGTCTGCAAGCTCCCGGACGACGACGACACGGAAAGCACGGCGTCAGCCGCATAATCCGAGCCTCTCCGGCGATTGAGGAGCGGGGTCCGGGGCAGAGCCCCGTGACCTCAGCATCCGGCGCCGAGGGGCATCAGCGCCCGATGATCAAGCTCATGGCCTCGGCGCGCGTAGCCGGATCCCGCAACTGACCGCGCACGGCCGACGTGATCGTCTTCGCTCCGTGCTTGCGCACGCCCCGCATCGTCATGCACATGTGCTCGCACTCCACGACCACGATGACGCCGCGCGGCTCCAGGATCTGCATCAGGGAGTCCGCGATCTGCGTCGTCAGGCGCTCCTGCACCTGCGGGCGGCGGGCGAAGACGTCGACGAGGCGGGCCAGCTTCGACAGGCCCGTGATCTTGCCGTCGGACGACGGAATGTAGCCGACGTGCGCGACGCCCACGAACGGCACGAGGTGATGCTCACAGCTGGACTGGACTTCGATGTCCTTCACCAGGACCATCTCGTCGTGGCCGAGGTCGAACGTCGTCGTCAGGACATCCTCGGGCTTCTGCCACAGACCCGCGAATATCTCCTTGTACGCGCGGGCGACCCGCGCCGGGGTCTCCCGCAGTCCCTCCCGGTCCGGGTCCTCTCCGACCGCGATGAGCAGCTCTCGCACGGCGTTCTCGGCCCGCTTCTCGTCGAACTCGCCGATCGAGCCCTCGCCGTCCAGCGTCACCGGGTCGGTCATGTGGTGCCTCTTCCTCGTATGTACCGGCGCGGCAGCGCAAAAGGCCGCGTCCCCCACACCGTAAAGCGTGGGGGACGCGACCTGCATTCCGGGCCCTGAGTCAGCTCTCGGGGCGCTCTTCCTTCACCGTGTCCACCGGGGCGGTGGTTTCGATGGCGGGCGCCGATCCGTTCGCCCCGTTCGTCAGTGACAGCTCCTTGGGGGAGAGCACCGGCGGGCGGGTCGACGGGGTGCGGCGGGAGGAGCCGGTCCACGCGGGGCGGGCCGGACGCTTCACGATCGGAGTGAAGATCTCAGCGATCTGCTCCTTGTTCAGCGTCTCCTTCTCGAGCAGCGCGAGGACCAGGTTGTCGAGAACGTCGCGGTTCTCGACGAGGATTTCCCAGGCCTCGTTGTGCGCCGTCTCGATGAGCTTCTTGACCTCTTCGTCGACGAGCGCGGCGACCTCTTCCGAGTAGTCGCGCTGGTGCCCCATCTCGCGGCCCAGGAAGGGCTCCGAGTTGTCGCCGCCGAACTTGATCGCGCCGAGCCGCTCGGTCATGCCGTACTGCGTGACCATCGCGCGGGCCGTACTGGTGGCCTTCTCGATGTCGTTCGCGGCACCCGTCGTCGGGTCGTGGAAGACGAGCTCCTCGGCCGCGCGTCCGCCCAGCATGTAGGCGAGCTGGTCGAGCATCTCGTTGCGCGTGGTCGAGTACTTGTCCTCGTCCGGGAGCACCATCGTGTAGCCCAGAGCACGGCCTCGGGAGAGGATCGTGATCTTGTGGACCGGGTCGGAGTTCGGTGAAGCCGCCGCGACCAGGGCGTGTCCGCCCTCGTGGTACGCGGTGATCTTCTTCTCCTTGTCCGACATGATCCGGGTCCGCTTCTGCGGGCCCGCGACCACACGGTCGATCGCCTCGTCGAGCGACAGGTTGTCGACCAGCTTCTTGTCCGAGCGGGCCGTCAGCAGCGCGGCCTCGTTCAGGACGTTCGCCAGGTCGGCACCGGTGAAGCCCGGGGTACGGCGGGCGACGGCCGACAGGTCGACGTCGGGCGCGACCGGCTTGCCCTTCTGGTGAACCTTGAGGATCTCCAGACGGCCCTGCATGTCCGGGCGGTCGACCGCGATCTGCCGGTCGAAACGGCCGGGACGCAGCAGCGCCGGGTCGAGGATGTCGGGCCGGTTCGTGGCGGCGATCAGGATCACGCCGCCCTTCACGTCGAAGCCGTCCATCTCGACGAGCAGCTGGTTCAGCGTCTGCTCGCGCTCGTCGTGTCCGCCGCCGAGGCCGGCGCCGCGATGGCGGCCGACCGCGTCGATCTCGTCGACGAAGACGATCGCCGGAGCGTTCGCCTTGGCCTGCTCGAAGAGGTCGCGGACACGGGAGGCGCCGACACCGACGAACATCTCGACGAAGTCGGAACCGGAGATCGAGTAGAACGGCACCCCGGCCTCACCGGCGACGGCCCGCGCGAGCAGCGTCTTACCGGTACCGGGCGGGCCGTAGAGCAGCACACCCTTGGGGATCTTGGCGCCGACGGCCTGGAACTTGGCCGGCTCCTGCAGGAACTCCTTGATCTCGTGGAGTTCCTCGACGGCCTCGTCCGACCCCGCCACGTCGGCGAACGTCGTCTTCGGAGTGTCCTTGGTGATGAGCTTGGCCTTGGACTTCCCGAACTGCATGACTCGGGAGCCGCCGCCCTGCATCTGATTCATCAGGAACAGGAAGACGACCACGATGAGAACGAAGGGCAGCAGCGTCAGCAGGATGCCCACGAAGGGGTTCTGCTTCGACGGGGCAACGGTGTACCCGTCGGGGATCTGCTTGTCCTCGAACTTGGCCTGCAGATCCTTGGCCACCTCGACGCCCTGGTCGCCGATGTAGCTGGCCTGGATCTTGCTCGAGCCGTCGACCTTCTGGCCGTCCTTCAGCTCGGCCTTGATGGTGTTGTCGTCACCGGTGGTCAGCTTGGCCGACTGCACCTTGTTGTCGTTGATGGCCTGAATGACCTGGCCGGTGTCCACCGTCTTGTAGCCGCCGGACGAACCGACGACCTGCATCAACACGACCACGGCAAGGACGGCCAGCACGATCCACATGACCGGCCCACGGAAGTATCGCTTCACGTCCATCCATACGGAGCGATGACGCCCCGTCCCTCCTGCCATAGTGAGTTTGATAAGGCTTTTTGAAACTGTTTGAAGAACTGTTCTTCGGACGGTACCCCAGCATTGTCACCCGACGCCGCAGGGGAGGACCGACAAACGTGCCTTCGCATGCTCCAACGGCGGGGGCCCCTTGAGGGTTCCCGGCCGCCCGGCGCGTGCTCAGCCGCCGTACACGTGCGGCGCGAGCGTGCCGACGAACGGCAGGTTCCGGTACTTCTCCGCGTAGTCCAGGCCGTACCCGACCACGAACTCGTTCGGGATATCGAAGCCGACCCACTTCACGTCGATGTCGACCTTGGCCGCTTCCGGCTTGCGCAGCAGCGTGCACACCTCGAGGGAGGCGGGCTCGCGCGAACCGAGGTTCGTGAGCAGCCAGGAGAGCGTCAGGCCGGAGTCGATGATGTCCTCGACGATCAGGACGTGCTTGCCCTTGATGTCGGTGTCGAGGTCCTTGAGGATCCGCACGACGCCGGACGACTGGGTGCCCGCGCCGTACGAGGACACCGCCATCCAGTCCATCGTGACGGGGGTGGACAGGGCACGTGCCAGGTCCGCCATGACCATGACGGCGCCCTTGAGGACTCCGACGATCAGTACGTCCTTGCCCGCGTACTCCGCGTCGACCTTCGCGGCCAGCTCAGCCAGCTTCGCGTCGATCTCTTCCTTGGTGATGAGCACCGACTGAAGGTCGGTGCCCATGTCTTTCGCGTCCACCCGCATCACTTTCGGTCGTCCCACCGGCCACCCGGAGCCCACTGAGATCGTGGTCCCTCGTCAGCCTTGCCGGATCACCAGTCTGCCACCCTGCCGCTGGGCGACGACTTTGCCCGGGAGGTTGATCTCCCCCTGGCCGCGCCAACCGGTGATCAGGCGGTCCACCTCTTCGATGTGACGGGCGAAGAGCGCGCCGGCCGGTGCGCCTGCCTCGATCGCGGCCTTGCGCAGGATCCGGCGGCGCACGGCGGGCGGCAGCGCGTAGAGCTTGGCGCACTCCAGGAGTCCGGTCGCGTCCCGTACGGAGACGGCCGCCTGCTGGGCCCAGGTGTCCAGGGCGTCGGCGTCGTCCCGGGAGAGCTGGGCCGTGCGGGCGAGGGCCTCGACGACGCCCTTGCCGAGCGCCTTCTCCAAGGCGGGCAGCCCTTCGTGGCGGAGCCGCGATCTCGTATAGGCGGGATCGGTGTTGTGCGGGTCGTCCCACACGGGCAGATGCTGCACGAGGCAGGCTTTGCGGGCGGTCTGCCGGTCGAGCCGGAGGAAGGGGCGGCGGTAGCGGTCAGTGGCCCCCGGTCCCCCGGAGACAGGCGCCATGCCGGACAGCGAGCGGATACCGGAGCCGCGGGCGAGGCCCAGCAGGACGGTTTCGGCCTGGTCGTCGCGGGTGTGGCCGAGCAGGACGCCGGCGGCGCCGTGGCGCTCCGCGGCGGCGTCGAGGGCCCCGTACCGGGCGTCGCGGGCGGCGGCTTCGGGGCCGCCTTCGCGGCCGACCCGGACGGCGATGGATTCGACGGGGCTCAGGCCAAGGGCGGTCAGCCGCAGGACGACATCCTCGGCCCGGGTGTCGGAGCCGGGCTGCAGACCGTGGTCGACGGTGATGCCACCGGCGCGGATGCCGAGTTTGGGCGCTTCGAAGGCGAGGGCCGAGGCGAGCGCCATGGAATCGGCGCCGCCCGAGCAGGCGACCAGCACGAGCGGCTGTCCGCCGGAGGGGGGCTTGGATGGTGCGCTGAGGATGTCGTGGAGGACGCGGCGGACCGCCAGGCGTATCGCCGCGACCGCAGGATGGGGACCCATGTCCGGTTCCCTTCATTCCGTTGTCTAGGGGGGTGGGCGCCAGAAATTGAAATGGCTCAGTCGCTCAACGGTGATCCGGCGACTTCGGTCACGCAGAGTGTGTCGATGGTGACAGAGCCGAGCCATTCCCTGAGCATTGCACGCCTACCCACGGCCTACGGTCCCTCGGATGGGTGATCCTGAGTGATTGTGGGCGCGGTCTACGGGGCGTCGTGAGCGCCGTCCGTCTTGTTGTGCACCCGCGCGACCCAGTCCGCGGGTTTGGCGATCTCCGCCTTGGTCGGCAGCGTGTTGGGCGAGGTCCAGATCCGGTTGAAGCCGTCCATGCCGACCTCGTCGACGACCGCGCGCACGAATCGCTCGCCGTCGCGGTACTGGCGCAGCTTGGCGTCGAGGCCGAGGAGCTTGCGCAGCGCCATGTCGAGCCGGGAGGCGCCCTTCTGCCTGCGCTGCTGGAACTTCTCGCGGATCTCCCCCACCGTCGGCACGACCGCGGGGCCGACGCCGTCCATCACGAAGTCCGCGTGCCCTTCGAGCAGGGACATGACGGCGGTGAGGCGGGCCAGGATCTCGCGCTGGGCCGGGGACTGGACGAGCTCCACGAGGGAGCGTCCGCCGTCGTCCTCCTCGCCTTCGGGGCGCCCGCCCGCCAGCGACTGGGCGGCTTCCCTGATCCGCTCCAGGAACGTCGTCGGGTCGACCTCGGTCTCGGCGAGGAACGACTGGATCTCGCCCTCCAGGTGGTCGCGCAGCCAGGGCACGGCCGTGAACTGGGTGCGGTGCGTCTCCTCGTGGAGGCAGACCCAGAGCCTGAAGTCGTGCGGGTCCACGTCGAGTTCGCGCTCTACGTGCACGATGTTCGGCGCGACGAGGAGGAGGCGGCCGCCGCCGTTCGGCGCGGCCGGGAGGTCGCGGGTGGCGGGGGCGAAGGTCTCGTACTGGCCGAGGACGCGGGAGGACATGAACGACAGGAGCATGCCGAGCTCGACGCCCGTCACCTTGCCGCCGACCGCGCCGAGCACGGCGCCGCCCGGGCCCGTCCGGCGTTCCTGCATCTTGTCGAGCAGGGGCTTGAGGATCTCGCGGAAGCCCTCGACGTTGGCCTTCACCCAGCCGGGCCGGTCCACGACGAGGACGGGGGTGTCGTGTGCGTCGTCCGTGGCCATGCGCGTGTACGCGCGTACGTGCTCCTCGGAGGCCTTGGCGTGCCGGCGCAGCTCCGCGACGATGGCACGCGCCTCGTCACGGCTGACCTCTGGGCCGGGTCGTACGAGTCGGGTCGCGGTCGCCACCGCGAGATTCCAGTCGACCATCCCTGAAGAAGCAGCACCGCCGATGCTCGTCATGCGTCAACGGTACGTGACCCCTTCCGTGCGTGGAGAGACTTGGACCCGTACCGGGTCCCCACTTAGGCCTCGTTGTCCCCTAGGGGACGCGCCGGCTCAGCGGCAGCCGCAGTTGGCGACGGACGAGGCGAGGCGGTCGAGGCCTGCCTGGGCCGATTGGGGGCCGGGGGCGCCCTGCGTCATGAACGCGAAGACGAGGAGCCGTCCGTCGGCGTCGACGACCGTGCCGGCGAGGGTGTTCACGCCGGTGAGGGTGCCGGTCTTGGCGCGGACGAGGCCGGTGCCCGAGGCGTCGGCCGGGTCCTCGTAGCGGCTGCTGAGGGTGCCGGTGAAGCCGGCGACGGGCAGGCCGGTGAGGACGGACCGCAGTTCGGGGTGTCCGGGCTCGGCGGCCTTGGCGAGCAGCCCGGTGAGCAGCTGGGCGGAGACCTTGTCGGTGCGGTCGAGGCCGCTGCCGTCGGAGAAGTGGGCCCCGGTGAGCGGGAGTCCGAGGGTGTCCAGCTGCTTTTTGACGGCCCTGCCCGCGCCGTCGAAGTCGTGGCTCTCGTCGGCGGCGACGGCGGCCTGCCGGGCGAGGGCCTCGGCGATGTCGTTGTCGCTGTGCGTCAGCATGCGCTCGACCAGGGCGGAGAGCGGCGGCGACTCGACCTTCGCGACGTCCTCGGCCCGGCCGGACGCCTTGCTCGGGCCGGGGGCGCCGCCCTTGGTCCTGATGCCGCGGTCGTGCAGGAGGTCCGCGAACTTCTGTGCCGCCGACGCCGCCGGGTCCCCCGCGCGCGTGGCCGTGCCGCTGTTGGAGTCGTCGGTGCGGCCCTCGTCGGCCATCAGCGCGGTGACCTGGGCGAGGTTCTCGTTCGGGCCGATGGGGTGCGTGGCGGGCCCGGAGTACAGCGAGGTGTCGTACGTGAGGGTGACTTCGGTGGTGCCGCTCTTCTTGAGAGAAACGGCCGTCTTCTCCGCGAGAGTGCGCAGGCTGGCGGCGCCGTAAGGATTCTTCTCATGGGCCGTCAGGGTCGGGTCGCCGCCGCCCACCAGGACGAGTTCCCCGGAGTCCTTCTCCAGGACCGTACGGGTCGCGATGCGGTGCTCGGGGCCCGCCGCCGACAGGGCCGCGACGGCCGTGGCCAGCTTGGTGGTGGACGCCGGGGTGAGGGCGTCCCCCGCGGACTTCCCGTAGAGCGTCTTTCCGGTGACGGCGTCGACGACCGCGGCCGTGCGGTGCGTCCCCAGCGAGGGGTCCTTCAGGAGGGGGTCGAGTACGTCGGCCAGCGCGCGCCGCGTCGGTCCCGGCACCGACGCACCGGGTGCGGCCAGCACCGCGGCAGCGCTGGGCGCGGCGGCCGGTGCGCCCGGAGCGTCGCCGTGATCTGCGCCACCCCCGGCGTCCTGGTGGGCCGCCCGGTGCGCCTCGGCCTTACGCTGACCCGAAGCGTCCCAGGGACCGGTCGTGGCCACCACGACGGCCGCGAGGGCAAGGCCCACCGCCGTCGCGCCCGCCGTGACGTGCTTGGTCCTGCTTTTCGCAACCCACGTGGCAGCGGTCTTCGCCGCGCTCGTCAAGAGCTGCGAAGTCTTCGGCTCCGGCACCGCGGACCAGCCCCTTTCGCGATCACACACCTGCGTGAGGGACACTTAACCACCAGTCGTATGTGTTGATCATGGAGGAGCCACCGGTGGAGTTCGACGTCACGATCGAGATTCCGAAGGGATCGCGGAACAAGTACGAGGTCGACCACGAGTCCGGTCGGATCCGTCTGGACCGTCGTCTGTTCACCTCGACCGCCTACCCGACGGACTACGGCTTCGTCGAGAACACCCTCGGCGAGGACGGCGACCCGCTGGACGCCCTGGTCATCCTGGACGAGCCGACCTTCCCCGGCTGCCTCATCAAGTGCCGCGCCATCGGCATGTTCCGTATGACGGACGAGGCCGGCGGCGACGACAAGCTGCTGTGCGTCCCGGCGACGGACCCGCGGATGGAGCACCTGCGCGACATCCACCACGTCTCCGAGTTCGACCGCCTGGAGATCCAGCACTTCTTCGAGGTCTACAAGGACCTGGAGCCCGGCAAGTCCGTCGAGGGCGCCGACTGGGTGGGGCGTGTCGAGGCCGAGGCCGAGATCGAGCGTTCCTACAAGCGCGCTCAGGACCACGGCGGTCACTGACCGAATCGTTCACTGACGGGCCGCCCGATCCCTGCCGGGGTCGTGCGGCCCGTTTGCGTATTCGTGCGCATACTGAGGCGTGGGGGAGGCAGACGACATACGTAGGCGTGCAGAAGGGCGAGGAACCACAGAGGTGCCACACACGTGACGGAGCGGGAGTCCGAGGCCCCGGAGGACCGCAAACCGCAGTCCGACGAGGCCCGCAGCCAGTTCACGCAGCCCATCGGGGTGGTGTCGTCGGCTCCGGTGGTGGAGGAGGAGTCCTCGGTCACCTCGGAGTTCGCGCTTCCCGACGGGATGAGCGTGCAGGCGACCGACGTGGCCGACGCGGAAGGGTCCGCGTTCACGCCGCCGAGGACCTACCAGACCCGGCAGTCGCCGGTCGCTTTCACCCCGGCGCACGGCATCCCCATGGTCAAGCTGACCAAGGAGGCGCCCTGGCAGGACCGGATGCGCACGATGCTGCGGATGCCGGTCGCCGAGCGGCCCTCGCCCGAACCGGCGCAGAAGCAGGACGAGACCGGGCCCGCCGTGCCGCGCGTGCTCGACCTGACGCTGCGTATCGGGGAGCTGCTGCTCGCCGGTGGTGAGGGCGCCGAGGACGTGGAGGCGGCGATGTTCGCCGTGTGCCGGTCCTACGGGCTCGACCGGTGCGAGCCGACGGTGACGTTCACGCTGCTCTCGGTCACCTTCCAGCCGTCGCTGGTCGACGACCCGGTGACGGCGTCGCGCACCGTGCGCCGCCGCGGCACCGACTACAACCGGCTAGCAGCGGTGTTCCGGCTCGTCGACGACATCAGCGACGACGACGACGAGGTCGACGTCACGCTGGAGGAGGCGTACCGGCGGCTCGCGGAGATCCGACGCAACCGGCACCCCTACCCCGGCTGGGCGCTCACCGGGGCGAACGGTCTCCTGGCCGGCTCCGCCTCGATCCTCGTCGGCGGTGATCTCCTGGTGTTCGTCGCGGCGGCCCTCGGCGCGATGCTCGGCGACCGGCTCGCGTGGCTGTGCGCGGGGCGCGGATTCCCGGAGTTCTACCAGTTCACGGTGGCCGCGATGCCGCCCGCCGCGATCGGTCTGCTGCTCACGCTCGCCGATGTGGACGTGAAGGCGTCCGCGGTGATCACCGGTGGACTGTTCGCCCTGCTGCCGGGGCGGGCGCTCGTGGCGGGCGTGCAGGACGGGCTGACCGGCTTCTACATCACGGCCTCGGCGCGGCTCCTGGAAGTCATGTACTTCTTCGTGGGCATCGTCATCGGCGTGCTGATCATGCTGTACGTCGGTGTGCAGCTGCACGCGCAGCTCAACCCCGAGGCGGCGCTGACGCCCCACCCGCGGCCGTACTGGCAGATCGCCGCGTCGATGGCGCTGTCGCTGGCGTTCGCCGTGCTGTTGCAGCAGGAACGCTCGACGGTGCTCGCCGTGACGCTCAACGGGGGTGTGGCGTGGATCGTCTACGGGGCGATGCACGACGCGGGCGACATCTCGCCGGTCGCCTCCACCGCGGCGGCGGCCGGGCTCGTCGGTCTCTTCGGGCAGCTGTTCTCGCGGTACCGGTTCGCGTCGGCCCTGCCGTACGTCACGGCCGCGATCGGGCCGCTGCTACCCGGTTCGGCGACGTATTTCGGGCTGCTCGGGATCGCCCAGAGCAATGTGAACGACGGGCTCGTCTCACTCTCCAAAGCGGCCGCGCTGGCCATGGCCATCGCGATCGGGGTGAACCTGGGTGGCGAGATCTCCCGGCTCTTCATCCGCTCGCCCGGCGCCGCGAACCGCCGGGCGGCGAAGCGGACGCGGGGCTTCTAACGCGGGGCTTCTAGGGCCCCGACGCCCGGAGTTCAGCGCTTCGCGTGCCGGCCGCGCTGGGCCGCGGTCTGCCCGGCGTCCGTGGCACCCGGCTCCGCCCGTGCCGCCGCCTTCTTCGCCTTGCCGCGCGCCCGCAGGAACTCGATCGCGATCGGTACGACCGAGACCAGGACGATCAGGATCAGGATCGCCTCGATGTTCTTGTGGACGAACTCGATGTTGCCCAGCCAGGAGCCGAGCAGCGTCACGCCCGCGCCCCACAGGACGCCGCCGATCACGTTGAACGTGATGAACGAGCGGTACTTCATGCCGGAGACGCCCGCGATGATCGGCGTGAACGTGCGGACGATCGGCACGAAGCGGGCCAGGACCAGCGACTTGGGGCCGTACTTCTCGAAGAACTCGTGCGCCTTCTGCACGTTCTCCTGCTTGAAGAGCTTGGAGTCCGGGCGCCGGAACAGCGACGGGCCGACCTTCTTGCCGAAGAGGTAGCCCGCCTGGTCGCCGAGGACCGCTGCGACGCAGATCAGTGCGACCGCCGCCCACAGGGGGAAGTCCAGGGTGCCGGCGGTGATCAGCAGGCCGCAGGTGAACAGCAGCGAGTCGCCCGGCAGGAAGAAGCCGATCAGCAGGCCCGACTCGGCGAACACGATCAGCAGCAGACCCCAGATACCGAACGTGTTCAGCAGGTGGTCGGGGTCGAGCCAGCTGGGTCCGAGAGCAAGCGTCGTCACGGGCGTCACGGGTCCGGGCTCCTGAGGGGCTTGAGAAACAGAACAGAACACAGAACAGAACAAGGTCCGCCAAGGCAATGGCGCTGCAAAGTTATCAACGCCGATCGTCCTTGCCAGGTTCCACTGGCCCTCTCAGGATGCACTGTGCGTCAACTGTGGCAAACCTGTCGGTATGCGCAGGCGTCACACGGCGTGCCGGGCCGCGTTCGCGTGGATCGCGTCACGCAGGTGCTCGGCGACGCCCTCGCCCATGGAGTCGTAGAACGCCTTGAAGCGCTCGTCGGCCACATACATGTCGCCGAGACAGACGTGCATCGCGTACGGGCACTCGTAGAACCAGCGCGCGATGTGCGCGCGGTGCTCCTCGGCCAGGTCCATGGCGGGTCCGCCCGTCGCGTCCTCGCCGGCCGTGACGAGGGCCGCGTAGCGCGCGCTCCAGTCGTCGACCTCGGCTTGCAGCCGCTTCCAGTCGGCTTTCGTATAGGTCGCGGCCCGCCGCTGCGACTCGGCGTACGTCTCCGTGGCGCCCCAGCGCCGCTCGGCCTCCTCCGCGTACTGCTCGGGGTCCTTGTCGCCGAAGACCTCGAACCGTTCTTCCGGAGTGAGCTGGATTCCCATCTTCTGTGCCTCCATGGCGTGTTCGACGGCCTCGGCCATCTTCTGCAGTCTCTCGATGCGGGCGAGGAGCACCTCGTGCTGTCGCCGCAGGTGGACGCGCGGGTCCGTCGTCGGGTCGTCGAGCAGGGTCTGGACCTCGTCGAGCGGGAAGCCGAGTTCCCGGTAGAAGAGGATCTGCTGGAGCCGGTCCAGGTCGGCCTCGCCGTAGCGGCGGTGGCCCGCGTGGCTGCGCTCGCTCGGGGTGAGCAGGCCGATCTCGTCGTAGTGGTGCAGGGTGCGCACCGTGACGCCGGCGAATCCGGCCACCTGACCCACCGAGTAGCTCATGCGCCGCTCCTCCTGATGCCTGATGCGGGTGCGTGATGCGGGTGCGTGATGCGGGTGCGTGATGCGGGTGCGTGATGCGTTCGTCGCCTGCCGTACGTGGTTCAGCCTGGGGCCTCACGCCGCGTGAGGTGCAAGCGGGTCGTCCGCGATTTCTTCCGGGCCCACATGATCCATTCCGGGTGTAATGCGCAGAATGTCCAATTAAAGTGACGCCGTGAGCAATGAAGTCGCCGTCGCGCCGCCGCCACCGCCCGCACAGCCCGCGGTCTCCGCTCGCACCCTGCTGCCCCTCGTCGCCCCCGCTCTCGCGGTGGGCGTCGGATGCAGCCTGCTGTTCCTCGCGGTGAGCGGGGTCGCCGAGAAGCTGCAGGACGTGCTCTGGACGGACCTGCCCGACGCGCTCGGCATCGGCGGCTACGGGTCGTTGTGGATGATCGTCATGCTCACCGCCACCGGTGTCCTGGTCGGGCTCGTGGTGTGGAAGGCGCCCGGCCACGCAGGACCCGATCCGGCGACGCTCGGCCTGGGCGGTGAGGAGCCGCTGCCGCCGTACGTGCTGCCGGGCCTCGTCGTCGCGGCGGCCCTGATGCTCGCGGGCGGGCCCAGCCTGGGCCCGGAGAACCCGATCATCGCCACCAACGTCGCGGTGGCGTTCTGGCTCGGCCGCAAGGTGCTGCCGAAGGCGCCGGGCGCGCTGTGGGTGTCGCTCGCCTCGGCCGCGACGCTGGGCGCCCTGTTCGGCACGCCGGTCGCCGCGGCGCTGGTCGTCTCCGAGGCACTGGCCGGCAAGCCGATGCCGATCAAGGGCTCGCTCTGGGACAACCTCTTCGGGCCGCTGCTCGCCGCCGCGACGGGCGCGCTGACCACGACGCTGGTCGCCTCCCCCTCCTTCGACCTGGGTCTGCCGCCCCTCGACCGGCCCGGCTGGGGCGACCTGCTGGCCGCGATCGTCGTGTCCTGCGCGGCCGCCGTGCTCGGCATGGTCGCCGTCTGCGCGTTCCCGTACGTCCATGGCGCCTTCGCGCGGCTGCGGCACCCGATGCTGACGCTGCCGCTCGGCGGGCTCGCGCTCGGCCTGCTGGGCGCGCTCGGCGGGCATCTGACCCTCTTCAAGGGGCTGCACGAGGTGGGCGAGCTGGCCGCCGACCCGGAGGGCTGGTCGGCGGGGCAGTTCGCCGCGATGACCGTCGTGAAGCTGGCCGCGCTGCTGATCGCCGCGTCGTGCGGGTTCCGCGGCGGGCGGATCTTCCCCGCCGTGTTCATCGGTGCCGCGTTCGGGCTGTGCGCGCACGCGCTGGTGCCGGCCGTGAACGTGTCGGTGGCCATCTCGGCGGGCGTTCTCGGCATCCTGCTCGCGATCACCCGGCAGGGCTGGGTGAGCCTCTTCACGGCCGCCGTGCTCGTCGCCTCGCCCGCGATCCTCGCCGTCATGTGCGTCGCATCTTTGCCCGCTTGGCTCCTGGTGACGGGACGGGCACAGATGCAACTCTCGGAGGACGGAACGCCGTTGCACTGAGCCACTCGCCATGTCCCGCCGCCCACCGAGGAGTTACCGACATGTCGCCGCTGCATCAGAGCCCGTCCGACAAGCGCGACGAGCGCCGCCTCTCCGTCAACCCCTTCTACGGCGAGGCCGATCCGACGGCCGGAATGGCCGACGCGCCGCCCAAGCACCACCTTCCGGACAAGCCGCTCGCGCCCATGACCGCGTACCAACTCGTCCACGACGAACTGATGCTGGACGGGAACTCCCGGCTCAACCTCGCCACCTTCGTCACGACCTGGATGGAACCGCAGGCCGGTGTCCTGATGGCGGAGTGCCGGGACAAGAACATGATCGACAAGGACGAGTACCCGCGCACCGCCGAGCTGGAGAAGCGCTGCGTGGCGATGCTCGCCGACCTGTGGAACGCGCCGGACCCGACGGCCGCCGTGGGCTGTTCGACGACCGGGTCCAGCGAGGCGTGCATGCTCGCCGGGATGGCGCTCAAGCGCCGCTGGGCGCAGAAGAACGCGGACCGCTACCCCTCCCGCGAGGCCCGGCCCAATCTCGTCATGGGTGTGAACGTGCAGGTCTGCTGGGAGAAGTTCTGCAATTTCTGGGAGGTGGAGGCGCGGCTCGTGCCCATGGAGGGCGAGCGCTTCCACATCGACCCGACGGCCGCGGCCGAGCTGTGCGACGAGAACACGATCGGTGTCGTCGGGGTCCTCGGCTCCACCTTCGACGGGTCGTACGAGCCGATCGCCGCGCTGTGCACGGCACTTGACGCCCTGCGCGAGCGGACAGGTCTCGACATCCCGGTGCACGTGGACGGGGCCTCGGGCGCGATGGTGGCGCCCTTCCTCGACCCCGAACTGGTCTGGGACTTCAGGCTCCCGCGCGTGGCGTCCATCAACACGTCGGGCCACAAGTACGGCCTCGTCTACCCGGGCGTCGGCTGGGCCCTGTGGCGCACGGCCGACGCGCTCCCCGAGGAACTCGTCTTCCGGGTCAACTACTTGGGCGGTGACATGCCGACGTTCGCGCTCAACTTCTCGCGCCCCGGCGCCCAGGTGGTCGCCCAGTACTACACGTTCCTGCGGCTGGGCCGTGAGGGCTACCGCGCGGTCCAGCAGGCGACCCGTGACGTGGCCCGCGGCCTCGCCGAACGCATCGAGGCGCTCGGCGACTTCCGGCTCATCACGCGGGGCGACGAGTTGCCGGTCTTCGCGTTCACGACCGTGCCTGAGGTGACGGCGTACGACGTGTTCGACGTGTCACGGCGGCTGCGGGAGCGGGGCTGGCTGGTCCCGGCGTACACGTTCCCCGCGCACCGGGAGGATCTGGCGGTGCTGCGGGTGGTGTGCCGCAACGGGTTCTCCGAGGATCTCGCGGAGCTGCTGATCGAGGACCTGATCAGCCTGCTGCCGGAACTGCGCCGCCAGCCGCATCCCATCACCCGGAACAAGGAGGAGGCGACCGGGTTCCACCACTAGGGCCTGGGCGCGTACGGGTTCTCCTGGCCGTCCGCGAGTACGCCCACGAACGGCTCGCCCTCGCCCGCGAAGGTGTAGGCGCCGCCCTCGATGCGGCCGATCAGACCCCGGGTCCACTCGGCGCCCGTGTCCGCGGAGAACACCCAGTAGTTCATGATCTCGCCGATGTGGCCGAGCTGCCCGGGGCCGTCCTCGGGCGTGTAGTAGTCGGTGACGGAGCCGCGCCACTTCTCGATGCGGCGCACCCGCTCCCCGAGCAGCGCGACGGCCTCCTCGCGGGGCAGATCCACCATGAAGCCGAGCGCGGCCGTGAGGACGTCGGGCCGCTGGTCGTACGCGGTCAGGGACTTGCGGAGCAGGGCCAGGTACTCCTCGGTGCCCTGCTCCGTGAGCTCGTACTCGGTGCGCGGCGGGCCGCCGGCCGTGGACGGGGCGACCTCGTGCGCGACCAGCAGTCCCTGCTTCGCCATCTGCTTGAGAGCGTGGTAGATCGAGCCCGGCTTGGCGTTCGACCACTCGTGGGCGCCCCAGTACTCCAGGTCGCCCCGCACTTGGTAGCCGTGCGCGCGGCCGTGCTGGCGGACGGCCCCGAGAACCAGGAGGCGGATCGCTGACATGCGGCCAGCGTAGGACGTCGGCCCCGGGCGCTCGGCTTCGGGCGCTCAGCTCCGCGCGGTCAGCTCTGGGCGAGTGCCACCAGCTCGAACGCCGTCTTGCCGTCCAGCGACTCCCTGATGATGTCGGCGTGGCCCGCGTGCCGGGCCGTCTCGCGGATCAGGTGCAGCCCGAGCCAGCGCACCGAGACCGCGGGGCAGCCGTGGAACCAGGGCTGGTCCGGCAGCGGGAACGTGTCGTCCAGGCTGGGCGCCGCGCGGAAGAACTCCTCGGTGCGGCGGGCGACGTCGTCGTAGTAGTCGAGGACCGCCTTGACGGACTCGTCGCCGACCAGGCGGAAACTGTCGCCCCAGGTCTCGGCATCGCGCTCGGTGTCGGGGGCGATCTGCTGCGCCCGCGCGATCCAGCCCTGCTCGACCTCGGCCACATGCTTCAGAAGCCCCGCGAGGGAGAGTTCGCTGGCGCTCGGCTCGGAGGAGGCCTGTTCGTCGGTGAGGCCGAGCAGGGCCCGGCGGATGCCGCCGCGCTGTTCGGCGATGAAGGCGAGCAGCGCTCCGCGTTCGTCACCGCGGGCTTCGGGGTTCACGTGCATGACCATGACGGCCGCCTCTCGTCTATGACACGTCTTCCTGACGCGTCTACCTGACGCGTCTACCTGACGCGTCTTCGCCGGCTTGTGCCGACATAGATGAAGGTATGTGGGATGTAGGTCAGATCCTGGCCGCCTTCCGGAATTGCTTGTCAACCGGAGAGGATCATGGCGGACGGGCCCCGTTCGCATGCCATGCCGATGTCGGGGCAGGCGCGCGCTGGCCGAGACTGTGGGCGACCGGGCATGCACGTGCATCTGCCCATGCATCGGGCATATGAACGCAGCTATGCTCCTGCACAGTTGGGACGTTTGGTCCTTGCACTCATACCTGTCGCAGGGTCAGTTCACAGTTACGGCATCACCGGGGAGCGAACCGTGCACCACGTGTACAACGGCATGGCGGCCACGGAGCTGCACGGAGTGGTCTGGCAGAAGAGCCGGCACAGCAACTCCCAGGGCTCCTGTGTGGAGTTCGCCAAGCTGCCCGGCGGCAAGGTGGCCGTGCGCAACTCGAACTTCCCGGACGGGCCCGCTCTCGTCTACACACCGGCCGAGATCGAGGCCCTGCTGCTCGGTGTGAAGGACGGCGAGTTCGACCACCTGGCATCCGGCGCCTGACAGCGATCCGCCCGGAGAAGTCACGGAAGGCCACTGACGCGCGTAGATCTCAGACCCGACTACGCCTACTCGTCCGTACCTCGGGACGGGGCCGTGTTCAGAGACTGAACAGGGCCCAGACCACTTTTCCGCTCAGCGTTCCGGCCAGCGGATGCCAGCCCCAGCTGTCACTGAACGAGTCGACGAGGAACAGGCCGCGCCCGGACTCCGCCGAGAAGTCGTCCTCGGCCTCCCCGGCCACCGGACTGTCGTTGCTGGGGTCGCGCACCGCGCACACCACGCGCGACGCCCACCGCATCAAGTGCAGTCGCACGGGCGGGTCCTGACCGTACGGCGTGTCCGCCGGAAGTGCGTGCCGCAAGGCGTTAGTGACCAGCTCCGAGACCACCAGACAGACGTCGTCGAACCGCTCCGGGACATCCCAGTCGGCGATCGTTCTGCGGGTGAACTCCCGTGCGCAGCGCACCGCTTCATATCGGGCGGCCAGTGCGCAGGAGGCGGCGCTGGAGACGGCGGAGGGGGCGAGTGGAGGCAGGCCCTGCCTTAACGCATCGTAAGGCTCGAGCATGGCCGATCCGTTCGTCCCCATGCGAGACACTCCCCAGATTCGCAGTACACAGCGAGCGGTGGTGTCGACCATCGTTCCGAATGCGTACACCGGATGCAAGGGCAGATGCACGTGCACGCGCCGGAGTTGAGCAGTCCGTACCACTTCTTGCTCATTTCTTCCTACGACTTCTTGCGCCGGTCTTTCGTGATCTTTCCGTTTCTGTAACCGAACGAGTACGGGCTGGAGCGTTTAATGGCAGACTTCGGCCCTTGAAGCGATGGGGAGGCAGTGACGTGACCGCTGGGGATCCGGGTGGATCGGTGGTGCGGCGCATCCTGTTGGGCTCTCAACTGAGGCGCCTGAGGGAATCGCGCGGCATCACACGAGAGGCCGCCGGCTACTCGATCCGTGCTTCCGAATCCAAGATCAGCCGCTTGGAGTTGGGACGGGTGAGCTTCAAGGCGAGAGATGTCGAGGACCTGCTGACCCTGTACGGGGTGACCGACGACGCCGAACGCGGCGCGCTGCTCTCCCTCGTCAAAGAGGCCAACGTCGCGGGCTGGTGGCACAGTTACTCCGATGTGCTCCCCGGCTGGTTCCAGACGTACATCGGCCTCGAAGGCGCCGCGTCGCTGATCCGCGGGTACGAAGCGCAGTTCGTGCACGGCCTGTTGCAGACCGAGGCGTACGCCCACGCGGTGATCGAGCGCGGCATGCGGGGAGCGCCCAGGGAGGACATCGACCGGCGGGTGGCCCTGCGTCTCGCCCGGCAGAAGGTGCTGGTCGCGGAGCGGGCGCCGGACGTCCGCATCGTCCTGGACGAGGCCGCGTTGCGCCGGGTGCACGGCGGGCCCCAGGTGATGCGCGGGCAGCTGGAACATCTGGTCGAGGTGGCCCAGTTCCCGCATGTGACGCTGCAGGTCATGCCGTTCAGCCACGGCTGGCACGCCGGCGAGTCCGGCACCTTCACCCTCCTCACCTTCCCCGAGTCCGACCTCTCGGACCTGGTCTTCCTCGAACAGCTCACCAGCGCCCTGTACTTGGACAAGCGCGAGGACGTAGCGCAGTACGAGAAGGCGATGGCCAGGCTGCAGCAGGAGTGCCCCTCGCCGAAGCAGAGCCTGGAGCTGCTGCGTCGAATCGCGACCGAATTCGCTTAAATACAACACCAGTTGGTTGAAAGTCGACTGCAACTGGCGGATCCCAGCCGTACGATGACGTCACATCAGGTGTCCGGCGCTGCAGCAAGGGATCTCCCCCATGACGTCACAGCCCCCCACGTCGTCCCCGTCCTCGTTCCAGTCCTCGCAGGACTTCTTCACGGAACTGGACCGGCAGTACATCGACGGCACGTGGCGCCCCGGGCGAGGATCATGGGACATCATCGACTTCAACCCGTACAACGGTGACAAGCTCGCCTCCATCACCGTCGCCTCGGTCGAGGAGATCGACGAGGCGTACCGGGCGGCCGAGCGGGCGCAGAAGGACTGGGCGAAGACCAACGCGTACACGCGCCGCCTCGTCTTCGAGCGGGCCCTGCGCCTCGTCGAGGAGCGCGAGGCCGAGATAGCCGAGGCGATCATCGACGAGCTCGGCGGCACCCGGGTCAAGGCCGGGTTCGAGCTGCACCTCGCCAAGGAGTTCCTGCGCGAGTCGATCCAGCTGGCGCTGCGCCCGCAGGGCCGGGTCATCCCCTCCCCCGTGGACGGCAAGGAGAACCGCCTCTACCGGGTGCCGGTGGGTGTGGTGGGCGTGATCTCGCCGTTCAACTTCCCGTTCCTGCTGTCGCTCAAGTCGGTCGCACCCGCCCTGGCCCTCGGCAACGGCGTCGTGCTGAAGCCGCACCAGAACACGCCGATCGTCGGCGGCTCACTGGTCGCGAAGATCTTCGAGGACGCGGGGCTGCCGCCGGGGCTGCTGAACGTCGTCATCACGGACATCGCCGAGATCGGCGACGCGCTGCTGACCCACCCCGTGCCGAAGGTCATCTCCTTCACCGGCTCCGACACGGTCGGCCAGCACGTCGCGACGGTGTGCGTCTCGCAGTTCAAGCACGCGATCCTCGAACTCGGCGGCAACAGCGCGCTGACCGTGCTCGACGACGCCGACATCGACTACGCGGTGGACGCGGCGGTCTTCAGCCGGTACGTCCACCAGGGCCAGGTCTGTATGGCCGCGAACCGCATCCTCGTGGACCGCAAGATCGAGGAGGAGTTCACGCGGAAGTTCGTCGCGAAGGTCTCGACGCTCAGGACGGGTGACCCGCGCGACCCGGGGACCGTCATCGGCCCGGTCATCAACTCCACGCAGGTGGACGCGATCACGGGAGTCGTCGAGCAGGCGCTCGCGGAGGGCGCGACGGCGCTGGTCCGCGGGGGCGTGGACGGGAATCTGGTGGAGCCGGTGGTGCTGACCGGGCTGCCCGCCGATTCCCCGGTGCTGCGGCAGGAGATCTTCGGGCCCGTCGCGCTCCTCATCCCCTTCGACGGGGACGAGGAGGCGGTGCGGATCGCGAACGACACCCCGTACGGGCTGAGCGGAGCCGTGCACACCGGCGACATCGAGCGGGGTGTGGCGTTCGCCCACCGGATCGACACGGGCATGATCCACGTCAACGACGGCACCGTGCACGACGAGCCGCTCGTCGCCTTCGGCGGGGAGAAGCGGTCGGGGCTCGGCCGACTCAACGGCGAGGCGACGGTCGAGTCCTTCACGACCCAGAAGTGGATCTCGGTGCAGCACGGGCGGAGCCAGTTCCCCTTCTAGGGCCTGATGACTCTTCCTCCTGGCGGCTCGGCCTATCGGCCGGGCCGTTGCGCGTAGCGGCGCTCGAAGCGCTCCACGCGGCCCGCGGTGTCCAGGACCCGCTGGTTGCCGGTGTAGAAGGGGTGGCTGACGTTGGAGATCTCGACGTCGACCACGGGATACGTGTTCCCGTCCGCCCACTCGATCGTCCGCTCGCTCGTCATGGTGGAGCGGGTGAGGAAGGCGTGGTTCGCGGCGCGGTCGCGGAACACGACCGGGGCGTAGGCGGGGTGGATGGCGTTGTTCATGGTCAGCGTTCCTCTCGGAAGTCGGTGTGCCGGCCGGCGACGGGGTCGTACTTGCGCAGGGTCACGCGGTCGGGGTCATTGCGGCGGTTCTTGCGGGTCACGTACGTGTAGCCGGTCCCCGCGGTGGACCTGAGCCTGATCACTGGGCGGAGTTCGTTGCGTGCCATGTGACCGAGTATATGAAAATGGCAGTCATTTTCAATAGTAGAGGGCGACTGTGGGCTGAGAGATGCGTCACCCCCGCCGGAAGGGGTGACGACTGGTAACTTCTGCGGCGACCCAGGCCGACAGCAGCTTGGGACAACAGCAGTGATGTAGGGGGAAGTTGTGCGCATCAGGACCGTACGGGGCATCGCGGGCGCCGCGGCCGTGGCGGCGGCGCTGGTCGTGACCGGCTGCAGCAGTGACGACAGCGGCAAGGACAAGGGCGCGGACCAGGCGTCGGACAGCTCGTCGTCCTCGGCGGCGACGGACGGCGGGGCGTCGTCCGGTTCGGCCGGGTCCGCGAAGGACACCGAGGGCATCTGGAGCGCCACCACCGACGGGCAGGCCGTCGTCCTCGTGGTCGGCGGCAAGCAGGCCTCACTGAGCACCGGTGACGGGCATCTGTGCACCGGCACCGTGACGGAGTCGGGCAAGCCGACGCTGGACCTGAAGTGTGCCGACGGGAACAACGACCGGACCGCCGGGTCGGTCGAGTCCAACGACGGCAAGACCATGAAGGTGTCCTGGGGCGCCGGGGCGGCCGACACCTTCACCAAGTCGGCGGACGGCAAGCTGCCCACGGGCCTGCCGACGGGTCTGCCCAGCGGGATGCCGACCAACTGACCTTGCCGGAGGGGGCTCAGGGGTCGCGCGGCCCGTCCGCCTTTTCCGTGGGCTTCACCGTCATCGGCGGCTCGTCGGTGTCCAGCGCGTCGGAAAGCTCCTCCAGAGTTTCTACGAGCATGCCCGCGCCGCGCCGTACGACGCGGTCGGGGACGCCCTCGCCGTCCCAGGCGTCGAGGGCCGCGCGGACCGGTTTCCAGCCGGGGACGCGGCGTTCGCGGATGGCCCGGGCACCGTCGCGGGTCGCGGCGCGCAGGGCGTCGGCGAGGACGGCCGCGGCGGGAACGGGCGTGGCGTCACGCTCCGGGAGGTGGGCCTCCACCAGCATCGCGACGCGGCCCAGGCGGTGCAGGGCGTGCGCGGCGTCGTCGGCGGCGGCGTTGGACAGACCGCGATGGCGTACGGGCTCGGTCCTGGCCCGGGCCGCGGCCTCCTCCCAGGCGATGTGCGCGTCCCGGGCCTTGAGCAGCGCCTCGCGGACGTCCGGGCAGGCCTTGCCCGCCGGGTGGGCGTAGTGGTCGACGACGACGGCCGCGTACTCGCCGAGCGCGACCAGCCAGTCGGCGAGGCGGGTGCGCAGGCGCGGGGTCTCCCAGGCCGGGTAGAGCGCGTACGACAGCATCGCGAGGAGGCCACCGGCGAGGGTGAGCACGACGCGCTCGGGGACCGTCTGGCTCCAGGTCTGGCCGCCCATGCCGAGCAGGAAGACGACGTACGCGGCGACGCAGACCTGGGCCGGGAGCTGGCCCGTGCGCATGAGCAGGTACATCAGGCCCGCGCACAGCACGGCGAGGGCGGCGGACAGCTGCGTGCCGGGGTGGGCGAGCTGGACGACGGCGGTGGCCAGGGCGACGCCGACGAGGGTGCCGGAGAAACGGGCGACCGCGCGCGAGTACGTCTGCGAGAAGTCCGGGCGCATGACCATGACGGCCGACATGGGGGCCCAGTAGCCGTGGCCCAGGGGGAGGAGATCGCCGAGGAGGAAGCCGGCCACGGCGACGGTGGCGACGCGGGTCGCGTGCCGCAGGATCGGAGAGCCGGGCCGGGCCTCTTTGCGGATCGCCCGCACGACGACCGGGAGCAACCGCAGGAGGCTGGGCCGGTTCAGGGGCTTCAGCGGTGCCTGGGCGGGGTTCGCCGGGCCGAGCCCGCCGGGGGGCACCGACTGCTCCGGAGCTGATTGAGGCGTCTCGGGACCGGGCCTCCCCGGAGGCGGCTGCGGCTGGGCCGGGTTCGCTGGGCCGGAGTCCCCCGGAGGCGGTTGCTGCTCCGGGGCTGCCTGTGAGCCATCCGTGCGGGTGCCCATGGGAGACGGGGCGCGGCGCCTGATGCCTCGCCGGATGCCGTGCGCCCAGTCGGCGGTGGCCCGCAGCGGGGCGATCGGTCCCCCGGACCCCGGTTCCACACCGCCCGCCGTCTCCACCACGTCCCGCAGCAGGGAGCCGAGCCGGGACGCCGCCCGGCTCGGCGGGCCGGAGAGGATCGCGCCGGTGTCCGGGGTGCGGAAGGCCGCGATGGAGCCCGCCGGGATGTCGACCGGGGCGCCGTGCCGGATCGCGCGGGCCGCCGCGTCCAGGATCGAGCCCGTGGCGGCCAGCAGTTCGCGGACCCGGTCGCGCTCGGGGCCCTCGGCGGAGGCGCCGACCGCCGGGTCAGCGAGGGAGGCGAGGACCGGCCGGATGCGCTCGGCGACACCGCGTGTGCCGTGCAGCTGGGCGGGGCGGGTGCGGGCCTGGCGGGGGGTGAGCGCGGCGGCGCTGCGGGCCAGCATCAGCGGCGCCGGATCGAACCCGGCGACCGGGTCGTGGCGCAGCCGGCGCGCGTAGTCGGCCTCTGCGGCGAGCGCGTCGGCGAGTGCGTCGCGGTGCGCTCCCCAGCGGCGTACGGGAAAGAGGATCACCAGGGCCGCCTGGACCAGGCCGCCGAAGGCCATCATCGCCGCGTGGCCCGCCGCCTCGGCGATCGTGGTCGGCAGGGTGATGGTGACCAGCATCATCGCGACGTTCGACGACGCGATGATGCCGATGGTCGGGCCGGCCGCCCAGGACAGGCCCGCCAGGAACGTCCAGAGCGCGAGCAACGGCACGAACAGGAACAGGTGGGAGCCGGTGAGGTAACCGAGGAAGGTGGAGACGCCGAGGCTCGCCCCGGAGGCGAGGGCCAGTTCCGGCCGGGGCCGCCAACTGCGCTGGAACGTGGCGATCGCCGCCTGGAACCCGCCGAACGCCGAACCTGCCGCCACCGCCGGGCCGAACAGGGACAGGCTGACGGCGATCACGATCGCGAGTCCCGTCGCGCCGCGCAGGGCGATCAGGGGTTCCAGACGTTTCCGCTCGACGGTCAGGCCCGAGCGGGTGGTGTCCTTCAGCGCCCGGAACCAGCTCACTCCGCCAGAATACGGTCAATACTCGGCAATACGGTCAGCCTGCTACGCCATCCCGGAGGACCAGGTCCAGCAGCCCGGGAAAACGTTCGTCGAATTCGGCACGCCGCAGCCGGTTGAACCGCTTGGGCCCCGCGTCCCGCTGCTCCAGCAGACCCGATTCGCGCAACACCGAGAAATGCCTGCTCAGCGTCGCCTTGGTGACCGGCACATCGAAGGTGCCGCAGGCTCGCGCCCAGTCGTCGGCCCCCGCCAGCTCCCGCACGAGGGTGCGGCGAACCGGATCGGAGAGCGCGAGCAGCGCCGCCTCCAGCGGCACGTCCGCCGGATCGACATGCACGGGCGCGGGACGGTGACTCGCCACCGCCCGAGCCGCCTGGGTCGCCTGACCCGCCTGTCCCGTCTGACCCGTCTGACCCGTCCGCCCGTCCGGTGTCGCCTGTGTCGCCATGCCGCCGCTCCCTGCCGAGCTGTAGTCGGGCCCCTGCCGGGCCGCCATCGACCCGCTGTCGGACCGCTGACGGGCCACTGGCGAGCGAGCCCTTGCCGAGTGTTCGATGCCGCGCGTACACTCTCGCCGCATTGAGTGTTCGCTCTTTAGCGAACAGTCTATCCCCTCGCCAGCCCCTCCCCGGGTTCGTCGCCGTGGAGAAGCGGGCGGCGGATCCGATGCTGCCGCCCGCTCGCACGCCGTCGCGGCCGGTCGCGCTGTTCCCCGCGCCCCTGACGTGCACCCGAGGGGCGCGGGGACTGCGCGAGCAATGCACAACGGCTCCCACCCGTCCGCCGACGAACCCGACAGCGCACGGCGACCACGCGGCGCTACGACTCCCCGGCCACCCGGGCCCGCTCCGCCGCGGCGGTGCCCTGCGTCCAGCCCGCCTCGTCGGTGACTCCTCTCATCCGGGTCGTCACCGTCTCGGGGAACATTTCCTCCGCGCGGCCGGTGACGGCGACGTCCCGCGCCGCGAGGACCGGCAGCAACTCGCCCTGCTCACCCGCCACTTCACCGGCGACCGCCGCCAACCGGTCGCCGATCCGGTGCGCGTACGCGGCCAGGAACGACTGCCGGAACGTCTTCGTGCGCTTACGGCCGGAGGCCCGCTGCTCGGCCTCGGCCCGCGTCATCGCCGCGGAGGCCTGCACCAGCAGTGACGTATGGAGAACCTCCACCGCCTCCAGGTCCGGCTCGAAGCCGACGACCGTCGAGAAGCCGAACCCGCTGTTCCACACCGCGCGGCAGCGGTTCGCGCCGGCCACCGCGTCGAGAAGCACCGCCTTCGCCGTCTCGTACGGGGCGTCGACGCCGATCCGGCACGCGGCGGGCGCGTCCTTCGCCTGCGTACGGGACGCGAGCAGCGCCTCGTCGACGGAGTGCCGGGCCATCAGCTCCTGCGCCTTCGCCGACAGCGCCTCGGCCTCGGGCGGGTACCCGGTCGCCTCGGCCTTCGCGAGCAGCGCGCGGATCCGGGCCAGGGCGCGCGGCTCGCCCGCGACGGGCACGCTGACGGCTTCCCCCGGCACCGGACCGACCGGTTCGATCGCGGGCAGCCGCAGCAGCAGCCGGTACAGCTCCAGGGCTGTCGTGGCGCCGGAGAAGCGGTCCCGGCGGGGCGCGTCGGCAGGCAGGTCGGCGAGCTGCCCCTGCCAGCGCGGCGGCAGCTTCGCGTACCGCCCGGTCTCCGCGCGGATCAGCGACGCGGCGAGCCCCATGTGCTCCGCGGACAGCTCACGTCCGACCATCCGCACCACGTCGGCGGGCTGCCAGCCGCGCTCCCAGGCACGGCGCACGAACTCCCGCCCCCGCAGAGCGAGTTCGGCGTCCGATGACGGGTCGGCGGCGAGCAGTGACGCCCCGGTGTCCAGGTCGGGGTCGGCGGTGAACAGCGCGGCGGCGAAGGCGCGCTCGACAGTGGAGCTCATGCCTTGATGGTCTCAGCATCGCCGACGCATGCCCGCCGAAGGCCCCCTCGCGGGATATAGGAATTCCCTATGGCTCCCGCTGGGATTTCATCTTTGCTCTTCGTCGCTTTCCGCTCGTAACGTGAAACACCTCGACGCGGCACCCACTCCCTCCCTTTTTTGTCGAGCTGCTGAATACAAGAATGAGCACCATCGAGAGGAACGGCGAAATGACCACAACGGAGAACGGATCAGTAACGCGAGAACTCGCAGGAAAGCGGGCCTTGGTCACGGGCGGTTCGCGCGGAATCGGCGCGGCCATCGTGCGCCAACTCCTGGACGCGGGCGCCCAGGTGCTCGCCACCGCCAGGTCGAAGACGGACACGGTGCCGGACGGCGCCGCCTTCGTGGAGGCCGATGTACGGACACGGGCCGGGGCCGAGGCGATCGCCGAGGCCGCGCGGGAGGCGCTCGGCGGGGTCGACATCCTGATCAACAACGCGGGGGGAGCGCGACCGTTCCCGAGCGCCTCGGCCATCCCCGACGAGGAGTGGCAGGACCAGCTCGACCTGAACTTCCTGGCGTCAGTACGGCTGGACTCGCTGCTGACTCCGGACATGCGTGAACGGCGTTCGGGCGTGGTCGTGCACGTCTCCTCGGCTGCCGTCCCCACCTCGGCGCCACCGTTCCTGCACTACACGGCGGCGAAGGCGGCGCTGCAGAACTACAGCCGCGGGCTGGCCCTGGAGCTGGCCCCGTTCGGAGTCCGGGTCAACGCGGTGTCTCCCGGCAGGACCACCACACCGGGCGGCGAGGCGACGCGGGAGCAGTGGGCGAGCCTGAACGAGGGGCCGGGCCAGGACAACACCGCCCCTCCGCTGGGACGCGACGGCCGCCCTGACGACATCGCCGACGCGGTGTTGTTCCTCGTATCGGACCGGGCGAGCTGGCTGACCGGAAGGAACCTCACCGTGGACGGCGGCGAATTCCCCGTGGGCTGACACCCCGCCGAAGCGAAAGGGAAAGCGAAAGGGAAAGCGAAAGAGACAGTGAAAGGAGGGGCCCTCTTACGTAAAAGGGGGCCCCTAATACCAGGTCTCCTGCCGCAGAAATTCAAGCAGGGCCGTTTCCGCCGGGCCCGCGCCGGGCCGGATCGCGGCAACGGTGGGCATGGAAACGGCGGGGAGGACCGGACGCGTGAGGTGCTCGAATCCGGGCGGCACCGCGGAGGTCGGAACGAGGGTCACCCCCAGCCCGTGGGCGGCCCAGCGCACGGCCGTCGCTGTCTGGGAGACGCGGGCGACCGTGGTCGGGGCCAGCTCATTGGCCCGCAGCACGTCCCGCAGCACGCCGTCCAGCGCGCTGCTCCGGTCGAACCTGATCCACGGCTCCCGCGCCACTTCGCGCAGTTCGACCCGGTCCGCGGCGAGCTGCGCGTGCTCGGTACTCAGCACCACGACGAACTCCTCGTCGCCGAGGTGGTGGCCCTCGTACAGACCCTCCTCGCACGGCCCCGCCATCAGGCCGAGGTCCACCACGCCCCGGCGCGCCATCCGCTCCAGCTCGGCGGGGTTCGCCTCCTCGAACACGGTGATCTGCAGCCGCGGGAAGCGGCGGCGCAACGCGCTCAGCGCACCCGGCAGTTGCCGGGTGCCGAGGCCCATCTGCGCCGCGACCACCAGCTCGCCCTCCAGTTCGTCGGCGCCGGCCCGCGCCGTCGCCCGCGCCCGCCGGGCCGCCCCCACCGCGACCTCCGCGTCCCGGAGGAACGCGCGGCCGACCACAGTGGGCACGAGCCCGGCCGGTGTGCGGGCGAACAGCGTCACGCCGAGTTCCCGCTCCAAGCCGCGGATCTGCTGGGACACCGACGGCTGGGCGACACGCAGGAGCTCCGCCGCCGCCGTCACCGAGCCCGCCTCGGCAACGGCCAGGGCGTACTCGAACTGCCGAAGGCTCATCGGCTCCCGTTCCCTCCGCGCAGTAGCGCGCGCCTCGGTCCACCCCGTTGCGATCGAGTTGATCCTGGTGGTTGATCCTGGTCATCGTGGACAACTCGGTTCCGCCGACGGAGATTCCCGGAGGGGCGAGGGGTCAGACGGAGGCGATCAACTCGGCAGCACGCGCGACCAATTGATCGTCCGGCGTGGCGTCCTTCGTGGACCGGGTGGTGAGCACGGACAGCACGACGGGGGCGCCGGACGGAGTCCAGGCGATGCCGACGTCGTTCGCCGTGCCGTACGAACCCGTACCGGTCTTGTCGGCGAGAACCCAACCGTCGGGCAGCCCGGCACGGAACCGCTTGTCGCTGGTGGTGTTCGCCAGCATCCATCCCGCGAGCCGCGCCCGGTCTCCATGGTCGAGCACCCGGCCGAGGACGAGCCGGGCGTACGTGCCCCCGATGGCGCGCGGCGTGGTGGTGTCCGTCCGCCGCCCGGGCTCGGCCGAGTTCAGCTCGGGCTCCCAGCGGTCGAGCCGGGTCACCCGGTCCCCGGCCGAGCGGGCGAAGCGGGTGACGGCGGTGGGGCCGCCGAGGTGGTGCAGGAGGAGATTGGCGGCGGTGTTGTCGCTGTAGGAGATCGCGGCGCCGCACAGCTCGGCGACGGTCATCCCATGGGCCACGTTCTCGGCGCGGCCGGTGACGGGGGCGCCGCCCGCCCGGTCGATGTCGGCCTGCGTGTAGCGGATGCGGCGGGCCAGGAACGTACCGTCGTGATCGAGGTCGCGCAGCACCGCGGCAACGGCAAGGGTCTTGAAGGTGGAACAGAGCGGGAAGCGCTCGTCGGCGCGGTGGGTGACCACGGCCCCGGTGCGGAGGTTCTGCGCGAACACCCCCAGGCGGGCGCCGTGTTCACGTTCCAGCAAGGCCAGGCGGCGACCGATCCCGCCCGCGGCGAGCCCGTCGGCGGCGTGAGCGGTACCGATAAGGGGTCCGGCCAGGGCGGTCGCGCCCAGAGCGGTGCCGGTGGTCAGCAGAGTGCGGCGGCTGATGTGCAAAACGGTTCCGTCCTCTTCGGTTCTATCTCTGTACATCCGTACGGGCACCTGTACCTGTACCTGCACTGGTCTCTGTGCCTGCACTGGTCCCCGTACCTGTACTGGTCTTGGTACCTGTACTGAACTGGTCCCCGTACCTGCACTGGTCTTGGTACCTGTACTGAACTGATCTCTGTACCTGTACTGAAGTGATCTCTGTGCGGCCGAGTGAAACAGCGGCCCCGCGGCTCCGGGCGTCCGCACCGCGACATTGGCTGGAATGTTGGCCACAAGGAAATGTCAGTGGCGGGTGTGACACTCGGCCATGTGAACGAGCGCTGGGCTCTCGCCCCCACCGAGCACGGCGGCGCCGACGTCGTGCCGCTGGGCCGGGACGGGCTGCCCGCCGGGCCGGTCGTCAGGGAGCCCGACCTGGTCGAAGCCGTGCGGGAGCGGGCCGACGTGGCCCGGTGGGTGTGGCGGGACACGCACGCGGTGTACCCGCGGCTGCTCGCCGCCGGGGTGCGGGTCGAGCGCTGCTACGACATCGAGGCCGCCGAGAACCTGCTGCTGGCCCACGAGGGCCGGCACGGCGAGCCCCGTTCCGCCGCCGCGGCC
Organism: Streptomyces sp. NPDC102467; assembly: GCF_044765445.1. Taxonomy (NCBI): domain Bacteria; kingdom Bacillati; phylum Actinomycetota; class Actinomycetes; order Kitasatosporales; family Streptomycetaceae; genus Streptomyces; species Streptomyces sp. NPDC102467. The sequence continues at coordinate 177,891 of NZ_JBIWKA010000016.1, read as the reverse complement.
CTGGCCAGGCTGCGGAATGCGCCCGTGCCGCCGGACCCGCCGCCCCGCGTGGCCGAGCCCGGCTCCCAGTCGTCGCTGTTCGAGCCGCGTCCACCCGTGGACGTAACCCTGAGCGATCTCGTCGAGGTCTACGCGGACCAGCAGCGCAGACACGCGGCGACGGGCCTGCCTGACCGGATGCGGCTGCTCACCGCGTCGGAGTCGGCGGGCATGCTGGTGGCCGCCGAGATGCACGCGGCCGGGCTGCCGTGGCGCGCCGATGTGCACCGGGATCTGCTGCACGAGCTGCTCGGCGAGCGGTACGCGGGTGGCGGCGAGCCGCGCCGCCTGGCGGAGCTGGCGGACGAGGTGTCGGCGGCGTTCGGCCGGCGAGTACGTCCCGAGCTGCCCGCCGACGTGGTGAAGGCGTTCGCGGGCGCCGGAATCAAGATCACGTCGACCCGGCGCTGGGAGATCAGCTCCATCGACCACCCGGCCGTGGAGCCGCTGCTCGAGTACAAGAAGCTGTACCGGATCTACACCGCGCACGGGTGGTCGTGGTTGCAGGACTGGGTGCGGGACGGCCGGTTCAGACCCGAGTACCTGCCGGGCGGCTCGGTCTCGGGCCGCTGGACGACGAACGGCGGCGGGGCGCTGCAGATCCCGAAGGTCATCCGGCGCGCGGTCGTCGCCGACCCGGGCTGGCGCCTCGTCGTCGCCGACGCCGCGCAGATGGAGCCGCGGGTGCTCGCCGCGATCGCCCGCGACCCGGCGTTCATGGAAGTCGCGGGGCAGAGCGGGGACTTGTACCAGTCGGTCTCGGACCGCGCGTTCTCCGGCGACCGCGGCCAGGCCAAGCTCGCGGTGCTCGGCGCCATATACGGGCAGACGTCGGGCGACGGCCTGAAGAACCTCGCGCTGCTGCGCCGCCGCTTCCCGAAGGCGGTCGCCTACGTCGACGAGGCAGCCCGGGCCGGCGAGGAGGGCCGCCTCGTGCGCACCTGGCTGGGCCGCACCTGCCCGCCGGCCGTGGGCGCCGCCGACGCGGAGGAGGCGGGCCTGCCCCAGACCGGGCCCGACCAGGCGCCCCCGGACGGCGAGACGCCGCGATCCAACGGATACGGCTACGGCTACGCCTCCTCGAACTCCCGCGCCCGCGGGCGCTTCACGCGCAACTTCGTGGTGCAGGGCAGCGCCGCCGACTGGGCCCTCCTGATGCTGGCCGCGCTGCGGCGAACGCTGGCCGGGACGGCGGCGGAGCTGGTCTTCTTCCAGCACGACGAGGTGATCGTGCACTGCCCCGAACACGAGACGTCCCGGGTGACCGAGGCGATCCGGGAGGCCTCGGACCTGGCCGGACTGCTGACGTTCGGAGAGACGCCGGTGCGGTTCCCGTTCACGGTGGCGGTGGTGGAGTGCTATGCGGACGCCAAGTGACGGCCTGCTTCTGACTACCGCCCCCGTGATCGACGCGGATGATATGACGAGCATGCCGTCGGCGAGACGGGCTCCGATAGGCTGACGATCGCGAACGCCGACCCCCAAAAAGGGCAGGGCATGACATAAAGGGAGCAGTCTGATGTCGACCCGCAGGATACCCGCCGGTGGCTGGATCGTCGTTCTGCTGGTCGCCGCCCTCGCCGCGATCTCCGCCGTCGCGGTACAGGCCTCTCAGAGCACTCCCGCGAAGAGCACCGCGAATGCCGATTCCAAGCCGAGTGCGAGTCCGCACCCTTCCGCCACCAAGCCCAAGGTGTACAAAATTCCCGACGGCTCCGGGGCCGGGCGACGGATCGTCTATTCGCTCTCCCAGAAAAGGGTCTGGCTGATCCCCGAAGGCGAATCCACCGCCCGTACGTTCACCGTATGGCCGGGCAATGTGCCCCCGGCGCGGGGAGAGCACCCGGTGACCTTCCGCCGCGCGACGGGCACGGGAAGCGATGGCGTACAAATCGAGCACGCGGTCTATTTCGGTGCCCAGTCGGCCTTCTCCAACGCTGTCGACGGCTCCTCTCCCGCGCCGGACAGCACGGTGCGGACCGGCGCGATTCGCGAGAGCGTCGCGGACGGAACAGCCCTGTGGAAGTTCGCCACGAAGGGGACCGCCGTTCACGTGGTCGGCTGAGGGCGGACTGTTTCGCACCAGGAACAAGGACCAACATCATGAGACTCGACCACCACCGCGTCGTCATCACTGCTGCCGGGCGCGACTTCGGGCGAACTCTGGCCATCCGGCTCGCGGACCTCGGCGCCGAGGTCTTCCTGTCCGCACGCAGCCTCGATGCCGCCGAGCGTGTCCGGGACGAGATCCGAGACCGAGGCCATCAGCTGGTCCACGCATACGCCTGCGACCTGACGGATCCCGCCTCGATCCGCGACTTCGCTTCCGGCGTCGCCCAGCACACCGACCGCGTCGACATCCTGATCAACAACGGCTCGCGCTACCTCGAAGGGCCGGATCTCCAGTCAGCGTCCGACGCCGACATCGTCGACACCATCGCATCCGGCGCCACGGGCACGATTCTGACCGTGAAGAGCTTCCTCCCGCTCCTGCTCAACTCGGACAAGCCGGACGTGGTGACGATGGTCTCCGCCTGCGGAACGGCCGGACATCACCGCTCGGACGCACACGACGCCTTCTATGCGGCCAAGAGCGCACAGGCCGGGTTCACCGAGATCCTCTCCAAGCGCCTACGGCCCCAAGGTGTCCGGGTGATATCGCTCTACCCGCCCGACTTCGACAACACCGACCCGCTCTCCGAGGAGTGGGAAACCGCCCCGCGCGGGGCCGACGATCCCCTCGCCGGCCAGTCGCTCGTGGAGTGCATCCTCTTCGCCGTCGCCCAGCCCCGCGACTGCTTCATCAAGGCGTTCCACTTCGAACAGGTCTGACCGCTCGCCTACGTGCAGGCACTCGTAACCGAAGTCGTAACCGAAGCCCCGGTGTGCCGCCTGGGAGCCGACGTCAGCCTTGCCCGCGGTGTCATCGGTACCGGATCACGTGCAGAGCCCGTACGCCCGTCTCGTCCAGGGAGACCGGCTCGTCGGAGGAGCCGTCCACGAGGACGACGCCCGTCTCCGTGGTCAGCGCCGTCACCAGCCATCCGACCGCTTCCCGTCCTCGCCCGTCCGTCCGCCGTACCCGGATCAGGCTCCGTGCTCCCGCCGGAAACGCGGAGATTTCGTCGATCGCCGACTGCCAGACCTGGTGGTCGGAGGTCGAGAGAACCGGCCCGAGCTCGGCCAGCGTCGGCTGGAACCAGTACGCGCGCCCCGGTGCGGGCGGCACCGGAAACGTTCCGGAGCCCGGGTTACGTCCTTGGTCCCAGTGTGCGAGCCAGGCCCACGGTGCGGAGTTCGGCAGGTGGAACGGTGCGCCGGCGTCCTTGGGCACGACGACGGTCGCGTCGAGCAGAATGTCCGGCCAGCGGCCCTCGATCAGGTGGCGTCGGGTGTCACAGGAGAACACCCAGCCGCGGGCCGTCTCGTCGCCGGGCCCGGGATCGACCAGCGCCACCTCGCCGCCGTACGCGCTGTCCAGCCACTGCTGCGCCTTGAGGCGGGCCGCCTCGAAGCCGTGAGCGGGCCCTTCCCATGGCGCACGCACGGTCTGCGGCAGGGCGCGTACGAGAAGCAGCTCACGCACGTTGGCGGTGTCGAGCCGTGCCAGAGAGGAAGCGAGGGGGTCGAGGAAGACGACGCTCCCCTTGTTGTTGTGCCCGTAGAGCAGGTTGCCCGTGACCTCGTGCCCCCCGGCCTCACGGCGTACCCACACCACGCCGCGCGTGTCGGGCCCCGTCTCGGCCATCGCCCTGACCGCGTCGTCCCAACTGCCCACCGCAACCGGCTCGAAGTCGGGGAAGTAGCGCTGCTGCAGCCGGGCCCACCACCCTGGTGCCTCGTCCGACGGCTGCCAGGGCAGAGGCGTCGACGGGGCACGGTCGATCATCGTATGCACGGTGACGAGGCAGCCGCGGGCGTTGATCCTGCGCGGCTGGTTCCGGACCCGGGCGAGCGCCTCTTCATGCGAGGCCGCAGGCGCGAGGTCAGCGAACGGTGCGCTCGGTGACGGGTGGAACGGAACGCTGCCGTCCTTCGGAACAACGACGGAGGCCGCGAGCATGGGCGTCTGCGGATAGCCGGATTGCGGCACGGTACGGCAGGGGAACAGCCAGGCCGTGGGGCCCTCATGCACGGGGTGTGGTGCGGCGAGCTCCACCAGTCCGCGATATAGCTGATGGAGCCAGGCGGCCGCGGTCCGGTCGGGAGTGGGCATCTACGTATGAGCCTTACTTGAGGGCCAGTTACCAGAACCGAGACCGGGGGCAGCAAGGCGCCCCGCGTTCGACGTCTGCGCCGCGTCCGCCAAAAGCAAAAGCCCCAGATCACGGCGAGTGAGTTCTGGGGCTTCCACAGAGCCGCCTTCGGGATTCGAACCCGAGACCTACGCATTACGAGTGCGTTGCTCTGGCCAGCTGAGCTAAGGCGGCGCCGCCGCGCGCACCTGAGTGCGTCAGCAACGTCGCCAATCCTACACGCTCCTCCGGGGTGGTCCGCCCATCCTTTTATGGGCCGGGATCACCCGGGGCCACCCGTCACGAGCAGCGCTTTCCGTCCTTCGGCGGGGTGCCGGTGAGCAGGTAGGTGTCGATCGCCCCGTCGATGCAGTCGCTGCCGCGGCCGTACGCCGTGTGGCCGTCGCCCTCGTAGGTGAGGAGGCGGCCGGAGGAGAGCTGGGCGGCGAGGGCCTTGGCCCACGGGTAGGGGGTGGCCGGGTCGCGGGTGGTGCCGACCACGACGATGGGGGCGGCGCCGTCCGCGGTGATGCGGTGCGCTTCGCCGGTGGGCGGCACCGGCCAGGAGGCGCAGTTCAGGGAGGACCAGGCGAGGCCCGCGCCGAAGACCGGGGATGCCTTCTCGAAGGAGGGCAGTGCGTCCTCGACCTCCTTCGCGGAGGTGAAGGACGGCGGCTGGTCGAGGCAGTTCACGGCGGCGTTGGCGAACATCAGGTTGGTGTAGGTGCCGTCGGGGTCGCGCTCGTAGTAGCTGTCGGAGAGGGCGAGCAGGCCCGCGCCGTCCTTTTTCGTCATGGCCGCGGTGAGCGCCTCACGCAGCTGCGGCCAGGCTCCCTCGTCGTACATCGCGGCGATCACGCCGGTCGTGGCGAGGGCTTCGCCGAGCTTGCGGCCGTCGGGATCGCCCGTGCCGAGCGGGGTGCGATCGAGCGTGGTGAAGAACGACTTGAGACGCTTGCCCGCCTGGTCCGGGGTGCCGGTGCCGAGGGGGCAGCCGGAGCGGGCCACACAGTCCTTGGCGAAGGAGGTGAACGCCGTTTCGAAGCCGGCGGTCTGCTCCCGGTTCAGGTCGCGCGCGGAGAGGGACGGGTCCATCGCGCCGTCGAGGACCAGGCGTCCCACCCGCTCCGGGTACAGGCCCGCGTAGGTCGCACCGAGGAACGTGCCGTAGGAGGCGCCGACGTAGTTCAGCTTCTCGTCGCCGACGGCCGCGCGCACGAGGTCCATGTCGCGGGCCGCCTCGACGGTGGAGACGTGCGGCAGGATGCGCTTGGAGGTCCTGTCGGTCGTCTCACAGCCGGCCGCGAACTTCTTGAAGGCGGCGGAGAGTTGATCCTTCTCGTGGCTGTCGTCGGGGGTGACGTCGGTCTGCGTGTACGTGTCCATCTGTTTGCCGTCGAGGCAGGTGACGGGCGCGCTGCGGGCGACGCCGCGCGGGTCTACGGCGACCATGTCGTAGCGGGCGCGGACCTCTTTCGGGTAGCCGATGCCCGCGTACGACTGGAGGTAGCCGACCGCGGAGCCGCCGGGGCCGCCCGGGTTGACCAGGAGCGAGCCGAGGCGCTTGCCCGGACCCGTGGCCTTCTTGCGGGAGACGGCGAGATCGATGTCGCCGGCGGACGGCTTGGCGTAGTCGAGCGGCGCCTTGAGGGTGGCGCACTCGAACCCCGGGGCGCCGCACTTGCGCCACTTCGGACTCTGGTCGTAGTAGGCGCTCAGCCGGGACTGGTCGGAGCTGGGCAGCGCGGCGAGCGAGGCATCCGCGGTCTCCGAACTCCCCGGCGAACAGGCCGAGATGGCCGACATACCGGTCAGCAGCAGTCCGGTGGCGGCGGCGAGAAGGGGGGTACGGCGGCGGGGGGTGATGGGGTGGCGCCTGAAGTACATCGAGCGAGCGTAACCCTCCGCGCGGGCCGGGTCACTTTGAGTAGCAAACTACGCACCATAAGGGTTGTGCGGCCCGTAGGGGTCGGCCCTCTCCTTGTCCTTATCCGGCTCGCAGCGCCATGGTCATCGCCTCGACCGCGAGCAGCGGCGCCACATTGCGGTCGAGGGCGGTCCTGCACGCCCCGATCGCCTCGATCCGCCGGAGCGTCGACTCGGGCGACGTGCCCCGCGCCAGCCGCTCCAGCGTGTCCTGGACATCCGTGTTGGCGAGCGCCACCCGCGAACCGAGCTGCAGCGCCAGCACATCCCGGTACACACCCGTCAGCTCGGTGAGCGCCAGATCGAGGGAGTCGCGCTGCGAACGCGTCCTGCGGCGCTTCTGCTTGTCCTCCAGGTCCTTCATGACCCCGGCCGTGCCGCGCGGCATCCGGCTGCCGCCCTGCCCACCGAGGGCCGCTTTCAGCTCCTCGGTCTCCTTGGTGTCGACCTCCTCGGCGAGCTGCTTGGAGTCCTCCGCCGCCGCGTCGACCAGCTCCTGCGCCGCCTTGAGACAGCCGCCGACGTCCTCGACGCGCAGCGGCATCTTCAGCACCGCCGCCCTGCGCTCCCGCGCGCGCGGGTCGGTGGCCAGGCGCCGGGCCCGGTCGATGTGGCCCTGGGTGGCGCGCGCGGCCGTGGCGGCGACGGCGGGCTCGATGCCGTCGCGTCGTACGAGCATGTCGGCGACGGCGTCCACGGCGGGTGTGCTCAGCGTCAGCAGCCGGCAGCGGGAGCGGATCGTGGGCAGCGCGTCCTCCACCGAGGGCGCGCACAGCAGCCACACCGTGCGCGGGGCGGGCTCCTCCACGGCCTTCAGCACGGCGTTCGCCGACTTCTCGTTGAGCCGCTCGGCGTCCTCCACGAGGATCACCTGCCAGCGGCCGGTCGCCGGTGACGTGTACGACTTGCGGACGGTGTCGCGCATGTCCTCGGCCAGGATCTGCGTGCCGACCGCGGCCACGGTCGTGACATCCGCGTGCGTGCCGAGCAGGGCGGTGTGGCAGCCGTCGCAGAATCCGCAGCCGGGGGCGCCGCCGAGCGCTCTGTCCGGTGACACGCACTGCAGCGCCGCCGCGAAGGCCCGCGCCGCGGTGACCCGGCCCGCGCCCGGCGGCCCGGTGAACATCCAGGCGTGCGTCATCTTCGAGGCCTCGGGCGGCGGTGTGCCGGCCCGGACGGCGGTCACCAGGGCGTCCGCGTCCCGCGCGGCCGCGTCCAGCTCCGCGACCACGCGCTCCTGACCGACCAGGTCGTCCCATACGGCCATGGGGATACCGCCTTTCCTTGAGCCCTCAAGCCCACAAGCCCTCGAACCCTCGGGCCCGCAAGCTCCAGCCATTGTGCCGGGCGCCACTGACAACACCGACCGCAGCGAGTTGGCTACGCGGATGACCCCTCCCCCGATCCCCCCGATTCCTCCGGTCCCGCCGATCCGGAATCTGCGCATCGAGACCCTGACCGGCGACGCGGGCGCCGACGGCTCGCTGGTCGCCGACTGGCAGCACGTGCACAACACGGTCGTACCGGTCGACTCGGCGTACCTCTCCCCCGGCGATGTCACCGAGCGGGCCGGGCGCAACGTACTGGAGGTCGCCTACGCCGGAGACGTCCTCGTCGGCTGCTCGACCGTGCGGGCCCCGCGGGACGGGGTGGCCACGGTGATCTCACGGGTGCTGCCCGAGCAACGGGGGCAGGGGTTCGGCGCGGCGCTGTACGAGCGCGGGCTCGACACCGCACGCGCCCTGGGCGCCGAGCGGTTCGAGACGGTCGTGCTGGCCTCGAACACGGCGGGGCTGCGCTTCGCGGAGCGGGCCGGGTTCACCGAGGAGGTCGATCGCTACCGGCTCGACGGGGACGCGGTGGACTGGGTGGAGCTCCGGCTGACCTGAGCTCCACACCCTCCGCCGACAGGACCTATCGGCGTCGCCGCCGGCCCCGGCCCTCGTCCTCGTCGATGTCGTCGTCCTGCCCGCCCAGCAGCTCGTCCGCCAGCGACGGCAGGTCGTCGAGCGGCGTCTCCTCCGCCCAGTCCGAGCGGGGGCGGCGGCGCGGCCGGCCCTCTTCGTCGACCTGCGGCAGCTCCGCCGTGACGTCGGCGCCGCCCTCCGGCTGCCCGGTCCGCTCGTCGCGGAAGTAACCCGGCGGCACTCTGTCCTGCGTCGCGTCGGACACCTGCGGGAGCACGGCCGTCTCGTCGGCCGCGCCGGCCGGCGGCAGCGGCAGCTGCGCCGTCTCCTCGACGTCCCGGACCGGCGGCAGCACCGCGGTCTCCTCGGCGTCCCTGACGGGCGGCAGCACCGCCGTCTCCTCGGCCTCGGACGGCGTCTGCGGCCGCACCATCGGCGTCTGGAGCGTCGTCTCGCTGTCCCGCTCCGGAGCCGTGTTCGCCTCACGGGCATCGGTACCAGTAGCGGTATCGGTATCGGTCGTACGGGAGTCGGCCTTGCGCATATCGGCCTTACGGGGATGCGTGGACCGCGTCGGCACGGACGGGGACGTGGCCGCGGACGCGCTCGCCTGAGCCGCCTGCGCGGCCTGCGCCGCGAGCCGCCGCGCCTCTTCCGCGCGCAGCAGTGCCTCCTCGGCCTTGCGCTGCTTCTCCAGGCGCCGCTCCTCGGCCTCGGCCCTGAGCCGCGCCTCCTCCTCGGCCTGCTTGCGGCGGCGCTCCTCCTCGACGGCGCGGGCCTGCTCCTCGGCGAGGAGACGGGCCTGCTCGGCCTCGGCCTTCTTGCGGGCCTCCTCGGCGCGCTGCCGGGCCTCCTCCGCCTGGCGCTCGGCCTCGATGCGCTGCGCCTCCTCCATCTCGCGGCGCGTGCGCTCCTCCTCCTCGGCGCGCAACTTGGCGAGCTGCTCCTGCCGCTCGCGCTCGACCCGCTCCTCCTCGGCCTTGCGCGCGGCCTCTTCCTCGGCCTTGCGCCGCGCCTCTTCCTCGGCGGCCTTGCGGGCCTCTTCCTGCGCCTTGATCTCCGCTTCGGAGAGCGGCAGGAGGAGGTCGAGACGGTGGCGGACGACAGTCGTCACGGCTTCCGGCTCCTGGCCCGCGTCGACCACGAGGTAGCGGCCCGGGTCGCTGGCGGCCAGCGTCAGGAAACCGGAGCGCACGCGCGTGTGGAACTCCGTCGGCTCCGACTCGAGGCGGTCCGGCGCTTCGGTGAACCGCTCGCGCGCGGCCTCCGGGTCCACGTCGAGCAGCACCGTCAGATGCGGCACGAGCCCGCTGGTGGCCCACCGGTTGATGCGGGCGACCTCGGTCGGCGACAGGTCGCGGCCCGCGCCCTGGTAGGCGACGGACGAGTCGATGTAGCGGTCGGAGATGACGATCGCGCCGCGCTCCAGTGCGGGCCGCACGACGGTGTCGACGTGCTCGGCGCGGTCGGCGGCGTAGAGCAGCGCCTCGGCGCGGTGCGACAGACCGGCGGACGAGACGTCGAGCAGGATCGAGCGCAGCCGCTTGCCGACGGGCGTGGCCCCCGGCTCGCGCGTGACCACGACCTCGTGGCCCTTGCCGCGGATCCACTCCGCGAGGGCCTCCGCCTGGGTCGACTTCCCGGCGCCGTCGCCGCCTTCGAGGGCGATGAAGAATCCGGTCGCGGCCGGGGCCTGCGCCGGGTCGTTCCCCTTGAGCAGCGCTTCCTTCAGGTCGTGCCGCAGCGGTACGCCGCTGCGGTCGTCGGCCTTGGCGAGGACCAGCGCGGCGACGGGCAGCAGCAGTGCGCCGACCAGCATCAGCGTGAACGCGGCGCCGCCGTGCGCGAACACGAACTTGCCGTTCTCCAGGCGGTGCGGCCCGATGAGCGCGGCGAGCAGCGGTGCGATCAGGGCGCCGAGGGCGACGCTGACGCGGACGACGGCCTGCAGGTGTTCGGTGATGCGGGCCCGCCGGTACTCCTCGGCTTCCTGGTCGAGGAGGGCGTGCCCGGTGTTGGCCGCGACGCCCGCGGCGACTCCCGCCACCGTGACGAGCAGGATCACGCTGGTCACGTCCGGGTCGAGCCCGGCGCCAAGGAGCGCGATGCCGGTGAGTGCGATGACGAGGGCGAGCAGCCGGCGCCGGGACAGTGCCGGCAGCACGGTCGGCGCGGTGCGGATGCCGATGACGGTGCCGCCGGTCAGTCCGAGCACGAGCAGCCCGAACGTCACGGGGCCGCCGCCCAGGTCCTTGGCGTGCAGCACGGAGACGGCGACAGCGGCCGAGATCGCACCGGCGACGGCGGCGCAGGCGAGGACGAGCAGCGGGATCGCGCCCGTACGTCCCTTGTCGATGCCGCTGCCGGTCTTCGGGCGGCGCAGTCCTTCGAGCGGCGACCGCGCGCGCGGGGTCTGCGCGCCGGGCAGTTCGAGGAAGAAGACGACGGACAGCGAGGCGGCGAACAGCCCCGCGCCCACGTACGACGAGAGCGCCACCTGGTGCTGGGCGAACCAGTCGACGCCCGCGCCGATCAGGTTCTGCACGAGGGTGACGACCACGAGTACGGCCGCGGCCAGCGGGATCGCCACGAATCCGGTACGCAGCGAGAGGCGGCGCAGCGCGTCCATGTGGTCCGGCAACGGCCGCACGGCCGCGCCCTCCAGCGGCGGCGCGGGCAGCAGGGACGGTGCCGCGCTCTCCTTGGCGACGGTCCAGAACCGCTCGGCGACCCCGATGACGAACGCCGTCACGAGGATCAGCGCCATCGCGTTGTCCGGAGTCCAGTCGATCCACAGCGGCGCGACGATCAGCAGCGCGGCCCGCAGCCCGTCGGCGGCGACCATGGTCCAGCGCCGGTCGAGCGGTCCGCCGGGGGTCGTCAGCGAGGTCAGCGGTCCGAGCAGGACGGCGCCGAACAGCAGCGTGGACAGAATGCGCGCCCCGAACACGGTGGCGACGGCGAGGGCCACGCCCCGGTACCCGCCGCCGAACGACCCTTCGGAAATGGCCGTCTGCAGCGCGAGCACCACGAGCACAAGCAGCCCGAGTACATCACCGACCCCGCCTACGAGTTGCGCGGACCACAGGCGCTTCAGTTCGGGTACACGCAGGAGTGCGCGCACGGCACGCTCTCGGGAGTCCGCTACCAAGGCGTCGTCCGGGGCCGTGTGGGGGGTCGGCTGCTCGGCACGGGTCATTCGTCCAGCCTATCGGGACGGGCCGACACTCCGAGCGCCCACCCGAACAAACGGACGCCCCCGGTCACCGATCCCGGGGGCGTCCACCTACATAAGCCGCGTACTGCTTCCTACTTACCGCTCTTTACTACCAACTACGCACTACTAACAGCGCACTGCTCACGACCTACTACCTACTACCTACTACCTACTACCTACTGCTCTGCGGGAGCCGCCTTCTTGGCAGGCGCCTTCTTGGCAGCGGTCTTCTTCGCAGTGGTCGTCTTGGCCGCGGTCTTCTTCGCTGCCGTCTTCTTCGCTGCCGTCTTCTTGGCGGGGGCCTTCTTGGCCGCTGCCTTCTTGGCGGTCTTCTTGGCCGGCCCCTTGGCCCGCTTCTCCGCGAGGAGTTCGTACCCGCGCTCGGGGGTGATCTCCTCCACCGAGTCGTCGGAGCGCAACGTGGCGTTCGTCTCGCCATCGGTGACGTACGCGCCGAAGCGGCCGTCCTTCACGACGACCGGCTTCCCGCTGACCGGGTCCTCGCCGAGCTCCTTCAGCGGCGGCTTGGCGGCCGCGCGCCCGCGCTGCTTGGGCTGGGAGTAGATCTCCAGGGCCTCTTCGAGCGTGATGGTGAAGAGCTGGTCCTCGGTCTGCAGCGACCGCGAGTCCGTGCCCTTCTTCAGGTACGGCCCGTACCGCCCGTTCTGCGCGGTGATCTCGACGCCCTCGGCGTCGGCCCCCACCACACGCGGCAGCGACATCAGCTTGAGGGCGTCGGCCAGGGTCACCGTGTCGAGCGACATGGACTTGAAGAGGGAGGCGGTGCGCGGCTTGACCGCGTTCTTGCCGGTCTTCGGGGTGTCCTCGGGGAGCACCTCGGTGACGTACGGACCGTAGCGTCCGTCCTTGGCGATGATCTGGTGACCGCTCTCCGGGTCCGCGCCCAGCTCGAAGTCGCCGCTCGGCTTGGCGAGCAGCTCCTCGGCGTACTCGACCGAGAGCTCGTCGGGGGCGAGGTCCTCGGGGACGTCCGCGCGCTGGTGGTTCTCGGAGTCGCGCTCGCCGCGCTCGATGTAGGGGCCGTAGCGCCCGACGCGCAGCATGATGTCGCTGCCGACCGGGAAGGAGGAGATCTCGCGGGCGTCGATCGCGCCCAGGTCCGTCACGAGCTCCTTGAGGCCGCCGAGGTGGTCCCCGTCGCCGTTGCCCGCGTCGGCCGCGCTGGCGTCGCCCGAGCCTTCACCGAAGTAGAAGCGGCGCAGCCACGGCACGGCCTGTGCCTCGCCCCGCGCGATGCGGTCGAGGTCGTCCTCCATCTTGGCGGTGAAGTCGTAGTCGACGAGCCGCCCGAAGTGCTTCTCCAGGAGGTTGACGACGGCGAACGACAAGAAGGAGGGCACAAGAGCCGTCCCCTTCTTGAAGACGTAACCGCGGTCGAGGATGGTGCCGAGAATCGACGCATACGTAGAGGGGCGGCCGATCTCGCGCTCTTCCAGCTCCTTGACGAGCGAGGCCTCGGTGTACCGGGCCGGCGGCTTGGTCGCGTGGCCGTCGACGGAGAGTTCCTCGGCGGAGAGCGGGTCGCCCTCGGTGACCTGCGGAAGCCGGCGCTCGCGGTCGTCCAGCTCCGCGTTCGGGTCGTCGGCGCCCTCGACGTAGGCCTTGAGGAAGCCGTGGAAGGTGATGGTCTTGCCGGACGCGCTGAACTCGGCGTCGCGGCCGTCGCTCGAGCGGCCCGCGATCTTCACGGTGACCGAGTTGCCGACCGCGTCCTTCATCTGAGAGGCGACGGTGCGCTTCCAGATCAGCTCGTAGAGCTTGAACTGGTCGCCGGTCAGGCCGGTCTCGGCAGGCGTGCGGAAGCGGTCGCCGGAGGGGCGGATCGCCTCGTGCGCCTCCTGCGCGTTCTTCACCTTGCCGGCGTACGTGCGCGGCTTGTCCGGCAGGTAGTCGCCGCCGTACAACTGCGTGACCTGGGCACGGGCGGCCGAGACCGCCGTGTCCGACAGGGTCGTGGAGTCCGTACGCATATAGGTGATGAAGCCGTTCTCGTACAGCTTCTGCGCCACCTGCATGGTCGACTTCGCGCCGAAGCCCAGCTTGCGCGAGGCCTCCTGCTGCAGCGTCGTCGTACGGAAGGGTGCGTACGGCGAGCGACGGTAGGGCTTGGACTCGACCGAGCGGACGGCGAACGACGTGTCCTGAAGGGCGGCGGCGAGCGCTCGCGCGTTCGCCTCGTCCAGGTGCAGGGTGTTCGCCGAGTTCCCGCCCTTGATCTGACCGAGCGAGTCGAAGTCCCGGCCCTGGGCGATGCGCTTGCCGTCGACCGCGCTGAGGCGCGCGACCAGCGACGAGGGGTCGGAGGAGTCACCTGCCCGGCCGGTCGCGAACGTGCCCGTCAGGTCCCAGTACTCGGCGGAGCGGAAGGCGATGCGCTCGCGCTCCCGCTCGACGACGAGGCGGGTGGCCACGGACTGGACACGGCCCGCCGAGAGGCGCGGCATGACCTTCTTCCACAGGACCGGCGAGACCTCGTAGCCGTAGAGGCGGTCGAGGATGCGGCGGGTCTCCTGGGCGTCGACCATCCGCTTGTTGAGCTCGCGGGGGTTGGCGACGGCGCTGCGGATCGCGTCCTTGGTGATCTCGTGGAAGACCATCCGGTGGACGGGGACCTTGGGCTTCAGGACCTCCAGGAGGTGCCACGCGATGGCTTCGCCCTCGCGGTCCTCATCGGTGGCCAGGAAGAGTTCGTCGGAGTCCTTCAGCAGGTCCTTGAGCTTCTTGACCTGCGCCTTCTTGTCGGCGTTGACGACGTAGATCGGCTCGAAGTCGTTCTCGACGTCCACGCCGAGGCGGCGCACCTCGCCCGTGTACTTGTCGGGCACCTCGGCGGCGCCGCTGGGGAGGTCGCGGATGTGCCCGACGCTCGCTTCGACGACGTACCCAGGGCCGAGATAGCCCTTGATCGTCTTCGCCTTGGCGGGCGACTCGACGATGACGAGTCGGCGGCCGCCCTGTGCGGTCTCGCTGGTCGGGGACAACTTCGCTCTTCTCTCCGGTCGGCGGTTGAGACTGTCCAGTCGGTGTCTCGTCGGTAGATATTCGTTAGTTATTGGGCACTGCTGCGGAGTGTGACGGTACCTCCCGCCGGTGTGTCAAACGGGAAAAGCACGCAGCAGCCACTCGGAACGGTAACCCGACTCCTCGTGATCCTGCCCCCGGACCGGGGAGCGGACGCCTCGGCTCCGGGTGACCGAAGCCTCACCGTGTGTTGCGCGGGGGGCCACATTCCTGTCACGAGCGTCCCCATTGCGCACCTATCGCGCTCCCTCGCTCCACTCCCTTATCTGCTCCTGACAAGATGGCCGAACGGCTGGGGGAGCCCGAGGGAAGCCCCGGCTCGTCCCCACCGGCATCCCGACCCAGGAGCATCCCGTGTCCGACAGCAACCCTTACGGCCAGCAGCCCCCGCAGGAACAGCCGGGCGGAAACCCGTACGGCTACCCGCAGCAAGGCGCGCAGCCCGGATACGGCGCCGCTCCGGGCCAGCCCGGTCAGCCGCCGCAGGGCGGCCAGCCCAACTACGGCTACCCCTACCCCGGCTCCGCGCCGGCCGGCGGCGCGTACCCGCCCCAGCCGCAGCCCGGCATGCCCGTCGCCTACGACCCGATGGCGCCGTACGGCTACGACCCCTACGGGCGTCCGTACTCGGACAAGCAGAAGCTCACAGCCGGCCTGCTCGGTATCTTCCTGGGCACGTTCGGCGTCGGCCGCTTCTACACGGGCCACACGGGACTGGCCGTGGGCCAGCTCCTCGTCGGCGTGCTGACCTGTGGGATCGGCGGCATGTGGGGCTTCATCGACGGCATCGTCATGCTCGCCGGGAGCAACACGACCGACGCGCAGGGCCGCATCCTGCGCTGACGATGACGACCGCACCGCGGACCGCCCGCCGCGCCCCGGCCACAGCACCCCTCGTGGTGTTCGTCGCCGGGGCTGCCGCGGCCGCGTACCTCTACGGCACCGATCCGCACGAGCCCGGACACTGGCTGCCCGGCTGCCCGTTCCGCGCGCTCACCGGGCTGCTCTGCCCCGGCTGCGGCGGCACCCGCATGGTGTACGACGTGCTGCACGGCCGGCTCGTCACCGCCTGGCACGACAATGCCCTGCTGCTGGCCGCTTCCCCGTTCGTCCTCTACGCGTTGGGGCGTTGGCTGTACGCGGGGCTGCGCGGGCGCCGGTGGCGACCTGTCCCGAGCACCCGCACCCAACTCGCCCTGCTCGCCGCCGCCGTGGTCTGGACCGTGCTGCGCAATGTGATCTGACGGCACATCACCGTCGGACGCACAAGGTCACGAACTTGCCACGATAGGCGCCCCGGCCCCATGACACCCCCGGGTCCCCCTCTACGCTTCGGAGTTCCGAGGCCACGCCGTGTCCCCACCGGTGCGTCGCTCTCGGATCATTCCGCTCACAGGCCTGGCATCGCCGCGCCGACTTTTACCGTCCCTAGGAGCAACTCCCATGTCCCAGCCCTTCCCCGGCGCCACGCCCGAGGCCCCGTTCGGCGTCGACCCGCAGGGCCGCCCGTACTCCGACAAGCAGAAGCTCGTCGCCGGTCTGCTCGGTATCTTCCTCGGCTCGTTCGGCATCGGACGCTTCTACGTGGGCGACACCAAGATCGGTGTCTGGCAGCTCGTCGTCTCCATCGTGACCTGCGGCGCGGGTGGCCTGTGGGGCTTCATCGACGGCATCCTGTTCCTCACCAGCAACGACCGCACGGACGCCCAGGGCCGCGTCCTGCGCTGACGCCCCTTCGCCGTACGTTCTCGTACGCACTCGTACGTTCCTGTACGTGCCGACGCCCGCCCCTGGACCGCTCCGGGGGCGGGCGTCGCCGTACTCACCGCGCTTTCTGAGGCCGCGTCACAGGACCGCGCCGGCCGCGTCACACCTGGCCGAAACACCACGCCGCGAGCGCCAGGCAGCCCACGCCGACCGCCCCGGCAAGCACCGCCGACGCCACCGGGCGCGCGCCGTCCGCCACCGGCTCCCGGTGCGCGGCACGCGCCCCCGTCCACACCACAAGTCCCACGCCGAACAACGCGAACACCGTGCCCGCGAAGACCGCAGGTGCACTCTCCATCGCCTTGCCTCCCCGACTCCGGGGCGGCTCGCGCCGCCCCCAGGCGGTGACGCTGGCACGGACGGGGGAACCCCGGGTGAACTCCCGGGCAGCGCAAGGCGAAGGGCAGCTATCCGACGACTCCGTCGCCCGGCCCGGCGAGCCCGACGAGCCCGACGGGGTCCAGGAAGCCCTGCTCGACCAGCGTACGGATCTGCGCCGGTGTACGGTCGCGCAGCAACACCTGCTCCTCGCCCACGAGTTGGGCGATGGCGTCCAGGATCCGCCCGGCGCTCAGCGTCCCGTCGCAGACGCCCGCGAACCCGGCGCCGACCGTGTCCACCTTCGTCGCCCGGCGCATCCCGCGCCCCTGCCGCAGCACGACGTGCTCGGGGTCCTCGGCGCCCGGCAGCCCGACCTGTTCCTGCACCACTTCCCCGGCGAGCCTGAACGAGGATTCGAGCAGCGCCGCGTCGTCGTGCGTGCGCAGCCAGTCGACCCGCTCGAAGTGCGCCCGCACCGCACCGCCGAGCGGCTGCTCGACGGGGTGCGGCCACTCCTCGACGACGATCGAGGGCTCCGCGGCGGAACTCTTCCTGAGCGTGATCCACCCGAACCCGACGGCCCGCACCTTGCGCGCCTCGAACTCGTCGAGCCACGCGTCGTACCGGGCGGCGTACGCGGCCGGGTCCGTGCGGTGGTCACCCCCGTCGCGCAGCCACAGCTCGGCGTACTGCGTGATGTCCTGCACCTCGCGCTGCACGATCCAGGCGTCGCAGCCGCGCGGCACCCACGAGCGCAGCCGCTCGGTCCACTCCTCCCCCTCCACGTGCTGCCAGTTGGCGAGGAACTGCGCGTATCCCCCGTCGTTCAGATGCTCCCCCGCCCCCTGAACGAGCGAGCGGCACAGATCGTCCCCGCCCATCCCGCCGTCGCGGTACGTGAGCCGCGCTCCGGGAGAGATGACGAAGGGCGGATTCGACACGATCAGGTCGTACGTCGCGTCGCCCACCGGCTCGTACAGCGACCCCTCGCGCAGGTCCGCGGCGCCCGCGCCGGACAGCGCGAGGGTGAGCGCGGTGATGTGCAGGGCGCGGGAGTTGAGGTCGGTCGCGGTGACCTGCGTGGCGTGCCGCGCCGCGTGCAGCGCCTGGATCCCGGAGCCGGTGCCGAGGTCGAGGGCCGACGCGACGGGCGCACGGACGGTGATTCCGGCGAGCGTGGTGGACGCCCCGCCGACCCCGAGCACGACGCCCTCGTCGTGGCTGCCGATGCCACCTGCGCCGCCGACCGCGCACCCCAGGTCGGACACGATGAACCAGTCCTCGCCGTCGGGTCCGCCGTACGGGCGAACGTCGACGGTCGCGGTCATCTCGTCGCCGCTCTCCCGCAGCCAGCCGCTCTCCCGGCACGCGTCGAGAGGCAGCACCCCGGCGACGCGCTCCCGCGGCACGGGCTGTTGCAGCAGGAACAGCCGGACGAGCGTCTCCAGGGGGGAGTCCCCCCGGGTGGCGCGCAGCGCGGGCACGGTCTCGCTGCGGGCGAGCGCCGCGTAGGCGGGCGCCCCGAGCAGCTCGAGCAGCCCGTCGGCGGTGAACTCGGCGTCGATCAGGGCGTCGCGCAGCAGGGCGGCGACGTCGTTGCGGTCAGCGGCGGGCAGGGTGGCGGAAGCGGAAGAACTCACGCCTCCATTGTGACGCCGTCCGGCTGCGTGCGGGCGACGTACGCCCCGCAGCGCCCGGCTGCCTGTCGGCGACGTACGCCCCGCAGGGCGCGAGTAGCGCGCGTACGCCCCCGGCGCGGCGGCGGAGCCGCGTCACCGGGGGCGCCGAACGAGAGGCGGGTCAGGAGCCCGACGGCGTGGCGGAGGCGCTCTTGCAGCTCTCCTGCTTGGCCATCGCCTTGCCCACGTCCCCCTCCTCGAGGTTCTTCAGGGCATCGCTGCCGGACTGGCTCAGCTTGTCGAGCGAGCCCGCGATCCCCTTGAGGCCCTCGGCGAACTTCGCCTGGTCGTCGGTGTCCAACTTGTCGACCTGCTTCTTCAGGTCGGCGTAGGAGGTGGAGATCTTGTCCAGCTCCTTGACCGCGTCCTGCTGCTTCTTCTCGCCGCCGTCGACGTTCGGGGCGCCCGCCTTGTCGACGGCGTCACCGATCGCCTTGTACGCGTCGGACATGTCCTGGAACGCCTTCGAGTCCGTCTTCTGGACGGCGGACGGCGCGCTGTTGTCCGACGTCTCCTTCTGGATCGCGGCGTTGGCCGACTCGATCTTCTTGGCCTGCGGCTGGACCTTGTCGCAGACCTGCTTGGCCCAGGAGTTCAGCTTGTCGTTGCTGTCGTCGCTGCAGCCCGACAGGGCCAGTACCAGTACCGCGCCGCCGGACAGCGCGGCTGCAAGCTTCTTGTTCACCGGATCGGTCCCTTCCATGGCTCTCGGCCCCGGAACTTACACGCCGAGCACACGACAATCGCACCTCGGACGTCCCATAAGACCGCTTTCTTGACCTTTAGCAGCCATTTGCATCAAGAGAGATAAGGCTCACGGAAGAAGAGCACACGAATCCCGGAGATGTTCACCGGGCACAGGTGTCACAGAGATGGGCACGACAGTGGGCACGAAGGTGGGCGGACAGCCCGTCAAGCTCCGCTGCCCGCCCACCTGTTGAGGCTGCCGCTCCGTATGTCGCTAGGTACGGGACGGCGCCACGGCCGGATCGGCCGGCTTCGGCACCCGCCCCGACTTGCTGTCGCCGTTCCCGTCGTCGTCGCCGACGGCGATGCCGCGCCGCTTGGACACGTACACCGCGCCGATGATGACGCCGAGCGAGACGACGGCGACCACGACCCGTACGGGCACGCTCGCGTCCTCCCCGTAGCTGAACTTGACGACCGCGGGCGCGATGAGCAGCGCGACGAGGTTCATCACCTTCAGCAGCGGGTTGATGGCGGGCCCCGCGGTGTCCTTGAACGGGTCGCCGATCGTGTCACCGATCACGGTGGCCGCATGGGCCTCACTGCCCTTGCCGCCGTGGTGCCCGTCCTCGACGAGCTTCTTCGCGTTGTCCCAGGCGCCACCGGAGTTGGCGAGGAAGACCGCCATCAGCGTTCCGGTGCCGATGGCCCCGGCGAGATAGGCGCCCAACGCGCCCACACCGAGCGTGAAGCCGATCGCGATCGGCGCCATGACGGCGAGCAGACCGGGCGTGGCCAGCTCCCTGAGCGCGTCCTTCGTGCAGATGTCGACGACGCGCCCGTACTCCGGCTCCTCCGTGTAGTCCATGATCCCGGGGTGCTCACGGAACTGCCGCCGCACCTCGTAGACCACCGAACCCGCGGACCGGGACACGGCGTTGATGGCGAGCCCGGAGAAGAGGAACACCACCGCGGCGCCGCCGATGAGCCCCACCAGGTTGTTGGGCTGTGAGATGTCCATCACCAGGTTCATCGGCCCGCCCTCGCCGACCTTCTCCCCCACGTCGCTCGCGGCGGTGAGAATCGCGTCACGGTACGAGCCGAACAGGGCCGCGGCCGCGAGCACGGCCGTGGCGATGGCGATGCCCTTGGTGATGGCCTTCGTCGTGTTGCCGACCGCGTCCAGGTCGGTCAGTACCTTCGCGCCCGATCCCTGTACGTCGCCGGACATCTCGGCGATGCCCTGCGCGTTGTCGGAGACCGGCCCGAAGGTGTCCATGGCCACGATGACGCCGACGGTGGTGAGCAGCCCGGTGCCGGCCAGGGCGACCGCGAACAGCGCGAGCATGATCGACGTACCGCCGAGCAGGAACGCCCCGTAGACGCCGAGCCCGATCAGCACCGCGGTGTACACCGCCGATTCGAGGCCGAGCGAGATGCCCGCGAGCACGACGGTCGCGGGCCCGGTCAGCGACGTCTTGCCGATGTCCTTGACCGGGCGCCGGGTCGTCTCGGTGAAGTAGCCGGTGAGCTGCTGGATCAGCGCGGCGAGCACGATGCCGATCGCGACGGCGACGACCGCGAGAATCCGCGGATCGCCGTCCTTGGCCTGGATCATCTTGTCGGTTACGCCGTCCAGGTCACCGTAGGAGGACGGGAGGTACACGAAGACGGCCACGGCGACGAGGGCGAGCGAGATCAGCGCGGAGATGAAGAACCCGCGGTTGATGGCGCTCATCCCGCTGCGGTCGGCGCGCCGGGGCGCGACGGCGAAGATGCCGATCATCGCTGTGATGACCCCGATCGCGGGCACGATCAGCGGGAACGCGAGCCCGGCGTCACCGAAGGCCGCCTTGCCGAGGATCAGCGCGGCGACCAGCGTGACGGCGTAGGACTCGAAGAGGTCGGCGGCCATCCCGGCGCAGTCTCCGACGTTGTCGCCCACGTTGTC
Organism: Streptomyces sp. NPDC102467; assembly: GCF_044765445.1. Lineage (NCBI taxonomy): Bacteria > Bacillati > Actinomycetota > Actinomycetes > Kitasatosporales > Streptomycetaceae > Streptomyces > Streptomyces sp. NPDC102467. Next base: position 157,120 of record NZ_JBIWKA010000016.1, on the reverse strand, counting down.
GGCGATGGTCGCGGCATTGCGCGGGTCATCCTCGGGAATGCCCTGCTCGACCTTGCCGACCAGGTCGGCGCCGACGTCGGCGGCCTTGGTGAAGATGCCGCCCCCGACGCGCATGAACATCGCGATCAGCGCGGCCCCGAGCCCGAAGCCCTCCAGGACCTTGGGCGCGTCGGCCGCGTAGACGAGCACGACACACGAGGCACCGAGCAGACCGAGGCCCACCGTGAACATGCCGACGACGCCGCCCGTACGGAAAGCGATCTTCATGGCTTTGTGCGAGACGGCGGTGAGATCCTTTTCCGGCTCGCCTTCCGCCGGTGTTGCTTCCCTGGCCGCGGCGGCGACGCGCACATTGCTGCGCACCGCGAGCCACATTCCGATATAGCCGGTGGTCGCCGAGAACACGGCGCCGATCAAGAAGAAGATCGAACGCCCGGCTCGCTGATTCCAGTCGTCCGCCGGAAGCAGCATGAGCAGGAAGAACACCACGACCGCGAATACGGCGAGGGTGCGCAGCTGTCGACCAAGATAGGCTTTCGCGCCTTCCTGGACCGCGGCCGCGATCTTCTTCATGGAATCCGTTCCCTCACCGGCCGCGAGCACCTGGCGCACCAGGACTCCGGCGACGGCGAGCGCCGCGAGCGCGACGACGGCGATGACGATCACGATCAGACGGTTGTCGTCCGTCAGGACTGCGGCTGCGAAGGTAGAGCGCTCCGCCATTCGTCCTCCTTGAAGCTTGGGCTGAGCTCAAGATGTGGACGGATTGTAGGTAGCGGAACCTGATCAAAACAGTACGCGGCAAACGGAAATGTTCTTCTTCTGCTACCCGGCAAATGATCGACGAACACCAGTCGGGCCGGATCGGGGGAGGATCGGATAACGCCTTTGAGGCATTAATTGGCGATCCCCAATGATCCCCGATGATCCCCGATGATCGCTGATCTAGAAATCCGCGACGGGAAATATCAGAGGATGCAGAAGAGGCCCTGTTCACCATGGGTGGCGAACAGGGCCTCTACAGAGATCGCGATAAAGATCGGCCAGATCGTAAAGATCAGCGGCGGAACCACTCCGGGGCTACGGCAGCGTCAACGGCGCGGTCGGCCATGTCATCCGAAGGAGACCTCCGGACTCGTCGGCGGTGACCTCGACATCGTCGACGAGGCCGCTGATGACGGCGAGTCCCATCTCGTCCTCGCCCTCGGCCTCCAGATCGTCCGCGGCGCCTCGGGCGCCGGGGACATCGGGATTGACCACCGTGCGCGGCGCCTCGTCACCGACCTCGATGGAGAACTGCTTCTCCTCCTCGATCAGTGCTACCCGCACCGGCGCCGAGATGCCACTGCTCTGATGCAGCCCCACGGCGCGCGTGCAGGCCTCTCCGACGGCGAGCCTGACCTCGTCGAGCACGGCCTCGTCCACGCCCGCCCTGCGCGCCACCGCGGCCGCCACGAGGCGGGCGGTCCTGACGTGCTCGGGCAGAGGGCTGAAGCGGAGTTCGACAGTGGCCATGCATCCCCCTCGGACGTGGGCGTGCTTTCGGGGGCCGGGCCGGCCAAAGCCCGATCCCCACCATCAACCGGATCCACCGGAACGGTCTGATCCGCCAGAACGGCCTGATCCAACGAAAGGTCCGATCAGGCCGATCGGGCTGACTCAGTCGGTCGCCGCTACGGCTTCCTCGACCGAGGTGTGGATCGGGAACACCTTGGTCAGGCCCGTGATCCGGAAGATCTTGAGAATGCGCTCCTGGTTGCAGACCAGGCGCAGCGAGCCCTCATGGGCCCGCACCCGCTTCAGGCCGCCGACCAGCACGCCGAGCCCGGTGGAGTCGAGGAAGTCCACGCCCTCCATGTCGACGACCAGGTGGAAACTGCCGTCGTTCACCAGCTCGACCAGCTGCTCGCGCAGCTTGGGCGCGGTATATACATCGATTTCGCCACCGACCTCGACGACCGTACGATCGCCGACGGTACGGGTCGACAGGGACAGGTCCACGGATCCTCCAGCACCTTGCTATCGAGCGGTCGCCCCTTGGGGATACCTCGGCTTGATCCCCCGGGACGGTTCGCCAGCCGCGATGGCATTCAATCACTTACCGGCAGGCATGCACGACGCCTTGGAAGCATTGTCCGTCATCCCGAGTGACACACTCGGTGTCGATGGCCAAGAATCACCGACCCGAACGACCCTCGCGGTCCGCTGCCTCCCGCCCCTCTCCGGGGGCGGTTCTGGAGCGGCTCGCCTCGGGTCCGAACAGGGCTGCGCGCATCACTCATACGGAGCACTTGCCCCCTCGCCCCGGCCGTCATGCAGTCTGGCCCGATCGGATCCGATCCGAGGTCATCGCGGCTGTACAGAACGCGGGAATCGAGCACCCCTGGGCCCATCAGGCCCGCGCGGCCGAGCATGCCCTGGACGGCGAATCGGTGATCGTCGCCACCGGTACGGCCTCCGGCAAGTCCCTCGCCTACCTGACCCCGGTCCTGTCGAAACTGCTCGACGGATCGGAGGCGCCCAACGGACGCGGCGCGACCGCCCTGTACCTCGCCCCGACGAAGGCGCTCGCGGCGGACCAGTGCCGATCGGTGAAGGAACTTTCACAACCTCTGGGTCCGGCGATCCGTCCCGCGGTCTACGACGGCGACACCCCGTTCGAGGAACGTGAATGGGTACGTCAGTTCGGCAACTACGTCCTCACCAACCCCGACATGCTGCACCGCGGGATATTGCCCTCCCACCCGCGCTGGTCCTCCTTCCTCAAGGCGCTCAAGTACGTCGTCATCGACGAGTGCCACACCTACCGCGGTGTCTTCGGCTCGCACGTCGCCCAGATCCTGCGCCGCCTGCGCCGCCTCTGCGCCCGCTACGGCTCCTCCCCGGTCTTCCTCCTCGCCTCCGCCACGGCCGCCGAACCGGCCGTCGCCGCCCGCCGGTTGACGGGCCTGCCGGTCGTCGAGGTCGCCGACGACGCCTCACCCCGCGGCGAACTGGTCTTCGCCCTCTGGGAACCCCCTCTCACCGAGATGCAGGGCGAGAAGGGCGCCCCGGTCCGGCGCACCGCCACCGCCGAGACCGCGGACCTGCTCACCGACCTGACCGTGCAGGGCGTCCGATCCGTCGCCTTCGTGCGCTCCCGCCGAGGCGCCGAACTGATCTCGGTGATCGCCAAGGAACGCCTGTCCGAGATCGACCGCTCGCTGGCCCGCCGCGTCGCCGCCTACCGGGGCGGCTACCTCTCGGAAGAACGCCGGGCCCTCGAAGCCGCCCTGCACTCCGGCGAACTCCTCGGCCTCGCCGCCACCACCGCCCTCGAACTCGGCATCGACGTCTCGGGATTGGACGCCGTCGTGATCGCCGGCTACCCGGGCACACGGGCCTCCCTGTGGCAGCAAGCGGGCCGCGCCGGCCGCACGGGCCAGGGCGCGCTCGCCGTCCTCGTCGCCCGTGACGATCCGCTGGACACCTACCTGGTCCACCACCCCGAGGCCCTCTTCGACCAGCCGGTCGAGTCGACGGTCCTCGACCCCGACAACCCCTACGTACTGGCACCGCACCTGTGCGCGGCCGCGGCCGAACTCCCGCTCACCGAGGAGGACTTGGAGCTCTTCGGCCCGGCAACAATCGACCTCCTCCCGCAACTGGAAGCGGCGAAACTGCTCCGCCGCCGAGTCAAGGCCTGGCACTGGACGCGCCGCGAATCCGCCGCCGACCTCGCCGACATCCGGGGCGAGGGTGGCAACCCCGTCCAGATCGTCGAGGCCGCCACGGGCCGCCTTCTCGGCACGGTCGACGCCGGCTCCGCGCACACGACCGTCCACGACGGCGCGGTCCACCTCCACCAGGGCCGCACGTACGTGGTGAAACACCTCGACCTCGACGACGACGTCGCCCTCGTCGAACCGGGCAACCCCACGTACTCCACCACCGCCCGCGACACCACCGCCATCTCCATCCTGGAGACGGACATCGAAGTCCCCTGGGGCGAGGGCCGGTTGTGCTACGGCTCGGTCGAGGTCACCAACCAGGTCGTCGGCTATCTCCGCCGCCGCCTCATCACGGGCGAAGTCCTCGGCGAGACGAAACTCGACCTCCCTCCTCGTACGCTGCGCACCCGCGCCGTGTGGTGGACGGTCACCGAGGACCAGCTCGACGCCGCCCGGATCAATCCCGAGATCCTCGGCGGCGCCCTGCACGCCGCCGAACACGCCTCCATCGGCATGCTCCCCCTCTTCGCCACCTGCGACCGCTGGGACATCGGCGGCGTCTCGATCCCCCTCCACCCGGACACGCTGCTCCCCACGGTCTTCGTCTACGACGGCCACCCCGGCGGGGCGGGCTTCGCCGAACGCGCCTTCCACACCGCCCAGGAATGGCTGACCGCCACCCGCGCGGCCATCGCCTCCTGCGAATGCGAGGCGGGCTGCCCCTCCTGCATCCAGTCCCCCAAGTGCGGCAACGGCAACGACCCGTTGCACAAGCGCGGGGCGGTACGCCTCCTCTCGACCCTGCTGAAGGGAGCGGCGGACGCCGCCGCGCCGGGCACATCCGCGCCACAGTCCCCTGCTCCGGGCACCTCCGCCCCCGAAACGTCCGACACGACGGCAGGGCCGGACGGGGCGTTCCCGGTATCGGACAGCGCCTGAACCCCTGACGAGGCCGCGCCCCGCCCCCCGCTGGTGCGGAACTTCACATCGGCAGCGGGACGGACGCGCCGGCCCCCGGACAACTCGGCGGGCCGCGATGCGGCCGACCCCGCGGGACCAGCCCGGGCCCGCACCTGCGCCGCGAACACACCGGACCCCGCGTGTAGTCATCACGGCGCCGCCGGCATCCGCGCGGGCCGCGCGGGCACGGCCAGCCCCGCGGAGCCCCCGGGCACGGCCGACCCCGCAGAGCCCCCGGGCACGGCCGACCCCGCAGAGCCCCCGGGCACGGCCGACCCCGCGGGACCAGCCCGGGCCCGCACCTGCGCCGCGAACGCACCGGACCCCGCGGCCGCTGTCACGTCGGACACCTCCCCGTACACGGCGCACCGTAGGAGCCTCGTCCCCTGCGCCCGGGCCACTCTCCTTGCCAGTGCGCACGCGTCCGCCCTGCCCTCCATCCAGTGATCGGCGGCTGCCAGCGCCGCCAAGTCGGCCGCGCCGCCCGCCCGGTGCCGTGCCTCGACCGCCCGCCCCATCGCCAGTACGCCACCGAAGATCACCCCGACCGCGGCCAGCGCCATGACCACCCACACCGTCGCGGACCCGCGGTCCGAACCCGCCCGGCGGGGCCACCGCATCCCACGCTTTCCACCCCGCCCCGTCATGTGTCTCCTCATGCCTCCCCCGCCGTCTCCTCCGCCGCCGCCACGGCCTGCGCGCCCAGTTCGACCCCGAGCGGACCCGGCCCCGCCGAACGGGCCCGCACCGTCACCCGGACCAGGTCGCCCTCCCGGCTCACCTCGATCCGCGCGCCGGGCGGGGCGGCACTCCGCGCGGCATCGAGTGCGGCGCCCCGCGGTTCCTGCCGGGCCACCGCCCTGGCCCCGGCCCGCGCCGCGTCCACACACCTGATCTGCGCCGATGCCGCGAGGACCGCCCAGATCAGCGCCATCGTGAACGCCACCAGCACCGGCAGCACCACGGCAGCCTCGGCTGTCACAAAGCCCCGGTCACGACCGGGCCGGCGCAGCGCCTCACAACGACCCACCCCACAACGACCCGCTTCAGAACGCCACTCCTCAGAACGACCCATGGAGCGCCTTCGCCACCAGCGACTGCAACGCCGACTGCACGACATCGCTCGTCACCACTTGGTACAGCAGCCCGGCGAAACCCACCGCCGCGATCAGCCCCACGGCGTACTCGGCGCTGACCATTCCTGCGTCCCGGCGTGCTGAACCCACCGCCCGGGCCCAGCGCCGCGCTCCTTTGCACAACCGCCCAAACGCCCGCTCTTCACTGGTTCCTGCCATCACAACCCCCATGAGAATCAACGTTGTTCACCACTCACTCGCCCCTACAGACGGGCCGCACCGCAGGCATCGCCTCAGCGGCCGCCCAGCACTCCGTCCGCGAGGCCGATCACCACGGGCAGCACCCCGATCACGAGGAACGCGGGCAGGAAGCACAGCCCTACCGGAGCCGTGATCACCACCGCGGCCCGGCGTGCCACCGCTGTCGTCCGGCGCGCCCGCTCGGCTCTGCACTCCGCGGCGAACCGCGCCACCGGCGCCGCCGCCGGTGCCCCGGATTCACCCGCCCGCTCCAGTAGCCGGACCAACTCACCGGCTCCCGGTATCGCCGCCAACTCCCGCCACGCCAACCCTGGTTCACCCCCGAGCCGCACCTGAGCGGCGCCCCGCGCCATGGCTCGGCCGACCGGGCCTCCTGCCGACTCCCCCACGGCCCGTGCCGCCCCCACCGGTTCCGCACCGGCGGCGAGGCAAGCGGCCAAAAGGTCGGCAACCAGGGGCAGTTGTCCCTCGGCCTCGGCCCGTACGACCGCGCCCGTGTCTGCCGACGTACGCGTCCGCGCCTCCCTCTCCCGCCACCACCGCCACACAGCGACCCCCGCGATCGCCCCGATCACCAGCCCGGCCACGCCACCGACCAGCACATACCCGGCGCTCACCGCACCAGCCGCCGGCGCCCATCGCCGGACCGCGACGGGCACTCCCCACGAGCGCCGCCCCGGCCGCGCCGCTGCCACCGCCAGCACGAGCCTCACCCGCCGCCGCGCCGCCCGCTCCCGGCGCCGCGCCCCGATTTCCGACACCAGCGACGCCACCAGAACGGCGACACACAGCACTAACCCCAGCCTGTGGACAACATCCATCGCCCCTCACTCCCCCGATCCGATCCGACCCTTGAAGACCCGTGACGGCACAACCAGCCCCGTCCCACGCACACACGCGCTCCCCCACACCCGGCAACCCGGCCCAACCCCCCGCATCTCGGCGCCGTACCCGCCCCCCAAGCCCGGACCTGTCCCCAGACCCCGACCGGGACCAGACCCCGACATCGCCCCCGATCCCGGCCCCGCCCAAGCCCCGGCCCTGCTCTCAGCTCCAGCTCCTAGCTCCGACCCGGACCAAGCCCCAGCCTCGACACCCAACGCCGCCCCCCCCTCACGCCTCCGCCCCCCGCACAATCCGCACGGCCCAGCACATCCCCGCCGCCTCCAACGCCCCGCCCACCACCAGGCACCCCACCCCGGCCCCGGTATGCAGCAGCACCCTCAACGGCCGTGCCCCCAGCGCCGAACCGAGCAGCAACCCGAGCACCGGCAGCCCGGCGAGCATCACCGCGGTCGACCAGGGGCCGGCCAACTGGGCTTGCAGGTCCGCCCGTTGATCCCGCTCCGCCCGTAACGCCCCCGCGAGCCGCTCGAGCCCCGCCGCGAGCCCGGCGCCCCGGTCCACAGCCACCCGCCAACACGCCGCGAGCCCGTGCAACCCTTCCGCGCCCGGCTGACGCGCCGCCTCCCGCAGCGCGCCGGACACGTCTCCGCCGAAGCGCGCGGCAGCCACCACGGCCGCGCTTCCCTCGCCGGACAGCGCCGCCGACTCCCGCACCGCGACAGCCAGCGCCTCTCCCGGCTGCCGCCCGGCGCGCACCTCCCCCGCCATCAGCCCGCACAACCGGATCACGGCGTCCCCGCGCCCCTCCCGCTCCCGCCGCGCCTCCCGTGCCCGCAGCACCCGCGCCGCCCCGGGCACGGCGCACGCGCCGAGCACGAGCGGCACCATCGAGGCCCCGACGAGCCCGATCAGCAAGCCGACGACCAGGCAGCCCCACTCCGGCCGCGTCCGACCCCACCTCCACCACCGCTCGGCGGCACACCGCCACCCCGTCGACGCCCCCGCGTCCGGGCCGACGCCCAGCACCGCCCGAATCCGTCGCACCTCGGCATCCCGCCGACCGACAGCCCACAGCACAGCCACCACTCCCAGCACCCCCACGACCGCCCCCGACAACGCCCCGCTCCTCATGGCAGCCGCACCCCCAGCAGCTTTCCGAGCCGCGCCCACCCCTCCCCCGGTACGAACCCCCGCTCGCCCCACTCCAACGCCGACACCGTCCGCACCCACCCCGCCGCGTCCCGCTCCAGCACGTGCACCTGCGCGACCCGACGCCGCCCGCTCCGGTCCCGTACGAGATGCAGCACCACGGACACCGCGGCCGCCAGCTGGCTGTGCAGCGCCGCACGGTCGAGCCCGGCCGCCGTCCCCAGGGCCTCCAGGCGCGCCGGAACATCACTGGCCGCATTGGCGTGCACGGTCCCGCAGCCACCTTGGTGCCCGGTGTTGAGCGCCGCGAGCAACGAGACGACCTCGGCGCCTCGGACCTCGCCCACCACAAGCCGGTCGGGCCGCATCCGCAGCGCCTGTCGCACCAGATCCTCAAGGCCGACGGCCCCGGCGCCCTCCTGGTTGGCGGGCCGCGCCTCCAGCCGCACCACGTGCGGATGGCTCGGCCGCAACTCGGCGGAGTCCTCGGCCAGTACGATCCGCTCCTGCGGCCCGACCAGGCCGAGCAGCGCGCTCAGCAGCGTCGTCTTGCCGCTCCCCGTTCCGCCGCTGATCAGGTACGACAGTCGCGCGTCGAGCAGCGCCCGCAGTACCCGGCCGCCGCCCGGTGGCACGGTCCCGGCCGCCACCAGTTCCTCCAGGGTGAAGGCGCGCGGCCGTACGACCCGCAGCGACAGGCAGGTGCAGCCCACCGCGATCGGCGGCAGCACCGCATGCAACCGCGTCCCGTCGGGCATCCTCGCGTCCACCCAGGGCCGGGCGTCGTCGAGGCGCCGCCCCACGACGGCCGCGAGGCGCTGCGCCAACCTCCTTACAGACGAGGCGTTTTCGAAGGCCACCCCGGTCAGCTCGAGGCCACCGCCCCGGTCGACCCACACCTGGTCCGGCGCCGACACCAGGACGTCCGTCACCGACGCATCGGCGAGCAACGGTTCGAGCGGCCCCGCACCTACCAGTTCCGACCTCAACGGGCCTGCCGCGCCGAGCACTTCGGCGTCTCCGAGAATTCGTCCCTGAGCCCGTAGCGCCTCGGCGACCCGAGCGGGCGTCGCCTCTGCCCCGTTCTCCGCGAGCCATTGGCGTACGCCGTCCAGCATCCGCGCCCCGACCACCGCGCTCACCGCAGGTCCCCCGTATCCATCTCGCACCACGACACCTGCATCGCCACCACCCCGATCAGCTCAATCACCTCAGTCACCTCAATCACCTCAATCACCTCGACCGTCCAGGGCGCCCCAGCTACCGCGGTTCCGTACTTGTGGACGCTCACGCCCCACCCCCGTCCTCCGGCCCCACCGGCACCCGCTCCCAGAACTCCGTGCAGAACCGCCCCAGCGGGCCCCCCGATTCGCGGCCTGCCGTCAGCCCAGGACCCTCCATCGCCCGCCGGGCCGCGGGGAGTTCACCGGCAAGCGGCAACCCGAGCAGCCGCGCCACCTCGTCCCCGTCCAGCGCCCCGGTCCCGGCCCCGGGCGCCGTCACCACCCGCAGATCCCGCAGCACCATGCCCACCGCACCGGCCACCCGCCGAGCCGCCGCGACGGCCCGCAGCTCCGGTGGCACGACGAGCAGACCCAGGTCGAGCTGGGCCAGCGCCTCCACCGATCCGGCGTCGATCCGGCGCGGCAGATCCACCACGACGACGCCACCTCGGCGCCGGCCCGCCGCCAGCACCGCTCGTACCGCCTCGGGCGGCACCGCGGCCGACTCCCCGCGGTCCCAGCTGAGCAGCCGCAGATCGTGCAGCCGGGGCAGCGATTCCTCCAGTGCGGTGCTTCCGACGCGCCCCCGCGACTGGGCGAACGCCGGCCAGCGCAGACCGTCCACCGCCTCACCGCCGAGCAGTACGTCAAGCCCGCCGCCGAGCGGGTCCGCGTCGACCAGGAGCGTGCGCCGCCCGGCCCGCGCGGAGGCCATCGCCAGCGCGCACGCCAGCGTCGAGGCGCCTGCCCCGCCGCGGCCGCCGATCACCCCGACCGTCAATGCCGGGCGCCCCACTCCCTCGGCGACGTCGGCGATCCGGTCCATCAGCCACTGCTCGCCGTCGGGGAGCATCAGCACATGGTCCGCGCCGATCTCCACGGCCCGCTTCCACACCCCGGAGTCGTCCTGGTCCCGCCCGACGAGAACGACGCCACGCCGTCGGGCCACCCCGCGCAGCCGACCCGCGGCGTCGTCCCCGACCAGCACCAGGGGCGCCGCCTCCCAGTCACCTCTGCCCGCGGGCTTCCCGTGCCCGACCTCGGGCCGCACGCCCGCCGCGGCGCACAGCCGCAGCAGGTCGTCCAGCAGCTCCACGTCCTCCGTCACGATCAACGGCGCGCTTCGTACGCCCCGCGCATCGCATGCCTTGGCCTCCGCCACGATCCGATCCCCCTTCTCCCCGCACACGCCCGCACCCGCGGGCGATCCGATCCCGCCGCGAAGTCCCGCGCCGGAGCGCCGAATACCGGCCGTCATCACGGCCTGGACATAACGAACCGGCCATGAACACCGATCCGAACTTCGCCTGCGGAATCACCGTGCAGCGATCCCGGAAATCGTGTGGATCTTGGTCAATAACTGTGGACGCGAGAAGGGTTGTGAATATCCCACTCACCCATACCGGTGACACTGCGAAGTCGAGGCGGAACCTCCGCAGAGCAGTCCCACGCTCACACAGAGTGATGGACTCGTCGCGGGCCAACGCCCGCCCGCAGAACGGGATTCACGGGGAAAAGGGCAAGAAAAAGGGCCCGAAAACGGGTCCGGACATGCGACGACCCCCGCCGGGGGGGAGAGCGGGGGTCGTCCCCACGGTCCGACTCGGGGGGGGAGGAGCCAGACCGGGTACGCACGGTCGCGAACGATCCGTGACTTCCATGGTGTACCCGAGAGGCTTCTCAAGCAAACCCACGCGCCACAGCTTACGCCGAATGGTGGGCGCCTATGCTCAAACTCGTGGAAATCCAGTCCTTGACCCACTCCATGCCGCGCACAGCCGCCTTCTTTGACCTGGACAAGACGGTCATCGCTAAGTCGAGCACGCTCACCTTCAGCAAGTCGTTCTACCAAGGCGGGCTGATCAACCGGCGAGCGGTGCTGCGCACCGCGTACGCCCAGTTCGTGTTCCTCGCCGGCGGCGCCGACCACGACCAGATGGAGCGAATGCGCGCGTACCTTTCGGCGCTGTGCCGCGGCTGGAACGTGCAACAGGTGAAGGAGATCGTCGCCGAGACGCTGCACGACCTGATCGACCCGATCATCTACGACGAGGCGGCAGCCCTCATCGAGGAGCACCACACCGCCGGGCGCGATGTCGTCATCGTCTCCACTTCGGGTGCCGAGGTCGTCGAGCCGATCGGCGAATTGCTCGGGGCGGACCGGGTAGTGGCCACGCGCATGGTCGTCGGATCCGACGGGTGCTTCACGGGCGAGGTGGAGTACTACGCGTACGGGCCGACCAAGGCGGACGCGGTCAAGGAGCTCGCCGCGTCCGAGGGATACGACCTCGCGCGGTGCTACGCGTACAGCGACTCCGCGACGGACGTGCCGATGCTGAGCGCCGTAGGGCATCCGCACGCGGTCAACCCGGACCGGGCTCTGCGTCGTGAGGCGCTCGCGCGCGAGTGGCCGATTCTGGACTTCCACAAGCCGGTCAGGCTCAAGCAGCGGCTGCCGAATCTCTCCGCTCCGTCGCGTCCGGCCCTGGTCGCGGCGGCGGCGCTGGGCGCCGCGGCCGCGACGGCGGGGCTCGTCTGGTACGCCAGTCGACGTCGCACGCCGGCCGCTCTCCGGTAGGAGGCCACCCCGGGCCCCGCAAGGCCTTGGAGATCCCCAGGAAACGTCGACCCATTTGGCCGCTTTTGAACGTAAAAGTAAAGAAGTGCAGCCAGGTCTTCCGCTTCTCCCAAGGGAGGAGTACAAAGGAGTCAACGGCCCGCGAGACCAGGGACATCCGAGAGGATCACCTTCAACCGCAACCGAGGCCCCACGGACCGAAGCATGGACACTGGGTACCCACGCGACGTCGACCCGTCGATTACGGGCCAGCCGCACCAGGTGACGGGCAACGTCCCGACCTGATGGGCATATATCGAGGACGCTTGGTAACCCGGCGCACCATGCCAGCGGCGGTACGAGAACTCGTACCGCCGCAACCCTGTTCAGGGACGGATCAGGCGGCGCCCCGCTGCAGTGCCTCGCACACGGCGGTCGACTCCCTCACCCCGAGTTCAACGGCCTTGCCGCAGTGCGCGATCCACGCCGCCACGCCCTCCGGCGTACCGGAGACATAGCCTTCGAGTGCGGCCACATACGCCGCGCGCCCGAGTTCCGCGTGCCCGACCTCGGCGGGGCAGATCGACTTCGGGTCCAAGCCACTGCCCACCAGGACGACACGTTCGGCGGCGCGCGCGACCAGCCCATTGTGCGAACCGAAGGGGCGCAGCGCCAGCAGCTCGCCGTGCACCACGGCGGCACTGACCAGGGCCGGCGCCGAACTCCCCGCGATGACCAGCTGCGAGAGCCCTTCGAGGCGACCCGCCACCTCGTCGGCGTCCGGCAGCGGAAGCTCGATGAGCGGCTCGTCGACCGGCTCGCCCGGCGTGCGCGGGCGCCCGACCGCGTCCTCCCGGTCGGCGGCCGCGACCAGGTGCAGACGCGCCAGCACCCGAAGCGGCGACTGCCGCCAGATGGACAGGAGTTGACCCGCCTCGGCGGTCAGCCGCAGCGCGGCGCCGACCGTGGGCGCCTCACCGTCGCCGTCCCCTCCGCTGAAGTCGGTGCGCCTGCGCACCTCTTCGAGCGCCCAGTCCGCGCCGGACAGTGCCGCGCTGCCGCGCGCGCCGCGCAGCGCGGCCTCGGAGGTGACCTCGTTGCTGCGGCGCCGCATCACCCGGTGTCCGTAGACCCGGTCGACGGCCTTGCGCACGGAGTCCACGGAGTCGCTCACGCCGGGGAGCGTGCCGAGCGTGGCGAGGGGATCGGCTGTCGTACTCATGAGTACGACCCTACGGGCCGCGTGCCTCCGCCCCACGAAGGAGTGGTCTTCTTCACGCGGACCCCGCACGGACAGCAGCTCCCCGGCTACGCTACGTGAACATGAAGATCGCTTTCGTTGGGAAGGGCGGCAGCGGTAAGACGACGCTGTCCTCGCTGTTCATCCGCCACCTCGCCACCACCGGATCCCAGGTCGTCGCCGTCGACGCCGACATCAACCAGCACCTCGGAGCCGCGCTCGGGCTCGACGAGGACGTCGCCGCCGAGCTGCCCGCCATGGGCGCGCGGCTGCCGCTCATCAAGGACTATCTGCGCGGCTCGAACCCGCGCATCGCCTCGGCCGACACCATGATCAAGACCACGCCGCCCGGAGAGGGCTCACGGCTGCTGCGCGTGGGCGAGAACAATCCGGTGTACGACGCCTGCGCGCGTCTCGTGGAACTCGACGGCGGCGCCGTGCGTTTGATGGTCACCGGACCCTTCACCGAAGCCGACCTCGGTGTCGCCTGCTACCACTCCAAGACCGGAGCGGTGGAGCTGTGCCTGAACCACCTCGTCGACGGCAGAGGTGAGTACGTGGTGGTCGACATGACCGCGGGCTCCGACTCCTTCGCCTCCGGCCTGTTCACCCGCTTCGACATGACCTTCCTCGTGGCCGAGCCGACGCGGAAGGGCATCTCGGTCTATCGCCAGTACAAGGAGTACGCCCAGGACTTCGGCGTCGCCCTGAAGGTCGTGGGCAACAAGGTGCGGGGCGATGACGACGCCGACCTCGACTTCCTGCGCTCCGAGGTGGGGGACGACCTGCTCGTCACCGTCGGGCAGTCGGACTGGGTGCGCGCCATGGAGAAGGGGCGCCCGCCTCGCTTCGAGCTCCTGGAAGAGCCCAACAGGAGCGCCCTGCGGGCCCTCCAGGCCGCGGCCGACGCGACGTACGAGGCCCGCGACTGGGAGCGTTACACGCACCAGATGGTGCACTTCCACCAGAAGAACGCACAGAGTTGGGGCAACGAGAAGACCGGGGCCGACCTGGCTTCACAGATCGACCCCGGTTTCGTCCTTCAGGAGAGCGTCACCGCAACTGCCTGACAGAGCTCACGACTTGGTGGCCGGTGCACCCGGAACCCCCTTGGGTGCCGGGGCCGGCCGGTCGGCGAGGAAGGACGCCCAGCCCTGCTTGGGCGCCTGCCCCACGTCGAGGCCGGTGAGCCTGTCCAGGGTCGCGGGGTCCTGCGCGTCGAGCCAGTCGGCGAGCTGCCGGAAGGAGACGCAGCGGACCTCGGGCTTGTTGCAGACCGTGTGGATCGTCTGCTCGACGGCACGCATATAGACGCCGCCGTTCCAGGACTCGAAGTGGTTACCGATGATCAGTGGGGCGCGGTTGCCCCGGTAGGCGCGGCCGAAGCCCGCCAACAGGCTGTCGCGCATCTGGTTGCCCCAGTGCGCGCGCATGTCGGGGTCGCCCTGCGTGGTGGAGCCGGACTGGTTGACCATGAAGTTGTAGTCCATGGTGAGCTGCTCGTACGAGTGCCCCCGGAAGGGGACGAGCTGCATGGACAGGTCCCACAGGCCGTTCTTCTTCTTGGGCCACACCTGGTCGTCCACGCCACTGGTGTCGTAGCGGAATCCCAGGTCGTGAGCCGCGCGCTTGAAGTTCTTCTTGCCTTCGAGACAGGGGGTGCGGGCGCCGACGAGTTCCTTGTCGTAGTCGAACGGCAGCGGGGCCGCCTTCTTCATGCCCGTGTTGGTCTTCCACGCCTTCACGAAGGACTTGGCCTGCTGGATCTCACTCTTCCACTCGGCCACCGACCACTGGCCGACGCCCCCGTCGCTGCCGCAGAAGTGGCCGTTGAAGTGCGTGCCGATCTCATTGCCCTCGAGCCAGGCGCCGCGCAGTTGCTCAACGGTGTCCTTGATCCCCTTGGCGTCATTGAAGCCGATGTCGGAGCGGCCCGGCGAGTGCTGCGGCGCGTGATAGAGGCCCTTCTTCTCCTCGGGAAGCATGTAGACGCCGCTGAGGAAGTAGGTCATGGTCGCGTTGTTCCTCTTGGCGACCTTGCGGAAGTGCGAGAAGAGCTTCTGACTGTCCTCGCCGGCGCCGTCCCACGAGAAGACCACGAACTGCGGGGGCTTCTGGCCGGGTCTGAGTCGCTCGGCTCTCGGCAGCCGCGGCTGCTGACCGGTGTACGCGGTCGAGCCGTCGCCGATCGGCCGGAGCACGCTGCCGGGGGCGGCGGGCGCGGCCTTCTTCGGGCCGGGGGCGCCGTGCTCGGGTGCGGCGCCGGAGTCACTGTTCGCGCAACCGGCGAGGACCGCGGCGCACGCCGCGGCAGCGGCGATGGCCGCGGTGATCCTCAGGGTGACGATCCTCTGGGTGGCGGCCATCTTCCGCCCACCTACTTCCTTGGAGTCGGCCTGCAAGACGGTGCATGCGAGAAATGCCCGCTATGAGCGGGCAGCGCCGTCAACGTCGCACGAGGTCCGAACGGAGTTTGTACGACAAGCCGACCAGGATTCTTATTCACTCCCAGGGGTGAAGCATTGCCCCATTTGCCCGGTAAATCCGTCCACAACCTTTACTCTGCATTACGATCCATTTACCGAGAGTTGCTTTCATCCCGCCGCTGCACGCCGTGAACCACGGCCGCGATCGACCCCGCCCACACCTCGGGGTCCCCCCTCATTCCGCGACCGCGCTGCATCCTGGAGGAGACGGGAACATGTCAGCCTGCGTACCCACCCGCGCCAGTGACCCCGACCGAGCGGACGTGCCGACAGCCGCCGCCCGCAAGGCCCACAGCCCCCCACCGCCACCCCGTCGCCGCTTCCGGATCGCCGGTGCCGACGTGTCGGCGTCCATCGCGGTCTTCCTGATCGCTCTGCCCCTGTCCCTCGGTATCGCCCTGGCGACCGGCGCACCTCTGGAGTCGGGGCTCGTCGCCGCCGCGGTCGGCGGGCTCGTCGTCGGCCTGTTCGGCGGGGCCCCGCTCCAGGTCAGCGGCCCGGCCGCGGGCCTGACCGTGGTCACCGCCGAGCTGATCCAGCGCTACGGCTGGCGGACCACCTGCGCCATCACCGTCCTCGCCGGGATCGCCCAACTCGGTCTCGGCTGCCTGCGGGTGGCCCGCACGGCACTCGCCGTCAGCCCCGCCGTCGTGCACGGCATGCTCGCCGGCATCGGCATCACCATCGCCGTCGCCCAGCTGCACATCGTCCTCGGCGGCACGCCGGAGAGCGCGGTTCTCGACAACGTGGTGGCGCTGCCCGCCCAGTTGGCCGATGCGCAACCGGCCGCCCTCGGTGTGAGCGCCCTCACGCTCACCGTCCTCTTCGCCTGGCCCCGCATCCCGGGCCGGGCCGGCCGCCTCACCCGTAAGGTGCCCGCGGCACTCGTCGCGGTGACCTCCGCGACCGTGGTCACCGCTCTGTCCGGCCTGACGCTGCCCGAGGTCGACCTGCCGTCCTGGAGCAGCCACGCGCTGGCCGGGCTGCCGGACGGGCCCGTGCTCGGCATCGCGGCCGCGGTGCTGACGACCACCCTGGTGTGCAGCGTGCAGTCGCTGCTCGGCGCCGTCGCCACCGACAAGCTGGCCTCGGCGCGGCCCGATCTGCCGCCGAAGACGCGCCGCTCGAACCTGGACCGGGAACTGCTCGGCCAAGGTGCCGCGAACATCGTGTCCGGCTCGCTCGGCGGACTGCCCGTCGCGGGCGTCGCGGTGCGCTCGGCGACGAATGTGAACGCGGGCGGTGTGAGCCGGAACTCCACGATGCTGCACGGCGTTTGGGTAGTAGCGGCCACCGCGCTCCTGGTCCCCGTTCTGGAGATGATCCCGCTCGCCTCGCTGGCCGCCCTGGTGATGGCGGTCGGCCTCCAGATGGTGTCCCTCCACCACATCCGCACGGTCACCCGCCACCGTGAGGTCCTGGTGTACATCGTGACCACGCTCGGAGTCGTCGCCCTCGGCGTGCTCCAAGGCGTGGGGCTCGGTGTCGCGGTCGCCGTCGCCGTCGCACTGCACCGCCTCGCGCGCACCCGCATCACGCACGAGGAGGACACGCACGGCGCCCATCATGTGCGCGTACGAGGCCAGTTGACGTTTCTAGCGGTCCCGCGGCTGAGCCGGGTACTGCATCAGGTACCTCAAGGAGGGAAGTGCGTCGTGGAGTTGGACGGCTCCTTCATGGACCATGCCGCGTACGAAGCGCTGCAGGACTGGGAGAAGTCGCACACCGCGCAGGGCGGGCAGGTAGAGCTGACCGGCCGCGGGGGACACCGGATCACCGAGCCCGCGAGCCACTCCTGCTGCCGCCCCTGGACGCCGTGGCGCAACCACCACTGCGACCGGCCCAGCGCCGCCGCGCGCGAGACCGAAAGGGAGAACGAGACCGCGGAGCCGCGCCGCGGCGGGCATCAACTGGCCAGTGGAATCAGCGCGTTCCAGCGCAACACCGCGCCCCTGGTGCGCGATGAGCTGGCGCGGCTGGCACGAGAGGGGCAGCAGCCCACGCAGCTGTTCCTGACCTGCGCCGACTCGCGACTCGTCACATCGATGATCACGTCCAGCGGCCCTGGCGACCTCTTCGTCGTACGGAACGTGGGCAATCTCGTGCCACTGCCCGGCGCCGAGAGCGGGGACGACTCGGTCGCGGCCGCCATCGAGTACGCCGTCGACGTGCTGAAGGTGCGGTCGATCACCGTGTGCGGGCACTCCGGATGTGGCGCCATGCAGGCGCTGCTGAGCAGCCCGCCGACCGGATCCGGCGCGCTCACGCCCCTCAAGCGGTGGCTGCGGCACGGCATGCCGAGCCTGGAGCGGATGGCCGACAAGGGCCTGCCGTGGGCGCGGCTCGCCGGGCGGGCACCTGCCGACACGGCCGAGCAGCTCTGTCTGACCAATGTGGTCCAGCAGTTGGAGCACCTGCGCGCGCACGAGTCGGTGGCCGAAGCCCTGCGGCAGGGCGCGCTCGAACTGCACGGGATGTACTTCCACGTCGGTGAGGCGCAGGCCTATCTACTGGAGGAGCCGGACCCCGTCTTCGGGGAGGTCGCGGCCACGTCTTTCGACGACAGCGACGTCACTGCCACCACACGGGCCTGAACCGTCACTTTCCCTCCCGCGTGGAAGAGATGACACCGTACGGCTCCTGGCTGAACCGGCCGGGAGCCGTCAACAGGTCTAAACCAATTGCCGGACCCCCCTTGTCACCAGGGGTCGGCGTCTGATGAGCTGTGGATTGGGACACAACGGTCGCCCCGGCAAAGCACCGTAAGGGAGATGTCGTGAGCAACGAAAGCCTGGCCAACCTCTTGAAAGAGGAGCGTCGCTTTGCGCCGCCGGCTGACTTGGCCGAGAACGCCAACGTCACGGCCGAGGCGTACGAGCAGGCCAAGGCTGACCGGCTCGGTTTCTGGGCCGAGCAGGCCCGCCGCCTGACCTGGGACAGCGAGCCGACCGAGACGCTGGACTGGTCGAACCCGCCGTTCGCCAAGTGGTTCAAGGACGGCAAGCTGAACGTCGCGTACAACTGCGTCGACCGGCACGTGGAGGCCGGCAACGGCGACCGGGTCGCGATCCACTTCGAGGGCGAGCCCGGCGACAGCCGGGCCATCACCTACGCCGAGCTCAAGGACGAGGTCAGCCGGGCCGCCAACGCGCTGACCGAACTGGGCGTGCAGACCGGTGACCGGGTCGCGGTCTACCTGCCGATGATCCCGGAAGCGGTCATCTCGATGCTGGCCTGCGCGCGCATCGGCGCCGCGCACTCGGTGGTCTTCGGCGGGTTCTCCGCCGACGCCATCGCCAAGCGCATCGAGGACGCCGACGCCAAGGTCGTCATCACCTCCGACGGCGGCTACCGCCGCGGCAAGCCCTCCGCGCTGAAGCCGGCCGTCGACGACGCGCTGACCCGCGTGGACGGCGTCGAGAAGGTCCTCGTGGTGCGGCGCACCGGGCAGGACGTCGCCTGGACCGAGGGCCGCGACGTGTGGTGGCACGAGATGGTCGGCGGGCAGTCGGCCGAGCACACGCCGCAGGCCTTCGACGCCGAGCAGCCGCTGTTCATCCTCTACACGTCGGGCACCACGGGGAAGCCCAAGGGCATCCTGCACACCTCCGGCGGCTACCTCACCCAGGCCAGCTACACGCACCACGCGGTCTTCGACCTGAAGCCCGAGACGGACGTGTACTGGTGCACGGCCGACATCGGCTGGGTCACCGGCCACTCCTACATCACCTACGGGCCGCTCTCCAACGGCGCGACGCAGGTCATCTACGAGGGCACCCCGGACACCCCGCACCAGGGCCGGTTCTGGGAGATCGTGCAGAAGTACGGCGTCACCATCCTCTACACGGCGCCGACCGCGATCCGCACGTTCATGAAGTGGGGCGACGACATCCCCGCCAAGTTCGACCTGTCCAGCCTGCGCGTCCTCGGCTCGGTCGGAGAACCGATCAACCCCGAGGCCTGGATCTGGTACCGCAAGAACATCGGCGCCGACACCTGCCCGATCGTCGACACCTGGTGGCAGACCGAGACCGGCGCCATCATGATCTCGCCGCTGCCGGGCGTCACCGACACCAAGCCGGGCTCCGCCCAGCGCGCTCTGCCCGGCATCAGCGCGACCGTCGTCGACGACGAGGCGAACGAGGTCCCCAACGGCGGCGGCGGCTACCTCGTCCTCACCGAGCCGTGGCCGTCGATGCTGCGCACCATCTGGGGCGACGACCAGCGCTTCATCGACACCTACTGGTCGCGTTTCGAAGGCCAGTACTTCGCCGGTGACGGCGCCAAGAAGGACGACGACGGCGACATCTGGCTGCTCGGCCGCGTCGACGACGTCATGCTCGTCTCCGGCCACAACATCTCGACCACCGAGGTCGAATCGGCGCTCGTCTCCCACCCGGCCGTCGCCGAGGCCGCCGTCGTCGGCGCCGCCGACGAGACCACCGGGCAGGCCATCGTCGCCTTCGTGATCCTGCGCGGCACCGCGAACGCGGACGACGAGAACCTCGTCGCCGGACTCCGCAACCACGTGGGCGCCGTGCTCGGCCCGATCGCCAAGCCCAAGCGGGTCCTGCCCGTCGCCGAACTGCCCAAGACCCGCTCCGGCAAGATCATGCGACGGCTCCTGCGCGACGTCGCGGAGAACCGGGCGGTCGGCGACGTCACCACCCTCGCCGACTCCTCCGTCATGGACCTGATCCAGACCAAGCTGCCGGCAGCGTCCAGCGAGGACTGATCCGATCCGCGTACGAGTCACCGACGGGCACCCGGCGAGCGCGCCGGGTGCCCGTTTCGTGCGTATCGTGATGATCACCAGCTACGTCTGCGTACACCCGGTAGGGTGAAAGCCGCGTCACGAACGCGGCAGGAAGTTCACAGGGTGTGCCGGGAAGTCTGGTCGGCGGAGTCATCAGCCGTACCCGACCGGAGGTCTCACGCGTGAGCGCGCCCCACAAGCCCCAGCCGCCCCGGACTTCGCAGAAGAGCGACCGTAAAGTACTCGGACACCTGTCCCTGCCCGAGCGGACCGTCGTGGCGGACGCCCTGCGGGCCGAGACCGTCGGCGGTGTGCTGCTGCTCGTCGCCGCCGTCGCGGCGGTCATCTGGGCGAACGTTCCGGCGATCAGCCACAGCTACGAGACGGTCAGCGACTTCCACCTCGGGCCTTCCGCGCTGGGCCTCGACCTCTCCATCGAACACTGGGCCGCCGACGGCCTGCTGGCCGTCTTCTTCTTCGTCGCCGGCGTCGAACTCAAGCGCGAACTCGTCGCAGGGGATCTACGCGATCCCAAGGCCGCCGCGCTCCCGGTCGTCGCCGCGATCTGCGGTATGGCCGCACCCGCCCTCGTATACACGCTGGTGAACGTGGTCGGGGGCGGATCCACCGACGGCTGGGCCGTGCCGACCGCGACCGACATCGCCTTCGCGCTGGCCGTCCTCGCCGTCATCGGTACGTCACTGCCCGGTGCCCTGCGCGCCTTCCTGCTCACCCTCGCCGTCGTCGACGACCTCCTCGCGATCCTGATCATCGCGGTCTTCTTCACCGACGACCTGAACTTCGCCGCGCTCGGCGGCGCGGTCGTCGGCCTCGCCGTCTTCTGGCTGCTGACGCGCAAGGGGGTGCGCGGCTGGTACATCTACGTGCCGCTCGCACTCGTTATCTGGGGCCTGATGTACAACAGCGGCATCCACGCCACCATCGCGGGCGTCGCCATGGGCCTGATGCTGCGCTGCACCCGCCGGGAGGGCGAGGAGCGCTCCCCCGGTGAGCACATCGAGCACCTGGTGCGGCCGCTGTCGGCCGGGGTCGCGGTGCCGCTGTTCGCCCTGTTCAGCGCGGGTGTGATCGTTTCCGGCGGGGCGCTGGGCGACGTATTCACCAAGCCCGAGACGCTGGGTGTCGTACTCGGCCTCGTCGTCGGCAAGGCCGTCGGCATCTTCGGCGGTACCTGGCTGACGGCCCGCTTCACAAGGGCGGCGCTCTCCGATGAACTGGCCTGGCCGGACGTCTTCGCCGTCGCCTCGCTCGCCGGCATCGGCTTCACCGTCTCGCTCCTGATCGGTGAACTCGCCTTCTCCGAGAACCCCGTACTCACGGACGAGGTGAAGGCCTCCGTGCTCGTCGGCTCGTTGATCGCGGCGGTCATCAGCGGCGTACTGCTGAGGATGCGGAACGCGAAATACCGCGCCCTGTGGGAGGCGGAGGAGCGCGACGAGGACCAGAACGGCATCCCCGACATCTACGAGGAGGACACGTCGGGTCAGAGCCCTGTGGACGACCGCGATTCATGAGAAGAAGGCCACGGAACATCGCAGGCTTGCCGAAGTGACGGGCGGGGAAGGCGCCGGGGGCGAGCGTCCGGCATGATCTGACATCAAGTCCGCACATCCGGAGCATCCACAAGCTTCTACAGGAAAACAGGGAGTACGCGATGAGCGCACCCGACGGCAGCACGCTCGGCGCGGCCGGCGCCGAACGCAGCATCGGCCAGCTGTTCGCCTCGGCGACGACCGAAATGTCCGCACTGGTGCACGATGAGATCGCCCTCGCGAAGGTGCAGCTCAAGCAGGACGTGAAGAAGGGCGCGGTGAGCGGCGGGGCGTTCACCGCGGCGCTGACGGTGGCGATCTTCTCACTGCCGATGCTGAGCTTCGCGCTCGCGTACGGCATCAACTCCTGGACCGGCGGCCACAACGGCAACGGCGGCTGGAACCTCGCCTGGTGCTTCCTGCTCTCCTTCGCCGCGAGTCTGCTCCTCGCCGGCCTGCTCGGCCTGATCGGCATGGTCTTCGCCAAGAAGGCCAAGAAGAGCAAGGGTCCGCAGAAGGTCGCCGCCTCGGTCAAGGAGTCGGCGGGCGTACTGCAGAACGCCAAGCCGCACCCCCGTCAGGTGACGCCGGCCGACCGTGTCCCCGAGGCCATCGAGGCTGTGGCACGCTCGTCTTCATGACGGACCCCGCCACTCCTTCGGCCCAACCGCCTTCTTCTGTCGTACGGCTCGACGTCCCTGGTGGCGAGGTGACCCACCGGGACGTCGCGGCCAACGGCGCGCGCTTTCACATCGCGGAGATGGGTGACGGGCCGCTCGTGCTGCTGCTGCACGGCTTCCCGCAGTTCTGGTGGACGTGGCGACACCAGCTCGGCGCACTCGCCGACGCGGGCTTCAGGGCCGTGGCCATGGACCTGCGGGGCGTCGGCGGCAGCGACCGCACGCCGCGCGGATACGACCCGGCGAACCTCGCGCTCGACATCACCGGCGTGGTGCGCTCGCTCGGCGAACCGGACGCGGCGCTCGTCGGGCACGACCTCGGCGGCTACCTCGCATGGACCGCGGCCGTGATGCGGCCGAAGCTGGTGCGCCGGCTCGCGGTCTCGTCGATGCCGCACCCGCGGCGCTGGCGCTCGGCCATGCTGTCGGACGTCAAGCAGACCGCCGCCGGGTCCTACATCTGGGGATTCCAGCGGCCGTGGCTGCCCGAGCGCCAACTGGCCGCCGATGACGGGGCGTTGGTCGGCCGCCTGGTCCGCGACTGGTCGGGGCCGCAGCAGCCCGACGACGAGACCGTCGAGACGTACCAGCGCGCCATGTCCATCCCGTCGACCCCGCACTGCTCGATCGAGCCGTACCGGTGGATGGTCCGGTCGATGGCCCGCCCCGACGGCATCCAGTTCAACCGGCGGATGAAGCGCCCGGTCCGCGTGCCCACGCTGCATCTGCACGGCTCGCTGGACCCGGTGATGCGTACGCGCAGCGCCGCGGGCTCCGGCCAGTACGTCGAAGCGCCGTACCGCTGGCGCCTGTTCGACGGCCTCGGCCACTTCCCTCACGAGGAGGATCCGGTGGCTTTCTCCAAGGAACTGGTGAGCTGGCTGCAGGATCCCGAGCCCGACCGGTGAGCACCCGGTGTGCGGACGGGAACGCCTGTCCTACGAACAGCCAAATGCCTGCCGCATAACCCGATTTGGGGGCTGTGGGGGCGATTACCGACCATGGGGCCCGGGCACACGTCGGTGTATGGGCTGGACGCACGACTACAGTGACGCAGCACGCAATCGCCGCCCAGCGATGACGCTGGGCTCTCCCCAGAGGGGCGCGCCGGAGGGATACCCGGTGCATGATCCCCGGCTGGGAATTCCGCGCATCCTGCGACGTCGGGCCCGGTGGGTGTCGGCCCGGCTGCGCCACAGCGGGCGCGGCTGACACACTTTCAGGGCCTGACCACAAGGCCCGTCCACTTATGGCTTGCCTAGAGGGCGCAGGCGTCCGTGTCCACCTGCTGGACCGCCGCACGGCCCTGGGTGATGTCGGTGCGGATCTCGTCGCCGGAGAGCGCGTAGCCCGTCTGCGCGTTGTCCAGGGACTTGGCGAAGACGACGCCGTAGACCTGGCCGTCGGGCGTCAGGAGCGGTCCGCCCGAGTTGCCCTGCCGGACCGTGGCGAACAGCGAGTAGACGTCGCGCTGGACCGTGCCGCGGTGGTAGATGTCGGGGCCCTTGGCGGCGATACGGCCGCGGACGCGCGCGGGACGCACGTCGTACGCGCCGTTCTCCGGGAAGCCCGCGACGATCGCGCCGCCGCCGCGCTGCGCGTCCGTCGGCGTGAACCGGAGCGGGGGCGCCTTCAGCGCCGGCACGTCCAGGACCGCGATGTCGCGCTTGTAGTCGTAGAGCACGACCTTCGCGTCGTACTTGATGCCCTCGCCGCCGATCTGCACGGTGGGCTCGTCGACGCCGCCGACCACATGCGCGTTCGTCATGACGCGTCGGTCGGAGAAGACGAAGCCGGTGCCCTCCAGGACCTTGCCGCAACTGGGCGCCTGGCCCACGACCTTGACGATGGAGCGCTTGGCGGTCAGCGCGGTCGGGCTCTTCGCCAGCGCCGGGTCGGGCGGCTGCACCTCGGTGATCGGCTCGTTCGCGAACGGGCTGAAGACTTGCGGGAATCCGTTCTGCGCGAGCGTGGAGGAGAAGTCGGCGAACCAGGTGTCGGCTTGGGTGGGCAGCGCCCGCGAGACCCCGAGCAGCACCTTCGAACTGCGCACTTCCGTGCCGAGCGTGGGCAGCGTCGTGCCGGCGAGGGCGGAACCTATCAGCCAGGCGACCAGAAGCATCGCCCCTACGTTGACCAGGGCGCCGCCCGTCGCGTCGAGCGCGCGGGCGGGGGACCAAGTGATGTACCGGCGCAGCTTGTTGCCCAAGTGGGTGGTGAAGGCCTGGCCCACCGAGGCGCAGACGATCACGACGACCACGGCGACGACCGTGGCGGTCGTCGTCACCTGGGCGTCGCTGGTGGCGGCCCCCCAGATGAGAGGCAGCGCGTAGACGGCGACGAGGCCACCGCCCAAGAAGCCGATCACCGACAGGATGCCGACGACGAAGCCCTGGCGGTAGCCCACGATCGCAAACCAGACGGCGGCCGCGAGCAGCAGGATGTCCAGCACGTTCACCGAATTCTGGCCTCGCCTCGCATCGCGGGTTTCCACTGCCGCGCCGAGGTCATGGGGGTGCTCCCCGGGACGGCAACGGCACGGGGCCACCCTGTCATGAGCGCCAGTCGAGCGGGACCGTCTTCGCTCGGTCCCAGGGGCGCTCCCACCCCGCGTAGTGCAGGATCCGGTCGATCACGCCGGCCGTGAATCCCCAGACCAGCGCGGATTCCACGAGGAACGCGGGCCCTTGGTGGCCGCTCGGGTGGACGGTCGTCGCCCGGTTCTCCGGGTCCGTGAGATCCGCCACCGGGACCGTGAAGACGCGGGCCGTCTCCGCCGGATCGACCGCGGCGACCGGGGTCGGCACCCGCCACCAACCGAGCACAGGCGTCACCACGAAACCGCTCACCGGGATGTAGAGCCGCGGCAGCACACCGAAGAGCTGGACGCCTCTCGGGTCCAGGCCCGTCTCCTCCCACGCCTCCCGCAGGGCGGCGCGCAGCGGGCCCTCGGTGCGCGGGTCGCCGTCCTCGGGGTCGAGGGCGCCGCCGGGGAAGGACGGCTGGCCCGCGTGCGATCTGAGCGAGCCCGCCCGCTCCATCAGGAGCAGCTCGGGGCCGCGCTCGCCCTCGCCGAACAGGACCAGGACCGCGGACTGCCGGCCCGCGCCGTCCTTCGGCGGCAGGAAGCGGCTGAGCTGCTCGCCGCGGACGGTGCTCGCCGCGGTGGCGACGGGGTCGAGCCAGCCGGGCAGGCCTTCCGTGCGCAGCGTGACGTCCGGGACCGCGGGGCTGCCGCCGGTCCCGCCGATGTCACCGGCCTCGCCGGTCCCGCCCATCGCGTCGATCTCGCTCACGTGCTTCATCTCGCAGCCCCCGTACCTGTCGTGACTCGCCCAACGCCTGACCGCCCCCGTTTCGTTCCATGATCCGGGTCTGTCACCCGGTCGTGGTCGTGGCGCCCAAGGGCGGGGCCGGAATGCCGCCCGCGTCCAGATACGACTGCGGGGGCTTGAGCCGCTGGCCCGGGAAGCCGCCCTTCTCGTACTTGAGCAGCTTCTTCGCCTTCTCCGGGTCCGTCTCGCCCTCGCCGTACGCCGGGCAGAGCGGGGCGATCGGGCAGGCGCCACAGGCCGGTTTGCGGGAGTGGCAGATGCGGCGGCCGTGGAAGATCACGTGGTGGCTCAGCATCGTCCACTCGCTCTTCGGGAAGAGCTCGCCGATCGCCTTCTCGACCTTGTCCGGGTCGGTCTCCTCGGTCCACTTCCAGCGGCGGACGAGCCGGCCGAAGTGGGTGTCGACGGTGATCCCGGGCCGCCCGAACGCGTTCCCCAACACGACGAAGGCGGTTTTGCGGCCCACGCCGGGCAGCTTGACGAGATCTTCGAGCTGTCCGGGCACCTCGCCCCCGAAGTCCTCGGTCAGCGCCTTGGCCAGACCCATGATCGACCTCGTCTTGGCCCGGAAGAACCCGGTCGGCCGGATCAGTTCCTCGACCTCCTCGGGGTTGGCCGCGGCCAGGTCCTCGGGGGTCGGGTACTTCGCGAACAGCGCCGGGGTCGTCTGATTGACCCTCAGGTCCGTCGTCTGGGCGGACATCACCGTGGCGAGGATCAGCTGGAACGGGTTCTCGAAGTCCAACTCCGGGTGCGCGTACGGGTACGTCTCCGCGAGCTCCCGGTTGATCTTGCGCGCGCGGCGGACCAGCGCCGCGTGCGTCTCGGGCTTCGCGGCGCCGGTCTTCTTCGCGGAGCCGCTCTCTTTTGCGGAGCCGGTCTTCTTCGCGGCGCCGGTTTTCTTCGCGGCGCCGGACTCCTTCGCAGCGCCGGTCTTCTTCGCGGCGGGCTGCGTCGCGGGGGTCTTCTTCGCCACGGCCTTCTTTACGGCGGGCTTCTTCGCGGCGCTCTTCTTCACGGCGGGCCGCGACGTCGCGGACTGCGTCGCCGCGGGCTTCGTCGCCGCAGGCTTCTTCGCGGGCATGGACTGGGCGGCCTTTCCCTGGGCGGACACGGTCTCGGGCGGGGTCTCGCCGGTGCGGCGGGCGTCACTCCGCCTCTGTTCGCCCACAGCGGAATCTTGGTCGGCCGCCACCGTCCGAGCCCCCTCTGCCTGCATTGTCACCGGCTTTTTGGACACTCGGCCAGCCTAAAGCCCGGCACCGACATCCGCCCCGGAGCCACCGGATCGGCCCCCGATTGGCCCCCTCCCCGTCGGGTTGTGACGCAGGTGCGGCAGACTTGTGTCTGAGTGACTGATCACACTGTTTGGACCGTCCGGCAAAATGGGCGTCGGGATACAACCGTCCCCCACAGTGCAGGCGACATAGGAGAGAAACTCGTGGACGACGTTCTGCGGCGCGCCCCGCTCTTCGCGGCGCTCGATGACGAGCAGGCCGCGGAGCTCCGCGCCTCCATGAGTGAGGTGACCCTCGCGCGCGGCGATGCCCTGTTCCACGAGGGCGATCCCGGTGACCGCCTCTACGTGGTCACCGAGGGCAAGGTGAAGCTCCACCGCACATCCCCCGACGGCCGCGAGAACATGCTGGCCGTGCTCGGCCCCGGTGAGCTCATCGGAGAGCTGTCGCTCTTCGACCCGGGCCCGCGGACCGCGACCGCCAGCGCGCTGACCGAGGTGAAGCTGCTCGGCCTCGGCCACGGCGACCTCCAGCCCTGGCTCAACGCGCGGCCGGAGGTGGCCGCCGCCCTGCTGCGCGCCGTCGCCCGGCGCCTGCGCAAGACCAACGACCAGATGTCCGACCTGGTCTTCTCCGACGTGCCGGGCCGCGTCGCCCGCGCGCTCCTCGACCTGTCGCGCCGTTTCGGCGTGCAGTCCGAGGAGGGTATCCACGTCGTGCACGACCTCACGCAGGAAGAGCTGGCCCAGCTGGTCGGCGCCTCCCGCGAGACCGTGAACAAGGCGCTGGCGGACTTCGCGGGCCGCGGCTGGCTCCGCCTGGAGGCCCGCGCCGTGATCCTGCTGGACGTGGAGCGCCTCGCCAAGCGTTCTCGCTGAGTGTCTTACGCAGCTACGTAGATGGGGTCCCGCCACACACTGTGGCGGGACCCCATCTACGTAGAGGCACCAGGATCTACGTAGAGGAACCAAGATCTAGGTAGAGGCACCAAGGGCGCGGACGGGCGCGGCTCCGCACGGAAATGCCGTGCTCCGAGCCGCGGTGCTGAGACAGGATCGCGATACACAACGCCCCGGAGGGAAACCCGGCATGACGCAGTCCCAGCCCCGGCCCCCGTCACAGTCGACGTCGCAGTCCCCGCCGCAGTCCCTGTCCGCGGCCGAGCTGGCCACCCGGTTCGAAGCGGAGCGCGGCCGTCTGCGGTCCGTGGCGTACCGCGTGCTCGGCTCGCTGAGCGAGGCGGAGGACGCGGTTCAGGAGAGCTGGCTGCGGTTGCAGCGCGCGGACATCGAGGACGTACGGAACCTGAGCGGCTGGCTGACGACCGTCGTGGGGCGGATCTGTCTGGACATGCTGCGCACGCGCGCGTCGCGCCGCGAAGGCCCCCTCGACACGAGCACCGCCGACACCCATGTCCCTGATGTGGTGATCCGGCCGGCGGACCCCGGCCGGGAGGCCGAACTCGCGGACTCCGTAGGCCTGGCGCTGCTCGTCGTGCTCGACACGCTCGCGCCGGCCGAGCGGCTCGCGTTCGTGCTGCACGACATGTTCGCGGTGCCGTTCGAGGAGCTCGCGCCGGTCGTCGAGCGCACCCCGGCGGCGACCCGGCAGCTGGCGAGTCGGGCCCGGCGCCGGGTCCAGGGCGCCAACGTGCCGCCCGCGACCGACCTGGCCCGGCAGCGCGAGGTGGTCGACGCCTGGCTCGCCGCCACCCGCGCCGGTGACTTCGAGGCGCTGCTCGCGCTCCTCGACCCCGACGTGCTGCTGCGGGTCGACGCGGGCCCCGGCACGGCGTCCAAGCTGGTGCGGGGCGCCCTGGAGGTGGCCGGTCAGGCGGCGATGTTCGGGCAGCTGGTGCCGCAGGCGTTCCCGGCGTACGTGGGCGACGGGATAGGAATCGTGCAGGTCCCCCGCGGCCAGGTCGTCGCGGTCCTCGCCCTCACCTTCCGGGAGGGCAGGGTCACCGGCGTCGACATCATCGCCGACCCGCCGCGCCTCGCCGCCATGGGCGTCACCTGGCCGCGGGACGAGTCCTAGGGCCTGCCTTCACGGGCCTCAGATCAGGCCGTGTTCGCGCAGGTAGTCGAGCTGGGCCAGGACGGAGAGCTCGGCTGCGGGCCACAGGGAGCGGTCCACATCGGCGTACACGTGTGACACGACGTCGGACGACGCGACGTAGCCGTTCTCGACCGCCGTCTCGACCTGGGCGAGGCGGTTGGCGCGGTGCGCGAGGTAGAACTCGACCGCTCCTTGTGCGTCCTCGAGGACGGGGCCGTGGCCCGGCAGCACCGTGTGCACCCCGTCGTCGACGGTCAGGGACCGCAGGCGGCGCAGCGAGTCGAGGTAGTCGCCGAGGCGGCCGTCCGGGTGGGCGACGACGGTGGTGCCGCGTCCGAGGATCGTGTCGCCGGTCAACACGGCCCGGTCGGCGGGGAGATGGAAGCAGAGCGAGTCCGCGGTGTGTCCCGGGGTCGGCACGACGCGCAGCTCCAGGCCGCCCGTCCGCACCACGTCCCCGGCCGCGAGCCCTTCGTCGCCGAGGCGCAGCGCCGGGTCGAGTGCCCGGACCTTCGAGCCGGTCAGCTCGGCGAACCGGGCCGCTCCTTCGGCATGATCGGGGTGCCCGTGCGTGAGCAGCGTCAGGGCGATCCGCTTGCCCGCCCGCTCGGCGGTGGCGATCACCTGCGTCAGGTGGGCGTCGTCCAGCGGGCCCGGGTCAATCACGACGGCGAGGTCGCTGTCGGGCTCGGCGACGATCCAGGTGTTGGTGCCATCGAGGGTCATCGCGGACGGGTTGGGCGCGAGCACGTTGACTGCGCGGGCGGTGGCGGGCCCGGACAGCACGCCGCCGCGCGGCTGCCCGGGGAGGGCGGCTGCTTCGGTCATCAGCGGGGTCCCCCGGTCTTCTCGGCCGTACCGTTCCCGGCCCCGGTCTTCTCAGCCGTACCGTTCCCTGCCGCGGTCTTCTCAGCCGTACCGTTCCCGGCCGCGGTCTTCTCGGCCCCGGTCTTCTCGGCCGTTCCGGCCGTCCCGGAACCGCCGGTGGTCGGAATGTGCTTGGTGAACTCGTCGTGCCCCGGCCAGGACAGCACCAACTCGCCCTCTTCCAGACGCGCCTGTGCCAGTACGGGAGTGAGGTCGCGCTCCGCCGAACCGGCCAGCGCGCCGTCCACCGAGTCGTACGCCGCAAGAGTCCGCAGCGTCGCGATGGTCGGCGGCATCATCGACAGTTCGCCCTGGTCGTACTCCGCCGCGGCCCGCTCCGGGCGGATCCACACGGTGCGGTCGGCCTCGGAGGAGTCGTCGCTGGTGCGCTGGCCCGTGGGGAGCGCGGCCACGAAGAACCAGGTGTCGTAGCGGCGCGGCTCGAACTCCGGGGTGATCCACCGCGCCCAGGCGCCGAGCAGATCGGAGCGGAGCACGAGGCCCCGGCGGTCCAGGAATTCGGCGAACGACAGGTCCCGGTCGATCAGCGCCTCCCGGTCGGCGACCCAGTCGGCGCCCGTCGTGTCGTCGACGACGGTGTCGGGGGTGGGCCCGGCGAGCAGGACTCCGGCCTCCTCGAACGTCTCGCGCACCGCGGCGCAGACGACCGCCTGCGCGTCCTTGTCGGGGACGCCGAGGCGCGCGGCCCACTCCTCGCGCGACGGCCCGGCCCAGCGGACCTGGCGGTCGTCGTCACGGGGGTCGACGCCGCCACCGGGATACGCGTACGCGCCGGCGGCGAAGGCCATG
This sequence comes from Streptomyces sp. NPDC102467, assembly GCF_044765445.1. Lineage (NCBI taxonomy): Bacteria > Bacillati > Actinomycetota > Actinomycetes > Kitasatosporales > Streptomycetaceae > Streptomyces > Streptomyces sp. NPDC102467. Next base: position 126,315 of record NZ_JBIWKA010000016.1, on the reverse strand, counting down.
GACGTGCGCCGCCGCAACATGTGCACCTCGACGCCCTCGGCGTCCCTGAGGAGCATCACGGTCGCGGCGCGCCGGGGCGTCGCAGGCACCAGCGTGCCGGCGGCGAGGGCGCGGATGCGGTCCGGCCACTCGGGGGGATACCACTGCCCGTTTGCCATGGCCGGAGGCTATCCGGTGACGGCCGGATGTTCGAGAGCCCGCCCGTCACCGGCCACCACCGGAAACACAGCTTCAACAGCCGCAACAGCCCTCAGCCCGTACGGCCGTACGGCCGTACGGGCTGAGGCGCTTGGTGGCGCCTACGCCTCGGTGAGCTCCACCTGGAACTCGACCTCGACCGGCGCGTCCAGCGGCAGCACCGCGACACCGACGGCGCTGCGGGCGTGCACGCCCTTGTCGCCGAGCACCTCGCCGAGCAGCTCGCTCGCGCCGTTGATGACACCGGGCTGCCCGGTGAAATCGGTGGCGGAGGCGACGAACCCGACGACCTTGACCACGCGCGCGATCCGGTCCAGGTCACCGGCGACCGACTTGACCGCGGCCAGCGCGTTCAGCGCGCAGGTGCGGGCCAGCTCCTTGGCCTGCTCGGCGGTGACCTCGTCGCCGACCTTGCCGGTCAGCGGCAGCTTGCCGTCGACCATGGGCAGCTGCCCGGCCGTGTACACGTACACACCGGACTGCACGGCCGGCTGGTAGGCCGCGACCGGCGGGACGACGGGCGGCAGGGTCAGGCCCAGCTCCGCCAGCTTGTCCTCGACGGCGCTCACGCAGCCTTCTCCCGCTTCAGGTACGCCACCAGCTGCTCGGGGTTGTTCGGCCCCGGTACGACCTGCACCAGCTCCCAGCCGTCCTCGCCCCAGGTGTCGAGGATCTGCTTCGTCGCGTGCACGAGGAGCGGCACGGTCGCGTATTCCCACTTCTTAGCCATGACGCCGACTGTATCCGCCCTGTATCCGCCTGATCGACGAGCACCGTGGTCCGCCCGGTCGGTGAACACCATCGGCCGGTCGTCCGCCGGCTCCACGCCGGTCGTCCGCCGGCTCCACGCCGGTCGTCCGCCGGCTCCACGCCGGTCGTCCGCCGGTCCCGCACCGGTCGTCGGCCGGATCCATGAGCATCGATCCCCGGGCTCCTGCGTGATCGGGCCGCTCACTGGTTAGGCTCGAATACGTGAGCAGGCTCCAGGTCGTCAGCGGCAAGGGCGGTACCGGAAAGACCACGGTCGCCGCCGCACTCGCGCTCGCCCTCGCGACCGAGGGCAAGCGCACTCTCCTTGTGGAGGTGGAGGGCAGGCAAGGCATCGCACAGCTCTTCGAAACGGAAGTGCTCCCCTACGAGGAGCGCAAGATCGCCGTCGCCCCGGGCGGCGGGGAGGTGTACGCGCTCGCCATCGACCCCGAGCTGGCGCTGCTCGACTACCTCCAGATGTTCTACAAGCTGGGCGGCGCGGGCCGCGCCCTGAAGAAGTTGGGCGCGATCGACTTCGCGACCACCATCGCGCCGGGCCTCAGGGACGTACTCCTGACGGGCAAAGCGTGCGAAGCGGTACGCCGTAAGGACAAGCAGGGCGTCTACGCGTACGACCACGTCGTGATGGACGCGCCCCCGACGGGCCGCATCACGCGCTTCCTCAACGTGAACGACGAGGTCGCCGGGCTCGCCAAGATCGGCCCGATACACAACCAGGCACAGGCGGTCATGCGGGTCCTCAAGTCCCGCGAGACCGCGGTTCACCTGGTGACCCTGCTGGAGGAGATGCCGGTGCAGGAGACCCTCGACGGGGTCGGCCAACTGCACGCCGCGAACCTCCCGGTGGGACGGATCATGGTGAACATGGTGCGGCCCGCGCTCCTCGGGGAACCCGCGCTGGAGCTGAGCCGCGACGCCTCGGTGCGCCCCGCGGTCACCGAGGCTCTGGCGGCGGCCGGGCTCGGCGGCGCGAAGAAGCTCGTCGGGCCGCTGCTCGACCAGGCCGGGGAGTACGCGGAGCGGTACGCCCTGGAGGGCGCCCAGCGCGGGCTGCTCACCGAGGCCGGGCTGCCGCTGCACGAACTGCCGCTGCTGACTGAGGGATTGGACCTCGCGGGCTTGTACGCGCTCGCCGACGAACTGCGACAGCAAGGGATTTAGGGGGCCGCTTCGATGACGCTGGATCCTGAGGGCACGCTCGACATCGACCCGCTGCTCGACGACCCGGGCACCCGCATCGTGGTGTGCTGCGGCAGTGGCGGCGTCGGCAAGACGACGACCGCCGCGGCCCTCGGGCTGCGCGCCGCCGAGCGCGGCCGCAAGGTCGTCGTCCTGACCATCGACCCGGCCCGCCGCCTCGCCCAGTCCATGGGCATCGACTCGCTCGACAACACGCCGCGCAGGGTGAAGGACATCGACGCCACCGGCGAGGCGGCGGGCGGCGAACTGCACGCGATGATGCTCGACATGAAGCGCACCTTCGACGAGATCGTCGAGGCGCACGCGGACAAGGAGCGGGCCGGGGCGATCCTCTCCAACCCCTTCTACCAGTCGCTCTCGGCGGGCTTCGCGGGCACGCAGGAGTACATGGCGATGGAGAAGCTGGGGCAGCTGCGCTCCCGCGACGAGTGGGACCTGATCGTCGTGGACACCCCGCCGTCGCGCTCCGCGCTCGATTTCCTGGACGCGCCCAAGCGGCTCGGCTCGTTCCTCGACGGAAAGCTGATCCGGATCCTGATGGCGCCGGCGAAGGTCGGCGGGCGCGCGGGCATGAAGTTCCTGAACGTCGGGATGTCGATGATGACCGGCGCTCTCGGCAAGGTACTCGGTGGTCAACTCCTGCGCGACGTGCAGACGTTCGTGGCCGCGATGGACACCATGTTCGGCGGTTTCCGCACCCGCGCCGACGCCACGTACAAGCTGCTGCAGGCGCCCGGCACCGCGTTCCTCGTGGTGGCCGCGCCCGAGCGGGACGCGCTGCGGGAGGCCGCGTACTTCGTGGAGCGCCTGGCCGCGGAACGGATGCCGCTCGCCGGCCTCGTGCTGAACCGGGTGCACGGCAGTGCCGCCGCCCAGCTCTCCGCCGAGCGCGCCCTGGCCGCCGCGGAAAATCTTGACGAGCACCGCATTGTGGATCAGCCGGACGGGAAGGAAGAGGTTCGTACCCCTCCCACGACAGACTCCACGACAGCCCCCGTGCCAAATGCCGCGACAGACTCCGCGACAGATCCCACGACCAATGCCGTGCCAGACGCCGTGACAGACGCCGTGACAGATCCCGCGCCCGGCTCCCCCGCCGCAGCGGAGACACCGTCCGAACCACCCAGCGCACAGCAGCTGACCGCAGGGCTGCTCCGCCTGCACGCGGAGCGCATGCATGTGGTCGCACGCGAACAGCGCACGCGTGACCGCTTCACCGCGCTGCATCCCGAAGTCGCCGTGACCGAGGTCGCGGCGCTGCCCGGTGACGTACACGACCTGGCAGGTCTCAGGGACATCGGAGAACGGCTCGCGGCCGGTGGCACTCCGGCCGGAGCTTCATGAGCCGTACGTGAATCAGTGAGTGACGCGCGCCGTCCGGCTCTAGCCGACGGCCGCGTACCTCTCGTACGTCTCGTCGTCCTCGAGCTCCGCGGGCAACAGGCCCGCGCCACGCTCGTACTCCGTCCGTGCCGTCTCAAGAAGTCGGCGCCATGAGGTGACGGTGGGACGCCTGCGCAACAGTGCGCGGCGCTCCCGCTCCGTCATGCCGCCCCACACGCCGAACTCGACGTGATTGTCCAACGCGTCCGCCAGGCACTCGGTCCGCACGGGGCATCCCGTGCACACCGCCTTGGCCCGGTTCTGCGCTGCTCCTTGAACGAACAGTTCATCCGGATCCGTAGTGCGGCAGGCCGCCTGCGCACTCCAGTCGACTACCCAGCCCATACCGGCGCCGTCCTCTCCCGAATCGAGGCTCCCCCACGGCGGCAGCGGCATATTCACCGCCGCCAGTTGAGGACGTTACGGAAGGTGGGCACACCGCAACACCCCCTTCGGGCCCAATCTTGAATGGCCCGAACGGACTATGCGTGAGCGTCAGATCACCCGACGGAGTGACCGGGGGACATGCGTAATAACCCCGGCAAACCAGGACAGTTCCCTCGCGCCACAAGGGACATGCGATGACACAGGGTTCTTTTTCGACCACCCTGGAAGCCCGGTGCGGGGGGCCCGCCGGAGGGTTCGGGAATGACTACAAGGGGCGCGGAAAAAATGCCGGGAACGGTTCGGGGCCGTCCCACGTCTTGATACGAGACCGCACTGCTGTGACAGTTGGGTGCAGCTTAGGCCAAGGCATATACGCCTGTCCGGAGAATCAGAACGTAGGCTGCCCTGCATGGGAAAGAAGCGCTCGGCCGGTAGCGGCGGCGGATTGTCGCCGGCCCAACAGGCCGCAAAGTTCCTCGGTGTCAGCGTGCTCGCAGGGGCCGTCCTCGCCGGAATCGCGCTGCCCGCCGCGGGCGCGCTCGGCCTCGCGGCCAAGGGTTCCGTCGAGGGCTTCGACGAGATCCCCGCCACCTTGAAGACGCCGCCGCTGAGTCAGCGCACCACGATCCTGGACAACCAGGGCGGCAAGATCGCAACCGTCTACTCCCGCGACCGCACGGTGGTCCCGCTGGACGACATCTCCCCGTACATGCAGAAGGCGCTCGTCGCGATCGAGGACTCGCGCTTCTACGAGCACGGGGCCGTCGACGCGAAGGGCATCCTGCGCGCCATCAACGCCAACGCGCGGGACGGCGGCGTCTCCCAGGGCGCGTCGACCCTCACGCAGCAGTACGTGAAGAACGTCTTCATCGAGGAGGCGGGCGACGACCCGACGAAGGTCGCGCAGGCCACCCAGCAGACGATCGGCCGCAAGGTCCGCGAGCTCAAGTACGCGATCCAGGTCGAGGACGAGCTGGGCAAGAAGAAGATCCTCGCCAACTACCTGAACATCACGTACTTCGGGCAGCAGGCCTACGGTGTCGAGGCGGCAGCCCAGCGCTACTTCTCCAAGCACGCCAAGGACCTGAACGTGCAGGAGTCGGCGCTGCTCGCCGGCATCGTGCAGTCGCCGAGCCGCTACGACCCCGTCAACGACGAGGCCGAGGCGAAGAAGCGGCGCAACGTGGTGCTGACGCGCATGGCCGAGGTGCACGACATCACGAAGGCCGAGGCCGACGCGGCGAAGCAGACGCCGCTCGGCCTGAAGGTCAGCAGTCCGCAGAACGGCTGCATCACAGCGGTCAAGGGCGCGTCGTTCTTCTGCGACTACGTCCGCCGGGTCTTCCTCAGTGATCCGGTCTTCGGCAAGACGAAGGAGGACCGCGCCAAGGTCTGGAACCGCGGCGGGCTGACGGTCAAGACCACGCTCGACCCGCAGTCGCAGGACTCGGTCCAGGCCTCCATCCAGGACAACGTCTACAAGACGGACAAGGTCGCCACGGCGGTCTCGCTCGTCGAGCCGGGCACCGGCAAGATCCTCGGCATGGGCCAGTCGAAGCCGTACGGCTCCGACAACAGCAAGAACGAGACGGAGTACAACTACTCGGTCGACGCCAAGTACGGCGGCTCCAACTACGGCTTCCCTACGGGTTCTACGTTCAAGCCGTTCCTGGCGGCGGCGGCCCTGGAGAAGGGCACGCCGATCACGCAGGAGTACCCGGCGCCGTACGACATGCCGTACCCGAGCAAGGTGCAGTCGTGCAGCGGCAAACCGTGGGTCAACGACCGTGGCTACAAGGTGGAGAACGAGAACGAGTCCGAGTCGGGCCCCTATCGCCTCAAGGAGGCGATGGAGAAGTCCGTCAACACGTACTTCGTGCAGATGCTCGGCGACATCGGCATGTGCCCGGTCGTCAAGATGACCGACAAGCTCGGCGTGGTGCAGGGCAACGGCACGAAGGTCGACGAGGTGCCCTCGTCGATGACCCTCGGTTCGACGGGTCTTTCGCCGCTCACGATCGCCTCCGCCTACGCCGCGTTCGCCAACGAGGGCAAGTACTGCACGCCCGTCGCCATCGACTCGATCACCGGGCCCAACGGCAAGGCGCTCGCCGTGCCGAAGACGAAGTGCTCGCGCGCCATGTCGACGCAGACCGCGGACAAGATCAACACTCTGCTCAGCGGGGTGACCGACTCCGGTACGGGTAAGCAGGCCGGCCTCCAGGACCGGGCCAACGCCGGTAAGACCGGTACCACCGACGCCCGTAAGAACGCCTGGTTCGTCGGCTACACGCCGAACCTGTCCGGCGCCGTGTGGGTCGGCAGCCCGCGCCAGGACGTCCCCATGGAGAACATCACCATCGGCGGCAGGTACCACGACCAGGTCTTCGGCGCCGACACTCCCGGTCCGATCTGGAAGGCCGCCATGGTCGGCGCCCTGTCCGGCAAGCCCTCGCCGAGCTTCAACCTCGTGGACATCCCCGACGCGGACAAGGGCAAGGGCAGGGACAAGGGCCACGACGACGCCAAGCCCGGTGGCAACGGCGGCGGTAACAGCGGCGGCGGTAACGGCGGGGGCGACGGCGGCAACGGTGACCCGCTCCCCGGCATCTCCATCCCGCCGGGCCTGATCGGCGGGAACGGGAACGGTGGGAACGGGAACGGGAACGGGGGTGGCTGGGGCCGCTGAGCCTCCGCCACCACCTCCGCCTCCTCGTACTCGTACTCGTACTCGCGACGTGAAGTTACGTAGAAGGGGCGCCCCGGACGGGGCGCCCCTTCTGTATGCCTATGCCTATGCCTATACCTATGCCTGGCGGTGCTCCGCGGCTCGGTGCGGTCAGCCGGCCAGCAGGCGCTTCACCGTCGCGGCGACGCGGCCGCCCTCGGCGCGGCCCGCGATCTTCGGGTTCGCGATCTTCATGACCTGACCCATGGCGCGCGGCCCCTCGGCGCCGGCCGCCTTGGCCTCCTCGACGGCCTGGCCGACGATCTGCTCCAACTCCGCGTCGCTGAGCGGCTGCGGCAGGTACACGGCGAGGAGCTCGCCCTCCGCCAGCTCGCGGGCCGCGGACTCGGCGCGGCCGCCCTTCTCGAACGCCTCGGCGGCCTCGCGGCGCTTCTTCGCCTCCTTGGCGATCACCTTCTGCACCTCGTCGTCGGAGAGCTCCCGCTTCTCCTTGCCCGCGACCTCCTGGTTCGTGATCGCGGAGAGGGTCAGCCGGAGCGTCGAGGAGCGCAGCTCATCGCGCTCTTTGATCGCGGCGTTGAGGTCGTCGTGCAGCTTCGACTTGAGGGTGGTCATGCCACGATTGTCGCAGGTACGAGGGGAGCGGCGCCCGCCGATTTCCGGGGCTCGGCAGGTCTGACACGATGGGCCTCATGCGCGCGCAATACGGAACGCCCTTGAAGACTTCCCTGAAGACCTCCGCGAAGATCTCTCTGAAGGTGACGGCCGGCATCGCGGCGGTGGGCGCCGCCGGAGTGGCCTACTCGGCCGGCTTCGAGGCCCGCTCCTTCCGTCTGCGACGGGTGACGGTCCCGGTCCTGCCGCAGGGCATGCGACCGCTCCGCGTCCTCCAGGTCTCGGACATCCACATGGTCGGCGGGCAGCGCAAGAAGCAGCGCTGGCTGCGCTCGCTGGCGGGTCTGCGTCCCGACTTCGTCATCAACACGGGCGACAACCTCTCGGACCCCGAGGGCGTCCCGGAGGTCCTCGACGCGCTCGGCCCGCTGATGGAGTTCCCGGGCGCGTACGTCTTCGGCTCGAACGACTACTACGGGCCCAAGTTCCTCAACCCTGCCCGGTACTTGGTGAACAGGACCCGCGGCAAGCACGGCCTGAACGGCAACGCGCCCGCTGTCGGCGTGATCCACAACCCGTGGGAGGGCCTGCGCGACGGGTTCGACGAGGCGGGCTGGCTCAACCTCACGAACACGCGGGGTGTGCTGAAGGTGGCGGGTGCCGAGATCGGCCTGACGGGCCTGGACGACCCGCACATCAAGCGCGACCGTTACGCGGAGGTGGCGGGCGGCCCGCTGACCGGCCCCGACTTCTCCCTCGGCGTCGTCCACGCCCCGTACCTGCGCACGCTCGACGCCTTCACCGCGGACGGCTACCCGCTGGTCCTCGCCGGGCACACCCATGGCGGCCAGCTCTGCATCCCGTTCTACGGCGCCCTCGTCACCAACTGTGACCTGGACACCGACCGCGTGAAGGGCCTGTCGACGCACAAGGCCGAGGGCAACACCTCGTACCTCCACGTCTCGGCCGGCTGCGGCACCAACCGCTACACCCCGGTCCGCTTCGCGTGCCCCCCGGAGGCGTCACTTCTGACCCTGACCCCGGCGCCCCGAGCAAGGTAGGCCCTGCTCGCTCTACGGTGGGTGGATGTTCGTGCCGCCCCCTGCTGCCAGTGCCGCCAGTTCCGATTCGGTGCCGGCGGAGGCAGTCGTTCCGCAGCGCCGCCGTCCGGTGGCCGCCGCCTTCCGCGCCCTCATCGCGCTGGCGGCGGCGACCGGCATCGTCATCGACCTGTCGATCAGTGACAGCGCGCTGCGCGTCCTCAGCTATTTCACGATCCAGTCCAACATCCTGGTCGCGGTCGTCTTCGCCCTCGCGGCATGGCGCGCCTGGACCACCCGCCGCCCTCTGCCCCCACTGGTCACGGGCGGCGTCCTGCTCTTCATCTGCATCACGGGCCTCGTCTACCACGTCATCCTGGCCAACAACTCCAGCGGCTTCTCCATGACGGACGACCCGGACCAGGTAATGACGGGGGCCCGTCAGCTCTCCAACCAGCTCCTGCACACGGTCACCCCGATCGGCGCCGTACTGGACTGGCTCCTGCTGACCCGCCCCGGCACCCTGCGCCTGCGCCACGCGGGCATCTGGCTCGCCTATCCCCTGGCCTACTTCGGCTTCGCCCTGGCCCGCGGCGCGATCATGACCCCGGGCACGCCGGCCCGCTACCCGTACCCGTTCCTGGACGTCGACGCCCACGGCTACCCGGGCGTCCTCGGCAACGCCGTCCTCTTCGGCCTGGCCTTCTACGCCCTGGCCCTGCTCCTCGTCACGGCCGACCGCATCAGGCCGGAGATCCGGGGCCCCGAAAACCGGATTTCGTCTCAGGCCGCCGGTCCGCTAAAGTAATCGATGTCGCCACGACCTGCAGCACTGCGGGAAGCGGAGCAACGACATCGGGGTGTAGCGCAGCTTGGCAGCGCGCTTCGTTCGGGACGAAGAGGTCGTGGGTTCAAATCCCGCCACCCCGACAGCCAAAACAGCAGGTGAGGCGCCTACCGGATTCGGTAGGCGCCTCGCTTGTTTCTGGGCGCGTGTCTCTCTGCGTGACTACGGCTTCAGATCCCGCCGATCCCCCGCGACGATGCCGTCCATGACCACGACGCTGGTCTGGATCACGGGCCGGAGCTGCTTCCGGTAGACCTCCTCGGTCACGGCCGTCCCGGAGTGGCCGACGAGCCGGGAAATCTCTTCGAGCGGCACGCCACTGTCGGAGAGCAGAGACACGAAGCTGTGCCGGAGCTCCCGAGGAGTCCACTCGTCCGCGTTGACGCCCTCAGCGTCCTTGAGGGCCACCTGGAAGGCCCGACGGACGTTGGTCGCGTCCAGCGGCTTACCGACGGCCGAGGAGAAGACCAGCCCGTTCTCCTCCCAGCCGTCACCGGCAGCGAGACGCTCCCAACCCTGATCCTCGAACTGGGCCCACAGGACCTCGACGCAACGCGCTGGCAGAGCGAGCGTGCGACGGGACTTCCGCGCCTTGGTCCCCTCCACGTCGGACCGACCGCCACACGGCGATGTGCGGTGGCTGCGGCGGATTGGCATCCCGCCTGCCCTTGAGGTCGCGGCTACTGGTGCGAGTGCTGGACCGAGACCGCCGGCGAGCATCAGGCGGGTCCGCACCTACGAGGGTCCTTCGACGCGTATTCGGCACCACAGGCCGACAGGTGGGTAGCGATCGCGCTCCGCACCATCTCATCGGTCCTCGACACCGGCGCCGCGAACGAAGCCTGGGAACGGCTGGACGAGGGACGCGTCCAAACCCGCAGGATGCTCCTGCTCATGCAGTCCTTCACGGTCGCCGCCAGGCCGCTCCCCCGCAGGCCAGACGCCCAACTCCTCCTAGATCAATCGAGCTTCCCAAGCTTATGACCGCCCCGACCTTGACCTCAGCCTCCCCGCGCTGGTCGGCTAGGCACGTGGCCATCGACCCGAGCGAGTACGACAAGTCCATGCCGATCGTTGCGGAGCACCTCGCCAAGGTCGAGCGGGCGGTCGAGCGCACCCGGGCCACGCACGGCGGACGGGCGTATGCGGAGGTACATCAGGCCCTCGTTGTCGCTCTGCAAGCCGAGGACGTCCAACGCGTTGTGCCGCAGGTCGTCGAGGAGTTTGCGCGACAGATCTCCGATTCACCGACGGGCGAACGGTGAGTGTCTGACTGCGTGACAACCGCGCCGCACAACGGCGAACAACCGTGGACGTCAGCGGACCATCAACTCAGCTCACAGGCCCATTTGGGAGCCGCTGGGGAGCCGAACTCGGGATGCGGCTCCCCTGCGGGCCGCGCCACGCACCCCGGTGTCCCCTGGCGGTACTCGCGGAGCCGCCTCAGGAAGGCGCCAACGAGGTCGTCGATCTCGGACCGGCACCAAACTCCTTCGGCCAGACGCGTGCGGCGTCGCCGGTCAGTGCGGTCCGCAGGTCACTGGGGTAAGTAATTCCGGCACGCCGGTTCCGGTCACGTGCCTGCTACGACACGGATGTGCTGCTGCAGCTCGTCGATGATGGCCTCGCGGTCACCGACAGCGGGCACACGCCAGTCCGTCTCGATCCCTGATTCGACGGCGAGCTCCGAACTGAAGCGGATCAGATCGGGGTCGGCAAGCACCGAGTCGCGCAGCCACTCGATGAACACGGCCGCCTCGGCCGCGGTGTTGTCGATCAGCAGGACGTTGTCGCGGCCATCGGTGTTGGCGAGGCCGTCGAATTCCTCGCCCTCGTCCGTCACGGCGTAGAACTGCAGGCGGGCGGTGCCCGGTGAGACATCGCTCTGCTGCGCAGCACAGCGAGCCTCCGGAAAAGTGGCCTGGAGCGTTTCCGCGAAGGACGGAAGATCGAGGTTCCAGCCGTGCGGGTTCCTGGCGGGCGCATAGAGGAGGAACGACGTCTGGTAGTCGTCGAGATCCATGAGGTATCAGCTCCTTCGGTGTACAGAAAGGGCCTCATCCGGAATCCGGAGGACGAGAAGGAACTGGGCGAGTACAAGCTGGCCATGGACTCGCACCAGCAGATTCGCGGACTGGAGATCGTCACCAATGACCAGGACTCCGTGGCCTATCTCCGGAGACCGTTCAGGAGAGAACCTCAACGGAGAACCACCGTGACGCCGAAGCGTTCGAGGGTTTCGACGATCTCCTCGAAGTAGGTGAGGCCCTTCTCGGCGTCCCAGATGTCCTGCGCCAGCGCCTGGCGGGCGATGTCGGCGTCGTGCCAGACCAGGGTGAAGGGAGCCGTCACTCCGAAGCCTCCGTGCAGACAGTCCTTGAAGGCGTTCCATTCCCGGCCGTAGTAGCCACCGGGCCCTGCCAGCGCCTCCCCCATGGCGCAGTGCAGGCCGGGCGCGTCGGTGACGTTCGTGCCGTCGAGGAAATGGACACCGCCCGATCGGTCCGGGCCCTGCCCGCTGATGCCGACGGCAGTCAGGTCGAGCCACTCGGACCTGGCCTCGGTGGAGAGCGGCGCCCATTGATTGCGGGTGGCCGGGACGCCTCGCCACCAGGTCTCCCAGACAGGTCGGGCCAGCTGCGGCGGGCGGTCGTCGCCGCCGTCGGTGAGCTCGATGTCGACGAGGGCGCCGCCCAGCACCGAGGGCACGGCCGTCTCGATACGCAGGGACACGACGTGGCGGTACATCACACGACCGGTGCGGTCCACGGCCCACAGCCCCACCCAGTCCCGGTCCCACTTGCGGGGCCGGCGCAGTACGGCAAGCAAGGGTTCGGCGGGCTCGCAGCCGATCAGCGTCAGTGGTGTGGGCGCCGGGACGTCTCGCGTCACGAACAGCCCGTCCACAGCGCGGCATTGGCCCGCCGGACCTAGGGGGCGCCCCGGGAGGCTTGCGAACAGCTTGAACCGCGGTGCCGTCTGCTGAGTGGACGACCAGTCGTCACCTTCCTCGACACACGCTCCGACCACGACGTCCACCAGGGCCGGATCTTCACGGTTCGGCCGATGCGCGATCACGACGCAGTCCAGCAAGGACCACCACTGCAACGGCTGCTCTTCGTCCCGGACCTCGACGCATACGTCACCCAGCAGGGCGGTCGACTGGCCGTCCGGCGTCAGCGCGGTGCGCAACACCCCCTCAGGATCGCAGCCCCGCAGGGTCAGGACCTCGCGCGGTCGCGGCACCTTGTCCACGAACATGCCCTCGACACCCGCGCACCGCCCCCAGAACTCGTCGTGGCCGTCCTCGTCCTCGCGGACCAGCAGGTACTTCACCGGGAAGCTCCGCTCCCAAGCGGCATGATCTTCGACCCGCACTCGACCCCCGAACCCCGAACGATCCTTCTCGCCCACAGTACGGCGCCGGTTGAGAGCGGTTTCAGCCCCAGCGGGAAGTGCCGATTCCAGGCGGCGCATGATGCCCGTCATGGAGAGCACGGTCGAGAAGATCAAGGTCTGGTTCCGGTTCGTCCCTCGCGATGGGTGGTTCCCGCAGGACAGAGAAGGGCTGTGGGCAACGACGCTCGGCGCCGACACGGCCATCGTGCAGAACATCCCCTTCCTTCAGGACGGGGTCGCTGAAGGTGACGTGGTTCGCTATCAGACCGACGACGACGGCCTCCACTGGGCCGTTGGACGCGTCAGCACCGCCGGCAACTGCACGATTCGCGTCGTACCCATTCCCACCGGCCCCTTGGGACGCAGCCCACAGGCGGTGCACCAGCGCCTTTCGGCGTTCGGGCTCGGCGGCGAGGTGTTCAGCGAGGACTTCCCCCTGGTGGCCTTCACCGCGCCGGCCGGTGCGGACTTCGCCGGGATCAAGGCGCTCCTGGCTCAAGGGGAAGAGGAAGGGTGGTGGCACTACGAAGTTGGCTGCAGCACTGAGCAGTGGCGGAATGCCTGACCTTTGCGGGGGCTTCCTCCGCCGACGAAGGCATTCGTCCCCCGAGCCACCTCACTCTCGGCACATCTCCGGTCGACGGCCGCAGCGAGACAAGCGCCTGGGTGACCCTGAGCACCGCCTTCTCCAGACAGAAGAGGATCTCGTCCTCGTGCTGTCAGGGCTCACACAACGGGTGCGGTCCTTCAGCGCATTGAACGAACCGCAGTGTGGTCCAAGCCTGTGAAAAACAGACGACAGGAACCACCCCTGCCCATCAGAATCCGAGCATGTCCACCGACGTGAGCGGCATGATCGAGTGCAGGCCGTGGGCCAAGGTCTGGGGCGAGGACGACGAGGACACCATCTGGACCGCCGCCATCGACCTGTTTTTGCTCAACACCGGTAACGCCTACGACGCACTCGCCTGCCTCTTCGGGGTACGCAACTCCTTCGGGTTTCAGCCGTTGGCCCCGGACCGCGGCCTGCCGAAGGACACATCCGACGGAGTACGCGCTGCCTTCACTGCCTACGGCGGCCCCGACTGCGTTCACGGCACCACCTGGATCACCGGGGCCGAACTGGCCGCTGCCGACTGGGACGGGACCGACCGTTCCGGCGCACGCAGCCGTCGCGCGGTCGCGGGAGATTCCACCCTCTGGGGGCCCGTCTGGGAGGTGATGCGGACGCTGGGTGAACTGCACGGCCCGGAGAACGTTCGGCTCGTCGTCTGGTTCGACTGACCGGTGGGCTTCACGTTCCGCCGGTCGCACCGCGACGGCCCCGCTCCCGCGTGCCGCCGGTGGTGATCAGTGCTCCGACGCCTCCGGTTCCGCGGGCGGGGCGTCGTCGTCGTTCTCCTGCGTCTGGGGTGGCCGGTCCTCGATGATTTCGCCGGTGTGTGCGTCCAGGAGCATGGACCACACCATGCCGTCCGCGTCCTCGACCTCCGTCGCGAAGAGGTAGCGGTCCGGGGCGTCCTCGGCCCGGCCGTACTCGAGGCCCAGGCCGCCCCTGCCGCCCTCGTGGCGGGCTTCGGCGATGCGCAGGAGTTCTCCGAGGGGGCGGACCGTGCCCGATTCCACGATCCTGCGGGCCTCGTCGCTTTCGATCTGCCTCATACCGGTCATGCGTCCACGCTACGACCTCGCCCCGAACGATCAGGACCCCCGGTAGGAGCCGTACGCTGACCGGCGCTACTCACTCGGAAAGGTTCGGAAAGGTGGTGGGCCGTGAGTCGGCGCATCGTCATCGTCACGGCCGTTCACGCACCGTCCGCTCGCTTCCTGGCGGACGCGTACACGTCCATCGTCGCCCAGGAGTTGCCCGAGGGGTGGGAGTGGCGCTGGCTGATCCAGGAGGACGGCAGGACCGATCAGGTCGCGCCGTACGTTCCCGACGACGAGCGGGTCTCGTTCCGGCAGGGGCGCCCCGGCGGGCCGGGCGTCGCGCGCACCCTGGCGCTCGCGCACGCGGACGGGGAGTACGTGAAGATCCTGGACGCCGACGACCAGCTCCCGTCCGGCGCGCTCGCCCGGGACGTCGCCGCGCTCGAAGCCGACCCGGGCATCGGATGGGCGACGTCGCGCGCCCTCGACCTCCTGCCGGACGGCTCGACCGTGGGTTTCCCCGGTGATCCCGGGCACGGACCCATCGAGCAGCAGGAGGTACTCAACTACTGGGCCGCGCACGACTATCGGGCCCAGGTGCACCCGGCGACGCTCTGCGTCCGGCGGGATCTGCTGCTCGCGCTCGGCGGCTGGATGGCTCTTCCGGCGTCCGAGGACACGGGGCTTCTGCTGGCCCTCAACTCCGTTGCCCGGGGCTGGTTCTCCTCCGAGGTCGGGCTTCTCTACCGCAAGTGGGAGGGGCAGGTCACCGGCCAGGCGGATCATGTGGACGCCGCCGAGCGCGACGCCCGTATGGCCGTCGTGGAAGCGCGGGCCCGGGCGCTCGGCTCCTTCCAGTGGCGCTACCGGGCGGCCGGCTCCGACTGACCGGGCCCCCGCTCGGCCGGCTCCCGCTGACCGGACTCCCGCGCGGCCGGCTCCGACTGACCGGGATCCGGCTGATCCGGCTGATCCGGCTGATCAAGCTGACCCGGCTCGTGCCGTCCGCCCGAGGCCTCGTACACGGCCCCCGCACACGGTCACGTCACAACAACACCTCGGCATCGACCCGCGAGAAGATCAGCTCGGTCTCCCCCGTGATCGGCCCCCGCCAGCGGACCGGGGCCGCGGGGTGCCGGATCGCCCGCGGGTAGCCGGCGGCCGAGTAGTCGGTGGGGAGCCGGTACGTGTGGAAGCCGTGCGTGCGCATCGTCTCCAGCAACTCGTCCGCCGAGTCGCCGAGTTGCTCCATGCGTTCCGGCGTGACCTCCACGGCGATCTCGGCGTCCGGCCGGAGGTCGCCGAGCAACGGAGCCAGACCGCGCACGACACTCCCCTCCGCACCTTCCACGTCGATCTTGATCACCCGGGCTCCGGACACCTCTTCCGGCTTCAGAACGTCCGCGAGCGGCACCGCCTCGGTCTCGAACGTCGACTCCGCGGGACCGTCGTACGGGACTATCGAGTTGGCACCCATGTTGCGCGAGCTGGCGAGGACGAAGGTCAGCGTCCGACGCGCGTCCGACACGGCGGTGTTGACCGCGCGGATGTTGTCGCAGTGGTTGAGCTCGGCATGCCGCACCAGTCGGCGGTGGAAGGTGGGCGAGGCCTCGACGGCCACCACCCGGCCCGTGCTGCCGACGAGGCGCGAGCCGAGCACGGAGAACACACCGATGTTGGCGCCGACGTCCACCAGGACGTCGCCGGGGCGCAGCCGGGTCTCCAGCCACCGCGTCATGTGGGGTTCCCAGACGCCGAACAGGTAGAGGTAGCGCTGGATCAGGTCCTGGGTGTCCAGGGCGAACCGGGCGCCCTGGCGGGACTCCGCGACCCGTTGCCTCGGGGCGTCCCGCAGCCGGGGGTTGAGGTACCCGGCAGCGAGCCGGCCCTTGCCCACCCTGCCGGGCGCGTAGCGGACGTAGCGCCTGCCGAGAGTGGTCATGAGATTGCTCATGGGGGTGCCCGAGGGGGTGCCCTTGGGGGTGCCCGTGGGGGTGCTCATTACGTCGGATACATCGGATACATCGGGTACGGGGGTGGTCATCCAGTCGCCTTCCGTGGGCCCCATCGCCTTCTTCGGGGCCCGGTCACGGTAGCTTCTGGCGCACCCGACCGCTCAGGCCCGCGCCCGGTCCCGGTCCCGGTCGAAGGGCAGGTCCAGCATGCGGATCGCGTTGCCCCGGAGCAGCTTGTACGCCACCTCCTCCGGGAGGTGCCCGACGTGGTCCTGCGCGACCTGCTTCGTGTGCGGCCAGGTCGAGTCGACGTGCGGATAGTCGGTCTCGAAGGTCGCGTTGTCCACGCCGACCGTCTCGATCGCCTCGACTCCGTGCTTGTCGCGGAAGAAGCAGCAGAAGATCTGCCGGTAGTAGTACGTGGACGGCGGCTCGGGGATGAGGTCCTTCACCCCGCCCCAGGCCCGGTGCTCCTCCCACACGTCGTCGGCGCGTTCGAGGGCGTACGGGATCCAGCCCATCTGCCCCTCGCTGTACGCGAGTTTGAGCTTCGGGAACTTCACGAGCACGCCGCTGAACAGGAAGTCCATCATCGAGGCCATGGCGTTGTTGAAGCTCAGCGAGGCCTGGACCGCGGGCGGGGCGTCCGGTGACGCGGCGGGCATCTGTGAGCTGGACCCGATGTGCATGTTCACGACGGTGCCCGTCTCCTGGCAGGCCGCGAAGAACGGGTCCCAGTACCCGGAGTGGATCGACGGCAGGCCGAGGTAGGTCGGGATCTCGGAGAAGGTCACGGCACGCACGCCGCGTGCCGCGTTCCGCTTGATCTCGGCGACGGCCAGGTCGATGTCCCAGAGAGGTATCAGGCACAGCGGAATCAGCCGGCCCCCGCTGTCACCGCACCATTCCTCGACCATCCAGTCGTTGTACGCGCGCACGCAGGCGAGCCCGACTTCCTTGTCCTTGGCCTCCGCGAAGGTCTGGCCGCAAAAGCGCGGGAAGGTCGGGAAGCACAGCGAGGCCTCGACGTGGTTGATGTCCATGTCCGCCAGGCGGGCCTTCGGGTCCCAGCAGCCGCGCCGCATCTGCTCGCGCGTGATGCCGTCGAGCGTCATCTCGTCCCGCGAGAACCCGACGGCCGCGATGATGCGCTTGTACGGGAAGATCTCCCCCTCGTACCTCCACCAGTCGGTGATCTGGCCCTCCAGATCCGTCGTGAACTTGTACTTCCCGCCGACATACGCCAGTTCGCCGATCCCCGCGGTGAAGGGCTGCGGACCCAGCTCGCGGTACTTGGCCGGGAGCCACGTCTCGAAGAGGTGCGCGGGCTCGATCACGTGGTCGTCCACGCTGATGACCCGGGGGAGTTCCCGTTCCTCGGTGCCGTTCCCGCCGTGCTCACCGTTCTCACTGCTGATCACGTCTTGCCCCCTACTGCTTGCCCGTTTCGCGACCAGGATCTGACGACCCATCAGATTTAGCGTATGGCCCAGCCTCACCGACGACAAGGGTCCGCCCGCGCCGCGCCTCTTGCGGGATCGGCCGTGTTCCGCTGAACTGACGCATCGTCAGGAATTCGCGGGAGGACCGGAATGCAGACGTGGTGGCTCAGCGGTGCCGAGTGGTTCGCCGTGCTCCGGATCGGCCTCGGCCTGTGGTGGCTGGAGAGCTGGCGCCACAAGGACAAGAAGACCTGGTTCCGCGGCGGCGGCATCGAATGGGCCGCCGGCATCGCCGACAAGCACCGGTGGTCCTTCGTCCGGTCGGGCTTCGCCGTGGTGGTCGAGCCACGGCCCCGGGTGATGGCCCACGTCGTCGCGTACGCGGAGCTGGCGCTCGGCCTCGGCCTCGTCGCCGGCTTCCTGACGCCGGTCGCCCTGGTCTGCGGTCTCGCCCTGAGCCTGATCTATCTGGTGCTGATGATCCATGACGTCAGCGAGCAGGGACAGAACCTGATGATGAGCCTGATCGCGC
Source organism: Streptomyces sp. NPDC102467 (assembly GCF_044765445.1). NCBI lineage: Bacteria > Bacillati > Actinomycetota > Actinomycetes > Kitasatosporales > Streptomycetaceae > Streptomyces > Streptomyces sp. NPDC102467. The sequence continues at coordinate 108,207 of NZ_JBIWKA010000016.1, read as the reverse complement.
TCGTCGCGCTGCTCGGGATGGGGTGGCAGACCTGGTCACTGGACGACGCCCTCGGCCTCTTTCAGCGGTGAGACCAGGCCTCTTTCAGCAGTGAGGCCAGTGAGACAAGGAGATTGCGGTGAACGTGGACAGTCACGGAGATGAGAAGCCGCAGACGGTGGCGGAAGCGGAAGCGGCTCTGCGCAAGGGGCACGCGGCCAGGGCCGAAAGCGCCGCGGCCCGCGCGGCCGCCCTCAGCCGCTATGTCGAGGAAGCTGAGGAAGCCGAGGAAGCCGAGGAAGCCGAGGATCAGAGAAGCGCTTCCGGCGAACGCTCCGACGGCCACGCCGACGCCGTCTGGAAAGCCGCTCACGCCGCCCGTACGGCGGCTCAGGCGCTCGCCGTGCTGGCGGAGGGCGCCCCCGACCCGGCCGCGGATTCGCGCTGCGCCCGGAACGCGGCGGCAGCCGCGGCGCAGGCTTCCCAGATGGGACAACGTGTCGATGCCGGCAGGGCACGCGGAGAAAACACAGAAAACGCAGCAACCGCAGAAACCGCAGCAGGCACAGAGCGCTCCGCTCGCGCCGTGCAGGCCGCCCTCAAAGCCTCGCAGGCCGCCGCCGCGGCAGCGGGCGCAGAGCACATGGGCCGCGACGAAGGTCTCAACGCGGACGCCGACACGGCGGAGAAGGCCGCGGTCGCGGCGGCCGAGGACGCGGGGTGGATCGTGCCCGGCGAGAAGGTGCCGAGCGTGGCGACCGGGGTACGGAGCACGGAAATCATGTCCATGCTGCACCTGTAGCCGCTGCGTCACGTCGTATCGGAGCCGGTCCCTCCCCTCGTGCGGACCGGCACCGAACGACGCGGACTGCGCCGCCGCGCGCCGCATCGGCGGAGCGGCACGCGGCAAGCAATATCCCAGGCCGGGAATGATCCCTCCGAGCGGTGGGCAGATGATGCTCGGGTGGCCCGGCGTGCTGGGTTCTCTACTGGGCGTGATCCTGCCATTCACGGTGCCGACTGAGGAGTACGCCTCCCCGTCCGGACAACATAAGTGCAGGTCAGACCTATAAGGTGAGTTTTCCGGTCCGGATGCGCCGGAGAGGCGGATTCGCGGATGCTCGGCGGATGTAAGGGGTGGAGGAGGTGTCGGGTTCCTTCTCGGGGGCGCGCACGGCCTTCGCGGAACGGCTCTCTCTGCTCTACAGGGAAGCCGGTAACCCGCCCCTCAAGCGCGTGTCCGAAGCGGTCGTCCGGCTTCAGCGGATCGACGAGCGGGGCCGTCCCGTACGGGTGTCCGCGCAGCGGATCAGCGACTGGCGCCGGGCCAGGAACGTGCCGGCCCAGTTCACCGCCCTGGCCGCCGTTCTGCATGTCCTGATACCCGAGGCACGACGTGAGCGGCCCGTGCCGGTCTCCGCCGGCCTCTACGACATGAGCCACTGGCAGCGCCTGTGGGAGAGCGCGGTGGCCGGTCCTGGCGACGATCCCGGCGCGACCCCCGGCACGGGCGAGGGGCAGCTCCTGGCGGAGGCGCCGGCCGCCCCGGGGGTCTGCCCGTACCGGGGGCTGGCTTCGTACCGGCAGCAGGACGCCCACTGGTTCTTCGGGCGGGAGCGGAGCACGGAGAACCTCATCGAGCTGCTCCTCGCCGCGGAGCGGACGGGCGGCCTGGTCATGCTCGTAGGCGCGTCGGGGGCGGGGAAATCGTCCCTGCTGAACGCCGGTCTGGCGCCCGCGGTGCAGAACGGCGAGCTGGGCGACGGGCGCGGTCACGTGCTGCAGCTCGTACCGGGCAGCGATCCGTACCGGCATGCCGACGCGATCCGGGACGCTGTCGCGAGCCCGGGAGCTGTCGCGGCCCACTCCGCGACCAGCTCCCCGCCCCCTCCCCCGCCCCCTTCCACGACCGCCTCCGCGCCCCGGCCGGTCATCATCGTGGATCAGTTCGAGGAGATATTCACCCTCTGCCCGGACAAGGCCGCCCGGCGCGCCTTCATCGAGCTGCTCCACACCGCCGCCACCCCCACGAGCGGCGACGAACGGCCTCCCGCGCTCGTGGTCCTCGGCATCCGCGCCGATTTCTACGAGGAGTGCCTCGGGTATCCCGAGCTGGCCCACGCGTTGCAGCACCGGCACATGGTGCTCGGGCCCCTGACCAACACCGACCTGCGCAAAGCGGTGACCGGCCCGGCCAAGGCGGTGGGGCTCGAACTCGAGCCCGGGCTCGCGGAGCTCATCGTCCGGGAAGTGAGTACCGACGGGCCGCGCGGGGCGCAGGACGCGGGTGCGCTGCCGCTCCTCTCCCACGCGATGCTGGCCACCTGGCAGCGGCGCAAGTCGGGCAGGCTGACCCTGGCCGGGTACCGCGCGGCAGGCGGGATCCAGGGCGCGGTGGCGGCGACCGCCGAGCGGGCCTGGTCCGCTCTCGACCCGGCGGCCCGTACGGCCGCGAGACTGCTGCTCCTCAGGCTGGTGCGGCTGGGCGAGGACACGCAGGCCACGCGGCGGCGGGGCACGCGGCGCCAGTTGGCGGACGAGTCGACGGATCCCGCCAAGACGGAGGAGTCACTCGAAGCCCTGGTCCGCGCCCGGCTGGTGACGCTCGACGCGGAGACCGTCGAGATCACGCACGAGGCGCTGCTGCACGCCTGGCCGCGGCTGCGCGGCTGGATCGACGACGGGAAGAACGACCATCTGCTGCGCCAGCGCCTCGAAGAGGACGGCAGGGCGTGGGAGGAGTCGGGCCGCGATACGGCGCTGCTCTACCGGGGGTCCCGGCTCGAGCAGGCCCGCGCGTGGGCGGCGTCGGCCGGCGACACGTATCCGACGCGGGGCGCGGCCGACTTCCTGAAGGCTTCGGCCGGGCTGCGCCGGCGCACCGTCCTGCTCAGTCGTGGCGCGGTGTCGGCCCTGGTCGTCCTGGCGATGCTGGCGGTCACCGCGGCGGTGATCGCGTGGCAGCAGCGCAACGACGCCGTGTTCCAGCAGGTGGTCGCGGAGGCCGAGCGGGTCCAGGACTCGGATCCCTCGCTGGCCGCACGCCTCGACCTGGTGGCGCACCGGCTGCGGCCGGACGACGAGACCACGACGAACCGGCTGATCTCGATCGTGAACGCGCCCCTGGCCTCACCGCTGCTCGGCCACACCGGCGCCGTCTACCTCACCTCGTTCAGCCCGGACGGGAAGGTGCTCGCCACCGCCGGCTACGACCGGACCGTCCGGCTGTGGGACGTGGCCGATCCGACGCACCCGGAGCCCTTGGGCAAACCCCTTACCGGACACACCAGTTGGGTGAGCACCGCCCTCTTCAGCCCCGACGGGAAGACCCTCGCCAGCGCTTCGGACGACGGCACCGTCCGGCTGTGGGACGTGCGGGACCCGGGCCACCCGCGCCGTTTGGGCGCGCCGCTGGCCGGCCATGCGGCCACCATCTATCTGCTCGCCTTCAGCCCGGACGGGCACACGCTCGCCTCGGCCGATGAGGACCACACCGTACGGCTGTGGGACGTGGCCGAGCCTCGGCGCCCGAAGCCGATCGGCACGCTGACCGGCCACACCGCCGCCGTGCGTTCCGTGGCGTTCAGCCCGGACGGGCGGACCCTTGCCGCCGGTGGGGACGACGGCACGATCAGGCTGTGGGACACGGCCGAGCCACGGGCGCCGAAAGCGATCGACACGGTGCTGACCGGCCATCAGGGCACGGTGCACTCGGTCGCCTTCAGCCCCGACGGCCGCACCCTCGCCAGTGGCGGCACCGACCACACCGTCCGGCTGTGGAACATCGCGGACCCCCGCCACGCGCGGCCCCGCGGCGCTCCGCTCACCGCCCACACCGGCCCCGTCTGGTCCGTGGCCTTCAACCCCGCGGGGACGATGCTCGCGGTCGGCAGCGCGGACAGTACGGCGAGCCTGTGGAACGTCAGCGATCCGGCCCGCCCCTCGCAGGTCGGTGAGCCGCTCGCCGGTGGCAGCGGGGAGATGTACGCCGTCGGATTCAGCCCCGACGGGCGGACCCTGGCCACGGGGAGCGGCGACAACAAGGTCCGCCTGTGGTCGATACCGACGTCGGACATGATCGGCCGCATCGGGGCGTTCAGCCCCGACGGGAAGGTGCTCGCCACGGCTGCCGGGGACAACAAGGTGCGGCTGTGGAATGTGGAGCGGCCCAGCAGGCCGGTGCCGCTGGGCGAGCCGTTCGACCCCGGTGAGGGGGAGCCGCGTTCGATGGCGTTCTCCCCCGACGGCCGTACGCTCGCGGTCCTGACGGGAAGCCGCGCGGTACAGCTGTGGAACGTCACGGGCCCCGCCCGGCCGGTCCCCTACGGCCCGCCGATGGCGTTGAAGACACGATTCGCGGGGCCTCGCGCGCTCGCCTTCGGTCCTGACGGGCGGACCCTGGCCACGGCCTGGACCGACCGCACCGTGCGGCTGTGGAACGTCGCCGACCCGGCCCGGCCCCGCCCGCTCGGCCGGCCGCTCACCGGTCATACGGGGTACGTGAACGCCCTCGTCTTCGGCACCGACGGCCGGACCCTGGCCAGTGGCAGCGCCGACGGGACGGTCCGGCTCTGGGACGTGTCGGACCCGCGCCGCGCCGGGCGGCTCGGCGGGCCGCTGGCCGGGCATCTGGGGCCCGTCAACACCCTTGACTACAGCCCGGACGGGCACACTCTGGCCAGCGGCAGCGACGACGGCACCGTCCGGCTCTGGAACGTCACCGAGCCGCGCCGGGCGGCCGGGCTCGGTGTCGCCCTGACCGGGCACACCGACGCGGTGGTGTCCCTGACCTTCAGCCGGAACGGCCGGACCCTGGCCAGTGGTGGCAATGACAACTCGGTCCGCCTCTGGGACGTCTCCCGTCCCGCCGACACCTCCCCGATCGGCCAGTCGATGAGCCCGAACGCCAAGACGGGCAGTTTTCTGTCGTTCAGTCCGCACACCAACCTGCTCGGAATTTCGAGCGGGGCCGACACCGTCAGGCTGTGGAATCTGGACACCGCGGCGGCGATCCGCCGTATCTGTTCGACCACGCGGGACGTCCTGACACGGGAGAAGTGGCACGAGTACCTGCCCCGGCTCACCTACGAGCCGCCGTGCGACGAGTAATAGTTTCCGGCCTCAGGGCTGAGCTTCACGGCGTGTGACGCCGCGTGGCACCGATCACAACAAGCCATACTGGCCGGTCGGCCCTGCCGCTACCGCCCGGCGGCCTTGTACGGTTGCTTGCAGCCCGATCGCTGATGCATCCCCCGTCGTCAGCGGTCGGGCCTTTTCGTGCGCCTGTCCGGCCGCCATGTAGCCTTGAGGTGCAAGCGAAGGGGAGTAGCCCCGCGAACCGGTCGTCGACACACTGGAACCCCCGGGTTCCCGGTGGCCGGGCTCGAGCCGTGACGGTTCGGGTGGGCGAGACCTTCGACCAGGCAGAACGACTGACGCGTAGGGCATACGTGTCATGGCTGCCGGGTCGAGTGGTCCTCTCCGCGCGGCGGGTGGGTTGCGAGAACCCGGCCCGTACAGAAAGCGCCCGCTGATGCATCTCGATCTCGACCCCCTGGCGATCCTCACCGCCTTCGGGCTGATCTTCCTCGCCGAGCTTCCGGACAAGACCATGTTCGCCTCGCTGGCGATGGGCACCCGGATGAAGCCCCTTTACGTCTGGTTCGGGGCCTCCGCCGCCTTCATCGTGCACGTGGCCATCGCCGTGGGCGCCGGATCGCTGCTCGGCCTGCTGCCGGACTGGATCGTGAAGCTGGTCTCGGCCCTGCTGTTCGCGTTCGGCGCCTTCATGCTGCTGCGCGGCGGCGGGGACGACGAGGACGACGAGGCGGGCGCGAAGACCGTGACCGGCTTCTGGCCCGTCTTCGGCACCGCGTTCATGGCCGTCTTCATCGGCGAATGGGGCGATCTGACACAGATCACCACCGCCAACCTCGCGGCCACGAACGGCACTTGGTCCACCGCCATCGGCTCCGCCGCCGCCCTGATGTCCGTCTCCGCGCTCGCGCTGATCGCCGGACGGTTCATCGCGAAGCGGGTGCCGCTGAAGACCGTGCAGCGGATCGGCGGCGTGTGCATGCTCCTGCTCGCCGTGTGGACGCTGATCGAGATCTTCGTCTGACCCCTGTACCGCTGCTCTTGTGGATACAGGAACGTATCGAATACGTTCCTGTATCCAACGGAGGAGGCGACGATGCCGGGCACCGTCACGAAGCGGCGTGCGCGCACGCGGCAGCGGCTGCTCGACGCCGCGCTCGACGTGTTCGCCGAGGTGGGGTTCGGGCGCTCCACCGTCGAGCAGGTCTGTGAGCGCGCCGGATTCACCCGCGGCGCTTTCTACTCGAATTTCTCCTCCCTGGACGAGCTGTTTCTCGCCTTGTGGGAGGAGCGGTCGGCGCGGATGCTCGGCGATGTGCGCAGCGCCCTGGCCGACCTCGACCCGGCCGACCCCGAATCCGCCGTGCGGGCCGCGATCGCGGCGACCCCGGTGGACGACGCCTGGTACCGGATCACCGCCGAGTTCACCGTGCACGCCCTGCGCAATCCGGGGCTGCGCCGCGTGATGGCCGCCCGGGAGCAGGCGATCCGGGACACGATCCTGCCGGTCTTCGTGACCGCGCTGCGGCGGCTCGGACGGCGGGTGACCGACGAGCGCGCCCTCGGTGACGCGCTCGTCGCCGTGCACGACGGGACGACCGTGCAGGTTCTGCTGCAGCCGGACGACGCGTCCGTACGGGCCCGTCGCGAGGCCCTGTTCATGAACGTACTCGACGCCTACAGCACACCCATGGAGAGCGCATGAGCGACACCAGCGGCTTCCAGGCCGATGTCATCGTCGTGGGGGCCGGGCTCGCCGGGCTCGTCGCCACCTATGAACTGACGCGTGCGGGCAAGCGCGTCGTGCTCGTCGACCAGGAGAACGAGGCCAACCTCGGCGGCCAGGCTTTCTGGTCGCTCGGCGGGCTCTTCCTCGTCGACAGCCCCGAGCAGCGCCGGATGGGCATCAAGGACTCCTACGAACTCGCGCTCGCCGACTGGCTGGGCTCCGCGGGCTTCGACCGGGAGCGCGAGGACCGGTGGCCGCGCAAGTGGGCCGAGGCGTACGTGAGTTTCGCGGCCGGGGAGAAGCGCGACTATCTGGCCGGGCTCGGCCTGAAGCTCACGCCGAACGTCGGATGGGCCGAGCGCGGCGCCGGGACCGCCACCGGGCACGGGAACTCCGTGCCCCGCTTCCACCTCACCTGGGGCACGGGCCCCGAGGTCGTGCGGGTGTTCCGGGAGCCGGTCCTCGAGGCGGCTTCCCGCGGGCTCGTCGCCTTCAAGTACCGCCACCGCGTGGATGAGTTGATCGTCGAGGGCGGGGCCGCGGTCGGCGTCCGCGGGGCACTGCTGGAGCCCTCCTTCGAAGCGCGGGGCGTGGCCTCGTCGCGGGAGAGCGCCGGGGAGTTCGAGCTGCGCGCGCAGGCCGTCGTCGTCACCTCGGGCGGTATCGGCGGCAACCATGACCTGGTCAGGAAGAACTGGCCGACCGAGCGGGTGGGGCAGCCGCCCGAGTCGATGGTGACGGGCGTTCCCGCGTACGTCGACGGGCGCATGCTGGAGATCACCGAGGGCGCGGGCGCGTCCCTCGTCAACCGCGACCGCATGTGGCACTACACGGAGGGTCTGAAGAACTGGGACCCGATCTGGCCGGGACACGGCATCCGGATCATCCCGGGCCCGTCGTCGCTGTGGCTGGACGCGACCGGCAAGCGGCTGCCCGCGCCGCTCTTCCCAGGACACGACACGCTCGCCACGCTGAAGCACATCACCGCCTCCGGTTACGACCACACGTGGTTCGTGCTGACGCGGGCCATCGTGGAGAAGGAGTTCGCGCTCTCGGGGTCCGAGCAGAACCCCGACATCACCGGCAAGGACCTCAAACTGGTACTGCAGCGCGTGAAGAAGGGCGCACCCGGCCCGATCAAGGCGTTCCTGGAACAGGGCGAGGACTTCGTCGTACGGCGCAACCTCAAGGACCTGGTCGCCGGGATGAACGAGCTGACGCCCAAGACGCCCGTGGAGTACGAGCAGGTCGAGCGGGAGATCGTCGCCCGGGACCGGGAGGCCGAGCACGGCTACTCCAAGGATCTCCAGCTGATGGCCGTGCGCAACGCCCGCGCCTACTGGCCCGACCGCATCACCCGCGTCGCCAAGCCGCACCGCCTCCTCGACCCGGCGCAGGGACCGCTGATCGCCGTACGGCTGCACGTGCTGACCCGCAAGACGCTGGGCGGTCTGGAGACCACGCTCGACTCGCAGGTCGTACGGCCCGACGGGTCCGTCTTCGACGGGCTGTACGCGGCCGGTGAGGTCGCCGGGTTCGGCGGCGGCGGCGTGCACGGCTACAACGCGCTGGAGGGCACCTTCCTCGGCGGCTGCATCTTCTCCGGCCGGGCGGCAGGCCGCGCGCTCGCCAGGAGCCTGGCGTGAGCGGCGTCGGAACACGCGGCACCGCCCTGGTGACCGGGGCCTCGTCGGGGATCGGCGCGGCGGTCGCCGCCGCGCTGGTGCGGCGCGGCTACCGGGTGTACGGCACGAGCCGGAACCCGGAGAAGGTCAACCTGCCCGTTCCCGGGGTGACTTACCTGGCGCTCGACCTTGCCGACGAGTCGAGCGTCGAGGCGTGTGCGGCCGCGGCGGGCGATGTCGACGTGCTCGTGAACAACGCGGGCGAATCGCAGAGCGGGCCCTTCGAGGAACTGCCGATGGATGCCGTCAAGCGGCTGTTCCAGCTCAACGTCTTCGGCGCCGTGCGGCTCAGCCAGCTGCTGCTGCCCGGGATGCGGCAGCGGCGGCGCGGCCGGGTCGTCATGGTCGGCTCGATGCTGGCCAGCTTCCCGCTCGCCTACCGCTCCTCGTACGTCGCCTCGAAGGCCGCGATCAAGGGCTTCGCGAGCGCGGCGCGGCGCGAGTACACCCCGTACGGCGTCGGCATCACGACCGTCGAGCCGGGCGCCATCGCCACCGGGATCAGCGAGCGCCGCACCCAGTACGTGGGCCTGCACTCCCCCTTCAGGAGCGCGTACGACACCATGATCTCCGCCCTCAACTCCAATGAGGCGCACGGGATTTCGGCCGAGCGGGTGGCGGCGAGGATCGTCACGGCGATCGAGGCGCCACGCCCCCGGCCGTTCTACGCCGTCGGCAGCAACGCGCCGGTGGCGTTCGCGCTGCGGCGGCTGCTGCCGCGTGGCGCGAGTGAGCGGATGGTGGCCCGCAGGCACGGCCTGCGTTAGGGCAGGTCGCCGACCGGTCCCGCCGTGCTGCCGGACGGCCGGGCCGGTTCGGCGGTCGCCGGGGGCGCGGCGGCGTAGGTCAGGCCGAGCACGAGGAGCGCGGCGAGCGCGCACACGGTGGCCTCGGCGCGCAGCACCAGGACGCGGCGGGCGCGGCGGGCGCGGCGGGCGCGGGAGCCGTGCAGGAGCTGGTTGAGGGAGCGTTCCGCACGGTGGTGCAGGGGGCCGTCGGCGTACCGGGGATCGTGCGCGGGGACCGGGTCGGCGGCGCGCAGCAGGCCCAGTTCGTCGGGGGCGACGGAGTCTTCCACGGGATCAGTCACGGTCACGGCCTCCTGCGGGCACGGTCATGTTCATCCGGTCGATCTCGGCGCGCAGCCTGCGCCGGGCGCGGTGCAGGCGCATCGCCGCCGCGTTCTTGCCGCACTCCAGGGCGACGGCCAGTTCGTCGAGCGTGAGCTCCTCCCAGGTGGTGAGGCGCAGCGCCTCCTGGTCGGCGGGGCTGAGGCGGGCCAGCGCCTCGTGCACCCAGGCGCCGGGCCGCTCGGCGTCGGGGCCTGCCACGATCTGCCGGCGGTGGGCGCGCTCGTGGTGGCCGATGCGGTCGAGCAGCCGGCGTCTTCGGCCGAGGCCCCGGACGGTGTTGGCGAGGCAGTTGCGGGCGACGGCGTACAGCCAGGGCAGCGGCGTCTCCGGCGGGAGTTCCGCGCGGCGCCGCCAGGCTATGGAGAAGACGTCGGCGACCACCTCCTCGACCTCGTGGGCGCCCGGGTCGAGACGCCGCGCGACGAAGCGGCTGACCGCCCAGTAGTGCGCGCGGTAGGCCGCCGCGAAGGCGTCGTCCGTCGTACTCATGCTGCGTTGATGTCCGGCACGGCCCCGATCTTCACAGGTGACCTGTGTGATCTTTGCGGTGGGTTCGGCGGTGAAGCGCGGGGCACGTCCGGACACGTACGGGGCATGAAGTCCTCGAACTCGAAGTGGGTCACGTGGCTGACCACCACCGACCACAAGACGATCGGCACGCTCTACCTGGTCACGGCGTTCGCGTTCTTCTGCCTTGGCGGCGTGCTGGCGCTGTTCATGCGGGCGGAGCTGGCCCGGCCGGGACTGCAGATCATGTCGAACGAGCAGTTCAACCAGGCGTTCACGATGCACGGCACGATCATGCTGCTGATGTTCGCGACGCCGCTGTTCGCCGGGTTCGCGAACTGGATCATGCCGCTGCAGATCGGGGCGCCGGACGTCGCCTTCCCGCGGCTGAACATGTTCGCGTACTGGTTGTACCTGCTGGGGTCGCTGATCGCGGTCGGGGGCTTCCTCACGCCTCAAGGGGCGGCGGACTTCGGGTGGTTCGCGTACGCGCCGCTGTCCGACGCGGTGCACTCCCGCGGCATCGGCGCCGACATGTGGATCATGGGGCTTGCCCTCTCCGGGTTCGGCACGATCCTCGGCTCGGTCAACTTCATCACGACGATCGTGTGCCTGCGGGCGCCCGGCATGACCATGTTCCGGATGCCGATCTTCACGTGGAACGTGCTGCTGACCGGCGTACTCGTACTGCTCGCGTTCCCGGTGCTCGCGGCCGCGCTGTTCGCCCTGGAGGCCGACCGGAAGTTCGGGGCGCACATCTTCGACGCGGCGAACGGCGGGGCACTGCTGTGGCAGCACCTGTTCTGGTTCTTCGGGCATCCGGAGGTCTACATCATCGCGCTGCCGTTCTTCGGGATCATCTCGGAGGTGATCCCCGTGTTCAGCCGGAAGCCGATGTTCGGGTACTCGGGCCTGATCGGCGCGACGATCGCGATCGCGGGGCTCTCGGTGACGGTGTGGGCGCACCACATGTACGTCACAGGCGGTGTCCTGCTCCCCTTCTTCTCCTTCATGACGTTCCTGATCGCGGTGCCGACGGGGGTCAAGTTCTTCAACTGGATCGGCACGATGTGGCAGGGCTCGCTGTCGTTCGAGACGCCGATGCTCTACGCGGTCGGGTTCCTGGTCACGTTCGCGTTCGGCGGGCTCACGGGCGTGGTGCTCGCGGCGCCGCCGCTGGACTTCCATGTCGGTGAGACGTACTTCGTGGTGGCCCACTTCCATTACGTCATCTTCGGCACGGTCGTCTTCGCGATGTTCTCCGGCTTTCATTTCTGGTGGCCGAAGTTCACGGGGAAGATGCTGGACGAGCGGCTCGGGAAGATCACTTTCTGGACGCTGTTCGTCGGCTTCCACGGGACGTTTCTGGTGCAGCACTGGCTGGGGGCCGGGGGCATGCTGCGGCGCGTCCCCGACTATCTGGCCGTGGAGGGGCTGACCGGGCTCAACACCGTCTCGACGATCTTCTCGTTCGTGCTGGGGATGTCGTTCCTGCCGTTCCTCTACAACGTGTGGCGGACGGCCCAGTACGGGGAGCCGGTCGGTGTCGACGATCCCTGGGGGTACGGCCGCTCACTGGAATGGGCCACGTCGTGCCCACCACCGCGGCACAACTTCGTGGCGCTGCCGCGGATCCGGTCGGAGTCGCCGACGTTCGACCTGCGGCACGGGGCGGACCCGGAGACGGGTGTGCTGGTGGAGGCGGAACGGTGATCCAGGAGATCGAGGGTTACCTGATGGTGGAGGCCGCGCGGGAGGAGGGGCGGGTCGCGGCCGAGCGGTTCGTCGGGCGGTTGCCGTGGCTGACGGAGTCGCAGGCGGATGAGGTTCGGCGGGCCTATGCCGACGAGTACGTTGCGCTGCGGCGGGACGGGTGGGGGTGGTGTGCGGAGCGGGCGAGGTCGTTGCGCGGGGAGTACGAGGGGCGGTACCTGGGGTTGCGGCGTCGCCTGTGCGGGGTGGTGTGTGCCGGGGTGGCAGTGCTGGGTGTCGGAGTCGCCCTGATCATGGCGCTCTGACCTGTCGCCGAGGTCACGGGGCTCTGCCCCGGGCCCCGCTCCTCAATCGCCGGAGGGGCTTGAGGAGCGGGGCCCGGGTCTCAATCGCCGGAGGGGCTTGAACAGCGGCGGCGGCGCTAGCGCGTGACCGTCCAGCTGACGCTGTCGGTGGCCGCCCGGCGCGCGGCCGGGTCGCGCAGTGCCGCCGTGCGGTCGACGGCCTTCGCGGTCACCGTGTGCGTACCCTTATGGACGCCCAACGCGCTGGCTTTCAGGGCCTGTTGTCCTGCCGCCCGGCGGACCTCGACCCCGTCCACGTACCAGCGCACCTTGACGTCGGAGAGACCCGTCGGGAGCGGGGCCAGGTCGACGCGGAGCGTGCTGGAGGTGTGCAGGGTGCGGGCCGTGGAGGTACCGGCGGTGAGCAGAGCGGCGTCGCGGTAGAAGCCGGCGATCATCGCCTCGCGGCCGGGAAGATTGAACTGGTCGGTGTCCAGGGAGCGCATGATCGAGTTCTCGGTGGGCCGGTAGATGCCGTACTCGTAGTAGCCGCCGCCCTCGTACGCGCCGACGGTGCCGCCCGAGGGATCGTTCTGGCCGAGCCAGCTGTACCACTTGGTCCGCGTGTTCAGCATGTCGTCGGCGGTCCGCATGGTGGTGTTGGCCTCGGTCGGTTCGGGCCCGGGGTAGGTGCCGTAGCCCGCGTACTGGTACTCGTCCGCCAACAGGCCTATGGAGTGGCCGAGTTCATGGGCGCCTATGAGGTACGAGCGGTCGTTGTCGGAGGACATGGTGGCGATGCCCGTGTGCCCGGCCGTGGAGGTCAGCCCGCTGTAGCCGGCGCCGCCGTACTTCGTGGAGTTCGAGACGACGAAGACGATGTCGGAGTCGGGGGCCTGCTGCGCGTACGTGTCGACCTTCTTCTCGTCGACGCAGAGCAGCCGCTCGGTGTCGGAGCAGAAGAAGTAGCTGCTGACCGCGGTGTCCTTGACGACGTCCTGGGTCGGGTCGCCGGAGACGCCCGAGTCGTTCGACACGGCGTCCACGAGCCAGAAGTTGAACAGGCCCTTGTAGCTCTTGTACGGCTCGATCGCGAAGATCGCGTCCAGCTTGGCCTGCGCGTCCTCCTCGAAGTCGGCCTGCTGACCGGCCGTGTAACCATCGCCGATGATCACGAGGTCGAGGCGGCCGTCGGAGGGTCCTGTCCGCTGCAACGGCGTGACCTTGGTGGCGTCCGGCGCCGTGGCGGGAGCCTGCTTCAGTCGGCTGATCCGCTCCGGTACGGAGGTGGGGACCCGGGCGTGCCGGCCCTCGCCGTGGGAGTCGGGGAAGTACTCGACCGTGCGCGTGCCCCCATCGGTGTCCGCGCGGGCCGTCGTGCCCGCGGCGCCGAGCGCGGCGATGGCGAGGGAGCCCGCGGCGACGGCGGTGACCAAAGGTGTGCGGACGCGCACGGGGACCTCGCAGCAAGTCGACGGTAAGTTGTCGATTAAGCAGAATTAACTCGGCTTAACTGAGCGCACAACCTAGGGGGTTGGCGGGAGTCGGGGCAAGAGGTGAGACTCACGTGCACCCCGTACGAATGTGAGAGGCGGCGGCCCCGCGTCATGCCGGACGAACCACCAGACGGAGCAGCGGACGAAGCTGCGACCGAAGCGACGGAGCACGTCGGACGCCGTGTCCTGCGGCTGCGCACCGAACGCGGCCTCACCCAGCGGCAGGTGGCCGAGCCCGCCTACACCCCCGCCTACATCTCCACCCTCGAAGCGGGCCGCGTCCGGCCCTCCGAGGCGGCGCTGCGGCACATCGCGGAGCGCCTCGACGTCACGTACGAGGAACTCGCCACCGGCCGCCCCGCCCACCTGGCGACGGATCTACGGCTCCGCCTCACCGAGGCACAGCGGGCCCTGGCGACCGGCGCGGCGAGCGAAGCGGCCGAGCTGTACCGGGAGTTGGGCACGGAGGCGGCGCGGCACGGGCTCGGCGCGGAGCACGCGGCCGCCGAACTGGGCCTCGGCGAGTGTGCGCTGGAGATCGGCGAACTGGCGCTGTCCATCCGCCACTTCGACACCGCGGACGCGCTGCTCACCGAGGCCCACGCGCCGCTCCCCCAGCGGGCCCCGGTGATCAGAGCCCGCGCCGTCGCCCACTACCTCTCCGGCTCCCTGCGCTACGCCTGCTACCTGCTGGAGTCCGCCCTCGACGACCTCAACACCGGCGGCCTGCACGACCCGGACGCGCTCGTCCTGCTCTACACCGCCTCCATCGCCCCGTACATGGACATGGGCGCCCACGCGCGCGCGGCCCAGGCCGCAGAACTGGCGCTCGCGCTCGCCCCGCGCGTGGGCGACCCGGCACTCATCGCCCAGATGCACCGCTCGGTCGCCCGCACCCTGCTCGCCGAGGGCAAGGTGACGGAGGCCGACGCCTCCCTCGCGAAAGCGGCCGAGCTCTACCAACAGCTCCAGATCCGTACGGAGTTGGCGCACTGCCATTGGATGCGCGGCTACGTCCACGCGCAGGCGGGCCGCCTCTCCGACGCGGAGACGGAACTGCGGACGGCGCGGGACATGCTCTCCGCCAAGCGGGCCGCCCTCTACACGCAGCAGGTCGAGGTCGAACTGGCCGATGTGCTGCGCCGCCTCGGCCGCCCGGAAGAGGCCGTGCGGCTGTTGCGCTCCCTGCTCGGCGAGATCGGTCCGGAGCGGGGCGCCGTGCACGCGGCGGGCGCGCACCGGCTGCTCGGCCTGATCGCGCAGGAGTCGGGGGCCGCCGAGGAGGCCGAGGAGCACTACGTCAACGCCCTCAGCCTGCTCGAACGCGCGGGCGCGGCGGGCGACCTGGCGGACCTCTGCCGGCTTCTCGGCGACCTGTACCGGCGCACGGGCCGGATCGAGGCGGCCCTGGACACCTACCGGACGGGTCTCGGCCACCGGGCCGCCCCCGGTACGACGACCCTGGGCCCCGCCCCTGCGCGGCCGCCCGTGTGACCCGGCCTGTGTCCCGGCCCTCCGTCGATGGGCGGAGATATATGCGCGGGGTATTCCGGGGCGGCGCCTACGGGCGTACATTCCCCTCACCGTCGCACACACCGGGGCGTTCGGATGAACCGCGTCGGCGCAGTTCATCCCCCCTCCCCGCTCCGGCCGGGCGACGGACGGCAGGCACAGCTCAGCGGGAGCACCTGCGAGGCGGACCCGGCCACTCCCCCCGGAGGCACGGCCCCCCGGCCGGGTCACGCCGAGGTAGAGCACTATGGGGGCATGACTGAGAGCATGCCGTCCGTGCCGTCGTCCACAGTGTCGTCCACACCGTCGTCCGCGTCGTCGTCCGTGCCGGAGTGGGAGCAGCGGTTCCGCGCGCCGAGGGTGTCGCTGCCCGACTGGGCGGAGGACGCCCCCGACCGCTCCCTGTTCGTGTCGAACGCGACGGGGACGTACGAGCTGTACGCGTGGGACAGGGCCACGGGCGAGCAGCGCCAGGCGACGGACCGGGCGAACGGGACGACGGACGGTGTGCTCTCCCCCGACGGCGCGTCGATCTGGTGGTTCAGCGACAAGGACGGGGACGAGTTCGGCGTCTGGCTGCGCCAGCCGTTCGCCGGCGGCCCCGACACCGAGGCCGTTCCCGGCCTCGAACCCTCCTACCCGGCGGGCCTCGCCCTCGGCCGCGACGGACGCACCGCGGTGATCGGCCGCTCCACGGACGAGGACGGCACGACCATCCACGTCGTAGCTCCCGGTGCCGACGCTCCCGCCGAGATCTACCGGCACCGTGAGTCGGCCGGTGTCGGCGACCTCAGCCACGACGCGACGCTGATCGCGATCGAGCACACCGAGCACGGCGACGCGATGCACTCGGCGCTGCGCGTGGTCCGCCTCGACGGTTCGACCGTCGCCGAGCTGGACGACACCAAGGGCGGCGAGGAGGAGCTGGGCCTGGAGGTCCTCGGCTTCGCCCCCGTCCAGGGCGACACCCGGCTCCTCGTCGGGCACCAGCGGCGCGGCCGCTGGGAGCCGATGGTGTGGGACGTGGTCTCGGGCGAGCAGACCGACCTCGCCGTCGACCTGCCGGGCGACGTGTCGGCGGAGTGGTACCCGGACGGCTCGGCGCTGCTGATCGTCCATGAATTCGAGGCCCGCGCCGACCTGTGGCGCTACGAGCTCGCGACGAAGGCGCTCACCCGGGTGGAGACCCCGGCCGGCTCGGTGTCGGGCGCATCGGCCCGCCCCGACGGCAGCGTCGAGTACCTGTGGTCGTCGGCCGAGGAGCCGCCGGTCGTCCGCTCCACCGCGGGCGGCGTCGTCCTCGACCCGCCCGGGACGAAGGCCCCGAAGTCCGTCCCCGTCGAGGACGCGTGGGTCGAGGGCCCCGGCGGCCGCATCCACGCCCTCGTCCAGAAGCCGGCCGGCGCCACCGGGCCCCTGCCCACGGTCTTCGAGATCCACGGCGGCCCCACCTGGCACGACTCGGACGCGTTCGCCGCGGGCCCGGCGGCCTGGGTCGACCACGGGTACGCGGTGGTCCGGGTCAACTACCGCGGCTCGACGGGGTACGGCCGGGAGTGGACCGACGCCCTCAAGCACCGCGTCGGCCTGATCGAGCTGGAGGACATCGCGGCCGTCCGCGCCTGGGCCGTCGAGTCCGGCCTCGCCGACCCCGAGCGCCTGGTCCTGGCCGGCGGCTCCTGGGGCGGCTACCTCACCCTCCTCGGCCTCGGCACGCAGCCCGGCGCGTGGGCGGTGGGCCTGGCGGCGGTCCCGGTCGCGGACTACGTGGCGGCGTACGAGGACGAGATGGAGGCCCTCAAGGCCCTGGACCGCACGCTCTTCGGTGGCTCCCCCGAGGAGGTCCCCGACCGCTTCACGGTGTCCTCGCCGCTAACGTACGTCGACGACGTCAAGGCGCCCGTCTTCCTCTCGGCGGGGCTCAACGACCCGCGCTGCCCGATCCGCCAGATCGACAACTACGTGGACCGGCTCGCGGCACGTGACGCACCGCACGAGGTGTACCGGTACGACGCGGGGCACGGCTCGCTCGTCGTGGAGGAGCGCATCAAGCAGGTCGGGCTCGAACTGGACTTCGCGAGCCGCCACTTGCCGCCCCGCTCGAACTGAAAGCTGGGGAGCGGCCGGGCGGGGGTCGCGGGACCGGCCTTTATATCGGACCCGTACCGTGGGGGTGTGTACCGGTTCCTGCTGACTCCCCGCTGGATGGGGATCAACATCTTCGTCCTGCTGGCGATCCCCGTCTGCGTCTTCATGGGCTCGTGGCAGCTCAGCCGTTTCGAGGACCGGGTGCAGGACCACCGGTCCGCGACCCAGCAGTCGGCGGCCAACGAGAAGGCGGCCGCCGCGCCGCTCGCCTCGCTGCTGCCCGTGAGCACGGAGACCTCGGGCAAGCGGGCCGAGGTCACCGGCCGCTACGACAAGCAGCTCCTGGTGCCGGACCGCGACCTCGACGAGCGCACCGGCTTCTACGTCGTGACGCTCCTGAAGGTCGACGGCACCGGCAAGGGTCTCCCCGTGGTCCGCGGCTGGCTGCCCGGTACGGCGTCCGCCGCGAAGGCGCCCGCGCCGCCGAAGGGTGACGTCACGGTGACCGGGGCGCTGCAGGCCTCGGAGTCCGCGGGGTCGAACGGTGTGACCACCGCCGGCGGCCTGCCCTCGGGACAGGTCGGCATGATCAGCGCGGCGTCCGTGGTGAACCTGGTGCCGTACGACGTGTACGACGCGTGGGTCACGCTGGACACGGCGGACGCGAAGATGACTCCGGTCCCGGCCACCACCGCTCAGGGCAGCGGCCTCGACCTGAAGGCGTTCCAGAACCTCGGTTACACCGGTGAGTGGTTCGTCTTCGCGGGCTTCGTGCTCTTCATGTGGTTCCGCCTGGTCCGCCGAGAGGCAGAGGCCCTTCGCGACGCGGAACTGGGCCTGACCGAAGAAACGGCCTGACCGGGGGCCCGGCCCTAGGACGCCGGCAGTACGCCCGTCCGGTAGACGGTGCCCGCGCACGCGTCCGGAATGGTCGCGACGGCGCTCGGCGCTCCGGGCTCGGCCGTGTGCGACACGACCACGCTGCCGTCCGCCGTGTCCTCGCTGCCGAACTGCGTCGAGAGGCCGGAGTCGGTCGTGGCCGCCGCGGAGGACGAACCGGTGCCGTCCTGGGAGGGCGTCGGCGAGGGTGACCCCCCGCCGCCCGTGCCTCCGGTACCGCTGCCCGTCGACGGGCAGTTCCCCGACGGCACCCAGGCGAAGCGCACCTCGTACGCCATCCCGGGCTTCAGGATCAGCTGGCTCGGCTCGGTCGACGGGTCGGGCAGGCCGGTCGCCCGGTCGCCCGCGGTGTGGTCGACGACGCTCACCTTGGTGGGGTCGGCCGCGCCCTCGGCGACGGTGACCACACTGCCGGGGTTGTCGACCGTGCAGTTGCCGGCCGAGCTGTTCGAGACGCGGAACGAGCCGTAGACCGTGCCGGTGGCGTCGGGCTGGCCGACGCTCGGCACCGGCTTCTCCAGATCACTCGCATCGCAGACCGGGGAGCTCGCGGCCGCCGTGGACGCGGGGTCGGGGCCGCCGGAGGCGCCACCGCCGGCGCCCTTCTCCTTGCCGTCCTTGTCCTTGTCCTTCTTGCCGTCCTTGCCCTTGTCCTCGGCGTGGGAGGGCGAGCCGCCGCCGGCCTTGCCACCGTTTCCCGCGGACTTCCCGGCCTCGGTCCCGCCGTGCGTGGCCTCGCTGTGTCCCGCGATCGAGGGCCGGTCGCCGGAGGATCCCGAGTTCGCCACGTGCAGCACCGCGGGCACCGCCATCGCGACGAACACCCCGGCGGCGACGGCGCCGACGACGGCCTGCCGCTTACGGGCCCGGCGGGCGGGCACCGCCCGGCGCAGCCGGTCGAGGGCCTCGTCCTCGTCGTCGCCGGAGGGAGCGATCTCGGCGACGGCCTGCCGCATCAGCCGCCGCAGTTCCAGCTCGTCGTCGGCCGCCGCACCGGCCGGACGACGGGGTCCGTCGTTCACAGTTGCGTTCCCAGCGTGCTCGTCGTCCTGCTCGGGCTTCGTGAACCGCTTCTCCGGCTCATGGCTCGTGGGGCTCATGCCGGTGCCTCCATGGCGACGCGCAGGGCCGCGATGCCGCGTGAACCGTATGCCTTCACCGACCCCAGGGATATCCCGAGCGCCGCGGCGACCTGCGCCTCGGTCATGTCCGCGAAGTACCGCATGACGAGGACCTCGCGCTGGCGCCGCTGCAGTCCGCGCAGCGCGGCCTTCAGGGCGTCCCGCTCCAGCAGGTCGTACGCGCCCTCCTCCGCGCTCGCCATGTCGGGCATCGGCTTGGTGAGGAGCTTCAGACCGAGGATGCGGCGCCGCAGCGTCGACCGCGAGAGGTTGACGACGGTCTGGCGCAGGTACGCCAGTGTCTTCTCGGGGTCACGCACGCGTTTGCGCGCGGAGTGGACACGGATGAACGCCTCCTGGACGACGTCCTCGCAGGAGGCGGTGTCGTCGAGGAGAAGCGCCGCGAGCCCCAGCAGGGAGCGGTAGTGGGCGCGGTACGTCTCGGTGAGGTGATCGACTGTCGTGCCGGCCGCCGTCACGCCCTCAACGCCCTGTGCCTGCGTCGGAATTGCTGCGGGCATGGGGGCGATCACCGGCATGCCGCCGGTCGCGCCCCTGCGGGGACGCCTGGTCCCGAGGGGTGCGAGTGATGCGAGGGGGGGACGCAGCGCCGCGCCCCTCGCTTGTACCGCTGTGAAGTCGAGTACCTCTGCCACGCCTGTTGGACACGCTTCCCCCCGTCAGGGTTGTACGCGTCGGGGGCCTCATTTACGACAGACCTCGTCATCCCCACCGATGACGACCCGTCAAATGCCGACATGCGTACCCACTCTTCCCCTATGCCCCAATTACTCCTGTGCTCGGCCACCCCCTGAAGGTGACCGACACTCCCCTGAAAACGACCGCCCCCCTTTTTAAAGGCGACGGCAAGGACGCTCCCCGCCCTGCGTGCGGTTGCAGGACGGGGAGGGAATCCACGAACGATCAAAGAGGCCCTGGTTCTGGTGGCGTGGACCAGTGGTGTGGACCACTGTCCTCCACAGAACTCACACAGATCCTACGAGTGAATTTGAATATGGGAAGAGTTTGATCGTCAGGTGAACGTCGGGAGAGGCGCAGATCACGCACGATTCAGGCCCGGCTCAGGCGTGGTTCACGCGCCGATGAACTCGGCGGCGACCAGCTCCGCGATCTGCGCGGTGTTCAAAGCCGCGCCTTTGCGCAGATTGTCCCCGCAGACAAAGAGTTCGAGCCCCGTCGGGTCGTCGAGCGAGCGGCGCACCCGGCCCACCCAGGTCGGGTCCGTGCCCACCGCGTCGGCGGGCGTGGGGAACTCGCCGGCGGCCGGGTTGTCGAAGAGGACGACACCCGGCGCGGTCGCGAGGATCTCGCGGGCCTTGTCCACGGTGACCTCGCTCTGGAAGCGGGCGTGAACGGTGAGGGAGTGCGTCGTGACGACCGGCACCCGCACACAGGTCACGGCCACCTTCAGCGTCGGAAGTCCGAGGATCTTGCGGGACTCGTCCCGCACCTTCATCTCCTCCGACGACCAGCCGTCCTCGCGCAGGGAACCCGCCCACGGCACGACGTTCAGCGCGACCGGCTCGGGAAAGGGCCCGGTCTGATCGCCGACGGCCCGGCGCACATCGCCCGGCGCGATCCCCAGCTCCGTACCGGCGACGAGGGACAGTTGGGCGCGCAGCGTCTCGACGCCGGCGCGGCCGGCCCCGCTCACCGCCTGGTAGCTGGAGGCCACCAGCTCGTGCAGTCCGAACTCGGCGTGCAGCGCGCCGATCGCCACGATCATCGACAGGGTCGTGCAGTTGGGGTTGGCGATGATGCCGCGCGGCCGCACGCGCGCGGCGTGCGGATTGACCTCGGGGACGACCAGCGGCACGTCCGGGTCCATCCGGAAAGCGGCCGAGTTGTCGACGACCACGACGCCCTTGGCCGCGGCGACCGGCGCCCACCGGGCGGCGATGTCGTCGGGCACGTCGAACATGGCGACGTCGACCCCGTCGAAGACGGACTCCTCCAGGGCGACCACCTCGACCTCCTCGCCGCGCAGGGTGAGCTTGCGCCCTGCGGAGCGCGCCGAGGCGACGAGCCGGATCTCACCCCAGATGTCCGCGTGCTGCGACAGGATCTGCAGCAGCACGGCACCGACGCTCCCGGTCGCTCCCACGACCGCGAGCGTCGGACGCCTTGCGGGGTTTGCGGCCATCAGCGGCCGGTGCCTCCGTAGACCACGGCCTCGTCGGAGTCCGAGTCGAGGCCGAAGGCGGAGTGCACGGCGCGCACTGCCTCGTTCACGTCGTCGGCACGCGTGACGACGGAGATGCGGATCTCCGAGGTGGAGATCAGCTCGATGTTGACGCCCGCGTCGGTGAGCGCCTCGAAGAACCCGGCCGTGACACCCGGGTTCGTCTTCATACCGGCGCCCACGAGCGAGATCTTGGCGATCTGGTCGTCGTAGCGCAGCGAGTCGAAGCCGACGCTGGACTTGATCCGCTCCAGGGCGTCGATGGCCTTGCGGCCCTCGGTCTTGGGGAGCGTGAAGGAGATGTCCGTCAGTCCGGTCGACGCGGCCGACACGTTCTGGACGATCATGTCGAGGTTGATCGCGGCGTCCGCGACGGCGCGGAAGATCTTCGCGGCCTCGCCCGGCTTGTCAGGGACACCGACGACGGTGACCTTCGCCTCGGAGGTGTCGTGCGCGACACCGGAGATGATCGCCTGCTCCACGGGCTTGTCCCCTTGCTGCTTCTTGTCGATCGGATCGTTGCTGACCCAGGTGCCCTGCAGTCCGCTGAAGCTGGACCGCACGTGGATCGGGATGTTGTAGCGGCGGGCGTACTCCACACAGCGGTGGAGCAGCACCTTCGACCCGGAGCTGGCGAGCTCCAGCATGTCCTCGAAGGAGATCCGGTCGATCTTGCGCGCCTTCTTCACCACGCGCGGGTCGGCGGTGAACACGCCGTCGACGTCGGTGTAGATCTCACAGACCTCCGCGTCGAGCGCGGCGGCCAGGGCGACGGCGGTCGTGTCCGACCCGCCACGCCCGAGGGTCGTGATGTTCTTGCCCTCCTGGCTGACGCCCTGGAACCCCGCGACGATGGCGATGTTGCCCTCGTCGATGGAGGTCCTGATGCGCCCCGGCGTGACATCGATGATCCGGGCTTTGTTGTGGACCGAGTCGGTGATCACGCCTGCCTGGCTGCCCGTGAACGACTGGGCCTCGTGCCCCAGGTTTTTGATCGCCATGGCCAGCAGCGCCATGGAGATCCGCTCTCCCGCGGTCAGCAGCATGTCGAATTCGCGCCCGGCAGGGATCGGAGATACCTGCTCGGCGAGATCGATCAACTCATCCGTCGTGTCGCCCATCGCGGACACCACGACAACCACCTGGTTGCCGTTCTTCTTGGCGTCCACAATGCGCTTGGCGACCCGCTTGATGCCCTCGGCATCGGCTACGGAGGAGCCTCCGTACTTCTGCACGACAAGGCCCACGTGCGCTCCTCGCTCAGTCCGTCTGTCACCACATGTACGTATGCGTACTGCGGTCGGCTCAGTCTATCGAGCGGCCGAAATCCGCCCCGGCTGTATCGCATCATGAGATGTCCCGCTCACAACGTGATCACCGGGGTTCTGGTCTGCGGGGTTCCGGCCGCCCGATCAAGCGCATGCCCAGACCCGGCCGGGCGCAAGCGGAATAGTGGGGCGGGTCACACGCGCCCCCTCCCTCCGGTGTCCCGCACCGGAGGCCGCCGCTACTTGACCGTACGCAGGCCGAGGGGCCCGGCGATCTCCGCGACCATGACCTGCCCGGCCTCCTCGGCGAGGGTGTCCTCGGCGGCCGCGAGGTCCTCGTCCGTGTCCAGGCCGTCGAGGTCGTCCAGCGGCTGGTTCAGCCGCACGTGCGCCACCAGGGACTGGAGGGCGCGCAGGGTCGCCGACGCGGTGGAGCCCCAGTTCGAGAAGTACGAGAACTGCCACCACCACATCGCCTCGGTGACGCGGCCCGCGCGGTAGTGGGCCATGCCGTGGCGCAGATCGGCGACGACGTCGGTCAGGTCGTCGGAGATCCGGGCCGCGACCCGGGGCTTGCGCGGCTCGTAGGGGTCGAAGACCTCGGAGTACACGTCGACGGGTTCGAGCATCAGCGCCAGCCGCTCGCGCAGCTCGTCCACGTCCTGCTCCGGGCCGAGGTCCGGCTCGTAGCGCTCGTCCGGGAGGATGTCCTCGTGGGCGCCGAGCCGGCCGCCCGCGAGCATCAGCTGGGAGACCTCGAGCAGCAGGAACGGGATGGCCGAGTCCGGCTCGTCCCCTTTGGCGATCTCGGTGACCGCGACGATGAACGACGCGATCTGATCGGAGATCTGGACCGCGAAATCGTCCGGATCCGGAGCGGTGGCGTGCAGCGTGACGTCAGACATCTAGAAGTCGTCTCCCCTCGAAGGCCCGGCCGAGAGTGACCTCGTCCGCGTACTCCAGGTCGCCCCCGACGGGGAGGCCGCTGGCCAGGCGGGTGACCTTCAGGCCCATGGGTTTGATCATGCGGGCGAGGTACGTCGCCGTGGCCTCGCCCTCCAGGTTCGGGTCGGTGGCGAGGATGAGCTCCGTGACCGTCCCGTCGGCGAGGCGCGCCAGCAGTTCCCGTACCCGCAGATCGTCAGGACCCACACCCTCGATCGGGCTGATCGCGCCGCCGAGCACGTGGTACTTGCCCCGGAACTCACGGGTGCGCTCGACCGCGACGACGTCCTTGGGCTCCTCGACGACACAGATGACGGTGAGGTCGCGGCGCGGGTCACGGCAGATGTTGCACAGCTCTTCCTGCGCCACGTTGCCGCACGTCGCGCAGAAGCGGACCTTCGCCTTGACCTCCATCAGTGCCTGGGCGAGGCGCCGTACGTCCGTGGGCTCCGCCTGCAGGATGTGGAAGGCGATCCGCTGCGCGCTCTTGGGACCGACGCCGGGCAGCCTGCCCAACTCGTCGATGAGGTCCTGGACCACGCCTTCGTACACGGGTCGAATGCCTTCCGTAAATGCTGCTCTGGTGCCTGGTACGTACGGTAGTTGGCGCCGGGCCTAGAAGGGGAGGCCCGGGATGCCGCCACCGCCGCCGAGACCCTGGGTGAGCGGGCCGAGCTTCTGCTGCTGCAGGGTCTGCGCGTTCTCGTTGGCCGCCTGGACCGCCGCGACCACCAGGTCGGCGAGGGTCTCGGTGTCCTCCGGGTCGACCGCCTTCGGGTCGATGACGAGGCCGCGCAGCTCACCCGAGCCGTTCACCGTCGCCTTCACAAGTCCGCCGCCCGCCTGGCCCTCGACCTCGGTCTGCGCCAGCTCCTCCTGAGCCACCGCGAGGTCCTGCTGCATCTTCTGGGCCTGCTGGAGCAGCTGCTGCATGTTGGGCTGGCCACCACCGGGGATCACGATCAGCTCCTGTTCCGAATACGTCGCGGTTCGTCTGAGAGTGCATTTGGCGGGGGTCGTAACCCCTGAAACGAGCCTACGTGGTCCGGGGGGCGCCCGCCCCGGCACCTCGCACTGCACTCTTTCGAGTGAGTCCGGGTGAGACGGACTGATCTCCTATACCTGATCAAGGCCTACTTCTGAGCGGAAAACCCGCGAAAACGGGACCTTGGCCACCCATTGGGCGGTAGGAAGATGCTGCACATTCAGCCCCAGCCGTAACCAGAAGCAGTCAGTGCCAGCCAGTGCCAGTTAAGGGAGTGCCGGGTGAGTCAGCCGGAGATGCAGCCCGAAGGACCTCCCCAGGAGGGGCGGGGCGAGGGGCGGGGCAGCTCGGACGGCGACCTGATGGGACGCGCGTTCCCGCTCGGCGACTGGGGCGAGCCCGCCGAGCGCCTCGACGAGCTGTACCGGTGGGTCGAGCAGGGCGCCCTGCGGACCGTGACCTGGTACCTCGCCGACCGGGTGTGGAAGCGGCGGGGCGCGCGGGCGCTGCGCGGCGGCGCGGTGCTCTCCGCGGTCGCCGGGGGCGTGCTGCCGCTGCTCGAGCTGACCGGGGTGGCGAGCGGGGCCGCGCTCTGGGGGTATGTCGCGCTGCTGCTCGCGGTGGCCTGCGTCGGGTGCGACCGCTATGCCGGGCTGACATCGGGCTGGATGCGGGACGTCGCCACGGCGCAGGCCGTGCAGCGGCGGTTGCAGGTGCTGCAGTTCGACTGGGCGTCCGAGGGTGTCCGCGAGGTGCTCGGCCCGGCCGAGGGCACGGCGAGCGAGGCCGCCGAGCGGTGCCTGTCCGTGCTGCGGCGCTTCTCGGAGGACGTGACGGAGCTGGTGCGGGCCGAGACGGCGGACTGGATGCTGGAGTTCCGCTCCGGCCCTGCCCCCCTGGTCATACAGTCCTCGGTCCCGGGCCCGCCCCGCCCCCCGGACCCGCCCCAGGGCCGCTTCCCCCTTCCCCCGGGCGCCCGCCCGAACATGCCGCGGCAGCGACCGCCGGAGCCCAGGTAGCGGTGTGCGGGGCCGCCCCGGTGAGGGCCCGGCAGGGGCCGGTGAGGTGCCAGAGGCATAGGGTGGGGCGGCGTTGCGCACCATCCATCGCCAGCCAACCGGGGGACCCGACCCGTGCCCGCTT
This sequence comes from Streptomyces sp. NPDC102467, assembly GCF_044765445.1. Taxonomy (NCBI): domain Bacteria; kingdom Bacillati; phylum Actinomycetota; class Actinomycetes; order Kitasatosporales; family Streptomycetaceae; genus Streptomyces; species Streptomyces sp. NPDC102467. The sequence goes on along the minus strand of NZ_JBIWKA010000016.1, from coordinate 82,419 downwards.
TCGACGTCCCCGCCGTCACCCGCAGCACCCTGCGCCAGCAGATCGCGGACGCGTTGCGCGACGAGATCCTGGCGGGGCGCCTGAGCCCCGGCCAGGAGTTCACGGTCAAGGAGATCGCCGACGGGTACGGGGTGTCGGCCACCCCGGTGCGCGAGGCCCTGGTGGACCTCTCCGCGCAGGGCCTGCTCGACTCCGTGCAGCACCGCGGTTTCCGCGTCCACGAGTACTCCCTGGCGGACTACCGCGCCATGATCGAGGCCCGCAGCCTCGTCGCCGACGGCATCTTCCGCGGCCTGTCCGAGAACGCCGAGGACGCTTCGCGCTCCCCGAAGGCCCTCGCCGGTGTGCGCCGCCGCGGCGAGGAGGCGGCCCGCGCCGCCGGGGCCGGTGACCTGAACGTCCTGATCGGCTACGACCTGCGGTTCTGGCGCGAGCTCTCCGCGCTCTTCGGCAACGCCTACCTCTCCGACTTCTTCCACCGGCTGCGCGTCCAGTCCTGGATGTGCGCGGTCCCGCACCTGCGCCGGGCCGGCGACCTCAAGGGCAGCCTGTGGTCCGGGCACTGCGACCTCGTGGACGCCCTGGCCCGCCGGGACGCCCCGGCCGCGTACGCGATCATCGCGTCGTACAACATGGACTCTCTCGCCCTGATCGAGCGGCTTGCGGGTGAGCAGAGCGCCTGAGTCCGGGTAGCTGCAAGACAGGGCTGTGCGACGCCGCCGCGCATTACCCTGACGTACGCCGAGAACCCGCCGTGCAACCCGGAGTCCTTAGGAGCCCCCTTGGCCTGTGACCTGTGGCTCGTCCCGCTCGTCGACGTGCTGTGCCACAGCCCCGACAATCCCTTCGCCGAGGAACTCGCGCTCTACGACAAGGCGTTGCACGAGGCAGGCCTGCCCTCGGTACCGGTGTACGCGTACATGCCGGGGCTCTCCGGCGACGTGGCACCGGTCGCGGGGTTCGACTACGACGCGCTGCACTTCCTGCGCCGGGCGTACCTGCTGCAGATGTGCGGGCTCGCCGTCACGCCGGTGGACGAACTGGGCGGTGACTACGAGCAGTTGCTGGAGATGTTCGAGTCGACGGCGCAGGATTCGCATCTGGTGTGGCACTACGACCACGCGGGCGCGTACGTCCCCGTGGACTTCCCCACCCCGCTGTCGAACGACGAACTCCTGGAGGGCGGCGGCCCGTTGGGCTCGTCCCACGCGTTGCTGCGCGAACTGGAGTACGTGGCGCCGGCGATCGGGATCGACCCGGCGAACCCGCCCCGGCCGCCCGCCCCGCCCGTGGCCCCCACCGCCCTGGAGGAACCGGCCGCGCCCGTTCCGCCGGACGACAGCCCCTTCGCCCGGGAACGCCATGTCTGGCTGGGCCTGCACCAGGCCGCTACGCGCAGCCTGGCCCAGGGCTCGATGATCATCTTCAGCTGAAGCCGTGGCTGCGGCTTCATCCAGCTGAACCGGAGCGAGTGAGGGGGCCGACCCCCTCACCCACCCCGACCCGCCCCTTCTCGGACGACCAGGGCCTACGCCACGTGCTCGTCCGCGGCGGCGAGCGCGACGTCCAGTGCCGCCAGGCCCTCCTTGGCCTCCGCCTCCGTGATGTTCAGCGGCGGCACCACATGCGTGCGGTTCATGTTCACGAAGGGCCACAGGCCCTGCCCCTTGGCGGCGGCGGCGAACGCGGCCATCGGCGCGTTCGCCTCCCCGGCCGCGTTGTACGGCACCAGTGGCTCCCGCGTCCGACGGTCCCGTACGAGGTCGAGCGCCCAGAACATGCCGACTCCGCGCACCTCGCCCACCGACGGATGCCGCCCGGCCAGCTCCCGCAGCGCCGGCTCGATGACCTCGGAGCCCAGCTTCGCGGCGTGCGCGACGATGCCCTCCTCCTCCATCACGGTGAGCGTGGCGACGGCCGCGGCGCAGGCCAGCGGGTGGCCCGAGTAGGTGAGGCCGCCGGGGTAGGGGCGCTTCGCGAACGTCTCGGCGATCGCGCCCGAGATCGCCACGCCGCCCAGCGGCACGTAACCCGAGTTGACGCCCTTCGCGAACGTCAGCAGGTCCGGCGTGACGTCGTACAGGTCCGCCGCGAACCACTCGCCCGTACGCCCGAAGCCCGCCATGACCTCGTCGAGGACGAAGACGATGCCGTACTTGTCGCACAGCTCACGGACCCCGGCGAGGTAGCCCGGCGGCGGCAGCATGATGCCCGCCGTGCCGGGGACGGTCTCCAGGATGATCGCGGCGATCGTCGAGGGACCCTCGAACTGGATCGTCGCCTCCAGGTGCTCCAGGGCGCGCGCGCACTCCTGCTCCTCCGTCTCCGCGTAGAAGCGGGAGCGGTAGAGGAAGGGCGCCCAGAAGCGGACGACGCCGGCCGTGCCGGTGTCGTTGGCCCAGCGGCGCGGGTCGCCGGTGGCGTTGATGGCCTGCTGGGTGCCGCCGTGGTACGAGCGGTACGCGGAGAGGATCTTCGGGCGGCCCGTGTGCAGGCGGGCCATCCGCAGGGCGTGCTCGACGGCGTCCGCGCCGCCGTTGGTGAAGAAGATCTTGTCGAGGTCGCCGGGGGTGCGCTCGGCGATGAGGCGTGCGGCCTCGGAGCGCGCCTCGATGGCGAAGGCGGGCGCGAACGTCGTCATCGTCGCGGCCTGCTCCTGGATCGCGGCGACGACCTTCGGATGCTGGTACCCGATGTTCGTGTAGACGAGCCCGGAGGAGAAGTCGAGGTAGCGGTTGCCGTCGTAGTCCCAGAAGTACGAGCCTTCGGCACCGGCGACGGCGAGCGGATCGATGAGCTCCTGTGCGGACCAGGAGTGGAACACGTGTGCGCGGTCCGCGGCCTTGACGGCGGCGCCGACCTGGGGATTCGGCTGAGGGGTCATGGGCCCGAGGGTAGATGCGCGCCGCGCCGGCACACCATCGGCGTCCTGTCTGTGGGACGCCGCCGAACACGACAGTCTGTCGCCCGCCGGACCCCGCGCCCGCTACTGGGCCGCGCGCGGGAACGCCACCCGCACCGCCCGTGACCACCGGTTGATCCCCAGCTCCGGCCGGAGCGCCGCGAAACCGCCGCAGTACTTCGTGAACTCGCACGCCCGCACCCCGAACCGGTGCAACAGCCGGTCCGCCTCCGTCAGCGGACCCCGCGTCTTCGTCTCCACCAGCACCAGACCGCCATCGGCCCGCACGCAGCGCCCGTCCGCGGCGGCCTCCCGCACCACCAGGCCCGCGTCGCACGTGATGCGCTGCCCGTCGGCGACGAACGTGGCCCGCTGGTAGTCGGTCACCAGGGACGGCCGCAGGTCCCGCGGCGCCTCGACGCCGTACGCGCCGCCCAGCACCCCGGCGAGAAAGCTCTGACCGGCCGGGTCGAGCGCCTGCTCATCGCCGGTGAGGCGGCGGCGGTGCTTGACCGTCTCGCCCCGCCCGTTCCTCAGCTTGATCTCGAACTGCCGCTCCCCTGTGTCCTGGTAGAGCCGCTCGCGGATCTTGTAGCGGAGCCGGCGACCCTGCCGGTGGTCGTGGTATGTGCGCAGGTCGGCGGTGTCGTAGTAGGCCGAGCGGTACGCGAACCAGCGCCGCCCGCCCACCGACAGCGCGCGGAACGGGCCGCCCGCCCGCCGTGGGTCCGTGAGCAGCGCCGCGAAGTCCGCGAAGACCTCCACCGGGACGAGGTACCCCTGATCGCGGCGGGTCAACAGCTGGGCCCTGCTGTTGAGTTCGTCGAGCGAGAGCGGCCGGGCGGCGAGTGCGGCGCGCCCGATGGCGCGTACGGCGGGGATCACACGGTCTCCTGGTGATAGGGGGCGGCGGTCTTCGTCGTACAGCGTTCTTTCGTACAGCGGATTCGTCGTACTACGAGGGGACGTTCGGGTGACGCTCATCGTTCCCGGACTTCTTCCGTTTAGCGGAAGTGAACTTCCATACGCATCCTCTCCCCGCATCACTCTCCGTACTCGTTCGTTACCGAACCGTAGATAACACTCCGGGCCCTCCTGTCGTATAGCCGCACTATTCTCGATTTGTGGGTCACGTACGGGGGAGGGTGGCGCGACATGGAGAGACTCGAGGCGTTGGGGCCGGGGGATCCGCAGCACATCGGCGCGTACCGGTTGCTGGGCCGGCTCGGCGCGGGCGGCATGGGGCAGGTGTACCTGGCGCGTTCGGAGCGTGGGCGCACCGTCGCGGTGAAGCTGGTCCGCCAGGAGCTCGCGGAACAAGAGGAGTTCAGGTCCAGGTTCCGGCAGGAGGTGCGGGCGGCGCGGCGGGTCGGCGGCGCGTGGACGGCGCCCGTGCTCGACGCGGACACCGACGCGGAGATCCCGTGGGTGGCGACGGGATACGTCGCGGGCCCGGCCCTGCAGCAGGTCGTCTCGCACGACTACGGCGCGCTGCCGGAGCGTTCCGTACGCATCCTCGCGGCCGGCCTCGCGCACGCGGTCAAGGACATCCATGCCGCGGGGCTGATCCACCGCGACCTCAAGCCGTCGAACGTGCTGGTCACCATCGACGGCCCGCGCGTCATCGACTTCGGCATCGCGCGCGCCCTGGAGACCGTCACCGACGGCGGCCTCACCCGCACCGGCGTACTGATCGGCTCGCCCGGATTCATGGCGCCCGAGCAGGTGCGCGGCGACCGGATCACCCCGGCGTGCGACGTGTTCTGCCTGGGCTCTGTCCTGGCGTACGCGGCGACGGGCGCGCTGCCCTTCGGCGCGTCCAACAGCGGGGTGCACGCCCAGATGTTCCGCATCGCCCAGGAGGAGCCCGACCTCGCCGACCTCCCGGAGGGCTTGCAGGATCTCGTCCGGGACTGCCTGCGCAAAGAGCCGGGGGAGCGTCCTTCGCCGACGGAGATCCTGGAGCGCACCGACGCCGAGGACACCCTCGGCGACGGCGGCCGCACCCGCGAGCCGTGGCTGCCGGGTGCGCTCGTCGCCCAACTGGGCCGCCACGCCGTGCAGTTGCTGGACTCCGAGGACCCGGAACAGGAGGCACGGGAGCAGGAGCCGCCGAGCCCCGTGCCGCCGCCCGGGAAGCCGGGCGCCGCTCAACTGGGCCATCTGCCCACGATGGTGGTCGGCCAGGAGCCCGCGGCCCCGGCCCCGGCACCCACGCCCCCTCCCGCACCGGCGCACAATCCACCGGCGTACGGCTACCCGCCCGCCTACGGCTATCCGCACGGCGGTTACGGCGGGACCCCGCCCTACGGCCCCGGCGTCCCGCCCCTCGTCGCCCCGCAGCAGGAGCCCCGGCGCGGGAACCGCTCCACGGCGGCGCTGATCGCGGTCGCCCTGATAGTGGCTCTCGGCGCGGGCGGTTCGGTCTACGCCCTGATGAAGGACGACGGCAAGCCCGACGCGACGGCCCAGGACGGCAAGCAGTCACCGTCCCCCACGGCCCCGGTCCAGCCGGGCCCGGATTCGCCGACGCCCACGCCCACGACGCCCCCGCCGTCCACCGAATCGGAGCAGACCCAGCCGTCGAGCGCGGGCGAGATCCCCACGAAGTACCTGGGCACGTGGTCGGGCGCGATCGACAACGAACGCGGGCACCATCCGCGCCGCATCGTCCTCCAGCAGGGCAACCCGGGGGACACGGTCCTGTCCATGACGGCCGACGGCACGCAGCCCAACGGGGAGCCCTACCACTGCGTGTTCCAGGGCGGGTTGACGTCGGCGACGGACTCCACCCTGCGGATCGGCGACACGGACCCGGTGGTCGCCGAGCCGGCCGCCGCCTGCACACCCGGCAAACCGAGCACGATCACGATCCTGTCCACGGGCCAGCTGCGCCGCGTCATGATCGACTCGGCCGGCAAGGAACAGGTCCTGACGTACGACAAGTCCGGCTGAGGCCCCGGCAACAGCCGCGCCCCGGCCCGCCGAAGCGGACCGGGGCGCGAACGGCGCGGCGAACAAGTCGCCTAGAGGAACGAGTTGACCTCGATCGTCTCGGTGCGGCCGGGGCCCACGCCGATCGCCGAGATGGGGGCGCCGGACATCTCCTCCAGCGCCTTCACGTACGCCTGCGCGTTCTTGGGGAGGTCCGCGAAGGTCTTGGCCTTAGTGATGTCCTCCGACCAGCCCGGCAGCATCTCGTAGACCGGCTTCGCGTGGTGGAAGTCGGTCTGCGAGTACGGGAGTTCCTCGACGCGCTTGCCGTCGATCTCGTAGGCGACGCAGACCGGGATCTGCTCCCAGCCGGTGAGGACGTCGAGCTTGGTGAGGAAGAAGTCGGTGAGACCGTTCACCCGGGTCGCGTAGCGTGCGATGACCGCGTCGAACCAGCCGCAGCGACGGTCACGGCCGGTGGTCACACCGCGCTCGCCGCCGATGCGGCGCAGCGCCTCGCCGTCCTCGTCGAACAGCTCGGTCGGGAACGGGCCGGCGCCGACGCGCGTCGTGTACGCCTTGAGGATGCCGATGACCCGGCTGATCTTCGTCGGGCCGACGCCGGCGCCCGTGCAGGCGCCGCCCGCGGTCGGGTTCGACGACGTGACGAAGGGATACGTGCCGTGGTCGATGTCGAGGAGCGTGCCCTGGCCGCCCTCGAAGAGCACGACCTTGTCCTCGTCGAGCGCCTTGTTGAGGATCAGGGTGGTGTCGGCGACGTATCCCTTGATCTGCTCCGCGTAGCCGAGCAGCTCCTCGACGACCTGCTGCGTCTCGATGGCGCGGCGGTTGAAGACCTTGGTGAGGAGCTGATTCTTGCCCTCGAGGGCCGCTTCGACCTTCTGGGTGAGGATCGACTCGTCGTAGAGGTCCTGGACGCGGATGCCGACGCGGTTGATCTTGTCCGCGTACGTCGGGCCGATACCGCGGCCGGTCGTACCGATCTTGCGCTTGCCGAGGAAGCGTTCCGTCACCTTGTCGACGGTCACGTTGTACGGCGTGATGATGTGCGCGTTACCGCTGAGCAGGAGCTTGGACGTGTCGACGCCGCGCTCGTTCAGACCGCTCAGCTCGGAGAGCAGGACCGACGGGTCGACGACGACGCCGTTGCCGATGACCGGCGTGCACTCCGGCGAGAGGATCCCGGAAGGGAGGAGATGCAGCGCGTACTTCTGGTCGCCTACGACAACCGTGTGGCCGGCGTTGTTGCCGCCCTGATAGCGCACTACATAGTCCACGGATCCACCGAGCAGATCGGTGGCCTTTCCCTTGCCTTCGTCACCCCACTGAGCACCGAGCAGCACAAGTGCGGGCACAGGCGTACACCCCTTCCGGTCGGGGCATGTCCAAGGTCAGGGGCCGCAGCCACTGATGAATGCGGAAGCCTTGGGGTGCCCCGGAATAGACCAAGCCCCTGGCGCAATAGCGCAAGGGGCTCTTGCACAAAGATGCTACCCGAGGAAGCGAGGCACGGCCGAGGTGGCGGCTTTGGACCATCGATCTGACCGGGCGGACGAGGGGCTGTCGCGGCAGGTTCTGGTGCTCGTGGACCCCCTCGCGCGGCGCGTGGACGGGGAGTCCGTGCGCATCGCCAAGGACGTGCTGTGCGCGGGCGCGACCGTCAAGGTGTGCCTGCCCGAAGGGCCGGAGGAATTCGCGAAAGCGCTGGCCAGACGGGGTGCGAGGCGCCCCGTGGTGATCGGCGACGACCGGGCGCTGCTCCGCGCGGTGACCCTGCTGCACCGGGAGAGAGAGCTGGCCGGAGCGGTGCTCTCGATGATCCCCGTGGGCGGCGCGGTGTCGCTCGCCCGATCGCTCGGAGTTCCCACAGGAACCGTGGCGGCGGCGCGGGCCGCGCTGGACGGATCGGAGCACCGGCTCGATCTGCTCGTGGACGAGAGCGACGGGGTGGTGCTCGGCGAACTGCGGATACCGCCGGTCGCGGCGCCACATGCCGGACTGCTCGGCGCGGGGCCGCCCTGGCTGCGGACGTGCCGCTCCCTGGTGCGCACGCTCGCGGCGCGGCCCGCGCGCGGCACGACCCTGGAGTCCGGGGCGCCCGCGCGGCTGCGGGTCGAGGTGGACGGTGAGACGCTGATCGACCTCGACCAGCCGGTGGAGGGCGTCTCGGTGGCACCCGCCACGGGCACGGGCCTCGCGCGCGTCGAGGTCCGGCAGGCGGCGCCGGGCACGGCGCCGCTGCGCGCACAGGCCCGTTCGGTCACCGTCTCCGGCGAGGATTTCCGGTACCGGGCGGACGCGGTGACCATCGGCGGCCCGGTACGCAGCCGGACCTGGACGGTGCGGACGGGAGCGTGGGGCCTGGTGCTTCCGTGAACCCCGCTCCGGGCTCGGTCTCGGGCTCGGTCTCCGGGCTCTGTCCTCGGCCTCAGTCCAGGCCGAGCGTCTTGCGGTGCGCCCGCCAGCGCTCCATGAGGCCGCCCAGCTCGGTCTGGACAAACTCGAAGAACGCCAGCGTCTCGCCGAGGCGTCTGCCCGCCTCGGAGTCGGGGCCCAGGCTCTCGATGCCGTCCGTCAGCGCGTCGACCCAGCGCTTCAGGACGCTGTCGCGGCTCGCGAGCGCCTCGTACCACTGGTTCCCGTGCACCCGGAACAGGTCGCGGCGCGTCCCGGGCTCCCGCTCCCGGGTGACCATGTGCACCTGCGTCAGATAGCGCACGGCCCCGGACACCGCGGCGGGGCTGACCTGCAGCCGCTCCCCCAGTTCGGCCGCGGTGAGCGCGCCCGCCTCGGAGGAGAGCAGCGCCGCGAAGATCCGCGCGGGCATCCGGGGCAGGCCGGCCTCGACGAGCTGGCCCGCGAACCGCTCGACGAAGCGGGCGGCCACGACCGTCCCGTCGGCCCCCTCTGCCTCGTCGGCCCTCTGCGTGCGTCCGGCTTCCTTGCTCATGTCCTGATCATCTCCCCTGCGACACCCACAGCCGTCTCCCACAGCCGTCACCCCCAACCGCGAGTTTATACGCTTCATTAACTTCACAAGTTTGTGAACTCAGCGTACGTTCGAAAACATGACGAAGGCGATCACGGTCTCCGGACTGCACAAGTCGTTCGGCAGGACGCACGCGCTGGACGGCCTCGACCTGGACGTCGAGGCCGGTGAGGTGCACGGCTTCCTCGGCCCGAACGGATCGGGGAAGTCCACCACCATCCGGGTACTGCTCGGCCTGCTGCGCGCCGACTCCGGCGGCGCCCAGCTGCTCGGCCGCGACCCCTGGGCCGACGCCGTCGACCTGCACCGCAAGGTCGCCTACGTCCCCGGCGACGTCACCCTGTGGCGCAATCTCAGCGGCGGCGAGGTCATCGACCTGTACGGGCGGCTGCGCGGGGGCCTGGACGCGGCGCGCAGGGCGGAGCTCCTGGAGCGCTTCGAGCTCGACCCGACCAAGAAGGGCCGCACGTACTCCAAGGGCAACCGGCAGAAGGTCGCGCTGGTCGCCGCCTTCGCCGCGTCCGGCATCGATCTGCTCATCCTGGACGAGCCCACCTCCGGGCTCGACCCGCTGATGGAGGGCGTCTTCCAGTCGTACGTCGAGGAGGCGGCCCGCGAGCGCGGGCAGACGGTGCTGCTGTCGTCGCACATCCTCAGCGAGGTCGAGGAGCTGTGCGACCGCGTCAGCATCATCCGCAAGGGCCGCACCGTGGAGAGCGGATCGCTCGCGCAGCTGCGGCATCTGACGCGGACCAGCGTCGTCGCCGAACTGGCGGGCACACCGCGCGGGTTGGCGGAGCTGCCGGGCGTGCACGACCTCGACGTACGGGGCGACCGGGTCAGGCTCCAGGTCGACACCGGCGAGCTGGACGCCGTGCTGCGGGCACTGACCGCGTCGGGCGTGCGGTCGCTGACCAGCACGCCGCCGACCCTGGAGGAGCTGTTCATGCGGCACTACCAGGACGACGCGGCGCACGCGCGGAAGGAAGCGGTGTCGCGATGACCGCCCTCGTACCCGGGGTGTCCGACGCCCGGTTCGCCGCGCGGACCGGCGGCGGGCATCAACTGGCGGGCACAGGAACCCTGTTGAGGCTCGCCCTGCGCCGCGACCGCGTGCTGATCCCGGTCTGGGTCGCGATCATCGCCTTGATGGTGCTGTCCATGCCGAAGTCGCTCGGCAGCGTGTACGGCACGGCCGCCGAGCGCGCCGACGTCGTGCGCACCATGAACACCAACGGCTCGATGCGCGCCCTGTACGGGCCCGTCTTCGCCGACTCGCTGGGGGCGCTCACCGCGTGGCGCATCGGCACGTTCGCCGCGGTGTTCGCCGCCGTGATGAGCCTGCTCATCGTCGTGCGGCACACCCGCGACGAGGAGGAGAGCGGGCGTCAGGAACTGGTCTCGTCGGCGATGGTGGGGCGCCGCGCGCCGTTGACCGCCGCGCTGCTCACGGCCCTGGTGGCCGACGGCGTACTGGCGTCGCTGCTCACCCTCGGCCTCGCGGCGCAGGGCGGCGCGGGGGCGCTCGCGTTCGGGCTCGCGGTCGGCGGGGCCGGGGCGGTGTTCGCCTCGACGGCGGCGATCGTCGCGCAGTTCACGGAGAGCGCGCGGCTCGCGCGGGGCGTGACGGCGGCGCTGCTCGGCGCCGCGTTCGTGCTGCGGGCGGCCGGCGACTCGGGGGCCGGCGCCGGTTCGTCGCCGCTGACCTGGCTCTCGCCCATCGGCTGGGTCGAGCACGTACGGTCGTTCGCCGGTGAGCGCTGGTGGGTGCTGCTCCTGTTCGTCGCGGCGGTCTCCGTGCAGGGCGCGGCGGCGTACGAGCTTGCGGGGCGGCGCGACCTCGGCATGAGCTTCCTGCCGAGCCGGCCGGGGCCCGCGCACGGGCGGCTCGGGACGGCCGGTGCGCTGGCGCTGCGGCTGCAGCGGGGCAGCCTGGCCGGCTGGTCGATGGGGTTCCTCGCGGCCGGTGCCGTCTTCGGCGCCATGGCCGAAGGGGCGACCGACCTCGTCGGCGACAACCGGAACACGATCGACATCATCGAGCGGATGGGCGGCCGCTCCGGCATCACCGACGCCTTCCTCGCCACGATGGCCGGGATGCTCGGGATGATCGCCGCGCTGTACGTCGTCCAGTCCGTCCTGCGCCTCTACGGCGAGGAGACCTCGCAGCGGGCGGAGCCGATCCTCGCCAACGCGGTCGGGCGGCTCGGCTGGGCCGCGGGCCACCTGGTGATCGCCTTCGCCGGAGCGGCGCTCATCATGCTGCTCGGCGGCCTCGGCCTGGCGATCGGCTACGGCCAGGACGCCGGGCCGCTCATCGGGGCGTGCCTGGTGCAACTCCCGGCGATCTGGACACTCGGCGGCATCGCGGTCCTCCTGTACGGCATCGCCCCGCGGGCCGCGCCGGCCGCGTGGGGCGCGGCGGGAGCGGCGCTGCTGCTCGGCTGGATCGGCCCGGCGCTGAAGGTGCCGCAGGCGGTGCTGGACCTGTCCCCGTACGGGCATCTGCCGAAGCTGCCGGGCGGGGAGATGGCATGGACACCGGTGCTGGCCCTGACCCTGCTCGCGGCAGGGCTGGTGGCGGCGGGCCTTGCGGGGCTGCGCCGCCGGGATCTGTCGACCTGACACGCGTCAGCGGACGTACCGCTTGAGCTGCTCCGTGTCCAGCTCGATCCCGACCGGACCGGGCAGCCGGACGCGCTCGCCGAAGAGAGCCGTGTGGGTGTCGCGGTAGTGGGAGTGCTCCGGGTCCGGGTTGCTGTGCACGACGATCGCGCCGGCGTCCCGGTCCACCAGCAGGTACACGGGGATGTCCGCCTCGGCGTAGGCGGCGGGCTTCTCCACCCGGTCCCGGGCGTGCGTGTCGGAGTCGTACGAGGTGATCTCGACCGTCATCAGGACACCTTCGGCGTCGGCCCAGTGCCCCCGGCCGACGAAATGGTCCACCGGAGCCAGCATGCCGTCGGGCTCGGCCCGGCCCCTGCGGTATGCCTCGACCTTGAGTCCCAGGGTGGGAGTGAGGCCGAACTCCGGCCGTGCCTGCATGCACCGCCGGATCAACCACATGACGAGCTCACTGTGATTCCCGTCCCTCGCCCCCTTGATCCCGATCCGTTCGTTGATGAACTCCAACCTGGCGGCCTCGGTCTCCTCGGCGGAGAACGCGGCGATCTTCTCGAACTCCTCCACGGACATCGGCGACGTCTCGGACATCGTGCGCTCTGGCATAACCGCCATGGTGCCCTGCTGTGTGCGCTGCCGTCATGAAACCGTCGACAGCGATCACACGTCCGTCCCTGCATGGGACAACGCACGCAAGCCGCCGCGGGATGCCTCGCCGCGCTCGTCGGGCTCGGGGCCGGGATCGCGGTCTGGTGGGGGCGGGCGCAGGGGCGGGTGAACCGGTTCGAGCAGGGCCCGGACTGGCGGGTGTTCGTCGTCGACCTGCCCCTGTGCCTGATCGGCGGCGTCGGCGCCGGGGCGCTGGCCGGGGCCCTGCTGCACCGGCTGCTCAGAGCTCGACGGGCAGGCCCTCCAGGCCCCTGATCACGAAGTTCGGTTTGCGGGACGGTTCCGCCGCCGGCCTCAGGGTGGGCGCCTGCGTGAGCAACGCCCGCATCGACGCGGCGAGTTCGATACGGGCCAGGGGTGCGCCGATGCAGTAGTGGATGCCCGCGCTGAAGGAGATGTGGGGGTTGTCGGCGCGGGTCAGGTCGAGGCGGGCCGGGTCGGGGAAGACCGCCGGGTCGTGGTTGGCCGCGCCGAAGAGGAGGGCCACTTCCGAGCCCCGGGGGATCGTGACGCCCGCGACCTCGATGTCGTCGAGCACCCAGCGTTCGAAGAGCTGGAGCGGGGTGTCGTAGCGCATCAGCTCCTCGACGGCGCCGGGGATCAGGGTGTGGTCCGCGCGGAGCGCCGCCAGCTGGGCGGGATGGCGGAACAGGGCCCACCAGCCGTTCGCGGTGGAGTTGACGGTGGCCTCGTGCCCGGCGTTCAGGAGCAGTACGCAGGTCGAGATCATCTCTTGTTCGGTGAGCCGGTCGTCGTTCTCGTCGTGCGCCGCGATCAGGCCGGAGATCAGGTCGGTGGCGGTGGGGTGCGCCCGCCGCCGCGCTATCAACTCACGTAGGTACTCGGTGAATTCGACCGAAGCGCGGACCGCCGCGCGCGCCGTCTCCTCCGGCGGGTTCAGCTCGTACATGCCGCAGATCGCCGCCGACCAGGGGCGCAGGAGGGGGCGGTCGGACTCCGGGATGCCGAGCATCTCCGCGATGACCGCGACCGGGAGCGGTTCGGCGACCGCGGTGAGCAGGTCGCCGCCGCCGTCCGCGACCAGGCCGGCCACCAGTTCACCGGCCAACTTCTCCACGTACGGCCTGAGTTGTTCGACCGTGCGCGGGGTGAACGCCTTCGAGACGAGGCGGCGGATGCGGGTGTGGTCCGGCGGTTCGAGGTCGAGCATGCCGTGGTCGTTGAGGGTGTGGAACGGCTCGTGCTCGGGCGGCGGCGCGGTGCGGCCGAACTCCTCGTGCGCGAAACGGTGTTGATAGGTGCGGCCGAGCCGGCGCTCGCGCAGGAGCGCCGAGACGTCGGCGTGGTGCGGGATCAGGTACTGGCGCGTGGGCTCGAACCAGTGGACCCGGCCGGCCTCGCGCAGCGCCGCGTACGCGGGGTACGGGTCGGCGACGAAGGCCGGGGACCACGGATCGAAGGCGGAGACGGCCGCGTTGGCTTCCATGCGGGGACGTTAGTCCTGGTCACCCCGGTGTGACCAGACGTGCCTCGTACGCGAAGACAGCCGCCTGCGTACGGTCGCGCAGCCCCAGCTTCACCAGGACCCGGCTGACATGCGTCTTGATCGTCGACTCGGCGACCACGAGCCGCTCGGCGATCTCCGCGTTCGACAGGCCCTGCGCGATGAGGACGAGCACCTCCGTCTCGCGGTCGGTCAGCTCGCCGTACGCGCCTGCCCCCGGCGAAGCCGATGAGTGATACAGCTGGACGGCGGAGAGCTTCGGAATCTCCGACAGCTTGGAGAACTCGGTGATCAGGCGGCGGGTGACCGACGGCGCGAGCAGCGCCTCGCCGCTCGCCACCACCCGTACGCCGTCGGCGAGTTGGCGGGCCGAGGCGTCTTTGAGGAGGAAGCCGGACGCGCCCGCGCGCAGCGCCTGGTACACGTACTCGTCGAGGTCGAAGGTGGTCAGGACGAGGACCTTCGCGCCCTCGTCGGCGGCCACGATCTCGCGGGTCGCCTCGATGCCGTTCAGCTCCGGCATGCGGATGTCCATGAGGACCACGTCGGGACGGAGCTCGCGGACCTTGGCGACCGCCTCGATCCCGTTGACCGCCTCGCCGACGACCTCGATGTCCGGCATCGCGCCGAGAAGGACCGAGAACCCCTCGCGCACCATCATCTGGTCGTCGGCGATCAGCACCTTGATCATGCGCCCGCTCCGCTGGTGTCGTCGCTGGTCACGTCGGTCTGCTCGCGCTGCTCCGGGATCTGCGCGGCGACCGGCACGAAGACCATGACCTCGTAGCCGCCGTCGGCCGTGCGGCCCGCCGTCATCTCGCCGCTGAGCATCGAGACGCGCTCGCGCATGCCGGTGATGCCGTGCCCGGCCCCGGGCGAGGGCTTCGCCAGGGCGTTCGGCCTGCCGTTGACCACGCGCAGGCCGATGCCGCCGAGGACGTACGAGACCTCGACCGCCGCGTCCGCGCCCGGCGCGTGCCGCAGGGTGTTGCTGAGCGCCTCCTGCACGATCCGGTAGGCCGACAGCTCGACGCCCTGCGGCAGCTCGCGGACCGCGCCCGTCACGGCCTTGGTGACGGTCAGGCCCGCGTCCCGCACGTTCTCCAGGAGCTTGTCGAGGTCGGCGAGCGTGGGCTGCGGGGCCTCGGGTGCCTCGTAATCCTCCGCCCGTACGACGCCCAGGACCCGGCGCAGCTCGGTGAGCGCCGCCACCGCGTTCTCCCGGATCGTGACGAACGCCTGCTCCAGCTCGGGCGGCGGGTTCTCGACGCGGTACGGCGCCGCCTCCGCCTGGATCGCGACCACGGACATGTGGTGCGCGACCACGTCGTGCAGTTCGCGGGCGATATTGGTGCGCTCTTCGAGCAGCGTGCGCTTGTCCCGCTCGACGGCGGTGACCGTACGCTCCTGGACGACCTGGCGCTGGGTGGTGCGGTTGACCTGGACCAGGGTGACGATGGCGACCGCGACGCCGGAGAACATCAGCATCGGGACGGAGACGCCGGAGTCCAGGCCTCCCATGAGCTCCCCGGCGAGCACCGAGTACACCGCGCTGAGGGCCCACATCCAGGCCGCCGTGCGCGGCCGGGTGCGCGCCGCGACCACCATCATCACGACCGTGTGGCCCAGGATGCTGGCGCCCGACCAGGGGTAGAGGTCGCCGCTGGTCAGCACGACGAGCACGGGGGCCGCCGCGAACGAGAGCCAGAAGGCGAGGACCGGCCGCAGCAGGGTGAGCGCCACCGGCACCGCCGCTGTCAGCCCGACCAGCACTTGCAGGACCCCGTCGCTGTAGGGGCCGGCGGACAGCATGCCCACGAGGAGCGTGAAGAGGGCCAGGCCCAGCACCACGGCGTGCGGGAAGAGGCCCAGGCGCTCGCGCAGACGGTCCGGGAACAGCCGGGCCCAGGGTCCGTCCGCGGCCGCCCGGGGCAGCGGACGATAGGCCCGCACGTCCCGGAACAGGTCCTCGCGCAGCCCTCCCAGCGCCGACTGCGCGAGGCTGAACTCGGGGCTGCGGTCTCTCGGAGCCCCACCGGTGGTGGTCGTCTCGGTCATGCCTCGACGGTACGGGCAGGGCCGGGCCCGGGTCGTCCCCAGTCAGACGGGTCCTGCCCGTCCGCCGTGAGTACTACGCGGCGCCCGCGCGGCCTCTCACCAGGCCAGTTGCGCGATCTCCTCCGCGACCACCGCGCAGGCGTCCGCCGCCGGGTCGATCAGCGGGAAATGTCCGACCCCCTCCAGGAATGTGACGCCGACCACCTCGCCCGCCCTGGCCGCCGCGTCCGCGTACGACTCGGCGACCGCGAAGGGCACCGTCGTGTCCGCGCGGCCCTGGACGAGGGTCGTCGCGATGCCGGTGGGCAGCAGCTCCGCCGGATCGGCGTACGGGCGCCGCGCCTCGAACAAGTCACCCTCACCGCCGAGCAGTTGGGCGCTCGCGCCGCCGCACACCCCCAGTTTCTGCGCGAGTGCGAGGTCCGCGACGGGGGCGAGCGCCACGACGCCGCGCAGCGCGGGCGCGGCCGGGGTGTGCCACGGCGAGTCCGCGGGCAGTACGTTGCGGGCCGCGGCCCACAACGCGAGGTGGCCGCCCGCCGAGTGCCCGGTGATGACGGTGCGCCGCGCGTCCGCGGTCGGCAGCCGCTCCGCGACGAGGGCGGGCAGCGCGTCGAGCGCGGCCGCCACGTCGTCGAAGGTCTCCGGCCAGCGTCCGGCCACCGGCCCGTCGGCGCCCTGATGGGGAAGCGAACTGCCGCGCCGGTACTCGACGTTGGCGACGGCGAAACCGCGCCGGGCGAGGAAGTCGGCGAAGGGGCTCAGGTGCTCTCTGTCGTACGGCGCCCGCCACGCGCCGCCGTGCAGGGCCACGACCAGCGGGGCCGCGGTCGCACCGTTGCGGGGCGCGTAGAAGTCGATGACCTGATCCGGGTGATCGCCGTACGCGGCGGTGACGTCCGGCGGGACGGCGGGGTGCGAGAAGGCCGATGCCTCCTCCGCCTCGGCGCGCGCGGCGGCTTCGTCCGGCATGCTCCAACCTCTCGACGTCGCAATGGAATTGCGCGAACCACTGGGGAACCGGAGTGAACCAGTGGGAACCAGTGGGGAATCAGCGGTAAGCGGACGCTACCAGGCCGGTGACGTGCGCTGACACGCACAGTGACCGAATAAACGGTCCTGCTGTGCCGTTACCCTGGCTCTCATGAGCAGCGAACCCGAACCCGGCACGCTCCGTCCCGGCGGCCGCACCGCCCGTGTCCGTGCCGCGGTGCTCGACGCCGCCGGCGACGTCCTGGCCGAGCAGGGCTTCGACCGGCTCGACCTGGCCGACATCGCACGCCGCGCGGACGTCGGCAAGACCACGGTGTACCGGCGCTGGGGCTCGCCCACCGGCCTGGTCGCCGACCTGCTCGCGCAGATGGCGCAGGATTCGCTGCCGCGCACGGCGACCGGCTCGCTCCACGGCGACCTGACCGCGAACGCGCTGCTCGTACGCAAGACGCTGGCGGACGCCCGGCAGGGCCCGCTCTTCCGGGCGGTGATCGCGGCGGCGACCTGTGACGCGCGGACGGCCGACGCGCTGCGGCAGTTCTACGAGGTGCGCGTCACGGAGTGGGCACCGGCCGTCGAAGAGGCCGTCGCCCGGGGCGAGTTGCCCGCGGGGACCGACGCCGCCGAAGTCGTCCGGGCGGTGTCCGCCCCGCTGTACTACCGCCTGCTGACGGCCGGGACCGCGCCCACCGAGGCGGACGCGGCCCGAGCCGTGGCCGCCGCGATGGCAGCGGCCGAGGCAGGCGTCTACGTAACGGACACCGCTACGTGAGCGTCTCGGCCAGCACCCGCGCCGCGCGCTCCACCTCCGCGAACCCCAGATACAGCGGCGTGAACCCGAACCGCAGCACATCCGGCGCCCGGAAGTCACCGACGACGCCCGCCGCGATGAGCCGGTCCATGACCTCACCCGCGTCGTCGCAGGCGAGCGCCACCTGACTGCCCCGCTCGGCGTGCGCGGCCGGGGTCACCGGCTGCACCCGCCCCTCCGGTACGTAACGCTCGACGCACTCCAGGAAGAAGTCCGTCAGGGCGAGGGACTTGGCGCGGACCGCGGCGACGGAGACGTCCGGCCGCGACCACACCGCGAGCGCCGCCTCCAGGGCCAGCATCGACAGGATGTCCGGCGTCCCGACACGCCCCCGCGGCGCGCCGTCCGCGGCCTCGTACTCCGGCCGCATCCCGAACGGCTCGGCGTGCGAGTTCCAGCCCGGCAGCGGCGAGTCGAAGGCCGCCTGGTGCTCGCCGCGCACGTACAGGTAGGCGGGTGAACCCGGGCCGCCGTTCAGGAACTTGTACGTGCAGCCGACCGCGAGGTCGACCCCGTGCTCGTCGAGCCCGACCGGCAGCGCGCCCGCGCTGTGGCACAGGTCCCAGACGCTCACGGCGCCCGCCGCGCGGACCGCCGCCGTCAGCGCCGGCAGGTCGTGCAGCCGTCCCGTGCGGTAGTCGACGTGGTTGAGCAGGACCGCCGCCGTACGGGGGCCGAGGGCGTCCGGCACCTCGCCCGGCGCCACCGCCCGCACCGAGCACCCCGTCATACGGGCCGCGGACGCGGCGATGTAGCCGTCCGTCGGGAAGGTGGCCGCGTCGACGAGTATCTCGTCCCGCCCCTGCCCCGCGAGGCGCACAGCACCCACAAGTGCCTTGAAGACATTGACACTTGTGGAGTCGCCGACCACGATCCGGCCAGGTGCCGCACCCACCAGCGGGGCGATCAGATCACCGATCCGCTCGGGCGCCGTCCACCAGCCGGACTCGGTCCAGGAGCGGATACGCAGCTGTCCCCACTCGCGCCGCACGACGTCGTCGAGCCGCCCGGGGACGTTCGCGGGCAGCGCGCCCAGCGAGTTCCCGTCGAGATAGACCGTGTCGTCCAAGACGAAGTCGTCCCGCACACCGGCCAGTCGGTCCGCGCCGTCCAGCTCACGCGCGCGCTCGTACAGGTCAGACATGGGACCTCGCCGTCCACAGCTCGGGGAACACGTTCTTCTGCGCGCGCTTCTCCAGCCACGCCACACCGGCGGAGCCACCGGTGCCGGTCTTGGCGCCCATGGCACGGCGGGTGGCCACCAGATGATCGTTGCGCCAGCGCCACACCAGCTCGGCGACGTCCGTCAGCGCCTCCCCGAGACGCGCGAGTTCGGCGCTCTCGTCACCGGCGTACAGGGCCGTCCAGACGGCCTCCACCCGGGGCGAGGGCTCGTAGCGCTGCGACACGTCACGGTCGAGGACGGCCAGCGGCACGTCGTGGCCGCGCCGCGCGAGCAGCCGCAGCACCTCGTCGTAGAGGCTGGGCTCGTGCAGCGCCTTCTCCAGCTCGGCGTGGACGCGGGGCGCGCCGCGGTGCGGCACCAGCATCGACGCGGACTTGTCGCCGAGCAGGAACTCCATGCGCCGGTACATCGCCGACTGGAACCCGGAACCCTCGCCGAGAGCGGACCGGTAGGAGTTGAACTGGGCCGGGGTGAGCTGCGCCAGCGGCCGCCACGAGGCGTTCAGCGCGTCCAGCTCGCGTACGGACCGCTTCAGCGCGGCCACCGCGGTGGGGACGTCGTCGGCGGCGAGAGCGCGGGCCGCGGTCTCCCACTCGTGCACGATGACGGTGAACCACAACTCCATGACCTGGGTCGTCACCAGGAAGACCATCTCGCCGGGGTCGTCCGAGCGAAGGTGCTGGAGGTGGGTGAGGACATCGGCCTGGACGTAGTCCTCGTAGGGCGTGGTGCCCGCGAAGTCGAGATGCGGTGCTGCGGTGGTGTCCGCTCCATGATCCGCGTCGTGGGACATCGCTGTCTCCTGATATGTACTCCGGGTAGCGGTCCGCCCTGCCGTTACCGGCACGGGGCCCCGGTCCCCGCCTCGCATCCTTCACAATCGTGCCCCCAAACGGCAAGGCCCGCCCGATCACGGGCGGGCCTTGCACGCGGTACGGGACTAGCCGAGGGTCTGCGCCGCCGCCGGGGAGGAGTCCTTGAGGAACTGCGAGCAGCGCTCGTACTCCTCCTGCTCGCCGATGGAGCCGGCCGCGCGGGCCAGGGCGTGCAGGGCACGCAGGAAGCCGCGGTTCGGCTCGTGCTCCCACGGCACCGGCCCGTGGCCCTTCCAGCCGCTGCGCCGCAGCGAGTCCAGGCCGCGGTGGTAGCCCGTGCGGGCGTACGCGTAGGACTCGACGACGCTGCCCCGCTCGAACGCCTCGTCGGCGAGCTGCGCCCAGGCGAGCGAGGAGGTCGGGTACTTACCGGCGACGTCCGCCGGGGGCGTGCCGGCCGCGAGCAGCTCGCGCGGCTCCGGGTCGTCGGGCAGGTGGGTCGGGGGCGGTCCCCCGAGCAGGTTCTCGTGAAGGCTCATGGGTTCCAGTTTGCGTCATGCGGGTGGCCGGGCTCCACGTGGGCGATCAGTCACGCCCCGTGAGGGTGCGCAGGGCCCGCACGATCGCGTCGATCCCGGCCTCCGCCTTGGCGCGCGGGCAGCCGACGTTCAGCCGCAGAAAGCCGGGCGCCCCGTAGGTTCCGCCCGGCATGACGGCGACCTTCTCCTGCTCCACGAGGATGCGCTGCAGCTCTTCGTCGGCGGTGACGCCGAGCGGGCGCAGGTCGATCCACGCGAGGTAACCGGCTTGCGGGGTACGCCACTTGAGCTCGGGGAAGGCGGCGTCGAGCCGCTCCTCCAGCAGGCGCAGATTGCCGTACGTGTACGCGCGCAGGGCGTCCAGCCACGCGCCGCCCTCGCGGTACGCGGCGATGTGCGCGGTGAGCGCCAGCACGGCCGGGGATTCGAGGCCCTCGTCGTGGCCCATCCGCCGGACGAACTCGGCATGGTCGTCCGGGTCACCGATGAACCCGTAACTCCCGCTCAGTGCGGGAAAGTTGAAGGACTTGCTGCCGGAGGTGACCAGCGCCCAGCGCACCCCGTCGGCGTACGCCGTCCACGGCAGGTGCCGGTATCCGTCGTGCGTCAGGTCGGCGTGGATCTCGTCACTGATCACCGCCACGTCGTAGCTCCGCGCGAGGTCCGCGAGGCGGCGCAGCTCGGCGTCCGTCCAGACGTGCCCGGTCGGATTGTGCGGCGAACAGAGGACGAGCACGCGGCTGTCCGGGCGGGCCAACTCCCGTTCCAGACCTGCCCAGTCGTCGACCGCGACGGCGCGCAGCTCGCGCCCGAGACCACTGATCGCCTTGCGGAAACCGTCGTACGTCGGCGTGTGCGTGACGACGCCGTCACCGGGCTGTGTCCACATGCGCAGCAACTGCGTGATCTGGTTGAGTACCGAGGGGGCGTACACGAGCCGGTCCGTGTCCACGTCGGCGCCGTACCGGGTGCGGAACCAGTCGCGTACCGCACCCAGGAAATCCTCGTTGCGCCAGTCGGTGTAGCCGAACACCCCGTGCGCGATCCGCGCGTTGAGGGCGGCGAGCACCTCGGGCGCGCACGCGAAGTCCATGTCGGAGATGGTGAACGGCAGCAGATCCGCGACCGGGAAACGGTCCGTGATGCCGTCCCACTGCACGCACCAGGTGCCGTGCCGGTCGACGGGCGTGTCGAAGTCGTAGCGCACGGTGATCTGCTCCCTGGTCGGTACGGGCATGCGACGGGCCCGGCACTCGCGGGGAGCGCCGGGCCCGCACACGGGCTGGAACGGACTACTTGATGCGGGTGCCCGTCGAACGCAGGCTCTCGCAGGCCTCGACGATGCGGGCGGTCATGCCCGACTCGGCCTTCTTGCCCCACACGCGGGGGTCGTACGTCTTCTTGTTGCCGACCTCGCCGTCGACCTTCAGGACGCCGTCGTAGTTCACGAACATGTGGCCCGCGATCGGCCGCGTGAACGCGTACTGGGTGTCGGTGTCGAGGTTCATCTTCACCACACCGTTCTCCAGCGCGGTGCGGATCTCCTCCAGGGAGGAGCCCGAGCCGCCGTGGAAGACGAAGTCGAACGGCTTGGAGCCGGCCGGCTTGCCGTACTTCGCGGCGATGCCCTCGTTCAGTTCGGCGAGCAGGTCGGGGCGGAGCACGACGTTGCCCGGCTTGTACACGCCGTGCACATTGCCGAACGAGGCGGCCAGCAGGTAGCGGCCCTTCTCGCCCAGGCCGAGCGCCTCGACGGTGCGCACCGCGTCGTCGACCGTGGTGTAGAGGTTGTCGTTGATCTCGTGCGAGACGCCGTCCTCTTCGCCACCCGTCGGGGTGATCTCAATCTCCAGGATGATGTTCGCGGCCTTGGCCTTGGCGAGCAGCTCCTGGGCGATCTTCAGGTTGTCGTCGAGGGTCTCGGCCGAGCCGTCCCACATGTGCGACTGGAACAGCGGGAGACCGCCGGCCTCGACACGCTTGGCGGAGATGTCGAGCAGCGGGCGCACGTAACCGTCCAGCTTGCCCTTGGGGCAGTGGTCGGTGTGCAGCGCGATCTTGTTCGGGTACCGCTCGGCGGCGATGTGCGCGAACTCGGCGAGGGCCTGGGCGCCGACGACCATGTCCTTGACGCCCTGGCCCGACAGGTACTCGGCGCCACCGGTCGAGATCTGGATGATGCCGTCGCTCTCCGCCTCGGCGAAGCCCTGCAGGGCCGCGTTGAGGGTCTGCGTCGACGAGACGTTGATGGCCGGGTAGGCGAACTTCCCCGCCTTGGCCCGGTCGAGCATCTCGTTGTACTGATCCGGGGTTGCGATGGCCATCTGCCGACTCCTCGTGAAGCACGCGATTGCGGGTTTGGGTTGTTCTGGTGTCTCGACCGGTGGTCCGACCCTCACCAAGCACCATGGGGTGACGTCATCGTCGCCCCCATCTTTCCAGACTTGTGCGAATGGCGTGCGAGGGCCGGTGACCGGGCTCGGGCCGGGCTCTAGTCGAGGCCGAGCTCGTCCTTGCCGAAGGCGAAGAGATACGGCACTCCGGCGCCCTCGGTGATCTTCTCGGCGGCGCCCGTGGCCCGGTCCACGATGGTCGCGACGCCGACGACCTCGGCGCCCGCCGCGCGGACCGCCTCGACGGCGGTCAGCGGGGAGCCGCCGGTGGTGGAGGTGTCCTCGACGACGAGTACGCGGCGGCCCTTGATCTCGGGGCCCTCCACCTGGCGCTGCATGCCGTGCGCCTTGGCGGCCTTGCGGACGACGAACGCGTCGAGCCGCTTGCCGCGGGCGGCGGACGCGTGCAGCATCGCGCCGGCGACGGGGTCGGCGCCCATGGTCAGGCCGCCCACGGCGTCGAACTCCAGGTCCTTCGTCAGATCGAGCAGCACCTGCCCGACCAGCGGGGCGGCCTCGCCGTCGAGGGTGACGCGGCGCAGGTCGATGTAGTAATCGGCCTCCAGGCCGGAGGAGAGCGTCACCTTGCCGTGCACCACGGCCTTGTCCTTGATCTGCTGGAGCAGCGCGTCGCGCACGTCGTTCGTCGTCATGGCTACGAGCTTAAAGGCGCCGCCATGACCAGGTGGTGCTGGCCTCCAAGGGCTCCACCGGGGTGACCAGGCGCGGCAGGGTGTTGAGCCCGTCCGGCGGCCCGGTCTGCGGTTCCACGCACACGGCCGCCTCCTGCTCGTCGTAGACGACGGCCCACTGCTCGCGGCTCTTGACGTTCACTTCCAGGGCGCCGGGCCAGGTCAGCGTCACGTCGACACCGTCGGGCATGCCGAAGCAGTCGTCCCAGGGGCCGGGCTGTACGTCGATGCGCCGCCCGGTGGGCAGGTGGTCGTCGCCGCGCTCCTCCTGCCAGGCGGCCGTGAAGTCGATCTGTACGTCGCTCCCGGCGGTGTTCCCGAGGCGCCGGTTGAACCAGGGGTGCCAGCCGGCCTGCGCCGGGAACGAGTCGCCGTACGTCTCGATGCCGAGGCTCAGCGTCAGCGAGTCCTCGGTGAGGGCGACGATCTGGGTGACGCGCCCGGTGTAGGGCCAGGGCTCGGCGAGGTCGTACGTGAACACGGCCTCGGCCGCACCGGCGCGCGCGGTGGTCCACTCGGCGTCGCGGGCGAAGCCGTGGATGGCGTGCGGCGGCGAGTTCAGCGGCATCTGGTGGACGTGCCCGCCGTTACGGAACCGGCCGTCCCTGGTCCGCCCGCACCACGGCACCATCGGGAAGCAGCCGTACCGCTCCCCCTGGCGCAGCAGTTCCGTACCGGCGATCTTCAAGCTGCTCACCCGGCAGCCGTTGCCCGGCGCCACCGTCACTTCCGCGTCACCCGCGGTCAGCGTCGTTTCCTTTGTCGTCACGAGGCCAGAGCCTAGGGCCCTTCTGGCGGATTTCCGTGGGAGAAGGAGCGGCGTAGTGGGGTCTCCCCTGCTCGAACGGAGTTGAGAGCTTGGGGAAGCGTGGGCTGGGGGTCCCCCCGGCCGGAGGCTGGGGGAGTGCGGCGTGAAGGGTCATGTGGCGGAGCCACCTGTCCCTTCACGCCGTGCGGTGAGGGGGCGTGCCGGGCGTCGTGACGCCGCGGAAATCCGCCAGAAGGGCCCTGGATGTCGGTCGGCTACTGCCGCCTGCGCAGGGCCCGGCCGACGACGATCGCGGAGGCGACGGCCAGGGCGGCGGCGGGTGCGGCCCAGCGCAGGGTGGCGCCGGCCGTGACGCCCTCCGGCGCGGGCATCGGGGCGTACCGGCCGCGCGGCGGCGCGTGGTCGACCTCTTCGGCGCTGCGGCCGATCATCGTGCGGCGGGCGTGCGCGGCGGCGGGCTCGGATGGAAGTTCCCCGGTGCCGCCCTCGGCGCGGTCCGCCGCCTCGGCGTCCTCGTGGATGTCGATGTCGATCTCGATGTGTTCGGACGGGTCGAGGGAGGGCGGCGGCACCTCGGCCCCGTACACGGACCCGCGCCCCGGCTCGTCATCGGTCTCGTCGGCGGAGTCGAGATCGGAGTCGAGCCCGGACTCCGGCTCGGAGTCGTCGTCGGGCTCCTCCGAGCCGGGCTCCTGGCCCGCCGCTCCGAGATTGCCCGCGAAACGGTTCAGCAGCCGGTGGGCCGCCGACTCCACGGCCTCCTGCGAGAACTCGGCCACCCGGCCGTCACCCGATCCTGTGCCGGTGAACGTGAGCGCGGAGCCGCCGTCGGCCGCGGCGACACGGGCGGTCAGCGCGAACTTCACGCCTCCCGTACCGCGGGCCTCGGTCCCCTCGCCGGTGACCGCGAACGATCCGTCGGCCGCCTCCACGACGCGGACCGTGCCGCGGTACGTGATGGTGTGCCCGTCGATACGCACCTTGAGGCGCCCTCCGTCGCCCGCCGCGTCGCGCTGGAACCCGGGCAGGGCCCGGGCCACGCGAAGGGGGTCGCAGAGCACCGCCCGAAGAGACTCGGCCAGAACCGGAACGAACACCTCATGCTCCATGCCACCCGAGCCTAGCGACTCCGTCGGTTGTGCGGGTACTGGTTCGCCTCGCCGCGGGCGCGGGGTTGTTGTGGCGCGGGCCCGGTTTCGTCGTGGGCCGCGCCCCGGTGGGGGCTGGTCGCGCAGTTCCCCGCGCCCCTGAGATGCGCACTGCGTGCGCCCTCTGAGATGGCGCACGCAGTGCGCCCCATGGGGCTGCGGCGGAGCCGCATGCTCCAGGGGCGCGGGGAACTGCGCGACCAGCCCCACCGGGGCGCACCCGGCGACGAGACCACGGCCCCTACGGCGAGGGGTAGCCATAGCGCGGGCGCACCAATGTCGACGGGGAGTAACCCAGGACCGGCCGCAGCACCCGCACGCCCGAGACCCGGGGCCGCTCCCGCCCGGCAAGAACGAACCCCGCCTCACCGCGCCCCCGATAAGCCACCCCCCGCAACCCCGCGGAGCGAACCGTCGAGCTCACCGTCCAGAACCGCCCCGACACGACCCCGCCGTGCACCACCACCCGCCCCTGCCGATTCAGCACCCGCCCCACGAGCCCGTAGAACTCCTGCGAGTACAGCTTCGTGGTGTCCGCGCGGCCGGGGTCCGGCAGATCGCAGATCACCACGTCGTAGGGGCCGGCCCGGGGCGCCCGCCGGAGCCAGCCGAACACGTCCCCGGTCGTCACCCGCACCCGCGGATCGCTCAGCGACCGCCCGTTCAGCGAGCTCAGCCCGGGATCGGTGCGGGCGAGGCGGACGACGCCGGGGTCGGTGTCGACGACATCCACCCGGCGCACTCCCGCGTAGCGCAGCGCCGCGTGCGCGGCGAGCCCGTCGCCGCCGCCGAGCACGAGGACCCGGGCGTGCGGTCCGTCGCGCATCGCGGGGCCGACGAGCGCCGCGTGGTAGCGCCCTTCGTCGCGGCCGCTGACCCGCAGCTGCCCGTCCAGGTACAGGGCGAGGGGGTGGCCCCGCCCGCCCCCGGTCAGCACGACCTCCTGCACATCGGTCCGCTCGGCGACCCGCACGTGCGCCCCGAACACGGCCTGCCGCGCGGCCCGCTCGAAGTCGTCGACGAGGATCCAGGCGGCGGCGAGCAGGCTCAGTACCGTGAGATTGGCGATGAGCAGCAGCCGGCGGGCCCGCACGCTCAGATCCCGCCGGAGCAGGCCGAGTACGAGTGCGCCCCCCGCCACCGCGTTCACCGCGCCGGTCAGCAGGGCGCCCGTCAGCTGCCCGAACATCGGCAGCAGCAGGAAGGGGAAGGCGAGGCCGCCCACCAGCGCGCCCACGTAGTCCGCCGCGAACAGGTCGGCGACGGCGCCGCTCGCGTCCTGGCGTCTGATCCGCTGGATGAGCACCATCAGCAGGGGCACTTCCGCGCCGATCAGGACGCCGATCCCGAGCGAGAAGGCCACCAGCAGACAGCGCGGGCCGTCGGACCACGCCCCGTGCCAGCCGCCGGTCCAGGCGAACATCGCGTAGAGCGCCATCGCACTGCAGCCGCCGACGAGCGCGAGTCCGGTCTCGACCAGGCCGAACCCGGCGGCGGCGCGCGGCCGCAGACGCTTGGCGGCGAGCGAGCCGAGGCCCATCGCGAAGACCATGACGGAGAGCACGACGGAGGCCTGGGTGACCGAGTCGCCCATCAGATACGAGGCGAGCGCGACCAGTTCGAGCTCGTAGACGAGTCCGCAGGCCGCGCAGACGAAGACGCAGACGAGCACCAGGAACCGGCCGGTTCCCGGCTTCACCGGGAGGGGGGCCCGGCCGCGCTCGCCCACGGGCCGGGGACCGGAGCCCGAGGGCGGGGCGGACACGTGCGGTTCGATCACGACTGGAACGCTACGTCACCCTCCGACTCCATCTCGTCACCCACACGTGTGGTCCCGGCGCACCGCGCGCATACTTTGACCGCCCCCGCCGCCGTGGCTCACAGGGCGGCGGCCGGCATCCGTACGCCCACCCGGCTGCGGGTGGCGAC
The DNA here is from genome assembly GCF_044765445.1 of Streptomyces sp. NPDC102467. Taxonomy (NCBI): domain Bacteria; kingdom Bacillati; phylum Actinomycetota; class Actinomycetes; order Kitasatosporales; family Streptomycetaceae; genus Streptomyces; species Streptomyces sp. NPDC102467. Next base: position 55,484 of record NZ_JBIWKA010000016.1, on the reverse strand, counting down.
GAGTTGGCCGTCCTGCGGATAGGCGTGCCAGGTGCGCCACTGCACCTGGCCCTCGTGGCGCTGGGCGAGCATCGCCGTGAAGGCGTGCGGGCTGCCGGGGAAGACGCCCGCAAGTCCGTTCGGATGGTCGGCGACCAGGGCCAGCAGCTCCTGGGCTCGTCCGGCGAACTGACCTGGCGTCAAGTTCTCGACGCGGGCCGCGAATTCGTACTCCCAGTCGCCCACGCGCTTGGCGACGCCGAGCGGAAGGGGGGTGCTGCTGCCTGGGATACAGGCGACGGTTTCCGAGCAGCTGCCGTGGTCCTCCTCAAGAAGTACCTGGTGGGAGGCGCCAAGGAGCCTCAACTGGAGCTTGGCGCCAGCAAGTTCGAGGTTGAGGGTGGCGAGCGCGGGGAGCGGCTCGCGGCCCAGGGTCCAGGCCAGATCGGTCGCACTCGTGTCGGTGTAGGCGGTGTTCAGGGTCGTGAGCATGGGTCGGCTCCGCTAGCACGCAAAAGGGAGGTGGGGCCGGCTACGTCAATGGGACCGGCTCGTGCCCACGCGACGCGTTGAGTACGTAGTACGAGGGCTGCGTTGACGGATAGAAGGGAATCATGGGCGGCGGCGCCCTCACAGCGTTTTTACCCAACTTCGGAGGGTTTCCATCCCCCCGAGGGCTCCACAGTTCAACTGTTCAACTGCCACGGTCAGCTTTCGCGCTCGACGCACCACCCGTCGGGCGTCAAGGGGAACACGCGTACGGCCCGCGCGGACCGGAACTGCCCCGTGTCAGTCCCCTCCGTGCGGGCCGCATGTTCCGGACTCCGCGTCAGCTCCCGCCGCCGCACCCGCCCCCGCCGCCCCCGCACGACGAGCCGCCCCCGCAGGAGCTGCCACCGCCGCACGAGGAACCGCCGCCGCACGACGAGTGGTGACCGCCGTGATGACCCGACGAGCCGGAAGAACACGAGGAGCCGCCGACGACGCCACCACCCCCGGCGGTGCCTCCGGCCCACCAACTGCTGCTCCTGCCCCGCGAACCACGTGAACCCTTCTTGAGCGACGTACGCGGGCGGCCACGCCCGCCCGCCTTCACCGTTCGGACGACGATGGCGACGGCCAGTGCTACGAAGACCACCATGATGATCACTGCTCCCATCACCGGCCCTCCTCTCTCTTCCCCCGAATCCCCCGAGTCCCCCGAGGGGCGCCCCGAGCGGGCGTGACAGGGGGATGCCCGGACCCGTACGCGGCCAAAGCAGAGTTGAGGAACTTCAGAGGGTTCTCGTAGGGCATCGGCCCCTGACCTGCTCGGAGAGGCAGATCAGGGGCCGTCCGCGCCTCACTGGGCCGTCTGTGGGCCGTGAACTCCCGGGAGTGAGGCTCCAAAGAGCTGATCGATGGCACGACGGGCGCGCTCTCGGCTGTCGGGCATCAGATGGGCGTACACGCGCAGCGTCAGCCCTGGATCGGCGTGCCCCATGTACTCGCTCACAGCCTTGATGTTCTCGCCCGCGTCCAAGAGTGCGGAGGCGTAGAAGTGCCTCAGGGCATGCATTCCGTGCTCGCGCGCGCCCACATACCGTTCCCCTTCATCGGCTTCCGGGATGAACCCCGCCTCAGCGAGTGCGGGCTTCCACTCCTTGGCATTGAAGTTGCTCCGCCAGATCATGCCCCCCTGTTCAGCCGTGAAGATCAGTCGGGCGGATACCTTCGGCCCCTCCGGCGTACCCCACGGCAACGTGACCTCCACGGGCTTGCAGACGTCCATATGCGCCCGGAGGGCTCGCGCCACGGAGTCAGGCAACGGCACATCCCGCTTCTTGCCGCCCTTGGGGAGAGCGAACACTGGGCGGCCTTCAACGTGCTTGATCTGTCGGACCACATGGAGCGTGCTCCCGTCAGCATCGATGGCGTCCTCGGCGAGCCCGAACACCTCGCCCTGCCGCATGCCGCACCCTGCGCCGACATCGGCCACAGCCTGATACCGCTCTAGTAGAGCCGCTCGAACAGCGAACACCTGAGCGGGCATCCACGGGACTACCGGGTGCGCGTCAGCCTTGGGAAGCCGCACAGTCCGCGCACTGCACGGGTTACGGGACAGCAGCGAGTCATCGACAACCGCGGACAGGACCGACCGAACGTCCGCGAAGATGTTCCGGGTGTAAGCGGGGCCCACGCCGGGCTTCGTTTCGAGCGTGGCGAGGAGTTCCCTGATGTGCTCAGGCCGGAAGGTCCCGACCGGCCGGGAGCCAAGCTCCGGGTAGACGTGCAGTCGAAGACGCCGGCCGAGTTCCTTGCGGGCCATCGGGCTGGACGTCTTGCTGTCCAACCACTTCTCGGCGTACTGCCTGAACGTGATCCGCACCGACTTGGGGTCGGTGTACTGACCGCGCGTCATGTCCGTCTCAATGGCACTGAGCCACTTATCGGCATGGCGCTTCTGTCCGTCGGGGAAGCTCTTGGACTTCTCGGTGCCGTCGGGGCCGACGTAGCGGGCCCGGTAGCGGAGGCCGCTGCCGTGGCGGTCGCTCTTGACGCGGACAGTCTTGCCGCTGGCGTTGGTCTCGGTCTTGAACCAGCGGTCTTGGACATGGCCAGCCATAGGGCGGCGTTCCCTTCTCGAAAGGAGAAGGGGAGGGCCACGGTGTGGCCCTCCCCGAGATGCTGAGTCGTGCTCGCTCAGGCACGGGTCATCAGGCGGCGTCCTCGTCCGCCATGCGTTCCCTGGCCCAGTCGTGAACGGCGGCGGGGTCGTAGCGCACGTGCTTGCCGATGCGGAAGCCGGGCGGCCCTGTGCGCTTCTTGCGCCACTGGTAGACGGTTTCCTTGGGCACCTTGAAGATTTCGGCGATGTCGTCGGTGGTGAGATATCGATCGGGCAGGCCGCCACGGAGGGTGGCGCGAGGGTCAGATGGAGCGGAACGGCTTCGGCTCATGGGGGTCCTCGGCAGTGAGTCGTGTTGGCGTTCGCGGCTGCTCTGTGTCCGTGTGTGTCCGAGGCGCGGATTTCTGCGTCATCGCGTCATCAGCGACATTCAGGCTTCTGACCTGTGGCTTTGCTTGACGCGGTGGTGTGGGGCTGCGTCATGCGTGCGGCACGGACTGCGTCACCGCGTGACGCAGATGACGCAGGATGACGCAGCGTTTGGCGTCTGCGTCATGGCTTTCGCCGCAGGTCAGGGGCCGTTTTCCGTCCGGCGTGACGTACATGACGCAGCGTCTTCCCTCTTAGGACAAAAGAAGGGGCGTCTCTTGTAGTGCGGTGGCGCCTTCAAGCGTGAAGAAGGAGCCGCTGCGCGGCACGTCCTTCGGGCGGCGCGGTGCGCCGAACAGCAAGAGGAGCACGCCCGGCCGGTGGTGCTCCTCTTGCTTGTCCAGGCACGTGCGGTCGCGGGTCAGAACATGCGCTTCGGCTCGTAGGGGGCCGGTGCGGGCGGGCGGGTCATTTCGAGGTAGCGGCCCGCACTGGTGCGTCCCGAGTCGATGAGCAGGCCCCGAGCGGCCAGGGTGGGCTGGAGGCGCTTGAGACGGTCGGAGAGGACCTTGCCCGTGGTCGGCCACCCCTTCGGCAGGGGACGCATCCCCTCGTCGCTGTAGAGGACGCTGAGGAGGTGCAGCCACTCCGTGGAGGTCATCCGCTGGTCCGCGCCTGGGGTGATCGTTTCGGCGTGCTTGAGGACGGTCTGCGCGAGCAGGTCACCCTCGATCACGTCGTCGTTGAGGTCGTCCAGGCTGGCCCGGTAGGCGGGCAGGGCCCCGAGTCCGGTCGCGGCGTCGAACTGCGCGCACAGGTGCGCGAAGTCCGCCATCCGCAGATCAGTCGGCGTCTCCGCCTTCACGGCGCGGACCTTGACGGTGAGGTCCAGGAGCGAGCCGAGGACGACGGGCAGGGCTTCCGCGTAGTCCGCCCACAGCTCCGCTTCGGTGCGCCGGACCTTGGGCCGCTCCAACCTCAGGGGCAGGAGCCGTTCGGCAAGGTCGGGCCGGATGACGCCGACGTCGATTCCGGTCAGGAGCAGGGGGCGCCGGTAGCCGACGCGGAACACGTCCCCGTCGGTGAACAGCGCGCGCTTGACGCTTTCGGCGCCGGTGACGATGCAGCACATGGCGTCGGACAGGTCCGGGGTCATGTGGGAGAGGTTGTCCAGGGCGGTGACCCATCCGGCCGCCACCGCCGCGATCAGGTTCTCTTCGTCCTTCGGGGCGCGGCGCAGGTCCCCGGTCATGCCTTCCACGATCCGGATCAGCATCCGTCCGCCGGTGGACTTTCCCGCGCCCTGCGGTCCGGTCAGGAACGGGGCGGGGACGGGCACGGACGGTGCGAGGCAGCCGATGAGCCACGTGATGGCCAGGCATTCGGTCTCGGCGTTGGCGAAGTTGCACAGCCGCATCAGGAGGTCGATTCCCTTGCCGTCGGTGTCCTTGACCGGCAGGGGCAGTTCCCCGGTGAGCTGCGTGCGGCGCCAGCACACCTCACGCGGGTCAGGAACGGTGATCTCCCATCCGGTGGGGTGGATGCGCACCGACTGCCCGTCATCACGCCCCAGGTCCAGCCACGTCGCCCCATCAAAGCCCGGGGCCACCCGGATGTGCACTGGCTGTACGGCCTCGCTCAGCGCGAGCGCTTCGATCAGGTCCAGGGCTTCTTTGATGGCGCTGCCGTTGAAGACGCCGCGCCCGTCGCGGAACAGGCCCACCATGAGTTCCTGGCGATGGCTGCCGGTGGTGCCCTGGGAGCGGATCGGGCGGGCCACGGGGTGGTCGTTCTTCTGCGCGTACACGGTGCCGTCGGGGGTGCGGAAGTACCGGAAGTGCGCTTGGGCGTAGTCGGTAATGACCTCGCGGGCTGGGGTCTTGTCGTCGTCAGCCACGGTCACACTCCCAACGTGGTGCGGGCATTGGTCCAGGCTTCGGTGCAGTGCCGCAGCGTCTCGCCCTTGGCCTGCGCGGCGGCGAACAGCCGCGCGACGTGGCCATCGGTGAGGCAGTCGCACCGGCCGTGCGTGGAGAGCACGGCCAGGAACGTGCGATACACCGCGTGGTGCACGCCGCTGGACACCTCGGTGATGCGCTGCTCCGCCATCGCGATGCCGCGTTCCAGGAACGCGGGCGTGCGGTGGCGGCATGCGCCCGTCCCGGTCGGTGCGGACCCCGCGAGGGACTGAGGCGCGGGCCGGGGCGGGGTGGGCTTGCTCGCGGCGAGCGCGCGCACTGCATCCGGCAGGTGGGCCATCGGGCCGGTGCCGAACCCGAGCCACCGGGCATAGGCCATCGTGGACTTGATATCCACGCCGGGCCGGACCGCGTTCGCGGACTGCATCGTCCCGAGGTAGAGCCAGTGTTCGCCCCGGGTGGTGGGCACAGTCTGCGTGACGGGCAGGGTCTCGCGGGCCCACGCGATCGCGTCGGCGTTGTCCAGATCCACCACCGTGAGCCCTGCCCCGCCCGGGTGGTAGGCGACCGCGCCCGCGCCCAGCCAGGCGCGGCGCCAGGGAGCGGAGTTGATGATGTGCGGGTCGGTGGTCGCGGCGGCCCATGCGTGGCACGGCCCGGGGCAGTCGCAAGGGCCGGGGGTCTTCATGTTCGGCCGGCCGCCGCACGCGTTGCCGGTGCAGCGGCGGCAGTTGCCGAACGGCACCTTCCCGGCTCGTAACGGCAGTACGGGCAGTCCGGAGGCGGCCAGGGCGAGAGCCGTGTGCAGGTGCTCTCCCCCAATGGGGGTCGGTTGCGTCATGCTGGAGACCTCCAACAGGTCTGTTGAGGACTGGAGACAAGGGCGGCCCGGCTTTGGCGAGACGGGGCCGCCCTTGGCGCTGATGGATGAGTCAGGCGGCTTGCTGGCCGGGCAGGAGACGCCCGTCAGCGGTCCGCTGCAGAGCCCCCGCAGCGGTGAGTGCCTTGATCTCTCGGGAGACGGTGCCCTTGTTCAGGCCTGTCGCGTCGGCCACTTCCTTGGCGGTGCGGGCGCCGGACTGCACGGCGCCCAAGACCTTGTCCCGGTTGGACGCGATCCCGGACGGTGCGGTGTTCTTGACCAGGTGCAGCGGCGCCGGGGCCGTCTGCCCACCTGTGGACTGGGTGGGGGTCCAGATGGACTTGGGCAGGGCGCGTACGCCCGCGTCGTCCAGGGTCCAGGTGCGCAGCATGCGCGGCCCGTAGCCCTTGAGGTAGCCGTGCCCCCGGTACTCGCGGCCGTCGGGGATCTGGTGCGGGGCGTAGTGCGCGCAGTCGTCCAGGGCGACCTGCGCCTGCGTCGTACCGGCCACCCGCAGCGAGAAGCGGGTGAGCAGGTTCGGTGCGATCAGCTTGTGCACGCCCGGGGCGGCCCCGTCGGTCAGCGGGTACTGCGTCGCCCACCACAGGACCACCCCGCGCGAACGGCCCAGGGAGGACAGTTCGATCAGGCGCTGCAGCCGGTCCTTGTCCTTGCCGATCAGGGCGAGCACGACCTGTCCCTCATCCACCACGACGGTGAGCTGTCGGCCGTCCCACACGCTGATGCCGCGCTTCTTCATGTCGTGCTTGCGGCGGGTCATCTCCGTATGTGCCGCGTCTACGGTGTCGGTGATCTCGTCACGCTCATTGGCGACGTGGCACACCGGCTCCCAGACGTTGGACTCTTCGCCCTTGCCGTCGATCAGCAGCAGGTCACCGCGCAGGTGGGCGGTGGCCATGAGCGGGCGGAACGACCACGACTTGCCGGTGCCGGACGCGCCCGAGACGAGCAGCCGCTCATCGAACGGGACCAGCGCCTCATCGCCGGTCTCGGTGTCCAGACCCAGGCTCATCATCAGCGGATCGGCAGGGATGCGGTCGGGGGTCCACAGCGAGGAGACGCCCGCGGCTGCCGAACGTGTCGCCAGTGACAGCACCGCCCACCCGCCACGTGAGGCGGAGGTGATCCGGACGCGCAGCGCGGTGCGGGCACCGAGCAGGGCGCGGATGGAGTCGGCCTTGTCCGCGAGCGTCTTGACCGTCCACGTCCCATCCAGGCGCACTTCACACCGGATACCGCCCGGCTCCATGGCGGGCGGCGTGGTCACGGTGCCGGACAGGCCGCGGTCGGGGGCGTGCTCGACCCAGTACGCGGGGTCGAGACGCGCCATGAGCTGACGCTCTTCCAGCGACAGCGACTCATCGACCTCCACGCGCAGCTTGCGCCGACCGAGCGCGAGACCGGCCACGTTCGCCCCGATCAGCAGCGCCGACGTGGTGGCCGGCCAGACGGTGAGGTGCTGCGTGGACATGAGCGCCGACGCGATGGCCCCGGGCACGGCGTGCACCGAGTGCGCCTGGATCGCCCGGGCCTTGAGCGTGGTCGGGTAGTTCACCCGGGCCTCTTTGAGCTTGTCGCGGGTGTCGCGCTCGTGCCGCGTGGCTGCCTTGGTCGCGACGCGGGCGGCGCGGCGGCTCGCGGCGAACGGGTTGTTGGTCGCGGCGCGCGCGGTGAGTTTCTGCGACTTGGCCGTGGACAGCGTGGAACGCGCGGCGTTGTGCTCTTTCTGCGTCGCCATGAGCGTCTTCAAATGCTCCGGGGTGCGCAGCTTGGTGCGGCGGTCGGCTTCCATGTCCCAGCGCGCGGCGAACGGCACGAAGACGGGGGAGAGCGAATCGAGGGCCGCAGTGGTGGTGTTGGTGGTGGTCGACCATGCTTGCTTCCAGTCCACGAGAGTCCTCCAAGACCGTGGATAAGGGCCGGTGCGCCGTTGCGTGGCGTCACCGGCCCGCCCTAGTTGCACAGTGCGGCGCCGTTGGTTGCGTCAACGGCGCCGGTTGATACCGCCGCAACCGCATCTGACCTGCGGAGTTGCGGAGTTGAGCGGTGGGGAGGGGTGGGGGCCCTACGCGCCTGCGCGCGTAGGGCCGTCGAAAATCGGGCCGTGCAACCCCCTGGCGGGCCGCTGAGCGGCCGTCCAGCGGCCCAGGGGTCAACACCCATACGCGAGGGGGTTCGAGCGCTCTATGGGTCGCGTGGGGCCGTGGGGGTCAACGGCGCTTGCGGCTGCTCTTCTTCGAGGTGCCGGAGCCCACGGCGCGGACGACGGCGGTGACGCCCCAGCCGAGGATGAGCACCATGAAGGCGAGCATCGCGAGGTTCGCGGCGATCGCGGTCAGCACGCCCACCAGGAGCGGGCCGAAGTAGACGCCGGCCGCGACCGCCCCGGCCCCGACTCCGGAGCCGAGCGCGAGGCGCTGCACCGTGCGATCCGGGGCTGCCTGGTGGATGTGCACGACCTGCGGGCCGGTCGGCTGGGCGGCGGGCAGGTGGGCGGGGTCGGCGTAGACGTGCTGTCCGTCGGGGAGCTGGACCACGGTCATCGGGCGTGGTGCGGGGAGGTTGTTGTCCATGACGCACCCTCCGGGGCGTTGTCGGGGAAAGCGCAGGTGGGGCACATGCCGAGCGAGCTGGGGATGACGTATCCGGCATCGCGCCGGCACTCGGGGCAGATGCGGCGGGCGGCGTTGGCCTTGGCCAGGGCCGCCCACCGGCCCGGGGTCATCGGCCGGACCGGAAGGGCGCGGTCGATGCGGTAGAGGTAGGCGACCAGCGGGCCCCTACGGCGCCGGGGCCGCTCGATCTGCGCGGCCACGTCCTGTCCCCCGGGCCGCAGCCCGAGTGCCCGGAGCTGACGACGCGTCGCCAAGCCGTCCGGGGCGAGGCGCCACCGGTAGACCGGCAGGGTGGCCATCACTGGCCCGCGATCGCGAGGTCAGCACGGCGGCCCGCGTCAGGCTCGCGGTGCTCGGCGTAGCGGGTCGAGACCCAGCCGACCGACCAGCCGGACAGCTCCGCAGCCTGCCGCACCGGCAACCCGGCCTCGAACGCGGCGGCCACGATCCGGCGTCCCAGTTCCTCAGAGAGACGTTCTTCGGCCGGTCCGCGATCGAGTAGCGCGGCCCGCTCGCGGGCCGTCCGTTCCTCGCGTTCACGGCGTTCACGCTCGACCGTCGCAGCACGCTCGCGGGCTTCCGTTTCGGTGCGCTCGCGGGCCTCACGTTCAAGCCGGGCGCGCTCTTGTTCACGGTGTTCACGCTCGCGTTCACGGCGTTCACGAGACTCCCTCTCGGCAGCCTCCAACCGCTCTCGCTCCTCGCGCTCCTCGCGGCGCCGACGCTCCTCCCGATCCGTCTGTTCACGGACCAGGAGCGCTTCGTGGTCGCGCTGTTCACGCGCCAACTGCGCGGCGTGCTCGCGCTCCTCCCGGGCCTCAGCACGGGTCCGCTCGGCACGCTCACGGGCCGCCTGTTCCCGCTCGGCGCGCTCGGCCTTCTGCTTGGCCTCCAGCGCGGCGACGGCTCCTGCGATGGCGCGCCGGTAGGCCAGGCCGGTCTCCGCTGTGACGATCAGCAGGAGCGGCGCCACCGAGTGGACAGCCATGCCCACCAGGTCGTTCTTCAACGCGGAGTCGGCCGTATTGAGCGCCAGGGTCATCAGGCCAGTCATCCAGCGCAGCACCACCGGCCACCGGCCACCGTGCCCACCCAGACGCGCCAGCACGTCATCGAGCTTGACCACGATGACCACGGCAGCGTCCACCACGAGGGGGAGGATCGGGGCCGTCCACGCCCACCGGTCGGCGGTGTGATCGGCCATCAGCGGGGTGACGGTGAGGACGGAGTAGAGCATCGCGCCGGACACGATCAGCCACGTTCCGACGTTCAACGCCTTCTCGGCTGAACGGACATGAACAGCGTTCACGCCGCACCCCCGAGCCCCACCGCAGTCGGCGTCAGCGAACCCCGGAAGCCACCCGAAGAGGTGTCGTACGTGAACGCCGCCAGCACCCATTCCGCATCGAACCAAAACTGCGATCCGGGACCCCAGACGCGGTCTGCCGCAATGCCGTGCGTGGCAGTGTCGGCCACCGCGTCCTCGCGGCTGCGGTAGACCATGCGCGGGGTGCCGTAGTGCATGAGCAGGAACACCGCCCGCCCCGGCTCCCGAGCCGCTGCCAGGTCCTCACGCAGGCGCCGCAACTCGATCTGATCGAGCAGCAGACCTTGTTCGGCCGCGCCCGCTTGCTGCACGGCGTGGACCAGGAGCGCGCCCACCTCTTCGGCGGTGGCCTCGGCCCGCTCGGCACGGTCGGCCAGCGCGGACAGCTCGTGTGCCTGCCGGGCCGCGTGCTCGGTGGCCTGCCGGGCGCGCTCGACCGCCACGCGCCGGTCAGCCTCCAAAAGCGCCAGGCGCTTCGTGGTGACGATGCGGATCATCGGCCCGCCTCCCCATCACGCAGGTCGCCGGACTCCCACGCGAACGACTCCAACTCCTCGTCGGCGTCCGCGTCGGGGCGGGCGTCGGGGTGGGGCGGCTGGTCGGTGTCCGTCTGCTCAAACAGCAGGGAGGCGAACTGGAACAGCCCACTGACGAGGAAGACCAGCCACCACCGAGAGTCATGCCGGACCATCAGGACCGCCGCGAGCGCCAGCGTCAGCCAGCTAGCGGCCACCAGGCCGGTGACGCCCCACTGCTTCGGGGTGCGGATGCTGCTCATGCGACACCGCCCGTCTGGTCGGCCGCGCCGTTGCGCAGGTCGCGGTGAGCGGCCAGCACCTTGCGGCGGGCGCGGCGGATACGCCGCTCGTCCAGCTCGCACGGGGTGCGGTCGATGACGATGATCTGCGCGTCGAGCAGGTCCATCTCGGCGCGGATGACGGGCATCTCGGCGTCGATGGCGGCCAGCTCCGCGCCCGTGGGCTCCATGAAGTCGGCGAACGCGGTAACAGCGTCCTGAACAGTGACGATGTGGTTCATGGGTCGTGTCTCCCTAGCAGTAGGTGCGGCCCGAACAGCGCCCCCGGAGTGACAGCTCCGGGGGCGCGCGCCGTTGAGGGGGAACCCCTCTGTGGTGCAGGTACGCGGTCAGGAGCGACCGCAGTGCCCCGGCCGGGAGTCGAACCCGGCCTGCGACCATCGGGGCGAAAGCGCAGTGCCATCACCGCCGCGAGGGCGGATCTGGGCAGGTCACCCGGCCCGACGTGTGGTCGGGGTGGTGCCCCGCACCCATCGACCGCATCTGTTCATGCGGCTGGGTCGGCACTCTGTTGAGTTCTCCGTAGCGCTGGCTCCGGTCCGTGCATCCATCCGGGCGCTATTCGTGCAGGTCAAGCAGTTGCCCCTTTGGATCGGGGCGACCTCTTGCTAACTAGCTTGCACTAGTCTGCTGTGGTGCACAAGCCCCGCAGGGTGATGCGCACTAGTTCGCTGTGGTGGGTACCCTCAAGGAATGACTGTCACTGGAGGGCCAAAGTCAAAGGCAGTGCAGGTCGCGGACGCGCTCCGCGACGACATCAAGAAGATGAAGCCGGGAGAGAAACTCGCGTCTCAGCGTGAGCTGATGGACCGTTTCGGATACGCAAGCCAGACCATCCAGAACGGGTTGGCCGCCCTCCGAGCCGAGGGGCTGATCGTGTCGGCGGGGAACTTGGGCAACTTCGTCAGCGACGGGTCTGCCCCCGGTGGCGACGTACGTGATGACATCAAGGAAATCCGCTCCCAACTCCAGGCGATGACTGCACGGCTCGAAGCGCTGGAAAACCGCTCCGCTCCAGGTGGCGCTTGATCTGCAATCAGCATGGGAGTAGTGGGGCGTGTGAGGTAAGTGACAGCCCTGGGGACGAAGGGAGGAGCTGGGGACATGTCCAGTGACACCCCCCTGTCCCCTTCCCTGTCCCCCCGGCTCGCGCGCGAGACTCGGAGCAGGCATTCGGAGGAGGGCGCATGACTGACAACAGGCCCGCATGGGCGCGACGCATTGCTGCCGAACGACAGGCGCGCGACTGGTCACAGCGTGACGCGGTCAGGGCCCTGCGCTCGCACGCCCCCACGGAGCTACCGGCAGAGGACAGCATGATTCGCCAGTGGAAGCGCTGGGAGTCAGGCCAGGCGCCGAACGACTTCTATCAACCGATCATCGCTGCCGTGTTCGGCACGGTGACGCGCGCGCTCTTCCCTGCTCCGTCTCGACGGGACGGAGACAGGGAAATTCTGGCAGTGAGCGGTATGGAGACGTTGGAGATCGTCAGTCGTCTGAACCGTTCCGACGTGGACAGCGCGACACTCGATGCTCTTCGGATCACTACGGATCGCCTCTGCTCGGAGTACCCCTTCATGCCGAGTGCTCAGCTCCTCATCGAGGGCCGGCAGTGGCTGCGCCGGGTTGTTGAGCTGCACAGCAAGAGCCTCACGCTTGCTCAGCATCGCGAAGTGCTCGCGCTGTCGGGTTGGCTCGCCTTGCTGGTCGGCTGTGTCGAGTACGACACAGGGGACCGCCACGCAGCCGAGTCAACGCGTCGCGCCGCTCTATCGCTCGCCACTGAGGCAGACCACCCCGAGGTGGCGGCGTGGGCACACGAGATGCGGGCATGGTTCGCCCTCACAACCGGCGACTATCGCGGGGTCATCGCGGCCGCACAGGCCGGAGCCGAGACCGCGCCACAACACAGCGTCGCCGTGCAGCTCGCAGGCCAGGAGGCCAAGGCGTGGGCGCGGCTCGGGGACCGTCGCCAGGTGGAGGTGGCCCTAGATAAGGGTCGCCGACTGTTGGAGGGGATGCCGCACCCCGAAAACCTGGACAACCACTTCGTCGTCGACCCTGCCAAGTTCGACTTCTACGCGATGGACTGCTACCGCCTGGTCGGCGAAGACCGACTCGCGCGGACACTCGCGGACGAGGTGCTACGCGCCGGAACAGACTTCGACGGTACGGAGCGGTCACCCATGCGGAATTCTGAAGCACGGGTGACCCTGGGTGTCGCCGCAGCACGCGAAGGTGACCTCGAACAGGCCCTCATCTATGGCGAGCGGGCCCTACAGGGAGAGCGGCAGTCCGTTCCGTCTCTCATCATGACCAGCCGAGAACTCGCAGCCGTCATGAGGCAGCGTTACAGCACCGAACCGACAGCTCAGGACTACCTGAACCACTTGCAAGAGCTGGGCAGAGAGAAACCCGGATTCCTTCCCTCTTAAGACGCCCTTTCAGTTGGTGAGACTTCCGCAAGATCACGCCAACTGAAAGGGCATTTAATTGCACACAACCGGCTCGGCGGACTGACCTTCCCCCGTTTCCCCGAGGCTGCACCCCGCAGGCCCGCCGTGACAGTCGAACCCCTCTGGTAGCGCCGCGGCGAGGGGCTGAGCTCCCGTCCCTTATCAAGAGTCGACGCTGCCACTGGTCGAGGTGCGGCAGAATCGCCATGAACCTGGCTCCAGTACGGCCCGTTGGTCGTCCAACCCGCTCATGTCAGACCAACGAACACAGCGCGGCAGGCTACGAGTTAGGATTTGCCCGCCCTTAGCTGCGGCCTTTAATGCGTAATTCTTTTGCATCAGAAGATTCCTCCACATATTCGCTGTCTAGGCCGTAATCTTCCAGATCATATATGGTGCCCGCCGGCTTGCAGATGGCTGGCTCGGGGGGGCATGTTCCATCCACTTCAAACTTGCGCGCAAGTACGGCATACCATCGGGTTTTCTTCGATAGATCGACGACCGGAATTACCGACTCCCAGGTGTTCGCGCTCTCGATTGTCGCCTCCTGGGCAATCCACCGATTGGGGCTAGGTTGTGGGCCCTTGGAGCCCTTTTTTTCTACAGTGCTTGAAGTCTCTCCCGCCGTCTCCCTCAACGTGTAGACCACCCAGCCTTGCTGCAAGCCCTCGAACTCGCCCCGTAGCGTGATGATCAGGCCTGACGGTAAATTGGGGTCGGGTTTCTGTGTGATCGAGTTGATGCTCACGGAGGCGCCTGATTGGCCGTGCGCGGTGTGCTCTCGCTCCTCCCCTCCGCTAGTACCAACGCCTCCGTTGGCCACAATAGCCGCAATGAGGGCTATTACCCCTGTGACGATGGCGGCTAAAAGCGTTTGCCATCCGTGAGATGCCGCCAATAGCCGCACGGTTCGACTTGAAGACGGAGGTGATTGCGGGGCTGGTGGAGCGCTTGGTTCAGAATCTGGAGGTGGTGAAGTTGCCATCGAACCCCCCGTTCGAGATGGGTTATTGAGTATCCTCCGTTCGGAGTGTTTTTGCAGCAGTTCAACAACGAATCACTCACGGCAGCGTGGACTGTGTTATTTGCCGCGTCGGTAAAGAATCACGGACCGAACGTCCAGGGTCCTCGCCGCAGCTAAGCGCGCGAGAGCTGGGCCGCCTGTGGGCCGTCCAAGGAGGACCGGCAACGACCGACAACGGCTAACAACGACGACTGCGCCGCAGGTCAGAGGCCACCGCGTGGGCATCACTTCAGGCCCCCATTCCCGTACGTGAGTTGAGGAACTCCAGAGGTTCGGCGCAGGATGGCCGCCATGACCTCCAGCGCGCGCCCCCTGCTCAACCGCCGACTCGCCGAGTTCGGGACGACGATCTTCGCGGAGATGTCCGCGCTCGCCCTGCGGACCGGCGCCGTCAACCTCGGTCAGGGCTTCCCCGACACCGACGGCCCCGAACAGGTGCGCGAGGCAGCCGTGCGGGCGCTGCGCGACGGGCGCGGCAACCAGTACCCGCCAGGCCCCGGCGTCCCCGAACTGCGCACCGCGATCGCCGCGCACCAGGAGCGCCACTACGGCATCACGCTCGATCCCGACCGCGAGGTCCTGGTCACGGCCGGCGCGACGGAGGCCATCGCCGCCTCGCTGCTCGCGCTGGTCGAGCCCGGGGACGAGGTCGTCGCGTTCGAGCCGTACTACGACTCGTACGCGGCCTGCATCGCGATGGCGGGCGGCACCCGCGTCCCCGTGACGCTGCGCCCGCACGACGGCGCGTTCCGCCTCGACCTCGACGAACTGCGCGCCGCGATCACCCCCCGCACCCGCCTCCTCCTGATCAACACCCCGCACAACCCCACCGGCACGGTCCTCAGCCGCGCCGAGCTCACCGCCATCGCCGAACTCGCGGTCGAGCGCGACCTCCTCGTCGTCACCGACGAGGTCTACGAGCACCTCACCTACGACGACGCCGAGCACGTGCCGCTCGCCACGTTGCCCGGGATGCGCGAGCGGACGGTGACGATCGGCTCGGCCGGCAAGACGTTCTCGTTCACCGGCTGGAAGGTCGGCTGGGTGACGGCCGCGCCCGACCTCGTGGGCGCCGTCCGCACGGCCAAGCAGTTCCTCACCTACGTCTCCGCCGGACCCTTCCAGTACGCGGTCGCCGAGGCCCTCGCCCTGCCCGACTCCTACTTCGACGGCTTCCGCGCCGACATGACGGCCAAGCGCGACCTGCTCACGACGGGCCTGACGGACGCGGGCTTCACGGTCTTCCGCCCCCGGGGCACGTACTTCGTGACGACCGACATCCGCCCGCTGGGCTTCGACGACGGCTTCGCGTTCTGCCGGGCGCTGCCCGAGCGGTGCGGAGTGGTCGCGATCCCCAACGCCGTCTTCTACGACGACCGGGAGGCCGGCGCCCCCTTCGTACGGTTCGCGTTCTGCAAGCGGGACGACGTCCTGTCCGACGCCGTCGGACGGCTCAAGCAGCTGTAAGAGCCTGTCCTCGAAGCCGGGTCCTTGAAAGCGAAGCCCAGTCCCTGAACCCGGCGGCGCCGCCCGTCTGGCCGCGCCCAACGCGCGGGCGCGGCACGGGCATCGCAGGGTTCGGATGTGACCGAGCCATCCGCCGCCGTCCTTGACGCCCCCTCAGCCACCTCAGCGACCTCCGCCACCTCCGCCGGACCCCGGGCCCTGCCGCGCCTGCCCGCGTCCGGAGCGGTCCGCGCCCTCGGTCTCTTCGCCGCCGCCCGGCTCACCGGGATGCTCGCCGTCGCCGTCACCGGCTGGCTGAGCGGGCGGCTGCCCCTCGCCCTGCTCGGCCGGTCCTGGGACTCGCGCTGGTACCTGCACATCGCCGCGGACGGCTACGGCGCCCGCACCCTGCACTTCAGGCCCGGCATCGTCTACAGCGACCTCGCCTTCTTCCCCCTGTACCCGGCGCTGATCCGCGCCCTGCACACGGTCCTCCCGGTCAGCGCCGGGGCCTGCGCCCTGCTCCTCGCGTGGACCGCGACCCTCGCCGCCGCCCTCGGCATCTACCGGATCGGCGAGCATCTGCACGGCCGCGCCGTCGCCACCTTCCTGGTCGTCCTGTGGGGCCTGCTCCCGCACTCGGTCGTGCTCTCCATGGCGTACACGGAACCCGTCCTCACCGCGCTGGCCGCGTGGTCGCTCCACGCGGTGCTGAAGGGGAACTGGATGTGGGCGGGCGCCCTCGCCGCGCTCGCCGGGCTCTCCCGGCCGAACGGCTTCGCGGTCGCCGCGGCCGTCGTGGTCACCGCCGTCTTCGAGATCGTGCGGCGGCGCGGCCGGGTTCCCCACAGGCTGTGGACGGGCGCGCTGCTCGCCCCGGCCGGCTGGGTCGCGTACGTGCTCTGGGTCGGGATCAGGAAGGGCGATCCGCTCGGCGGCTACTTCACGGTGCAGCGCGGCTGGGGCTCGACGTTCGACCTCGGGGTCGGCGCGGCCCGCTTCACGAAGAAGATGCTGCTGCACGGGGACCGCTTCGTCTTCGCGATGGCGCTGGTGATCGTCATGACAGCGGTCCTGCTGTACGCGCTGCTGCTCCTGGACCGCGCCCCGCTGGCGCTCCTCGTGTACAGCGGCGTCCTGCTGCTCGTCGCCCTCGGCGGCTCCGGCTTCTTCGAGTCCAAGCCGCGCTTCCTGCTGCCCGCGTTCCCGCTGCTGCTGCCGCTGGCGTGCGCCCTGGCCAGAACGGCGAGAGCCCGGCCTGCGCACGCCTACCTGGTGGTGGGCGTACTGGCCGGGCTCTCGGTGACGTACGGGACGTATCTGATCTCTTACGCCCACATGCCCCTCTGAGCGGCTGTCTTTGCGGCGGAGCCGCAGAGAACCGGACTACTCACTCGGAGTCGTCGCCCTCGGGCTTCTCCTCGGCGGAGTCGACCTCGGACTCCAGGCCGAGCGCCTCGACGAGCCAGCGGTCGAACTCGATCGCGGCGCGCACCCAGCTGACCGTCGACGACACGAAGTGCTCCAGGGAGACACCGGTGCCGATCAGCATCTGGGCCTCGCCGATGAGGCGGACCGTGCCGTCGTCGTGGGTGTGGCTGTAGACCTTGGGCCACAGGGTGCGCCGGTTCCAGTCGTCGATGGACTCCAGGAGCTGCGGCTTCACCTCGATGCCGTGCGGCCGGTCGTAGAACGTCCGCACCGAGAAGACCTGCTGGTCGCCTTCGCCACGGAACATGAAGTACGTACGGAACTCTTCCCACGGCGCGGCGAGGTCACCCTCGTCGTCGAGGACGTACTTGAGCTCCATCTGCTCCAGGAGCTGCTTCACCAGGTCCTGGTCGGGGATGACGGGGCCTGCCGGTCCTGCCCCCTCCTGCGGTTCGGGCTGTCCCCCGAAATTGGGGATCGAGGACGGATCGATGCTCACGTGCGTGGTCCCTTCGTATGGCTGAGGCCCATCCTCTCCCAGGAGGGTCTGTCGTCAAACCCCCGCGGTCGCCCGGAGGGCGGGCAGGCGGGGGTTTGACGACAGACCCTCACCCCCCCGCGGGGCAGCCCGGAACCCCACTTACCGGGTTTCCGCCGTTCGCCGACTGCGGACAGCCGGCGAACGCGCGCTACAGCGTCTTGGCGGGGGTGACCGGACCCACGATCAGGCCGTCACCGAACGCGTCCACCCGCACCGTGTCGCCGTCCTTGACCTCGCCCGAGAGGATCTCCTTGGCGAGGCGGTCGCCGATGGCCGACTGGACGAGGCGGCGCAGGGGGCGGGCGCCGTAGGCCGGGTCGTTGCCCTCGTCCGCGAGCCAGGTGAGCGCGGCTTCGCTGACGTCGAGGGTGAGGCGCCGCTCGGCCAGGCGCTTGGCCAGGCGGTCGAGCTGGAGGCCCGCGATGCGGCGCAGTTCCGCCTTGTCCAGGGCGGAGAAGACGACCAGGTCGTCGAGGCGGTTGAGGAACTCGGGCTTGAACGACGCCCGTACGAGGTCGAGGACCTGCTGCTTCTTCTCCTCGGGCGTCGTGAGCGGGTCCACGAGGTACTGGGATCCCAGGTTCGAGGTCAGGACCAGGATGGTGTTGCGGAAGTCGACCGTGCGGCCCTGGCCGTCGGTGAGACGGCCGTCGTCGAGGACCTGGAGCAGGATGTCGAAGACCTCGGGGTGCGCCTTCTCGACCTCGTCGAGGAGGACCACCGAGTACGGACGGCGGCGCACGGCCTCGGTGAGCTGGCCGCCCTCTTCGTAGCCGACGTAGCCGGGCGGGGCTCCGACGAGCCGCGCGACGCTGTGCTTCTCGCCGTACTCGCTCATGTCGATGCGGATCATGGCCCGCTCGTCGTCGAAGAGGAAGTCGGCGAGCGCCTTGGCGAGCTCCGTCTTGCCGACGCCGGTCGGGCCGAGGAAGAGGAAGGAACCGGTGGGGCGGTCGGGGTCGGCGATCCCGGCGCGGGTGCGGCGCACGGCGTCGGAGACGGCGCGGACCGCCTCGGTCTGGCCGATGAGGCGCTTGCCCAGTTCGTCCTCCATGCGCAGCAGCTTCTGCGTCTCGCCTTCGAGGAGGCGTCCGGCGGGGATGCCGGTCCAGGAGGCGACGACGTCGGCGATGTCGTCGGGGCCGACCTCGTCCTTGACCATGGGGCTCTGCGAGGAGTCGGCCTTGGCGACTTCTTCCTCTGCTTCGGTGGCGGCCTCCAAGTCCCGTTCCAGGGAAGGGATCTCGCCGTAGAGCAGCTTGCTGGCGGTGTCGAAGTCGCCGTCGCGCTGCGCCCGTTCGGCCTGGCCGCGCAGCTCGTCGAGTTTCTCCTTGAGTTCACCGACCCGGTTGAGGGACTGCTTCTCCTTCTCCCAGCGGGCGGTGAGCCCGCGCAACTCCTCTTCCTTGTCGGCGAGATCGCGCCGCAGCTTCTCCAGACGCTGCCTGCTGGCCGGATCGGTCTCCTTGCCGATCGCCATCTCCTCCATCTTCAACCGGTCGACGGCGCGCTGGAGTTCATCGATCTCGACGGGCGAGGAGTCGATTTCCATCCGCAGCCGCGAAGCGGCCTCGTCGACGAGGTCGATGGCCTTGTCCGGGAGGAAGCGGGACGTGATGTAGCGGTCGGAGAGCGTGGCGGCCGCGACGAGCGCGCTGTCGGCGATCTGGACCTTGTGGTGAGCCTCGTACCGCCCCTTGAGGCCGCGCAGGATCGCGATGGAGTCCTCCACGGTCGGTTCGGCGACCAACACCTGCTGGAAGCGCCGCTCCAGGGCCGGGTCCTTCTCGATCCGCTCGCGGTACTCGTCGAGGGTCGTGGCGCCGACCATGCGCAGCTCGCCGCGGGCGAGCATGGGCTTCAGCATGTTCCCCGCGTCCATGGCGGAATCGCCGCCGGCCCCGGCGCCCACGACGGTGTGCAGCTCGTCGATGAACGTGATGACCTGCCCGTCGCTCTCCTTGATCTCGGAGAGGACGGTCTTGAGCCGCTCCTCGAACTCGCCGCGGTACTTCGCCCCGGCGACCATGGCGCCGAGGTCGAGGGAGACGAGCCGCTTGCCCTTGAGGCTCTCGGGCACGTCCCCCTTGACGATGCGCTGGGCGAGTCCTTCGACGACGGCGGTCTTGCCGACGCCGGGCTCGCCGATGAGCACGGGGTTGTTCTTGGTGCGCCGGGACAGGACCTGCACGACGCGGCGGATCTCCTGGTCGCGCCCGATGACGGGGTCGAGCCGTCCCTCGCGCGCGGCATCGGTGAAATCGGTACCGAACTTCTCCAGGGCCTTGTACGAACCCTCGGGGTCGGGTGTGGTCACCCGGCGCCCTCCCCTGCTCTTCATGAATGCTTCGGCCAGCTTCTTCGTACTGGCCCCATTCTCGGCCAGAACCTCGCCCACGGCCCCGCCCTTGGCGGCGATACCGATCAGCAGATGCTCGGTGGAGAGGAACTCGTCGCCCAGCTCCTTGGCCCGCTCCGCGGCGTCGGCGACGACGGCGAGCAGCTCGCGGTTGGGCTGGGGCGGCGCGACGGTCGACCCGGTGACGCTGGGCAGGCTGCCGAGCACGCGCTCGGCACCGGCCCTGACCTGCGCCTGGTCGGCGTCGACGGCGGCCAGCAGGTCGGTGATGTTCTCGTTGTCCTGCCCCTCGAGGAGGGCAAGCAGTAGGTGCGCCGGGGTGAGATCCGGGTGCCCCCCGGACACGGCCCGGCTGGTGGCCGCGTTGATCGCGTCGCGGCTCCGGTTCGTCAGCTCGGCGTCCACGTAACTGTCTCCTTCTCCTCCACGTCACGGACAACTCTGACCTATTCAGCGTACACAAAGTTGAGCCTATTCCGCTCAAGGTGCTGGGCGTCTGAGCGGGCGCGGGAGCGGGGTCCGGAAGCGGGGGGATAGATTCCAGGCCATGGCCAAGCAGATCGACCTGGACTCCCCCGGCACCACCTTTCTCGACTTCTGGCGGGAAAGGCACCTGTGCACGCTGACCACCCTGCGCCCGGACGGCACGCCGCACGTCGTCCCGGTCGGCGTCACCTACGACGCCGGGCAGCGGGTGGCCCGGGTCATCACGGGCAAGGCCACCCGGAAGGCCGCCCACATCCTCGCGGCGCCGGCGTCCGCCCCGGCGCGGGTCGCGGTCTGCCAGGTCGACGGCCGGCGCTGGACGACCCTGGAGGGCACGGCGACCGTCCGCACGGACCCGGCCCTGATCGCGGACGCCGAACGCCGCTACGCCGAGCGCTACTCCCGCGCTCCGCGCCCCAACCCCGACCGGGTGGTCATCGAGATCGCCGTGAGCCGGGGCACGGGCAACGCGGTCTTCGACGAGTAGCCCGGTTCGGCGTCCCTACACCACACAGAACTCGTCCCCGCACAAAACTGCAGCGGCGCCACCGTGTTCAGGTTCACGGTGACGCCGCTGCGGGGGGAAGCACCTGCGCGATCTACTACGACGGGGGAATCGCGTCAGGCACTGCGGGGGGTGGCAGAGGTGGTACTGGTGGTGTGCGGAAGCTCGGGCTCCGCGGCACCGACCAGCTGGTGATCACGCTGGTCGAGATTGACGAAGATCATCCCGTACCGGACGACGGTCCGCACCGGCTGCGGGGCGCCGCGGGGGCGCCGCAGACACCGGTAGGCCCTGAGGTCGTCCTCGTCGTCCCGCACCACGATGATCGGCTCCCCGAACAGGGTGACCATGAGCGAGTCACCCGGGTTCGGGATGGCCGTCACGAGGTCGATCGTGTGCCAGCCGGACCGGTAGGCGATCGCCATCTCGCGGCGGAGAGTTCTGTCGTCTGGAGGCATAGTCATGACCTCCCTAGTTCCAGGAGCTGTCTGCCGGGGAACTTGCCGCGTAGGGGGAACTTGCCGCGTACGGGGCACTTGCCGCGCCGTTGGACGGCGGCGAGTTCCAACTGCTGTCCGCCCGGACATCGCTTGCCTCGCCGGCCAGGCCGCCCACGACCCCCAGGGCCACGATCGCGGAGAAAGCAGCGGCAAGCGTCGAGCGAAGCATTCTCTTGCGCATCGTTGGCTTCGTCCTCACTTGATGGTCTCCTCGTCCCCCGACAAAATCGACGATGGCTCATTCAGGCACCTGATGGCCACAGGATCGATGCATCATGTTCCTGCACGTTCAGGACCCTGGGGGGTGGAGATTTGCTCACAAACGGCACACAACAGACACATCCCCATGCCGTGACGGATTTGTGCGTCGAAGGCGGACGTCTGTACGCAAGCGCTCTGCGTGCCGGACGCATCTCGCGCGCCGACGCCGAGACCGTTCCTTGCCTGATGGAATTCGCCCTTCTCCACCCGGACCCTGACGATCCGGAATGGCTCCGCCCGGTGCCGCCGTCGGTCGCCCTCGCCCAGCGGCTGCATCCCATCGAGCGGGAGATCACCGACCGCAGGCGGATGTCGATCGAACTGTCCGATGCTTTTGAGCCGTTCATGGCCGTCAGCGCGCAGTCGATGGCGAGCACGCACGCCATCACGGTCCTCGAAGGCTACGAGCGGATCAACGCGGCACTCAACCTCGCCACCGCCCAGTGCAGCTCGGAAATGCTCACCGTGCAGCCGGGCGGCCGCCGCCTGGAGAACGCCCTGGCCCAGGGTCTGGAGCGGGACCGCCCGCTGATCGACCGGGGCGTCAGGCTGCGCACGTTGTACCAGCACACCGCCAGGCACAGCCCCGAGACGCTCGCGTACGTCGAGCGGATCGCCAAGGGCAGGGTCGAGATACGCACGATCGACGAACTGGTGGAGCGGCTCATCATCTGCGACGGGACCGTCGCCTTCATTCCCATCCGCGACGATCGGCAGGTCGCGCTCGAACTCCGCCACCCCGGTGTGGTGCGCTACCTGATCAAAATATTCGAGTTCATGTGGGCACGCTCGGTCCCGCTGCAGGCCGGAGCCCCGTACGAGGCGGCCCCCGACGGTCTGACCGAAATCCAGCACAGCATCGCGAAACTACTCATCGAGGGACACGTGGACGAGGCCATCGCTCGCCGTCTCGGCATGAACGTACGCACATGCCGTGCTCACATAGCCAAGATCGCCGCCGCCCTGGGCAGCGGGAGCCGCGCCCAGCTCGGCTACCTCATCGCACAGTCGGGGATCCTGGACCAGGACCGCTGATGGCCGGGCTGACGGAACCGGCCGAGGACGAGCAGACCGCGGCCCACGCGCACGGAACCGACGAGCTGTGCGAGGCGGGAGCCCGGCTGTACTCACGGGCCCTGCGCGAAGGGCGCATCCTGCGCCGCGATGTCCAGCAGGTCCCCTGCCTGATCGACCTGGGGCTGCTGCTCGCCGTCCAGGAGGATGTCCGATATCTGCTCCCGGTGCCGCCCGCTGTCGCCCTCCCCCGCCTGCTCAGCACGATCGAGGAGGACATCGCCCGCAGACGTCAGGACGAGGAGCGTCTCGCCCAGACCTTCGCACCGCTGATCGACATCGACGCGCAGCGCGCGGCCGTGCCCAACTCCCCGATGATCGGGGTGCTGATGGGCTTCCAGCGGATCAACGACGCCATCGGGGACGCCGTGGCCGCCTCCTCGAAGGAGCTGCTGACCATTCAGCCCGGCGGGTTCCGGCCGCCCGATCTGCTGGCCGCGTCGCTTCCGCGTGAGCAGGGGCTGCTGGCGCGCGGCTGCCGCATGCGCACCCTCTACCAGCACCCGACACGGCACTCTCCCGCCGTGCTCGCGCACTTCGAGCAGCTCGTGGGTGACGTGGAGGTCCGCACCCTCGACGAGGTCACGGAGCGCCTCGTCATGCTGGACCGGACGGTGGCCTTCATCCCCGCCAACCATGACCGCACCGTCGCCCTGGAGATCCGGCATCCCGCCCTGATCTCCTACCTCGGCACCACGTTCGAGCGGCTGTGGCGCCTGGCCACCCCCATGTTCCCGACCGACGATCAGGCCACGCCGCAGCAGAACGAGGTGTCCGACCGCCAGCGCACCATCGCCGGCATGCTGATCGAGGGCCACACCGACGCCGTCATCGCCGAGCGTCTGGGCATGAACATCCGCACCGTACGTGTCCACATCGCCAAGCTCGCCGCGACCCTCGGCAGCGACAGCCGGGCTCAACTCGGCTATCTCATCGGGCAGTCGGGGATCCTGACGCAGGAGGGCTGACCGGGCGGGGTGGGGGACCCGCACCGGTGCCGAGGCGCGTGGGCGGGCCGCCTACTTCAGGCCGGCCGCAGCGCACGCCTGGGCGTACTTCGTCGTGCAGATCTCCTTCAGCTTGAAGTACCCGTCCTTCACCACGGTCTGCTTGATGTTGTCGCGCTTCAGCGCGACGACGCTCACGCTCGCCGTACGGACCTGCTTCGTCGTCGGGCTGTCGGTCCTGCCCATCGCGAGGGCCTCGAACTCGATGATCCGGCCCTGCGAGACCCGTACCGCCATCTCGGCGGCGGTCGCGGCCTCCTCCGGGTAGGGCTTGTAGACGGTCATGTACTGATCGCCTGTCAGAATCCGCTGTACGGCGCTCAGTTCGGCGTCCTGCCCGGTGATCGGGGGCATCTTCGTGACCCCGGCCTCCTTGAGCGCCGCGACCACCCCGCCGGCCATGCCGTCGTTCGCCGAGTACACCCCGGCGATGTTGGAGGCGCCGAGCGCCGTGATGGCCTGTTCCATGTTGGCCTTGGCGTTCTGCGGCTTCCAGGCCACCGTGTCGTACGACTTCGCGATCGTCACCGAGTCCGCCAGCTCCGCGCGGGCGCTCTCCTTGAAGTCGGCCGCGTTCGGATCGGTCGGCGAGCCGTTGATCATGACGATCTTGCTGTTCTTGGTCGCCTTGTCACCGAGGGCCTGGACGAGTTCCTTGCCCTGGGTCTGACCGACGAGCCCGTTGTCGAAGCCGACGTACGCGTCCACGGGCCCCCGGGCGAGACGGTCGTACGCGATGACGTGGATGCCCGCGTCCTTCGCCTTCTGCACCGAGGCGGCGATCACCTTCGAGTCGACGGCGTCCACGATCAGCGTGTCCACCTTCTTGTCGATCATCTGCTGCATCTGACGGTTCTGCAGCTTGGCGTCCTGCCCCGCATTGGCGTAGACCAGTCGCCCTTCACCGTCGGTGAGTTTCGCGACCTGTCTCTTGATGATGGGGTAATCGAACTTCTCGTAGCGCGCCGCCTCCTTCTCCGGGAGCAGCAGGCCGATCTTGACGTCGTTGCCCTTGCGCACGGGCGCGCTGCTGTCGCTGTCCCCGCCGGGCAGCACACCACCGCAGGCCGTGAGCGAGACCACAAGGACGGATGCGACACCGGCCAGTCCGGCGCATCGCATACGCGTGTTCATTTCGGTACCTCCCTGACGTGGCCGCGACGGTGCGGCCGAGGTGGCTCGAAGCCAACTCGGCCGCCCAAGTCACGTCAAGAGGTGAAGCAACACCGCAACGAAAACGCATCCGTTACTTCCCGACATGAAGCCAGATACGGCGAATACCGGACATCTGTACCCGGCGGTAACAGCCTTGGCGTCAGGCTCCGGCGGGCACCCGGTCGAGGAAGCCGCGCACGGTCCGGATCCGCCCGTCGTCGGCGAGCTCGATCACGTCGAACCCGGCGACGGGTGCCGAACCGTCGGCCCGCGACACCAGCTCCCAGCCGAACCGGGCGACCCGGTGATGTCCGTCGACCGCCCCGAGCGGCCGGAAGAAGAACCCGGGGAACTGCTCGTGCGCGGCGCCGATGACGGCGGCGATCCCGTCGTGCCCGGCGACGTCGGCCAGCGGGTCGGTGTACGTGCCGTCCTCGGTCCAGGCGGCGGCGACGGCCTTGGTGCGCTCGTCCGCGTCCACGGCGTTCCAGGCCTCGAAGTAGCGGGCGACAGCAGTCTCATAGGTACCAGTACCGGCGTTCTGTCCGTTGGCAGTCATGTCTCTCGGCCTCCTGAAGCCCGTGTCGGTCCACACTTGGACCCGGAGCCCGAGCGGAGTGCGCCGCCCGGGTTCCGGTGACTTCAGAGTGCCGGGGGGTGCGCGGCGGGTCGATTACGTCGGAGGTAAGGGCGGCGCCCCGGCGGCGTCGCCGGGCTAGGAGAGCTTGAGCAGCAGTTCGCCGAGTTCGCCCGGCATGGTGATCATGCAGTCGTGGCCGGTCGGCAGCTCCCACACCTGGGCGGCGGTGCCGTTGGGCTGGACCGGGGGGACGGGGCGCCGAATGACGCCCGCCGGTGCGGCGCCGACGTTGTGGATGTGCGTGCGCGGGATCGCGTTCACCGCCGGGTTGTCCAGGCGCACCGGCTGTTGCAGACAGCGCACCGGCTGGTCGGAGAGCATCCCGCGCAGCCAGGCGACGTCCGCCGGGTCCGTGACACCGAACAGGCCGAAGGGCGCGGGCTGTTCGGGCATCGGCGGCACACGCCAGCCGCTCTCGGACTTCTCGGCCAGCTCGATCAGGTGCCGCGTCACGGGCATGACGTCGGCCGCGGACTCACCGTCCTCCGGGACCATCGCGTCGAGGTAGACCAGGTGCGCGACGCGTTCCGGGACCCGGTTGGCGGCGGCGGAGATCACCAGGCCCGCGTAGCTGTGGCCGACGAGTACGACGTCGTCGAGGTCTTCCTCGACCATCAGCCCGACCACGTCGTCGACGTGCGTGTCGAGCCCGACCTCGGGACCGAGCAGGTGCGCCTTGTCGCCGTAGCCGGTCAGGGACGGCGCGAACACCCGGTGCCCGGCGGCCTCCAACAGGGGCGCCACGCGCTCCCAGCACTGGCCGCTGTGCCAGGCGCCGTGTATCAGCAGGAATGTGGACATGGTTGGTTACCTTTCGTGCCTCGGTACTCTTTGAGTACTAAGAACACGCTGGTGCATACCGTGCGCCGAAGGCAATAAGGCACTTTTCAGTGCCCCGGTTCTCTGGAGGTAACCATGGAGCTGTCCAGCGACGCGTGCCGGACCCGGGTGGTGCTCGACATCGTCGGGGACAAGTGGTCGCTTCTGGTCGTGCGCAATCTCCGGGACGGACCGCGCCGTTTCACCGAGCTCAAAAGGTCCATCGACGGGATCAGCCAGCGCATGCTCACGGTGAAGCTGCGCAGCCTTGAGCGGGACGGAATCCTCACCCGCACCGTCCACGAGGTGATGCCGCCGCACGTCAACTACGAACTGACCGACATGGGCCGCACCCTGCGCGAAGCCACCGCGCCCCTGCTCAATTGGAGCGTCACGCACCTCACCCGGATCGACGCGGCCCGCGCGGCCTATGACGCCCGGCAGGGCTGACAGGGCACGGGGGTACGGTCAGGCGCGGCGTGGGCCGGTGATCGTCCTGCTGAGGAGGAATCCCTTGGCGGGGCCCTCGGGGATGGCCACTTCGGTGCCGTACGGGACCTGGTGCACGCTTGCCCAGTCCTCCTTGTCGGGGCGGGGCTCGGTGAGGACGGTGACGGTGCCCTCGCTGTCGTGGTCATCGATGATCACGTAGACCGGGATGCCCGCGCGGGCGTACTCGCGGCGCTTCTTCACGCGGTCGCGGTCCTGGTTGCGCTTGCCGGGGGAGACGACCTCGACGACGAGGCGGACGGCCGCGGCGGTGATGCCGAGGCCGTCGGCCGTGACGTGTCGATCGACGTCCCTGGGAACGATGAACAGGTCCGGGACCCAGGCGCTGCCCTGGTGAACCACGTTGATGTCGTTGCGCACGACAAAGTCGGTCTCCTTCAAGAAGAAGACCAGTTCGTCACGGAGCAGGTTGACGATCTGACCGTGGGCAAAGCACCCGGTGGGCGACACCTCAATGGTTCCTTCGATGATCTCGGCGTGGTAGCCCTCGGGGAGCTCCATGGCCTTCCAGGCCTGCCACACCACCGTTTCCAGCGTGGACGACCCGGCGTCGGGCGAGGTCTGGGCGGTCCTGGTGTCTGGCATCGTCCTGAGCCTCTCAGCAGCAAGAGTGGTCATCGTGGCGCACCTCCTTTCCAGTGTGGGGTCGGTGTACATACGGCACAAGCAAGGTGATCGGAATCAGCGTGGCGTGGGGCGGCAGCCGGGGCAGCAGCCCGGTTCCGGGCCCCGGTAGGCGTGGTCGCAGGTGTCGCAGTTCTGGAGGCGGTGCCGAGCGGGTGGCGGCAGCGCGGCCGGGTGCCTGAACGCGGCTGTCCGAGGCGGTAGTTGGGCCATCAGCCGGTGTGCGAGGAGCGCTGCCGGGCTGTGGATCGGGCGGTCCTGCGGCAGGTCCCGGGTGAGGGCGTGGCGTACGGCGGCGGGGGACAGTTCCCGTTCCAGCCAGGCGGCGACGCCGGGAGTGAGGCGTTCGGCGTCGCGGGTGGAGAGGGCGAGGCGGGCGTCCGTGTGGTGCAGGCCGGCGAGGAGGTCGGTGGCCGCCTGGAGGAGGGCGGGCGGCACGGAGTGCTCCGGGTGGGGGACGGCGAGGGGCCGCGGCTTCTTCGGCGGCGGCTTCGGATTCGGGCGCTGCGGGTGGTCGGCGCGGGCCGGGGCGCCGGGCTGATTGCAGGAGACCGTGCGCGTACGGACCCGCCCGTCGGGGGTGCGTCTGCGCTCGCGCCGCAGGTAGCCGTGGGTTTCCAGCTCGCGCAGGGCGGCGGCGATCCGGGTGGTGCCCTCCGGGAAACGGGCCGCGAGGGTCCTGACGTCGGCGCGGGCCCCTGCCGGGAGCGACTGGATGTGGACGGCGAGGCCGATCGCGAGGCCGGAGAGTTCGCTGTGCTGCGCGAGATGGTTGCCGATGACCGTGAAACGGGTGTGGTGGCGGGAGTTCTCGTGGGTGATGCCGCCGCGAGGGACTTCCGCCGGGATCCGGCCCGGGGCATGAGACGGCGCGCTAGGGTGCTGAGTATCCATCGGGAAGGTGCTTCTTCCTCGGCGGTCAGGCCCTCGCACTGGGATTGCAGTCCCGGCGGGGGCCGTCGCATGTCTGGTGTTGTGGTCGGTGCTGCTGCTGGGGTTGAACGTAGAGGCAGCAAGGGGGCGCCGCGCAAGCTGAGTTGGTGATGTTCACCCGACCGTGTCGCGGGGGGCAGGGTGGGGCTTGGTCAGGGTTCTTTCCCTCTCGACCGTTCCTTTGGTGTTGTCGTCCCCGCCACCGGCGTACGGGTTTCCGTGCGCCGGTCGTCGTACGAGGTCGAGCTCGGCCCAGACCGTCTTGCGGGGGCTCGGACCTGCGATGACACCCCATCGGTCGGACATTTGCGATACGAGGGTGAGGCCGCGGCCCGATTCCGCGCCTGGGGCAGGTAGCTGAAGCTCGGGGACGGCGTCTCCGCGCGCGTCGGTTACTTCGACGCGCAGGGCGCCTCCGATGACGTAGAGGCTGAGCCCGAAGTCGCGGCCGGTCGCACCGGCGTGCGTCACGGCGTTCGCCGCGAGTTCGGCGACGACGAGCGCTGCCGCGTCGAGGTCGAGGGGCAGGTCCCAGGTGCGGAGTTGTTCGGTGGCGAGGAGGCGGGCGAGGCGGGCGCCTCGGGGTGTTGGTGACAGCCGGATAGTGAAGTGGTGGTCGCTACACGGGAGTTCGGCGACTTCGGCGGCATCGGTGATTTCTGGGTTCACATCACTCAGCGTGGCCATGTCCTCGTACGCTCACCAGCGACAGGCCCGGCACGTACGGCGACTGTCCAGGGTTTGTCCAAGGCTGTACAGGCTGTCCACGGCGTCGAGGGGGTACGGACGTTGACGGTACGTGGCGGGAAGCGCGGCACGGCGGGAGGCGGCGGGCGGATGAACACGGCGACGGTGAGTGAGCGGGACCCCGGTGACGCGGACGAGCCCGGCTGGGAGGTCGACCCGGACGACGAACAGGGCGCGGCGGTCGTGGCCACGGCGGGGCGCCAGCTGCGTAGTTGGCGGGAGGCGGCGGGGTTGCGCGTGCCGGAATTCGCGGAGGCGATGGGGTACGGCGAGGGAATCGTCTACAAGGTGGAGGCGGGCAAGCGAATTCCTCGGCCGGAGTATCTGGATCGGGCCGATGAGGTGTTGGGGGCGCGCGGGATTCTGTCCGGGTTGAAGGAGGATCTGCGGGAGGTTCGGTATCCGAAGAAGGTTCGGGATCTGGCAGGACTGGAGGCGCGGGCTGTCGAGTTGACGGCGTACGGGGACCACAACCTGCACGGGCTGTTGCAGACGCAGGAGTACGCGCAGGCACTCTTCACCATGCGGCGTCCCTCTCTGGCGTCCGAGCAGATCGAGCGGGCTCTGGCTGCGCGGACGGCTCGTAAGTCGATCTTCGATCGAGTCCCCGCACCTTCCCTCAGCTTCATCCAGGAAGAGGTGACGCTACGGCGCCCGATCGGAGGCAAAATGGTGTTGCGGCGTCAGCTCGAACACCTCCTGGAACTGGGCCAGTTGCGGCACGTAGAGATCCAGGTGATGCCGACAGCCCGCGAGGACCACGCCGGAATGAGTGGGGAGATGCAGGTACTGAAGTTCGGTGACGGATCGGCAATCGGGCGCTCCGAGGGGGACTTCGGAGGACGCCCCATCTCCGACCCGAAACAGCTCCGCGTCATCGAACTACGGTGTGGCATCATCCGAGCTCAGGCTCTCGCGCCAGGAGAGTCACTGGCCTTCATCGAGCAAGTGCTGGGAGAACCATGAACCGCAAGACCTCTGCCGGAGGCCCCTCCGAACTGGCCTGGCTCAAGAGCAGCTACAGCAGCAACAGCAGCGAGCCTGACTGCGTGGAGATCGCTCACACCCCCGGCACCACCCACATCCGCGACTCCAAGAACACCCAGGGCCCCCGCCTCACCATGAGGGACTCGGCCTGGACGCGCTTCCTGGAACAACTGTGAACCCGGCCGAACCGGCCTGGCGCAAGAGCAGCCACAGCAGCAACAGCAACGAGCCCGACTGCGTCGAGATCGCCCACGCCCCCGGCGCCACCCACATCCGGGACTCCAAGAACGCCCAGGGCCCTCGCCTCACCGTGAGGGACTCGGCGTGGGCGGAGTTCGTCGGCTACGCCGGCCGCCAGGGCTGACGACGGGGTCAGCCCTCGAACTCGGTCAGGTCGATCGCGAACAGCAGCAGCCTGCCGTCCGGCGCGGACCCCGTGGGAGCCATGCCGAGCTTGTCCAGCACCTTCGCGGAGGACGTGTCGTCGGGGGCGGTGACCGCCACGATCCGGTCGATGCCGCGGTCCTGGAGGGCGAACTCCAGCGTGGCGTGGGCCGCCTCCGAGGCGTACCCCTGGCCCCAGAACTGACGCCCGAGCCGCCACTGGATCCCGATGTGGCCCGCGATCTGGGCCGGGGCGTCGGGGACGTACAGACCGACCGCGCCCGCCAGCTCGCCGGAGCCGAGGAGTTCGACGGCGAAGAGGCCGAAGCCCTCGTCGTCCCATTCCTCCTCCCAGCGCTCGATGTCCTCGGCGCTCTCGTCGAGGGAGCGCGGGGCGCCGTCGCCGATGTTGCGCATCACGGACGGGTCGGCCTGGATCTCGGCGAGCGCCGCGAGGTCGTCGTCGGGCAGCCAGCGGCGCAGGAGGAGCCGGGGGGTGTGGATCTCGGTCATGGGTCCATCCTGCGTCATGGCTGCGGGCCGACGCGTGAAGGGGCCCCGGAGAGCGAATCTCCGGGGCCCCTTCACGTACGGATACGCCGCGCGGGCTACTACTCCGGCGACCGCTTCGGCCGCCACACCACCAGCGCGCTGGTGTGCTGCACCTCCTGGTACGGGACCAGGTCGCGGCGGTACGAGGCGTGTACCGCCGCCTCACGTTGCTGCATCGTGGCGGCGGCTCCTTCCACGGCGGCGGAGAGTTCCGCCACGCGGGACTGGAGCGCTGCTACCTGGTTCTCCAGCTCGATGATGCGCTTGATGCCCGCGAGGTTGATGCCCTCGTCCTGCGACAACTGCTGGACGGTGCGCAGCAGTTCGATGTCGCGGGCCGAGTAGCGTCTGCCGCGTCCGGCCGTGCGGTCGGGCGAGACCAGGCCGAGGCGGTCGTACTGGCGAAGGGTCTGCGGATGCAGGCCGGATAGCTGGGCCGCCACCGAAATGACGTA
Source organism: Streptomyces sp. NPDC102467 (assembly GCF_044765445.1). Lineage (NCBI taxonomy): Bacteria > Bacillati > Actinomycetota > Actinomycetes > Kitasatosporales > Streptomycetaceae > Streptomyces > Streptomyces sp. NPDC102467. The sequence continues at coordinate 24,071 of NZ_JBIWKA010000016.1, read as the reverse complement.
CACCGGGGATTCCTCGGTGAGTTCGTACGGGTTGGTGCGACGCCGGCCGTCCATCTCGCTCAAGCTCCCTTCGCGGCCTGAAACAGTTCTGCCCGCACATCGGTGTCCTCAGTCGCCTTGCGGAACGACTCGAGGGCCGAACGGGCCTCGTCGGTCAGGTCCTGCTCCTGAGGGACGGCCACTTCGACCGTCACCAGGAGGTCGCCACGCGTGCCGTCCTTGCGGACGGCGCCCTTGCCGCGGGCCCGCATCGTCCGCCCGTTCGGCGTGCCCGGGGGCAGCTTCAGGGTGACGGACGGGCCGCCGAGCGTGGGCAGCTTGACCTCGCCGCCGAGCGTCGCCTCGGTGAACGTGACGGGCACGGTCACCGTGAGGTTGTCGCCCTTGCGGCCGAAGACGGGGTGCGTGTCGACATGGACCACTACGTACAAGTCGCCTGCGGGGCCGCCCCGTTCACCGGGGGCGCCCTTGCCGCGCAGGCGGATGCGCTGCCCGTCCGAGACTCCGGCCGGGATGCGGACCTGCATGGTGCGGGACGACTTGGCACGGCCCGAGCCCTTGCAGACCTCGCAAGGAGTTTCGGCGATCAGGCCGCGGCCCTTGCAGTCCACGCACGGGTCGGTGAGGGAGAAGCCGCCACCGCCGCCGCGCGAGACCTGCCCGGTGCCGACGCAGGTCGGGCACACGCGCGGTGTGCCGTTCTTGTCGCCGGTGCCGGAGCACGCCTTGCAGGGGGACTGGGACGACATGCGCAGGGGGACCGTCGCGCCGTCCACGGCCTCGGTGAAGCTGAGCGACACCTCGGACTCGATGTCCTGGCCGCGGCGCGGCTGGACCCGGGTGCCCGCACCCGCGCCGCCCCGGTTGAACAGGCCGCCGAAGACATCGCCGATGCCGCCGCCGAACCCACCGGAACCGCCCTGGCCCTGGCTCTGGCCCTGTGGGCCGCCTCCGAAGAGGTCACCCAGGTCGAAGTTGAACGTGCCGCCGCCGCCCCCGCCGGGTCCCGGACGGAACCCGCCGTTGCCGAAGAGGGCGCGCGCCTCGTCGTACTCCTTGCGCTTCTTGGGGTCCCCGAGGACGTCGTTCGCCTCCGAGATCTCCTTGAAGCGCTCCTCCGCCTTCTCGTTGCCCTTGTTGGCGTCCGGGTGGTTCTCCCGGGCGAGCTTGCGGTACGCCTTCTTGATCTCGGCGTCGGTGGCGTCCTTGGGGACGCCGAGGACCTTGTAGTAGTCCTTCTCGATGAAGTCCTTGGTGCTCATCGGCCTCGACGTCCCTCCTCACTCACATCAGTTGCTACTACTACCGCGCGGATGACGTCAGCCCTCGTCCGGGCCACCGCTCTCCTTCTCTGCGTCCGCCTCAGGAGCGTCGGCAGTGTCGGACGCCTGCGCGCCCGGCTGCGGCTCGGCCACCGCCACGCGCGCGGGACGGATGGTCCGCTCGCCGATCCGGTAGCCCGGCTGCAGGATCGCGACGCAGGTCGTCTCGGTGACGTCCGGCGCGTACGAGTGCATCAGGGCCTCGTGGATCATCGGGTCGAAGGGCTCGCCCTCCTTGCCGAACTGCTGGAGGCCCAGCTTCGCCGAGACCGTCTCCAGCGACTCACCGACGGACTTGAAGCCGCCGACGAGCTCGCCGTGCTCACGGGCGCGGCCCACGTCGTCGAGGATGGGCAGCAGCTCGGTCAGCAGGCTCGCGACAGCGACCTCCTTGACCTGAACGCGGTCCCGCTCCACACGGCGCCGGTAGTTCTGGTACTCGGCCTGCAGGCGCTGGAGGTCCGCGGTGCGCTCGTTGAGCGCGGTACGCACCTGGTCCAGCTGGGCCGTCAGACCCACGTCCTGCGCGGATACCTTGCTTGCGTCCCCGGCCGGGGCCGCCGGGCCCTCCTGCGTGGAGGGCTCGGCGGACTGCGGCGCGGCGTCATCGGGGGTGGCGCCGGAGGGGACGTCGGGCTGCTCGGCGTTCTCGCCGCCGAGACCCGGGGTCTCCTCAGTCATCAGGCGGCGCCGCCCTTCGCGTCGGGCTTCTCGTCGTCGACGATCTCGGCGTCGACGACGTCGTCGTCCTTGGACATGTTCGGCGCGTCGGCACCCTCGGCACCCGGAGCGGCGCCCTCGGCACCGCCCGCGGCCTGGGCGTCGGCGTACATGGCCTGGCCCAGCTTCTGCGAGACGGCGGCGACCTTCTCGGTGGCGGTGCGGATCTCGGCCGAGTCCTCGCCCTTGAGCTTCTCCTTCAGCTCGCCGACGGCTTCCTCGACCTCGGTCTTGACGTCACCGGGGACCTTGTCGGCGTTGTCCGCGAGGAACTTCTCCGTCTGGTAGACGAGCTGCTCGCCCTGGTTGCGCGACTCGGCGGCCTCGCGGCGGGCGTGGTCCTCCTCCGCGTACTTCTCGGCCTCTTCGCGCATCCGGTTGACCTCGTCCTTCGGCAGCGAGGAGCCACCGGTGACGGTCATCTTCTGCTCCTTGCCCGTGCCGAGGTCCTTCGCGGTCACGTGCATGATGCCGTTGGCGTCGATGTCGAAGGCGACCTCGATCTGCGGGACACCGCGCGGGGCCGGCGGAAGGCCCGTGAGCTCGAACATTCCGAGCTTCTTGTTGTACGCCGCGATCTCGCGCTCGCCCTGGTAGACCTGGATCTGCACGGACGGCTGGTTGTCCTCGGCCGTCGTGAAGATCTCGGACCGCTTGGTCGGGATCGTGGTGTTGCGCTCGATGAGCTTGGTCATGATCCCTCCCTTGGTCTCGATGCCGAGGGAGAGCGGGGTGACGTCGAGGAGCAGGACGTCCTTGACCTCGCCCTTGAGGACACCGGCCTGCAGGGCGGCGCCGATGGCGACGACCTCGTCCGGGTTCACGCCCTTGTTCGCCTCGTTGCCGCCCGTCAGCTCCTTGACGAGCTCGGCGACGGCGGGCATACGGGTCGAGCCACCGACGAGAACGACGTGGTCGATCTCGGAGAGCTGGATGCCCGCGTCCTTGATGACGTTGTGGAACGGCGTCTTGCAGCGCTCCAGAAGGTCGGACGTGAGCTGCTGGAACTGGGCGCGCGTGAGCTTCTCGTCCAGGTGCAGCGGGCCCTCGGCGGACGCCGTGATGTAGGGCAGGTTGATCGTGGTCTCGGTCGAGGACGAGAGCTCGATCTTCGCCTTCTCGGCGGCCTCGCGCAGGCGCTGGAGCGCCATCTTGTCCTTGGCGAGGTCCACGCCGTGGCCGTTGTTGAACTGCTTGACCAGGTAGTCGACGACGCGCTGGTCCCAGTCGTCACCACCGAGGTGGTTGTCGCCGTTCGTCGCCTTCACCTCGACGACGCCGTCGCCGATCTCCAGGAGGGACACGTCGAAGGTGCCGCCACCGAGGTCGAAGACGAGGATCGTCTGGTCGTCCTTGTCGAGGCCGTACGCCAGGGCGGCGGCCGTCGGCTCGTTGACGATACGCAGGACGTTCAGGCCCGCGATCTCGCCGGCCTCCTTCGTCGCCTGGCGCTCCGAGTCGTTGAAGTACGCCGGGACGGTGATGACCGCGTCGGTCACCTTCTCGCCCAGGTAGGACTCCGCGTCGCGCTTCAGCTTCTGCAGGATGAAGGCGCTCATCTGCTGCGGGTTGAAGTCCTTGCCATCCAGGTTGACCTTCCAGTCAGTGCCCATGTGGCGCTTGACGGAGCGGATGGTCCGGTCCACGTTCGTGACCGCCTGGCGCTTGGCGACCTCGCCGACGAGCACCTCGCCGTTCTTGGCGAAGGCGACGACGGACGGCGTGGTCCTGGCGCCCTCGGCGTTGGTGATGACGGTGGGCTCGCCGCCTTCGAGAACGCTGACGACGGAGTTAGTCGTGCCCAGGTCGATGCCGACCGCACGTGCCATTTCGAATCCTCCAGCTAATACTTGAGTGGAACTGGCTCAATGCTGCAACACCACCCCCCTCCCCGTCAACAGACATGAGTCCACCTCACTCAACTTTTATCCTGCGCTTATGGGCAGTCCTCTCGGAAACCAGCCCTGACCAGCTCGTTCTACGTAACTGTCAGCGGCCCGTACGACGGAAGGAGCCCCCGTGGAGCCGCCCCGGGTAGCCGTTCTGATGACCGGCCACAACCGCCGAGTCACCACACTCGCCACTCTCGACACCTTGGCCACACAGCGCGGCCTGCCGCCCGGCACCGAGATACAGGTCCATCTGGTCGACGCGGGCTCGACGGACGGCACGGCCCGCGCGGTGCGCCGCGCCCACCCCGGCGTCCAGGTGACGATCGTGGGACCCGACGTCTACTGGGGCCATGGCATGCGCCTCGCCAGCCGCAACAGCCGCGCGGCGGGCAGCCCCGAGCCCACGCACCAGCTGTGGCTCCACGACGGCGTCCGGCTCGCCCCGGACGCGCTGGCCCACCTCATGGGCGTATCACGGGAGTTGGAGGACCGCGCGATCGTCGTCGGCGCGGTCCGGCACCGCGGCGTCACCACGCACTCGGGGCGCCGACGGCACGGCCGCGCCCTCGCCCTCGTCGAACCGGCCGACCGGCCCGAGCCCTGCGACACGTACGACGGCACCGTGGTCCTGCTGCCCTGGGACGTGCGCGAGCGGGTCGGCGACATCGACAAGGTCTTCCGGCACGGCATGGGCGACCACGACCACGGCTTCCGGGCCCGCCGCGCGGGCGTCGCCGCGTTCGTCGCCCCGCGCCACGTCGGCGACTGCCCGGCCGACAGGGTGCGGCGCGGCTCCCGCGAGCCCGGCATCGGGGTCCGCGAGGCACTGCGCCGCAGGGTCTCGCAGCCGGAGCTGCCGGTGTGGCAGTGGTGGGTGTACTGCTGGCGGCATACGGGGATGCGGGCCCCTGTGCTCATGGTGTCGCCGTACGTGGTCACCGTGGCGCGGGCCCTCGCGGCCGGCCGCGCCACGGCGTAGGCCCCGTTTCCAGGGCCCGCGCTCACAGCTCGTCGTTGGCCGGGTCGTACGCGTTGTACAGGCGCTTCGGCAGCGGCCCGTCCCGGCGCAGCGCCTCGAAGAGCTCGTCCGTCTGGTCCTCCACGGGCATGTAGCGCCCCCAGTAGTCGGGGTGCTCCACGCTCGGGAGGGTGATGACGGCCGTACGGCCGGCGGGCACCTTCGCCGCTCCCTCCGCGAGCCCGTACAGCTCGCTCAGCGAGTCGAGGCCCTTGTCCGCGGTGAGCGAGGAGGTCACCGCGTGCAGGACCGGATACAGGCGCGTCGTGTGGTCGAGCAGCCCCGCCTCCCTGACCTGGGCGAGCACATCGCGCACGAACTCCTTCTGCCGCTCGATGCGTTGCAGGTCGCTGCCGTCCCCGACACCGGTGCGGCCACGGACGAAGACGAGGGCCTGCGCGCCGTCGAGATGCTGCTCGCCCTTGTGGAGCACGACTTTGCCGTGGGGCACCCGCATCCGCTCGTGCACCGTCACATCGACGCCGCCGAGCGCGTTCACGACCTTCTGGAACCCGGTGAAGTCCAGGACCAGATGGTGGTCGACGCGCACCCCGCTCAGCTCCTCGAAGGTGCGGATCGCGCAGGCCGCGCCACCACGCTCGAAAGCCCAGTTGAACTGCGCGTACTCCGGCTCGCTGCGCTCCCCGCCCGGCAGCCGGCAGGCCGGGATGTCCACCATCAGGTCGCGCGGCACACTCACCAGGGCGGCCCGCTTCCGGTCCGCCGACAGGTGCAGCAGCATCGTCGTGTCGGAGCGCTGGCTGTCCTTGGTGGCCTCGATGTCCGAGCCCATGACCAGGATGTTCTGCGCGCCGGGCCGCAGCGCCACGGGCCGCTTGCCGTGGTCGGCGTCGAGGGCCCGGTCGGCGGCCGAGTCGGTACGGATGTTGCCGCTCAGCAGCGCGTACGCGAGGCCGCCCGCGCACACGGCGGCCACCAGGAGCGCCCCGGCGGCCAGGGTGCTCCAGCGCATCCAGCGGCGCGCGAGCAGCTTCCTCAATGGCCTTTCCAATGGCTCCTCTACTGGCCTTTTCAATGGCTCCTCTACTGGCCTTTTCGATGGCTTTTCTACTGGCCTTTTCGATGGCTTTTCTACTGGCCTTTTCAATGGCTTCCTAAAGAAGTGACGCGGTCGGCGGACATCACGGAGTGCCATGCGCGGCCCCTTCCGCGGACCGGACGACGGTGTCGTACAGCTCCTCGGCCCGCTCGACCCACACCGCCTCCCCGTACCGCTTCGCGTAGATCCCGCGGCAGTGCTCGCGCAGGGTGGGGAAGATCCGCTCGGCGGCGGCCAGTGCGGCGGGCAGCGGCGCGTCCCAGGCGGTCACGGTGCCGGTGCCGTCGGCGCGCACGGTACGCGGCGCGGCAGAGCCCTCGAAGGCGAGCACGGGGAGCCCCGCCGCCAGGGCCTCCAGGTAGCCGGAGGGCACCGCGCCCTCCGGTCGGCGGCCGGGCAGGACGAGGCCTCGGTAGCCGGGCAGCGTGCGGCGCAGCGCGGCGCGCTCGACGGTGCCGAGGAACCGCACGGACGCGGGCGCCGCCGCCCGGCACGCGCGCTCCAGCGGGCCCGCGCCCACGACGTCCAGGCGCTGCCCCACGGGCCAGCGGCGCAGCAGGTCGAGGATGCCCTCCTCCGGGGCGAGCCGGCCGTCGAACACCCAGACGTGCCCGTCGCTGTGCCGCGTTCCCGTCGGGTTCTCCGTCACCGGGACGTAGTTGGGCACCACGGCGAGCCGCTCGGGCGGCAGCCCGGCCCGCGCGTACGTGTCCCGGCTCAGCTCCGAGAGGACGACCACGCGATCGGCGCGCCGCAGCAGCGGGTCCTCCCTGACGCCGCCGCGGGAGGCCCAGGCGAGCGGCAGCGTCGCGAGCCGCGAACCGCGGAAGCAGCCGTGCCGCACCCCCGCCCACCGGTCGCCGTCGACGCAGCGGGTGCACGGCGCGCCGTCCCGGTACAGGTCGGCCGCCGCGCACAGCGGGCGGTAGTTGTGCAGGGTCGCCACCAGCGGGCGGGTCCACTCGGCGGCCCAGGAGCGGCCGAAGTCGGGGAACAGGTTGTGCACGTGCACGACGTCCGGCGCGAAGGCGCGCAGCGCGGGCAGCGGGCTGGGGCCGTGCCCGGTGGCGACGGTGACGGCACAACGGGCCGCGTACCAGGGCGGGTTCTGCACTCCGTCGGTGCGGGTGGCGACGAGGCGGACCTCGTGGCCCGCGCGGCCGAGGGCGTCGGCCTGGTCGAGGACGGCCTCGTTCTCGCCGCCGAGCACGGACGGGCCGTGGGAACCGGCGAAACTGTGGACGAGCGCGATCCTCACGCGAGCACCGCCCCGTGCGCGACACCGGTCCGTACGAGAGCCAGGTCGCGACCGAACTCCCCCGCGCCGGCAATCACTTGAGGCAGTTCCGGCGCGGAGTCGACCTGTAGGAGCACCCGCTCACCCGGCGCGACGACGTCCTCCCACACCCCGTCCAGGCGCCGCACCCACGCGCGGTCCCGGTCGCCGAGCGCGTACGGCAGCACGTGCCAGTCCCGGTCGCGGGCGGCGGCCCTGCGCACGGGGGCGCGGGGCCCGCCGAACGGCTCGAAGGAGACGATCCGCCCCCGGTAGCCGCGGCGCCGCAGCGCCCGCCCGAGCGCGCCGTCCTGCCCACCGGCGTCCAGCACCAGGTCGATCTCGCGGTGCGCGAGTTGGCGTACCAGCTCCCGCATCCGGCCGAGGCTCGTCATGCGTCTGCTCCCTTGCGTGTACGTGGCGTGGACGGAGCCGGGGCCGACCCCGGGCGCCGTCTCCATCAGGCGTCGGCCCGCACCAGGTCGACCCGTTCGACCCGCGCCCCCCGCACCCGTCTGCGCCCCCCGTAGACCGGCACCCGCAGCAGCAGCACCACGGCCACCAGCGCGGCCCCGCCCAGCCACCACACGACCGACGCCCCTACGGCCCCGCGGTGCAGCAGCACCCCGGTGGCCGCGCCGAGCCCGGTGGCGGCGCCGAGCACCACCGCCGCCCCGGGCACGGTGAGCCCGAGGCGGCGCAAGCGGTGCGCGATGTGGTCGGGGCCGCCGCGCAGCACCCCGCGCCCGGCCCTGCGCCGCGACACGACCACCAGCACCGTGTCGGCGGTCGCCACGACGGTCACCGCGAACAGCGCGGCGGGTGACGCGGGGGCCTGGTGCCCGACGTTCACGAGCAGGGCCGCGCAGGCCACCAGGAACCCGGTGGACAGCGAGCCGCAGCTGCCCAGGACGACCCGGGCGGGATACCAGTTGTGCACCAGGAATCCGGTGAGCGAGGCGGCGTGCAGGCCGAGGACGACGGCGAGCGGGCCGAGCCCCTCCGCGCCCGCGCTCACGCCCAGGCCGAGCGCGGTGACGACGGCCACCACGCCCATCGCCCCGTCGGAGTTGTCCAGGAGCTTGAAGGCGTTCGTCACGAACACGATCCACAGCACCGCCAACGCCCCGGCCACGAAGCCGAGTTGCGTACCGTGCACCACTACGCTGGCCGCCCCCGCCTCCACGATGACCTGTGCCCGCGCCCCCATCGGCCGCAGGTCGTGGAGGAACCCGAGCAGGGCGACAGCGCCCGCCGCGAGCAGCAGCGTGCCGGTGGTCGGGCCCAGCGGGACCAGCCCGGCGAGGGTCCCCGCCCCCGAGACGACGCCCGTGGCACCGGCGACGGCGACCCCGCCGAGGTGCGGCGCGGGCCGGTTGCGCGCCGGGCGCCCACCAGACCCTCCAGACCCGGCAGGCCCACCAGACCCGGCAGACCCTCCAGACCCGGCAGGCCCGGCAGGCCCGGCAGGCCCGGCAGGCCCGATGCCGAACGAGGTACGCAGTGCCAGGGCCCGCAGCGCCGCGGTCAGGGCGGCGGCGAGCAGCAGGGCGGTCGCCGCGGCGGCGATCCCGTACAGCACGCTCAGGCCCGGGTCGCGGCGACGGGCGACCGCGGCGCCGGAGCCGCCTCGCAGAGGGCCGCTTCACTCAGGGCCGCGTCGACGATGTCCGTGATGCCGAGCGTGGGTTCCCAGCCGGTGAGCTCGCGCAGCGGGCGGGCGTCCGGGATGCCGTGGCCGACGGCGCCCTCACCCTCGTACGGGCGCTCCTCGTACGGGCGCTCCTCGTACGGGCGCTCCTCGTACGGGCGCTCCTCGTACGGCAGGAATTGCACCGGTGAACCGGCGCCGGAGCGCTCGACGACGAGGGCCGCCAGGTCGGCGACGGTGATCTCCTCGGCGCCGCCGATGTCGTAGACCGCGCCGCCCGCGCCCGGGTGGACGAGCAGCCGCAGCAGCGCGTCGACGACGTCCGCGACGTGCGTGAGGCTCCGGCGCTCGGTGCCGTCCCCGTGGACGGTGAGCGGCCGCCCGGCGACGGCCTGCGCGGCGAGGCGCGGCAGGAGGCTGCCGGAGGCGGTCGACTGGCGCGGCCCGACGGTGTCGAAGAGGCGGACGGCGGTGGTCCTGCCTGCTGTCTCGACGGCGGTCCCGACGGCGGGGCGGGTGCCGGAGCCCCCGGCCAGGTGGATCACCGCGTCGCAGCGGCCGGTCAGTTCGCCGAGGAGGCGCGCGTCGCGGGCGCAGCCGCGTACGAACCGCAGTCTCGGGTCGGGCCAGGCGGCGGCGAGGTGGTCGCGGCGGCCGGTGGAGAGGTCGTCGAGGACGACGACCGTGTGTCCCCGGGCGAGCAGCGCGTCGGTCAGGTGCGAGCCGATGAAGCCCGCGCCTCCGGTGACCAGGTACGTCAGGGGTGCGGTCATCGTGTGGGCCCCTCGGTGAATTGCGGTATCGGGGTGACACCGGCGGGTATCGGGGTGACACCGGTGGGGCACGCCCGTCCGGAGCCCTACATAAGCTATTCCGTTATGTCCAAATATGGCGTGAATAACACGATCTGCTTTGGCGAGAGCCTCCAGAAGGGGCCGGGCCAGGGCACCCTCAGCGACACAGATCACGACCCTGGCGACTACATTGCGATCGCGTAAGTGGGTAGTCTCAGACGGACTGCATAAGTTACCGCTTAGTAATCACTAGTACGTCAACGAAGAGACCACCTCGCAGGCCCGAGGAGCCCCCAAATGCAACTCGCCGCGATCATCGTGTCGCTGGTTCTGATCGTGGTCGGCGTGGCCCTGTTCGCCCGCGCCCTCCTGCAGATCTACAACTTCATGCGGCTCGGCCAGAACGTGCCCGCGGGCACCCGCACCGACGAGCCCGGCCGGCGCACCGTCACCGTGGCCAAGGAATTCCTCGGCCACACCCGGATGAACCGCTGGGGCATCGTCGGTGTCGCGCACTGGTTCGTGGCGGTGGGCTTCTTCTCGCTGCTGCTGACGATCGTCAACGCCATCGGCCAGCTGTTCCAGGCCGACTGGCTGCTGCCGATCATCGGCGAATGGGCGCCGTACAACATCTTCGTCGAGTTCATCGGCACGATGACGATCCTGGGCATCGCCGTCCTGATCGTGATCCGCCAGCTGAGCCTGCCGAACAAGCCGGGCCGCAAGTCCCGCTTCGCCGGCTCCAACTTCGGCCAGGCGTACTTCGTCGAGGCCGTCATCCTCATCGTCGGCGTCTGCATCTTCATGCTGCACGCCCTCGAAGGCGCCCAGCACCACGTCGACGGCTACGAAGCCTCGTTCTTCATCTCGTACCCGGTGATCAACTGGCTCGAGGGCATGGACGTCTCCACGCTCCAGACCCTCACCTACTTCTTCGCGGGCCTGAAGATCGCGACCTCGTTCATCTGGATGATCGTGGTCGCCCTGAAGACCGACATGGGCGTCGCCTGGCACCGCTTCCTCGCGTTCCCGAACATCTGGTTCAAGCGCGAGGCCGACGGCGACGTCGCGCTGGGCGCGCTGGCGCCGATGACCTCGCAGGGCGAGCCGATCGACTTCGAGGACCCGGGCGAGGACGACGTCTACGGCGTCTCGCAGATCGAGCACTTCTCCTGGAAGGGCCTGCTCGACTTCTCCACGTGCACCGAGTGCGGCCGCTGCCAGTCGCAGTGCCCCGCCTGGAACACCGGCAAGCCGCTCTCCCCCAAGCTCCTCATCATGTCGCTGCGCGACCACGCGCACGCCAAGGCCCCGTACCTGCTCGCCGGTGGCGGCAAGGATATGGAGGGCAACGAGAAGGCCACGGAGGAGCAGCTCAAGGACGTCCCGGCGGAGGCCATCGCCGAGGCCGAGCGCCCCCTGATCGGCACCCTCGAAGAGAACGGTGTCATCGACCCGGACGTCCTGTGGTCCTGCACCACCTGCGGCGCCTGCGTCGAGCAGTGCCCGGTCGACATCGAGCACATCGACCACATCGTCGACATGCGCCGCTACCAGGTGATGATCGAGAGCGCGTTCCCGTCCGAGGCGGGCACCATGCTCAAGAACCTGGAGAAGAAGGGCAACCCCTGGGGCCTGGCGAAGAAGCAGCGCCTGGCGTGGCTGGGCGAGCTCGACTTCGAGGTGCCGGTCGTCGGCAAGGACATCGAGGACCTCACCGAGGTCGAGTACCTCTACTGGGTCGGCTGCGCCGGTTCCCTTGAGGACCGGGCCAAGAAGACCACCAAGGCCTTCGCCGAGCTGCTGCACATCGCGGGCGTCAAGTTCGCGATCATGGGCGGCGACGAGAAGTGCACCGGTGACTCGGCCCGCCGCCTGGGCAACGAGCCGCTGTTCCAGCAGCTCGGCCAGGAGAACGTCATGTCGCTGAACATGGCCTTCGGCGAGGAGTACGACGACGACGGCAAGGTGACGCCCGAGTCGGCCAAGCCGAAGACGGCGAAGAAGATCGTCGCGACCTGCCCGCACTGCCTCAACACGATCGGCAACGAGTACCCGCAGCTCGGCGGCGACTACGAGGTCATCCACCACACGCAGCTGCTGCAGCACCTCGTCGACGACGGCAAGCTCGTCCCGGTCACCCCGGTCGAGGGCCTCATCACGTACCACGACCCGTGTTACCTGGGCCGCCACAACAAGATCTACTCGCCGCCGCGCGAGATCATCGGCAAGGTGCCGGGTCTGCGCAACGAGGAGATGCACCGCCACAAGGAGCGCGGCTTCTGCTGTGGCGCCGGCGGTGCGCGCATGTGGATGGAAGAGCGGATCGGCAAGCGCATCAACAACGAGCGCGTCGACGAAGCCCTGTCCCTCAACCCGGACATCGTCTCCACGGCCTGCCCGTTCTGCCTCGTCATGCTGACCGACTCGGTCAACGGCAAGAAGAACGACGGCAAGGCCAAGGAGTCCATCCAGGTCGTCGACGTGGCCCAGCTGCTGCTCGACTCCGTCAAGACGCCAGCCGACCCGGCGGGCGAGGCAGAGCCGACGGACGCGCCCGAGCCGGAGCCCGTCAAGTAGTCCGGCCAGTACGCCACTTGGGGCGCCCCGTGCTCACCGGCACGGGGCGCCCTTTCGTGTACGCCACCCCGGCAGCACACCGAAAGTGACCAACCCGGCACTCCCCGCCCCTTAACGATCCTCCGCCCCATCGGCATCATGAACCCGTCGGCATCATGAAGCGGACGGACTCACGCGACACCACGACACACCACACACGGCCGGTACACGGCGGGGCGGGGCATTGCTGATGACGGGCACACGCAGACACGGCTGCCGCGGCAGAACGCTGGGCCCCGGTGCCCTGCTGCTCACCGCGACGCTCGCCTCCGCGCTCACCGCCTGCGGCGGCACGGGCGGCACCGATGCCACCGCCTCCCACCACCCGGTGGCCATGGCGGGCAAGGACGAGAGCCCGGTCAAGCCCGTCCCCCGCGGCGCCGGCAGCAAGGTGCCGTCCGACTTCAACGGCGACGGCGCCCCCGACCTCGTACTCGACGAGCTGGCGCACGACGGGCTCGGCGACGACGCCGGGATCGGGATCGTGTACGGGCGCAAGGGGCACGGACTCGACGCGGGGACACGGCAGTTGCTCTCCCCTGCGAAGTACGCGGCGCCGACGGAAGGACAGGTCCCGGCGGCGTTCGGCTCCGAGGCGACGTGCGACCTCGACCGCGACGGGTTCGCGGACCTCGTCGTGTCGACGGACCCGCCCTACGACGGACAGGGGCAGCCGCCCGTCCCCCTCCAGATCCTCTTCGGCTCACCCACCGGCATCTCCGGCAAGGGCGTGAAGCTGCGCATCCCCGCGCAGGCACGTTTCGGCAATGATTGGCCGGACCAGCCGGTGTGCGGCGACTTCGACGGCGACGGCGGATACGACCTCGTGGTGCACGCGAGCGCCGGCCGACTCACCTTCCTGCCCGGCCCGTTCACCCGCGCCGGCGCCGCGCGCGGCAAGCCCCGCATCGCGCAGGCCGCCGGCAACGTCCCGGCGGGCCCCGCCGCCGACCTCGACGGCGACGGGACCGACGACGTCCTGGTCCGCGCCCACAACGGCACCGCCCGCTCGGCCCTCGTCCTCGGCGGCCCGCAAGGCCCGGCCGAACCCGGCGCGGCCTACCCGGCGGGCTCCGACCTGGCGTTCGGCCGCTTCGGAGCCGCGAAGACGCGGGGCGCGGCCGTGCTGACCGCGGCAGGGCTGCGGATGCCCGCGCCCACGGGGGGCACCCTGAAGGTCTCCGGCACCGCGCTCGACACGGGTGACCTCGACGGCGACGGGCGCACCGACCTGATCGTCTCGGGCGGCGCGACCGTCCGCCTGGTGCGCGACGGCGCCCGCCTCGTGCCCGGGACGCCCGGCACGGGCAAGGTCGTGGCGGTCGCGGACTTCGACGGAGACGGCCGCGACGACGTGGTGCTCCAGCGCACGCCGAAGGCGGCGGACGGTGGTGACGGCAAGGACGCGGTCGTGGTGCTACGGGGTGCGCGCGGCGCGGGCCTGGTGACGAAACAGCCCGAACTCTCCTTTTCCACAGCCGAGTTCAGCTGACGACCACACCACCCCTGGGGTCCCAACACCCTCTCCGGCGACCCAACTCCGCCTCTCGTGACGCAACTTACCCTCCTCTCCCGTACAACCCTTGTATCCCCCAACGAGTCTCCTGTTCGCCAACTGACGGGCCACACCCGGGACAACGCCCGGCAAACGCCCGCGGAACGGCACCTCATCGACGCGGGATGTCCGCCAGACATCCCCTCCCTGCCGCAGGAGCCCATCGCATGCCCAAGCTCAGACGCACCTCCGCCCCGTCCCCGACCCGCATGCGCCTCATCACGGCGACGGCGGCGGCCGCCGCACTGACCGGAGGCCTCTTCGTGGCCTCGGCGGGCCCGGTCTCCGCGGCCACGCCGGGGGTCGCCCAGTCCGACGCCGACTTCAACGGGGACGGCGCGGCGGACGTCGTGGTGTCCGCGCCGGTGGCCTACGTGAACGGGCGCGCCGGAGCCGGCCAGGTCGCCGTCCTGTACGGCGGCGGCAAGCACGTCACCATCAGCCAGAACTCCGCCGGTGTGCCCGGCACCGCCGAGGCGGTGGACAACTTCGGTTTCGCCACCGCCTACGGCGACTTCGACGGCGACGGCTTCGACGACCTGGCCGTCGGATCACCCGGCGAGGACGGCACCGACGACCCCGACGGCGGCACCGTCGCCATCCTCTGGGGCTCCGCGGGCGGCCTGACCAGCGGCACGACAGTCTCCGACCCGCGGGCCTCCAGCCACGACTGGTTCGGTTACACCCTGGAAGCCGCCGACTTCGACGGCAACGGCAAGGACGACCTGGCCGTCGCCACGCCCAACTCGGCCACCGTCGACGTGATCCGCGGCGGCTCGCGGACCAGCACCATGGGCGGCACGTACACCGTGACGACGCCGGTGCAGAGCGGCCAAGAAGGCGTCGGCATCAGAAACCTGCACTCCGGTGACATCAACGGAGACGGCAAGGACGACCTCCTCGCCAACGGCTTCGAGAAGAACTCGGACGGCTGGGACGCCAACTTCTACCTGCCCGGCACCGCGTCGGGCGTCAAGGCGGCCGGCGCGGTCCAGCTGCCCGCCGGCATCATCACCGACGTCGGCGACGTCGACAGCGACGGCAAGGGCGACATCGTCTTCGGCCTGGAGTGGGACGACGAGATCCCCGGAAGCCAGCTGGGCGGCGCCGTCCTGATCGCCCACGGCACCGCGAGCGGCCCGGACGTCTCCGAGATCCAGACCATCGACCAGGACACCGCGGGCGTCCCCGGCGCCGGTGAGACGGGCGACGACTTCGGCGGCGAGCTCGACCTCGGCGACATCAACGGCGACGGCCACCTCGACCTCGTCGTGGGCGCGCGGGGCGAGAACCTCGACGGCATCAGCAACGCCGGTTCCATCACCGTCCTGTACGGCGCGGCGGACGGCTCCGGCATCACCGGCGCGGGCGCCAAGTTCTACAGCCAGGACACCCCCGGCGTGCCCAACTCCAATGAGAAGGACGACAACTTCGGCTCGGACGTGCACATCGACGACCTCGACGACGACGGTCGCGGCGAGGTCGTCGTGGGCGCCAACGGCGAGAACGGGCACAACGGCGCGGTCTACGCCCTGCACTCCAACACGGACGACACCCTGTCGGCCGCCGCCGGCATCTACACGTCCACGCTCGGCATCTCGGCCTCCGGAGCACCGCAGCTCGGCGTGAACTTCGCCGACTGACATCGCCGGCCGACTTCACCGACCGACCGACTTCACCGGCTGAGGGGCATCCCTTAGGGGATGTCACAGCTCAGCCGCAATGCCGGGCCCGAACCCTCGGGCCCGGCCCCCGCCCCGCGAAACCAGGTACGTTCGACGCGTGGCTGGATTCAGGAACGGACGCGGCCGGGACAACCGCGAGGCACCGCAGGGGCGACCCCAGGGTCAGCCCCAAGGGCAACCGCAGTACTACGGGGGCCAGCAACAGTGGCCCCAGCACGGCGCCGGGCACGGGAGCGGGCACGGGCACGGTGAGCCGGAGTACTTCGGTGACCCCGGCACGCCCCAGCACCCGCAGGGCGGCTACGACCCGTACGCGGCGAACAACCCGGGCCACACCCAGGCGTTCTCGGTGCAGGACGACGCGTACACCCAGGGCGCGACGTACCAGGCGGGCGCGGCCCCGGGCCCCGTCGGCCCCCGCCTGCACTGGAAGCAGCTCCTCAGCGGGGTCGTCCTGCGCCCCGCCCCGACCTACCTCCAGATGCGCGACTACGCGATGTGGGCCCCGGCCCTCGTCGTCACGTTCCTCTACGGCCTGCTGGCGATCTTCGGCTTCGACGGCGCCCGCGAGGACGTGATCCATGCCACGCTCTCGGCGGCGATCCCCTACGTCCTGACCACGGGCATCGCGATCACCCTCAGCTTCTTCGTGCTCGGCGTGGTCACCCACACCCTGGCCCGCCAGCTCGGCGGCGACGGCGCCTGGCAGCCCACGGTCGGCCTGTCCATGCTGATCGCGTCGCTCACGGACGCCCCGCGCCTGATCGTCGGCATGTTCCTCGGCGGCGACGAGGGCTTCGTACAGCTCCTCGGCTGGGTGACCTGGCTGGCCGCGGGCGCCCTGCTCACCACGATGGTCTCGAAGTCGCACGACCTGCCGTGGCCGAAGGCGCTGGCAGCCTCGGCGATCCAGCTGGCCGCGCTGCTGTCGATCATCAAGCTGGGCACGTTCTAGTCACGTACGTACGAGGAAGGGGCCCGGCACTGTTCGACAGTGCCGGGCCCCTTCTCCGTTTCTCCGGGTATGTCAGGCGTCGAGCACCTGTCCGGCCCGCTTCACGACAGGCTCTTCCACACTCCACGGGAAGTTGATCCAGTCATCGGTCCGCTTCCACACGTATTCGCACTTCACGAGCGAGTGGGACTTCTCATAGACCACGGCGGACCGCACCTCGGCCACCGTGTCGAGGCAGAAGTCATGGACGAGCTTCAACGTCTTCCCCGTATCGGCGACGTCGTCGGTGATGAGCACCTTCTTGTCGCTGAAGTCGATGGCGTTGGGAACGGGAGCGAGCATGACGGGCATCTCCAGCGTCGTCCCCACCCCCGTGTAGAACTCGACGTTCACCAGGTGGATGTTCTTGCAGTCGAGGGCGTACGCAAGCCCGCCGGCCACGAACACCCCGCCCCGCGCGATGCTCAGCACGACATCGGGCTCGTACCCGTCGTCGGCGATGGTCTGGGCGAGTTCGCGCACGGCGACGCCGAACTTCTCGTACGTAAGGTTTTCGCGCACGTCACTCATGTCGCTGCTGCTCACCTGCTGCTCACACCTGGGTCCGATGGAAATTGAGGAAGGAACGGGAGGCGGTGGGACCGCGCTGCCCTTGGTAACGCGACCCGTAGCGCTCGCTCCCGTACGGGAACTCGGCGGGCGACGACAGCCGGAACATGCACAGCTGCCCGATCTTCATGCCGGGCCAGAGCTTGATGGGAAGCGTCGCGAGATTCGACAGCTCGAGCGTCACGTGCCCGTTGAACCCCGGGTCGATGAACCCGGCGGTGGAGTGGGTCACGAGCCCGAGCCGCCCCAGCGAGCTCTTGCCTTCCAGCCGCGACGCCAGGTCATCGGGCAGCCCGATGACCTCGTACGTCGACGCGAGCACGAACTCGCCCGGGTGCAGGATGAACGGCTCGTCGCCCTCCGGCTCCACGAGCCGCGTGAGGTCGGCCTGCTCCACGCTCGGGTCGATGTGCGGGTACTTGTGGTTCTCGAACACCCGGAAGTAGCGGTCGAGGCGTACGTCGATGCTCGACGGCTGCACCATGGATTCGTCATAGGGATCGATCCGGACCCGCCCGGCGTCGATCTCGGCCCGGATGTCCTTGTCTGAGAGAAGCACGTAGCGAGGATACGCAGAGCGCGCGGGCCCACCACAATCGGCGACCCCGCGCGCTCCTCGTCCTGCTTACTGTCCTGCTTACTGCTACTGCTCCGCTACCGCTTCCCAGGTCCTCCCACAGGAACGGCATGTCGCAGTCGAGCACAGCGCGGGCACCGAATGAGCCGGCTGGGACCGAGGCGGTCCGCCTGCTGCATCGGGAACGAAGCGGTGCTGAACACGTGCCCTTCGGCACAGCGGACGACGGTGCGTTCCATTGAGTCCATCAAAGTCCCGGGATCCCTTCCCCACGAGCCATTGGGCCAGTTTCCTGGCCGACGACGAAGCCACATTACGGGATGAAAGGGACGGCATTCCAGGCGGCACTCCGACCCTGGACAACCCTCTGGCGGTCCCCACACCGTACGCCCCAACTCCCTTGACCCGCAGTCACATCCACACCCCGCAACGCAGCCGGGCCCCGTGGCGCAAGCACCTGGGACCCGGCATGAGGTAGAGTGACCGCCAGTACAAAGCCGCTTCGGCGGCCGTACTACGCGGGTGTAGTTTAGTGGTAGAACATCAGCTTCCCAAGCTGAGAGTGCGAGTTCGATTCTCGTCACCCGCTCCATAGCCAAGGCCCAGGTCATCATCATCGACCGGGGCCTTTTCGCTGCCCGCTCGGGCTGCGTTCAGCCGACCCGTGCCACGTCCGTGCCAGCTGCCTGATCATCCGGCTTCCGTGCCACGGCGCGGCGGGCTAGGGCCCTTCTGACGGATCTCCGTGGGTGAAGGAGCGGCGTAGTGGGGTCTCCCCTGCTCGAACGGAGTTGAGAGCTTGGGGAAGCGTGCCCTCGGCGTGCGGTGTGAAGGGTCATGTGGCGGAGCCACCTGTCCCTTTGCGCCGTGCGGTGAGGGTGCGTGCCGGGCGTCGTGACGCCGCGGAGATCCGTCAGAAGGGCCCTAGGCGCCGAGGTAGACCATCAGGCGCAGGAGGCGGTACGCCTTGCGGTCGCCGTCTTGGCGCCGCCGGTACGGAGCCGCTCGGTGCGTCAGGTGCGGATGCGGGGCGCGATGATCTCGTCGACGTGGTCGTCACCGAAGGTCGGGAGGATGTGGCGGTCCAGGAGGTACCGGTACAGGTCGCGCGTGAGCGCACGCCGAGTTCACGTCCCTCGACCCACTTGCCAGCGCAGGAGCGGAAGTTGACGGCCCCAGCCTCTGGGTCCCGCCAGTCCCCTTTACGGATCTCGGTCTGTTTCCCGGCCGGCCAATCGTCGGCGTCCGTTGTCGTCCCGAAGGTGACCGGCGCCGGGCGCATCACGCCGTCCGGCCCCGGGTACCGCGCCTGGTATCGGCTGGACGGCAGCCGCCTGATCGCGCCGAACCGGCGTCGTCTCTGTTCCGGGGGCGGGTTCGAGGGTTTCGGCGAGCCAGGTCTCGGCGCCGGTGAGACCGGTTCCGGCGTAGACCCAGTGGGCGAGGACGAGGGTCGTGTCCGGGGCGGACTGGTCGTCGGTGACGGCTTGGGCGCGGGCCGTGCGGAGCGCGCCGAGGGTGGGGGAGCAGCGGCGGAAACTTGGTGCAGAAGTAGCCGCGGAAGCCAAGCATGTGGGCCCAGGCGCGGAGCCGAAGATCTGCGAGTTCCTTCCGTGCACCAAGAGTCCAGGCGGTGCGGATCATTCGGCGGGCACTGGCCCACCGAGTCGTAGTTCACGACAGCCAGAACGGCCACACGGCCACCGCCGAGGCCTACGCGGACGGTCCCTGGGCCGTCCGAGGTCGCTCAGCACCGGCCGAAAACGACCAATGACGACCAGTCAGGCGGCCGCGACCAGGCCCCGGAGCTGCAAAAACGCAGGTCGCCGAGATCCCCGGCAAGACCCAGGGCAAGAAGAAGTAGGCGCCGACGAGCAAGCCCCCTACTCGGCGAATGAGATCATCCGCGGATGGCAGACGCGCGGCTACCCCGAGGATGGACTCTTCAGCAGATTCGCGATGCGTCGGGGGACCGAGAGGCTGTCGCCCTGGATCCCGATCGGCCAGTGAAGTGGGTCAGCGTCGGCGAGGCCCACGAGATACCACGCCCAGAGATCGTTCTCGGATTCCACAGCCTGTGTCTCGTGAAGCCCGTCGATGACGACGATTGGTACATGGGCAGCCTGTACGACGACGGCAGCATCGACTGTTGGGAAGCCTACGGCGACCTGTACGAGGCGCTACGCGGTCTCTAAGAGCCTTGCGCCACAGTCTCGCGTGCCAGGCGCCCTGAGTGTCTGACTGCGTGACAACCGCGACGCACAACCGCGAACAACCGTGTACGTCAGCGGACCATCAGCGCAGGTAACAGGCGCAATAGCCCAAGGGCAGCGAGCATCCCGAGTTGCTTCGGGACGAAGCGGTCGTAGGCAAAAGCGGTGTCAGGGCTGGAAGCGAACGAATCCGTCGGACTGGTCCAGGTGGAACGGCGAGCCGGGACGCGTCGGGTGCCAGCCCTGGACGAGGGCCGATGCGATGGCGGAGCTGACATCGCTGGGCAGCACCGCTGCGCTCGGCGCTTCGAACCAGTTGCTGGCGTGCGGCTGGTTCGTAGTGACGACAAGGGTCGTGCCGGGGTTGTCCGCGTGCTGCACCGCGTACGTGCATGGCTTGTCGCAAAGAGCCTGGTCGTAGGTCGGCCGGCGGCGCAGGCGCCAGCGGTAAGTCGTGCCGTCGACGACGATGCGTCGCGAACCCTTGCGGCCGATGGCCATGGCGAGCCCCCATCCCCCGGACTGGCCGCGATGCTAGCTGGTCAGACGGTGGGGGAGCCGAGGTTTTCGGGCCGTCTCTGGGCCGTCCGAGGCTGCTCAGCGGTGACAAACGGCGACCGCCAGTGACAGGGGTCCTACGCCACGACCCCAGGTCACGCCCGTTCGTCTGCCACACTGGTACAGCCATGCCTAAGCCCGGAGATTGCTCATCGCTCGGCATACTCAGCGACGAACTCCGGGCGGTACATGGCTTGGTAGTCGTCGAGCGCCCGACGAAGCATGGCGGCCCCGCGGGGAACGCCAGCCGCGAGCTGGTCCCAGCCGAGGAAGCGCACATGGTTCGGGATGCTGACCAGTCCGGTGATTGCGTCCCAGAAGGCGTCCCAGTTCCTGCCGTAGAACTCCGGGAAGTCCAACTCCCGCATCAGCAGCAGGTGGAGAGAGCGCTCGTCGCTCACCTCGCTGACATCGATGGTGATCACGGCAACACGCTTGCACGAAGGTGCACCGTTCTGACATCCACGAGTGACATCAACGACAGCGGACAGCGGCGGCAACCAGCAGCCGTGAGCGTCACCGACCCACGAGGCAGTCTCCAGCTAGGCGGCATGGAGATCGAACTCCTAAAGCGATGGTCCCGGACGACCTGGACTACCTGTGGGCGGACCGCAGCCAATCGAGCATTTTCGAGGCTCTGACCATCGGTGGTTTCTGAAGACCTACAGACTCTGGGCCGTACGCCACCGCCGGAATGCAGCCCGGCAACCGCCACCAAGAGACCCGAGCTTCCCAAGCTCAGGGCCGCGGCCACCGGATACGCAGTGGCCACGTGACGCGTGGTTCTGTACCTTGCCCCCATGACCGACAACCGAAGGGGCAATGCCGCGTAGGCGCCCGTCAGCCCTGCGGGGTGACCTCCCTGTCCGCCCCTGGAGGCGGCGACGGTACCCGTTCATTGATCGCCTTTCAGGATCTTGCACAGCTGACCTGCGTCGGTTGGAGCGGTCCCGCTTCTGGCCCGAAGCCACGGAAGAAGCTTTCTGGCATTGGCAGGCCTTTGCCCACGGCCCCCTCGGACAACTTGCAGACCCGCTCATAGGTATGGATTGCGGCATCCCTGAGTGCAGGTGTTACGGCGTCGGCTTCCGCGAGCACCTCGAAGCCGTGCTTCACGCACTGCCCAAGAAGAGCGCGCGGGAGTTGCGTGCCCTCGTGTGGGCCCTCGATGAGAAGATCCTGACCAGGGCCAAGGTCATCCCGGCCGATAGCCTGACCGTGCCATGGTGGCGAGGGCAGCTCCAGTACCGCGGGACGGCCGTGTCAGTTTCCGTCTCATTCAGCCCCGTTCACGGTCGTTCAGGCGAGGCTCGAAGCTGTTCCCGCATCAGTAGTCAGGCGCCCATGAAGCCAGGTGAACGCTCCTGGACACGCCCCGAGGCCCCACCAACACAGTTGGAAAGCGTGTAGGAGAAGGCACGCACGAACCAATCCGCTTGACACGGTGCAACCGTCGTGAGGAGATCCCTCCACACTGATCCGCTGGGGGAAATTCTCGTGTCGTACGCAAACGTGACGCTTGCTGGCACCGCCAACTCGCCAAGTGAACATCTACAACTCGCTGCCTTTACCGCGATGGCCGCAGTCGTCTTCATATGGTTGGGGCGGAGGCAACGCCGTACCGGCCGCAGCCTGATCGCCCCGTCCGAAACGGTGAGGGTGGGGGATCGGCTGGTTACACCGCCCCCAGCGAGCCGAGTCCGCCGCGCTGCCGGGACCGGATGGATCGTGGTCGGGAGCATCTTTCTCCTGCCAGCGGTCTTCAACTTCGTAGCCGCGATCAACTCTCTTATCGGCTAGGGCCGTGCCACACCCGTGCCAGGTCGGGCGGGGACCCATGGGAACGGGGCAACCGGTCATCGGCAGCGACGGCCACCAGACTGCTTACTTGCAACTCAGGTACTCAACTCCCGCTAGAACAACCGAGTTTCCAAGCTGCGAGTCCGAGTTCGGTCTCGTCAGCCGCTCCGTGTGTAACCCCCAGGTCATCGACCCGGGGGTTCTTCGTTGTCCGGGCCTGTTCGGCGCCCGGCGCCGATCGCCGAGTGTCCGTGATCTCCGTCGAAATCGTCCGTGATCGGTAACAGACGCATCCACAGCGCACCGTTCCTCGTCCTGTCAGATGGTCGCGACGCGGCCGGGGACGGGCGGGGAACGGCGTGAGAGTGGGGCGGACATGACGCGGCACGGTGGCGGTCGGAGCTGGTACGGCAAGGTGATCGGGGCGGCGCTCGGGGTGACGATGCTCGCCGCCGGGGTCGGGGCGTGGACCGCGCAGGCCGGCGCCGTGGACACCTCGTCGCCCCAGGCGACCGCGCCCGCCACGCCGGGCGGTGACATCAAGCGGGTCGCGGCGACCATCGTGCACGCCTCGGACAAGGGGGCGCAGGGTGTCAACATCACCATCGACGACGGCCCCGACCCCACCTGGACCCCTCAAGTACTCGATCTGCTGCGGGAGTACGGGGTGAAGGCGACGTTCTGCATGGTGGGGACGGCGGCACAGGCCCACCCGGACCTCGTGAAGAAGGTGGTCGCGGACGGGCACCGGCTGTGCGACCACACCGTGTCGCACGACACCGCCATGGACAAGAAGTCCCAGGCCTACCAATCGCAGCAGATACTCGACGCCGAACGCATGATCACCAAGGCGTCCGGGGGCGTGCGGCCGATGTACTACCGCGCCCCCGGTGGCGCCTTCACCCCCTTCAGCCGCAAGCTCGCCGCCTCCCGGGGCATGCGCCCGCTGGGCTGGAACGTGGACAGCAAGGACTTCGAACGGCCGGGCACGGACGCCATCGTCGCCACCGTCGAGCGGGAACTGCCCAACGGGCCGACGATCCTCTTCCACGACGCGGGAGGCGACCGCTCCCAGACCCTCGCCGCCCTGCGCCGAGTCCTTCCCCGGCTCAAGGAACAGGGCCACTCCTTCGGCTTCCCGGTGCGCTGATCCCCGTCCCCGATACCCGACCCCGATCCCCGTCCCCGATACCCGTTCCACAGGCAAGGCCCAGGTCATGTACCTGGGCCTTTTTTGCTGTCCCGCTACTGCTTCAACTGCCGTGTGTTAGCGAGGCGTTAGCGGTCGGCGATCATACGTTAGCGGCGCCGGGCAGAGTCGTTGTCGTACCGGGGAAACAACGACACCGACCGCTTCTGGGGGACCTGAAATGCGCTCCGACACCACCACTCGTTCCGCCCGCCGCCGCAGCCTGCGGATCGCCGCCGCGACCCTGACGGCCGTCGCGGGGCTGACGCTGACGGCCTGCTCCGGCTCGGACACCGACGCGGGGAGCGCTGCGAAGTCCGGGTCCCGCGCGGACATCGGTATGGCCGCCGACCAGGTCAAGGACACCGGGTCCGGGTCCGATGCGCAGGCAGACGGCGCCGGGAGCGGCAAGGAGGGCACCAGCGGCTCGGCGGGCAAGCAGGCGGCCGGTAAGCAGGCGCCCAGCCCGCAGACCGCCGGCAGGACCACGACCGACACCAAGACCAAGGCGAGCATCGGTCGGTGCCACACCGCCAACCTCAACGCGTCGTTCAACACGGGCGGCGACGCGGTTCCGG
>NZ_JBIWKA010000015.1:0-285814 GCF_044765445.1 Streptomyces sp. NPDC102467 | reverse complement strand
TGCGGGAACACGATGCTCAGCAAATTGTCAGACACAACCGACCATGCCACCGCGGTGACGTAACGTCACTCCGTCACGGAAATCTTGACTGAGCCAGTCGATGACGCCGCCGCGTGCCAGAACCTGGGGCCGCAAGGGCAGCACTCCGGTCGTCGGCGTGCGCGGGCGGGGATCGGGCCGAGTCTCCATAGCGGGGATGACCTGCTACAAGCCGGGTGAGCGATCCCGTTTGTTCTACGCAATCCGTGAGTACCGGGGCCGCAAGAACGAGCCGAAGGGCTTCGGCTGGAAGGACTACCGCGACCTCGTCATCCGCGCCCACACACAGCTCGGCGGCCCGATCGTGCTGGTGTGGGACAACCTGCGCATGCACCTGGTCGCGCCACTGAGGGAGTTCTTCGAGGCCAACGCTTCATGGCTCACCGTATTTCAGCTGCCGACTTACGCCCCGGACCTCAACCCGCAGGAGGGCATCTGGTCCCTGGTCAAACGCGACCTCGGCAACCTGGCCGCCGCCGACCTCAGCCAGGTCACCCGCGCTGTGAAGCGCAAACTCAAGATGCTGCAGTACAGGCCGGAGGTGATCGATGGATGCTTGGTTGGCACCGGCCTGACCCTGTCGACGTGATCGTCAGAAGATGCCGAAGAAGCGATCCCACCAGCTGGGCCGCTGAACATGCCAGGGCAGTCGGCTCGGCCCGTCGTAGTCACTCTCCAGTAGTTCCTCGGCAACCACGACATAGCCAAGCTCGACCAGCGCCCGGTTGACCTTGGCAAGGTCCGCGCCGTCGAGCTCGCCCTCGGCTTGGGCGTCATCCGTTCCGAGGAAGGCGCCCGGGTTGTCGGCGCAGACCAGAGCCAACGAGCCGAACTTGCTCACGCAGACGACGATTCGAGTGCCGCACACGGTTGCGTCTGCGGGTACGACGATGCGTCCGTACTCGCTAGAGTCCTGGGTGTCCTGCTCGGCCGTGCAGCGAGCTGCGAAGTCAACTTCGAGCCGGGCCATCAGAACACCGAAGTGGACTGCGGTCTCGCCACGGCCGTAGTGTCGCGGCCGCTCCAGCCACTCCGGATCATCGAGCTCGCGTAGCAACGCCAGCAGATCCGCTTCGCTCTCGGTCATGCGCTCATCTTGGCGCAGCAACCATCCGCGGAGCAGGTCGGGGCACCACCACACTCACCGTTCCCCGACATCACTCATTCAAGGTCAGTAGTCAGCGCGAGCGCGGCGGCTTGTTCTCCGGGAATTGCTGGGCGGCGGCCGGGCGGACCGAGGACGACTCGATCGCTGCATTGATGTGCCGGAGCGCGAGCAGGGACCAGGACGGGCCGCCTCGGGATACCGCGACGGAGCCAGGCCGGTGACCAATTTCGCTCAGCATCGGCGATTTCAGTGCCTATTGCCGTGTACTCGAGACAGGTCAAGGCATAGTGCCGGCTTCCGGCGTTGTCCAGCGCGGCCGCTCGACTCCACGTCTCCTGGAAGGCGGGATGGTTGTTGCCACGGACGCTGGCGGGCACGATGCCTCGGGCACGGATCTGGTCAAGGTAGACGTCGTGGTCGTAGCTGCGGTCAGCGGCGCAACGACGAAGCTGGTGGTAGACGGGTTCTCGACCAATATTGCCCGCGCTCGCCAGAAGCTGCGCGTGCTACGGCGATCACACTGGGGTGCGACGGTGTCGGCATCCGTGTTGTCCACCGCGCGGTCCGAGACTGCCGCGTTGTTGACAACGTTTCAGCTGTCGGCATCGACGGGGTAGCCACGGGCAAGCGTGTCCAGCCGGGATTCGGCGGGGTGCGGCCGCAGCGGTAAGAAGGTGCAGTAACCTTCGGTACTGGGCGTGGGGATGAGGGGGAAGCGTGGACTCACACGTGGTGTCGTATGCGCTGGATGCTGACACGGTGGTTCAGTTCGAGGTTGAGCCGACAGGCGACTGGCAGCAAGTGCGCGCTGGCCAGGTCGCTAGCAGTGTGGACGAGGCCGCCCGGCCTGCGGTGGAGGCTGCCCAACGGGTGCTGGCACAGGCGGTGGCGCTCAGGCCAGCCGAGGTAGAAGTGAGTTTTGGCATCAAGGTCAGTGGAACGGCGAACTGGCTTGTTGCTAAGGCCGCTTCAGAGGCGAGCTTCGGAGTCAAGCTCACATGGCGTCAGGGCTCAGGGGACGTTCATGGCTCGAGCGAGAGCGAGGGCGAGAGCGACAGTCCGGAATGACGGAGAGCTCTCGGCCAGGGGCGCGCCCGGCCTCAGATGTGTGGGTGACGGCCATTCACCAGGGAGCGGATCTGAGGCCCTTGGGCTCAGGGTTTGTCATCGATTCGCGCCGCGTAATTACTTGCGCCCATGTGGTCCACGACGGGGGCCGGGTGTGCAAGGAGCTTTGGGTTGCGTTTCCTAAAGCGGAAGAGCTCATGCACCTGCGGCTGCGGGTGGAAGAGGTCGTCGCTCCACCCGTGCAGGAGCAGGATCTTCACGACGTTGCGGTCTTGGTTCTTGAAGATGATGTTGCGATGGAGTACGTGGCGCCGCTGCGACGGCCGGCAGCGCGTGACCTGGTCGATAGCTCTTGGTGGTCCTTTGGGTTTCCCGATGGTCGGCTTGGCAACTCAGCAGCCGGAAATGTAGGTGAGGCTCTGGCCTACGGCTGGGTGCGGTTGGACACGGAATCACGGTATCCAGTCCAACCGGGCTACAGCGGCGCTGCCCTGTGGTCAGCTGAGTACGAGGCCGTCGTGGGCTTGGTGGGGCAGGCCCGCCAGGGGTCCGGCGACGCCCGTGCTTTGACTCTGCGTGCCGCCGACATGATGCTGCCGACGGCGAAGTTGAGTCTTCTGACGGAGTGGACAGTTCAAGCGGCCGGGGACGTCGCCCTGTCTGCGTGGGGCTGGAGCCTGGCGGGAGATGAGGAATCTGGACGTCACTGGCGTCCCCGAGCCAGAGGGGTCAGCACGGATGCCGAGCGTGGCTTCCGTTTTCGCGGGCGCGCTGCCGCCTTGGAGAAGATAAAGGCTTGGATCTCCACCCCCCTGCAAGATCGTCGGCAGGTGTTGTTGGTGACGGGGTCTCCTGGGGTGGGGAAGTCGGCAGTGTTGGGGCGCGTGGTCACCACGGCCGATCCACAGATTGCTAGGGCGCTGCCCACGGACGATGTCGCTGTGCGCTCGCACGTTGGTTCGGTGGCGTGTGCGGTACACGCCCGGGACAAGACTGCTATAGAGGTGGCACGCGAGATTGCCACCGCGGCCTCAGCTGCCTTGCCCGGGCAGGCCAGCGAGCTGCCGGACCTGTTGCGTACCAGGTTGCAGGAGGATGAGCGGGGCATCTTCTGTGTGGTGATCGATGCGTTGGATGAGGCAAGTACGCCTGAGGATGCCCGCCAGATTCTGCAGACTGCCGTGGCACTCACCGAAACGTGCGCCGATTTGGATGTGCGTGTGGTGGTCGGAAGCCGCCGCGTTGATGATGCCGGCGACCTGCTGACGTCCTACGCACGATCACTGCATGTTGTTGATCTCGATGAGCCGGAGTTTTTCGCGCGGGAAGATCTCGTCTCATACGCTCTGGCCACCCTGCAGATGGTCGGCGACGAAAGAGTCGGCAACCCGTACAACGACACCGCCACTGCGATGAAGGTTTCTGAGCGTATCGCCGACATGGCGCAAGGAAACTTCCTCATCGCAGGTCTGGTCGCTCGCTCGCACGGTATGCACGATCAGCAGGCCGTCTCAGTTGCGCGTTTGCAGTACACCGTGACGGTAGAGACGGCCCTGCGGGAGTACCTTACTCGTCTGCCGGACATGGGCGAGGCCAGCGCGGAAGCTCTCTTGACGGCTCTCGCCTACGCGGAGTCCCCGGGCCTGCCTGCTGGATTGTGGCGTGTGGTAGTCCATGCGCTGACCGACGTGTGGGTAGATGAGCAGGACCTCAGAACTTTCGCACGCTCAGCAGCGGCTAACTTCCTCGTCGAATCAAGCGAAGCCGTCACAAGCACGGGAGGCTTCCGCCTCTTCCACCAAGCCCTCAATGAGGCCCTCCTGCGGCATCGGGCAAGATCAACAGCCTCAAAGGATGACGAGCGGTCCATCGCTCGAGCACTGATCCGCGGCGTCAACGCGCGATGGGCGACCGCGCCGAGCTATGTGCTGCGATCTCTGCCAGGGCATGCGGTGCGAGGAGGAATCATCGACGAGCTCCTCGCCGACGACAGCTACCCACTCCATGCTGACCTGCGTCGCCTTGTGCCCGCAGCCAAAGCAGCTTCGAGACCGGCAGGACGCACGCGTGCACGCCTTCTGCGCAAGACACCTCAGGCCCTCGAAGCAGTAGCGAACGAACGCATCGCCCTCTTCACGGTGACCGAGGCAAGAGAACAACTGGGTTTCTCCTACCGAGACCAAGCCAGCGACGCCATCACTCCCTACCACGCCCAATGGGCCGTGGGCGCACCCCATGCGGAAGACATTGTGCTGGAGGGGCACACCGGATGGATTAACGCCCTGTGCTCTGTCCCCTTGGGTGATCGGATGCTGCTGGCCAGCGCCAGCAATGACCACACCATCAGGTTGTGGGATCCCGACACGGGGGAGGCGCTGCGGGTTTTGGCCGGACACACAGGTCCGGTTCGCACGATCACGGCGGTGAGTAACAACGGGCGCACACTGCTCGCCAGCGGCGGCAGTGATCACACAGTGCAAATCTGGGACCCCGCAACAGGGCATCACATTCGCACCATTGACGCTCACACCGCTTCCGTGAACGACCTTTGCGCGATTGACCTGGGCGATCGGATGCTGCTGGCCAGCGCCAGCAACGACCACACGATCAAGCTCTGGGACCCTGAGACCGCAGACATGCTCCACCAGCTACCCGGCGACATCGGTCCCGTCCGCACGCTCACATCGCTTTGCCACAACAACGAGATACTCCTCGTTAGCGCAGGCGACGACTGCCAGGTGCGATTTTGGGACCCTGCCGCAGGCCGGCACCTCCGCGCCTTTCCCAGCAACACCTCCTGGATCACCGACCTTAGCCCTGTGCAGTACGGCGACCAGACCCTGCTTGCACTCGCCAGCAACGACAAGGCCATCCAGCTCTGGGACCCGGCAACGGGACACACAGTCGACACCATCACCCATCACGCAGACTGGGTGCGAGCCCTGGCCACCATCCCCACGCCCGCACGCACCCTCGTCGCCAGCGGCGGCCACGACAACGCCGTCCGGCTCTGGAACAGCCACAACGGCGAATTGCTCCACGCCTTCGAAGGCCACACCGACTGGGTGACCAGCGTGTGCCCGCTCCAGGGGCAAGATCACGTTTTCGTGGCCAGCGCCGGCAACGACAACGCCATCCGACTCTGGGACGCCCAAGCCACACCACCCCTCAAAACCACCGACGAGGGCGGCGGCGTCACAGCAGTCTGCGCGATCCCATGCACAACCAAGCCCCTCCTGGCCTCCGCCGAGAGCAATGACTGCATCTACGTGCGCAACGCCACCACAGGAGAAGTAGTCAGAACACTGCAGGGTCACGACGACTGGGTTCGATCCATGTGCCCTCTGCCCATCAACGGGCAGACCGCTCTTGCCGCCGGCGGCGACAACCACCGCATCTTTATCTGGGATCCTGCAACGGGCGCACTCCTTCGAACGCTAAACGGACACGAGGACGCGGTCAGCGCCCTACGCCCGGTAGCGGTAGGCGGAAGCACCCTGCTGGTCAGCGCCAGCAGCGACCGCACCGTCCGCCTGTGGGACCCAGCCCGTCACGAACGTTGCATCGGCCAAGCAATCTGGGACCACGCCATCTTGGCCATGGAGACCATCGTCATCGACACACAAGAAATCGTGGCAACAGGGCACGAAGACGGCAGCATCAGCCTCTGGGATCCCCACAAGCAGCGCCGCGTACGCGAATGGGACGCGCACAACGACGGGGTCACGGCGTTGGCAACCGTGACCATAGGCGAAGACACACTCCTTGCTAGCGCAGGTGAGGACCGCTTCCTGCACCTTTGGAACCCCAACAACGGGCAACCCGTGCACCGATTTGACGGCCATACAGACAAGATCACCACCCTGACGCCCGTCACCATCGAAGAACGCGCTCACTTGGTGTCGACCAGCGACGATCGAACCGTACGTGTCTGGGACCTGAAGAATCGACGCGCCACCACGACCGTGGCCGTGCACTCCCCAGCCTGGGCCAGCGCCGACTGCGATGATTCACTGGTGGTGGGCCTAAGCGACGGCATCTTGAGCCTGCACCTCTGGTAGCCCCCTATGACACGACGACGCACACAGCAGGCACACTCCACGACCATGCGCCGCCCCCGAAAACCCGCACTGCGCCTGAGATACAGCAGCGGACCACACGAAGCGAACAAACTCTGGATGCTCACGAGCTGTGCCCTCACGCGAGTTCCAGGGGAGTTCAAGAGCCAGTTCGCGACCAACCCTGCTCACTGACGGGCACCCGAACCACCACACCGTGCAGGGCCGACTCGCATGGCATTGAGATGCACCGTGGACAGAGGCGAGACGCATGACGCACCGTGAAGAATCCCTGTACACCACATTCAAGACCATTCTCGAGCTTTCCCAACCCGCCCTACGGCTAGAGCAGTTCGGACTCGAACCAGATCAAATTTCCGAGCTCCAGGAACGCCACAACCAGCTCAACCTACTGCGCAGTCCTGAGATAAGTCTGGGACCCATCGCCACGTGGTACACCGGCCCTCGTGCCAGGGACATCTTCTGGCCCGCACTCACTGAGCAACTCGCGTCCGATACCTACAACGCGCGCTCTCTGACGTCACTTGACGACACGTCCACGCGTGTCGTCGCGCACCTGCATCACCCACAGGAACCCACTTTTGCCACCCGAGGTCTGGTATTGACCCACCCACAGGCGGGAAATACCACCAATATCGCGGCCGTGATCGCAAAAGCGGCTGACCGTGGGTATCGGATGTTCATCGTCTTGACCGGTCTACACAACGCCATGCGCACCCAGTTGCAGGAGCGACTCGACCAGCTTCTGGTCGCGCCACACCGTTCCCGCTGGCAACAACTGACCACTCTAGAGAAGGACTTCCAGCCAACGCCTGTCACTCCAGGAATTTTTCGCGATGGCAGCAGTGCGTGTGGGCTGGCTGTCATCAAGAAGAACAGCAGGGTACTCCAAAAAGTTGACAACTGGCTGGCACATTTTTCTGATCTGCTCCACGAATGCCCCACCCTTGTCATTGACACGGAGTTCAACCTGCCCTCGGTGGCGTCGAATAGCATCACACCCCGCGTCCAATCGTTCCTGCATAAAATGCCCCGCGCCGGCTATCTCGGATACACCACAACGGCCCTTAACGGCCTGCTCATAGAGCCGGGAACCGAAGAGCTCTTCCCCAAAGACTTCATTATCTCTCTGCCCCCACCCGAGAGCTACGCCGGACCCGAGGTCCTCTTCGGCCGCGAGCCTCGAGACGGCGACCTTGAGCAGACCGATGACGGACACGACATGATCCGTCTCATCCCAGATGAAGACGCCCAGCGCCTCCGCCCCCAATCACGGGCCGCAGCGGAGACTTTCCGCCTTGAAGTTCCCCCCACGCTTCGAGACGCCCTGGAATACTTCTGGCTAGTTGCAGCAGCCCGCACTGTCCGCGGCAGCGGAACACCACACAATACGATGCTCATCCACGCGGGCCCCTACTCCGCCGTCCAGGCAGAGTTCCTGACCCGACTAACTGATATGTGCGCAGAAAGCCTTAAACAACTTTCGTCGACGTCCTACGTCACCCACCTGCGCCAGGTGTGGGAACACGAAATGAAGCGTGTCTCGGCGAGAGAATTCGGGCTTAGGGAAGTCAGCTTCGATGATCTCCTTCCTCACCTACACAGCATTGTGCATAAGTGCGGCATTACCGGGGACAGGCATAACGATGACGACGCGCTTCATCCCATCCCCGAAACCACCGTCGTGGTCGGCGGCGGGACACCATTGGGGCGAGGCCGAGAGTTGGACGGCGTGTCCGTGGCATATTTCGGCAGCACTACATCATCCGCCTATGAAACCCTTCGACAAGCGGAACGCTGGTTCGGGCTGCGCGCAGGTTATGCAGACCTTCCCCGAGTCTGGATCACAGAAGAGCTGTCGATATGGTGGCGCGAGTTGGCCCGAGCTGACAACGAAATGCGATTCCTGGCTGACCGGGCCTTTGAAGAGCTAACGACTCCAATGGACCTCGCCGTGCGCGTGCGACGTCATCCTCAGGCACAGGTCGTAAGAGCGGCCAAAGGCGGATCCTATTTGCCGTCAATCTCCTACGGCGGTCGCCGCGTCCAGACCCACCGCTTCCGCACCAATGCTGAGTGGCTACGTATCAACATGGAAGCAGCCCGGACTCTCGTAGCCACATCTGCAACATTCGCGACCCGCATACAAGAAGAAGCAGCCTTGGGGCGCTACATTTTCCACGACGTGCCAAGTGGTGCTGTGATCGACTTTCTTGGCGCCTATCAATTTCACGAAGAAACCTCGGGTGATATGCCAAGGTTGCTGATTGATTATATTCGCAAACGTATGCGCGTTGCTGACTCGCTCAGTCGATGGAACATTGCCATTCTCGGCAAACCAGCCGAGAATGACGAGGCCAACTTCACCTTCTTCGAAGGCGTCACCGTGGGTCGCGTCATCCGGTCCAGGCTCCGCATGCCATCAGGTGCGCCTCAAGACTTTGCCGACATCAAAACGCTGATGAGCCGACTAGACGCGGCAGTGGACTTGAACATAGATACAGCTAAACTGTACGAAAATGAAATCCGTCGAGCTCGACAAGAGCAGCTGCCGCACACCGGGCTGCTCGCCCTCTACCCTATCGACAAAACGTCGAGTTCTCCCCTAGATCGTAAATCGCGGGCGCCTCTCAATGCTGAAGAACACGTCATCGGTGTGGGGATTGTATTTCCCGAGCCGCAAGGTATGGACTCGATGGTTTAATTGATGTGCGCGGTCCCGCGTGCCGGATGAAAAAGAATCATCTAGCTACCTGGTGCTCTGGGATCATTTTGTGACTGATTCCTCGAGGTCGCCGGAGAGCGACTCACTCACAAGTTCACACCGCCGATCACAGCTCAGGTTACCGAAGGAATGCGCGCAGCGATCTCGCGTGTGAGCCAGGACGCCACCTCCGACAACTCCGCTGAGTCCGCGCGTGCGCACTACGACCCGCCCCCTCACCGGCGGACGGTCTTGGCCCGATATCCGCGAATCTGTCGTACTCGCTGATGCCCTAAGGAGCCCAAGGCGCGTACCGCACCTGCTGGGCACTCGGAAGACGGCGGCTGTCGAAACCTTGGTCAGGGGCCCGTACCGGATGCGAACAACCGCTCAACGACGGGACGTTGACCAGCAGGGGTGTCAGGTTGGAAAAGTTCATTATGTTGGCTGTTCTTAGAGATCATCTCATTTGGCTGGCTAGACTTGTCGGGTGTCGAAAATCGTTGAACGGCTGGTGCCGGACGAGTTGTGGGAGCTGTTCCAGCGGGTGGTTCCGGAGGCGCCGTCGCGGCCTCAGGGCGGCGGCCGGCGTCGGCACGGCGACCGCGAAGTGCTGGCCGCGATCGTCTTCGTGGCGACCTCGGGCTGCACGTGGCAGCAGGTGCCGGCCGCGTCGTTCGGGCCGTCCGGCGCGACGGCCCACCGGCGGTTCACCGAGTGGACCAAGGCCCGGGTGTGGGCCAAACTCCACCGCCTGGTGCTCGACGAACTCGGATCCCGCGGCGGGCTGGATTGGTCGCGGTGCGCGATCGACTCGATCAACATGCGGGCCCTGAAAAGGGGGAACTGACAGGTCCGAATCCTGTGGACCGGGGCAAGTACGGGTCAAAGATCCACTTAATCACGGAGCGGACCGGACTGCCCCTGTCCATCGGCATCTCGAGCGCCAACACGCACGACAGCCAGGCACTGATCCCCCTCGTGAAGGGCATCCCGCCGATCCGCTCACGCCGCGGCCCCCGGCGGCGCAGACCCCACAAACTCCACGCGGACAAGGGGTACGACTACAACCACCTGCGACGATGGCTGTCCAGCCGGGGCATCCGTCATCGCATTGCCCGCAGGGGTATCGAGTCCTCGACCCATCTGGGCCGGCACCGCTGGACCGTAGAACGCACGATGTCCTGGCTCGCCGGATGCCGCCGACTACACCGCCGCTACGAACGCAAAGCCGACCACTTCCTGGCCTTTGCCAGCATCGCCTGCACCCTCATCTGCTACCGCAGACTAGCCAAATGAGATGGTCTCTTACCCGGTCTCGACGCTGCGCTGTATCAGACCGGCGGCGCGGTCGAGGTCTTCGCGGGAGGCGATGCGCACCTCGACGACGTCGCCCTGCAGACCGAGGCTGCCGAGCCCGCGCAGATCGCGGGTGAAGCCGTCGCACAGGTCCACTGCGTCAGGATTGAGCCGCAAATTCACCACGAGCACCTTGTTGCGAGGCTGGATGCGCACCGTGGCCACGTTCTTGATACGGCGGTAGGAGAAGTAGTGCAGCTGCGGTTCCCGCCGCACGTCCCGGTGCGACAGCAGCATCTCGTCGAGATCTGCGTACAGCTCGCGCAGCTCCTTGGGTGACGCGTCGAGATACTGCTGGACCGACTTCGGTGCCGAGGCGCCCGTGCGAGCCGATGACGAGGTCTTGCCGCGTGCCGGGGCGCGGGTACCTCCGTTCGCGCTGACAAGCTGCAGTGCGACGGCATCGCCGAAGACCCGGTAGGTCACGAGATCGATCCGGTGCGGGATCATCTCCACGGCCACCGTCTCGTGGTACGTAAAGGCGCCGGCGACGCACACGATCCGCGGGGCACTCCAGTCGACGTCTCCGGCGACCTCCTCGCCTAGCTTGTCGCGGACCAGGTTCTCGAACTCGTGGTGATGGTCCTGCAGCCAGCACAGATACGAGAGAGCCTGGACGATGACCGCCTCGTTCTTGGTCCGCTTGTACTCCACGATGACGGGAGTGCCGTTCTCGTCGAGGCCAAGCGAGTCGATCCGACCGCCGTGGCGCCCAGTGCGGTACTCGGTTGCCAGGAACCGGATGCCCAGCATCCTCTCCATGTTGGCCTCGATCAGGTGTTGCAACTCAGCCTCCACACTGACGGCCTCCCCGGGTACCTCTGTGACGTCCCGCCCTCTGACCTTGAAGACCTTCAAGTTGCTCATGTGCCTCTCCACCCCGCACGACCACTGAGAACGAGTAATCGTCAACGACATCGATCTATTCCGCAGGCCAGGCCAACTCGCCGAGCGCATGGGTGGATGGAGTCCAGGCGTGTTGGAGGAGTAGAGGTGGGTGGGCAGTTGGCTGAGTCGGGCTGGATTGCCCTCTTGTGCGCGGCAAGACATTCAGCCGGCGTGACCAATAACGCCTGTGAGCCCGAGTATCTTCGCTAACTCCAGGCCCAAGTGTCATGGGCCAGAAAGGTAGGTAAAGAGCGATGCGAGCCAGAGATTGAATGTCCTGTTCGCGACCGTACTTCGTGCATCTGTCGCCGAGTACGTCAAAAGGTGGTCCGGCTCGTCGTCGAGTAATGACTCTGAACCTTATGAGCCCTACCTTTCTGCGCGCGCTGCTGTCCCCAATCACGAGCTGCAACGCGGTTTGGACGGTCTATCGCAGCAAGCGCACCCTCTCCTTCGATGTAGCCTGGCGGCAGGCGCGCCTGGCCAGACACCCTGATGAGCTGGTGTATCGCCAGTGGGGGCACGGAGCACCTGATGCCCCCGTACAGCGAACGAACGTAAGAAGGGAGAAGTCGGGACAGGACAGCGAACCGCGTCCGCCCGAAGGAAACTGATACTCGCTAGAACACCTCGTCGCTGAGGCCAAAGAGACACAATGAAACGGTTGGGACTGGTGGTGCGAATCAGCTTTCGGCCATCTTCGTCAACGCGTGATCGGTGTGGCAGTGAACAGGTGAGAATTTCAATCATTGGTGCAACACGTGGTTAACCAGGGGGAGTGCATGGCTGATCTCAGTGCTTTATCCGCCGTCCTCGGTGCGGGTCTGCCAGCGACCTTCACTTTTCTCTACCAGCGCTTGGACAACTTGCTCAGGCGCGGTGGCGCACCCGAGACCGAGTTG
Source organism: Streptomyces sp. NPDC102467 (assembly GCF_044765445.1). NCBI lineage: Bacteria > Bacillati > Actinomycetota > Actinomycetes > Kitasatosporales > Streptomycetaceae > Streptomyces > Streptomyces sp. NPDC102467. The sequence continues at coordinate 273,667 of NZ_JBIWKA010000015.1, read as the reverse complement.
GACGGCCAAACCCTCAGCGGTGAACTGAGCCTGCCGTTGACGGCGAACGAGGGAGAGCTCACCAGCCGACACGGTGACCTAGAACGGCTGCGCGACATGCTGCACGTCTATCGGCAGAACTCGACGCTGGTGAGCACCGGCGACGCCGGCCTCCTGCGCCTGCTGGGTGAGCTGCGCGGCACCCTCGAAGGCATCTACGGGCAGCGCCTGACGTTCGTGGGCGAGCAAGGGCGGGCACCTTCGGGGGCCCAGTCATGGCAGAAGAGTGAGACCGTCCGCGGCCGCATGACGGGGATCGACACCGAGGCAGACGACGGCAACATGCGGTCCGTCCAGGACATCACCACGGTCGAGGAGAGCGGAGAGGTCACAGGCATCCGGATCAGGGACAGGAGGAACCCGCCGCCCGACTCCTTTCGCTGATCTGGCGCACCTGTCTTCCGGCCGGCCTAGAGAATGGTTCGTCGAGATGTCCGAGCTCACGTCTGACCAGCACCAGCCACCTAGAGTCGAAAGCGGTGAACCGCCCGCCATCGACAGCGGGCTGTCACCTCTGTCCGAGAACGCAGGCGTGAACCCTGCCAAGCCGGACGGGCCCGCGGGGACGCCGGGCGCAGATGGCTCGCCTGCGCTCGCTGGGGCGCAGACTCCTCCGGAATCTGCTGCTATGCGGGCTGAAGAACGTAGTCAACCTGCCGAGTCTTACGAGGCTTGGCGCACACTTCAGCGCATCGGTACCAATCACGGGCTCGTGATCGGCACTCTCATCCAGCAGAATATCCGACGACTGCGCGGGACCACACTGACAGAAATCGAAATCGAAGACTGCCTACGCGCATACGTCGCCAACTCCGATGATGAGACAGCGATCGCGAAGATTCTTGGCCAACGACGGATCGTCGTCCTGACTGGCGCCGACGGCAGCGGTCGCTTCACCACCGCGCTCCGTATGCTGCGTCAGCGGGTGGGCAACGCCATCCGCCAGGTGCGCCGCGAACCTGGGACCCCATTTGACGCCGCCGGGCTGACCGAAGAAGGCACGGGCTGGATCCTGGACCTCCGGGCTGAAGCCCCACATGCCGGCTTCGGTCGGGAACTAGCCGATGACTGCGACGAGGTACCCGATGGATCCTTCCTCGTCGTGCTGATGAGTACTGCTGCCTGGACCCAATGCGGCCGAGGAGCAGTGGACTTGTCCCACGAGATCGTTGGACCGTCCCCAATCGCGGTCTTGGAAAAGCTCCTTGAGTCTGCGCCGCTGGCCATCGGGCACAGAACATGGACCGGCGATACAGTGATCGCGAAGGGCGTCAAAGGTCTGGTACCGGGCCAGATCGCGAACTGGGCCGACGCCATCGTCACTACTGAGGAACTTGAGCGTGACGCGGGGCGGCTCACCCCAACGACCGCTCGCGATCAGCTCTATATCGCCAAACTCATCAGCAGCGTCGTCAAGGTCGCTGAGAACTGGCGCAGCACACTCCTCGACTGGCATCACCGTCATCAGGACAGCGACTACCGCAACTTCCTCTTGGCGGCCGCAGTCCTCGAGGGATCCAGCGCACAGACAATTTATCGAGCCGCTGAAAACCTGGCCCAGAAGTTCGACGAGGAGCCTACCCCACGCCCTGGCCAGAAGGGTCTCGGTGTCATCGCGCTCACCGACGCTGCGGACGCCGACCTTTTGCCGGACGGTAAAATTCGCTTCCGGTACCACCACCAGGCCGAAGCCGTCGTCGACTACTTTCTCGACGATCGCCCACACCTGCTCAAGAGATTTACCACCTGGACCGCCGCTCAAGTCAGCGCCTTGGAGGACAAGGAGGCGGCCGGTTTCCTCGCACAGCGCGTCATCCACTGGACCGTTCGCTACACGGCCCGTCACCGCACTACGCGGTTGTTGAAGGAACTCGCTGACCAGTGGTCTACGAAGCAAGAGCAAGCGGCCTGCGACATGCTCGTCCTGGCAGCCCTCGACAACCATGCCGGAAGCCTTGCCCGCAACGCGTACCGCAGGTGGGCACGAGGCGAAGCAGGCGCCCTTAGCGACACCTTCACCATCGTCCTCATCCGGGCCTGTCGCCGCCTGATCGACGTGCATCCAACCAGCATGCTCGGCCGTCTCGCCGAGCTGGCTACGCTCACGGTGGACGACAGTCGGCAGCGCGGTGATGCCGTGACTGAAGCGATCGGTGAGGCTCTGAACACTCTGTGGGATCAGGACACCCAGCGTCCCGCGATCCGAATGCAACTCAGGCAATGGGCTGCAGACCCGCACAGCCCTCAGGGCACGGCAGCACAGAACACCTTCGCTCACCTGGCTCAACGCCGGAGTACCAGCAGCCCCGCCCTCCTGACCGATACGGACCAAGATCGCGCCTGGCTGACTGGCATGTGGCGCAATGCCCTGCCCACCATAGGTGAGCCACCGCAGAGTGTGGCAACGGCCTTTGGGTACTGGATGCAGACGGCCCTGGAACAGCCCGACCTCAGAGACGACATCGAGCAGATCTTCCGCGAGGCAGTACACGCCGACCCCGACCCGTACTACAGCGGCAGCCGTCATGTCGCGATGCAAAAGCTCTTGTTCAGCTGGGCCCCCACGCCCCCGCCCGCACACCAGGTTGGGGAAGCTGTGCACCTGCGCGACCGCTTCCTCGCAGCCTTGCAGGAGCAAGACCCTGCCACGCCACCCAAGCTCCATGCGCCGCAGAACTGACCCCGCCGGTTGGCCAGACCCGCGCAGCGGCCATCTTGAGGGCACCGGAGGCTCGCTGCCGAGTGATACCCCGGGCTACAGGTTCGACGCAGAAATACTGGGGCGCTGGGAGGAAACACCCAGCGCCCGGCCGCACAATAATCCCGGTGAGGCAGCCCTCCACTACACCCTGGCCACCGCTCACGCGATCACCTGTCGGTACACCCTCAGCGACGTTCATGCGGCGCAGGCTCACCTCAACTCTGTGCTGGGCACCGTTTGCGACCTCAAGGAGCTTCCCGTCCGGGTGCTGTGGGCCAATTTTCGGCTGACCACGACTGGCCAGGACCGCGCCGCGGTTAGCGCGTTGCAACAGCGCCTGCACAACGAAGCCCTGCACGAACAGGTCCAGCGCCAACGACTCCAGGCAGCACGAGACCTCCATGAACAGCTCGTCACCACACCAACTCTGGCCTTGGCCTACTGGCTCTCTCAGCGCCCCGACGCCACCAAGGACACCCTTGAGACCCTCGAAGAACTCACCCGTCAGATCACCGCCCACGCTGCGGGCAACGCATGGGTCCAGGTGGCGCATCTCCTGCAGACCTTCGTGAACGACCTTGCAACGGACCAGCGCGCGAACCTCGTCCGAAGCCTGGCCCAGATTGTTCTGCGCTACGACCAACCTCACCTGGCCGAGCAGCTGCAGAACATTGCCGCCGACCTTCCCTCCGCATGGGGGGCGACAGGACCTGACGATCATCTAGGAAAGTCAGCAGGAGGTCAGCTTTGAGACTGTCGGAGCTGGTCAAACTCTGCGACACCTGAAGTTGGGGCATCACGCGAGAACGTGCTCTGGCCTGGAAGGTTGCTGGCCCAGGGTGTGAGCGTATGCTGCCCGCGTGTCCGTGTAAGAGAACCAGTCGTACCACTCGACGGCGTTGCCGACTGAGGCGGCAAGAGGTTGGCGGACAGGATTGTCGGAGTGGGGGGGGCTCTGTAACCGCCACGTCCCGGCCCAAGGAACGTGGCAGTTCGCCTTCAAGCCGGGGCAACCGACACCAAGGCGTGCGGGTGTAGTCGCCTGACGGGGAGTGACCGCGCGACCTGGCTGCCTCCCCGTGCAATCTGCGCGCTGCGCCTCCGCAGTGATTTGTAGGAACCGTGCAACCGGCTCCTCTAGTCAGCATCGTTCCCTGGAGGAGGCTGCTCCGTGGCGCTTGAGCCGCTGCCCCTTGAGGGGGGCGGTTCGGCTCTGGCCACAGAAGCACGAGCTCAGGAGGCCGGGTCGGGCAAGAGATCGGTCTTCGGCTAGGACCTGACGGGGCGTCACGAAAGTCAGCATTGGGTCAGCATCAGTCCGACTAAAGCTGGCTACAGCTGACGAAACTTGCGACTCGTAGGTGCGGGTCCAGGCGTCGGGAGAAGCGTTTGCGATCGCGTTGGAGGGAAGTCAGGCGAGACGGCTTTGCTGCTCGCTCGACTTCATGTGGAGTGCGCCGAGAACAGTTCGTTCAGCGCACCCGACCTCGGGGTTTAAGAGCCACAGGCGGCAACTCAGGCGCATCCAACCGTCCCCCGTCGTACCCCTTCACATCCCCAAACCTCGACCCACTCATCCAGTCCTCACGCGCCTGAGTGATATCGTCCTGCGACCTGCCGATGAAGTTCCACCACATGACCAGCTCCTCCTCGAACGGCTCCCCGCCCAGCAGCATCAGGCCCGCGTCCGACTCCGCCAGGACCGGGAGTTCGGTGCGGCCGCAGCCGAGGTAGAGCATGGCGCCGGGGAGGACCGGGGCGCCGTCGACGTGGGTGGAGCCGGACAGCGACAGGACCGCGTACTCGAAGTCGGGGTTCAGGGGGACGCGGACGTCGGCGCCGGCGGTCAACGTCAGGTCCGCGCCGACGATCGGGGTGTACGTGGTGCCGGGGGACGTCGCCCCGTCGAGGGTGCCCAGGATCACCGTGGCGGTCAGACCGGGCGCCGTCACCCGGGGCAGTTCGGCGTGGTGCTCGAAGTGCGGGTCCGTGTGGCGGTGAGCGTCCGGGAGGGCCACCCACAGTTGGGCGCCGTGCAGGAGGCGGGCGTGCGGGGCGGGGCTCTCCTCGGAGTGGGAGATCGCGCGGCCCGACGTCATCAGGCCCAGCTCGCGGGGGCGGATCGTCTGCAGGCTGCCGGTCGAGTCGCGGTGCAGGACCTCGCCGTCGTGCAGCCAGCTCACCGTCTGCAGGCCCATGTGCGGGTGCGGCGGCACCTGCATGCCCGGCTCGTCCGCGATGTCGTCGGGACCGTAATGGTCGACGAACGCCCAGGCGCCGACCATCCGCCGCCCCAGGTTCGGCAGCAGTCTGCGCACCTCCGTGGACGCGCCGAGCCGGACGTGGCGCGGGCTGAGGAGTTCACGGACCGGCTCCGCGACGACGAAGCCGCGCCCGCCGCACACGGAGGGAACCGGCTCGCGATCAAGATTGCTCATGCCCGACAACCTAGACCCGCCACCGCTGCCCGTCAGGCCCGTACGAGGAAGTCGTGGCGACCGCGCCCGGAAGTCGCCCCGTCGGACGGCGTGCGCAGCCGCGCGTCCGCCGCCCGTACGGGTCACCCCAGCGCGCCACGCGCCGCCCTTGCCACTGGAATGGACGCGTGCCCCCCGTGACCGCGGTGCCCCACACTCTGCCGCCGGACGACTGCCTCGCCCGCAACGACTGGATCTGCGGCGAGTACCTGAGCACGCGCAGGCACATCCTGCTCGACGCCGTCGCGCAGCATCTGCAGATCACCCTCGTCGCCGTCGCGATCGCCCTCGTCATCGCCGTGCCGCTGGCCGTCGTCGCGCGCCGCTGGGGATGGGCCGCCGGGCCCGTGCTCGCCCTGACCACCGTGCTGTACACGATCCCGTCGCTGGCCATGTTCTCGCTGCTGCTGCCCGCCTACGGACTGTCCGCCACGCTCGTCGTCGCCGGCCTCGTGCTGTACTCGCTGACGCTGCTGGTGCGCAACATCCTCGCCGGGCTGCGCGCCGTGCCCGAAGAGACCCGGCAGGCCGCCCGCGGCATGGGCTACGGGCCGATCCGGCTGCTGCTCACCGTCGAACTGCCCCTCGCCCTGCCCGCCGCCATGGCCGGCCTGCGCATCGCGACCGTGTCCGCCGTGTCCCTGGTGACCGTCGGCGCCATCGTCGGCCACGGAGGCCTGGGGAACCTGATCTACGCCGGCATGAACACGTACTTCAAGGCGCAGGTGCTGGCCGCCTCCGTGCTCTGCGTCGTCATCGCCGTCGCCGCTGATCTGCTGCTCCTGGGCGTGGGCCGGCTCCTCACCCCCTGGACGAGAGCGAGCCGCGCGTGAAGACCCTCACCGACGCCTGGCACTGGCTCGCCGACGCCGCGCACTGGTCCGGCGACGACGGCATCTGGCACCGCCTCACCCAGCACCTCGTGCTCACGATCGTGTGCCTGGTCCTCAGCTGCCTGATCGCCCTGCCCATCGCTCTGGTGCTCGGGCATCTCGGCAAGGGCGGGGCGCTCGCCGTCAACATCTCCAACGTGGGCCGCGCCGTGCCCACCTTCGCCGTTCTCGTGCTCCTGCTCCTCACCCCGCTCGGCCAGTACGGCGAAGGGCCCACCGTCGTCGCCCTCGTCCTGTTCGCCGTGCCGCCGCTGCTCACCAACGCGTACGTGGGGATGCGCGGCGTCGACCGTGAAGTCGTCCGGGCCGCGCGGGGCATGGGCATGACCGGGCGGCAGATGCTGCTGCGGGTGGAGGCGCCGCTCGCCCTGCCGATGATCATGAACGGGGTGCGGATCGCCGCCGTGCAGCTCGTCGCCACCGCCACCATCGCCGCGCTCGCGGGCGGCGGCGGGCTCGGGCGCATCATCACCGCCGGGTTCAACCTCGCCAGTACCCCCCAGGTCGTCGCGGGCGCTGTGCTCGTCGCCGTCTTCGCCCTGGTCGTGGAAGGGCTCTTCGAGATCGTCGAGCGGCTCGCGCCGTCCTGGGCGCGGGGGAGGGCCGGATGAGTGCGCTGAGACATCGGCTCGTGGGGCCGCTCGGCCTCGTGCTGCTTCTCGCCGGGTGTGCGACCGGGCCCTCCCTGGAGAACCAGGGCGAGGTGACCGCGCCGCCCGGCGACAGCAAGCACCTCGTCATCGGGTCCGCCGGGTTCACCGAGAGCGACCTGCTCGCCACCATGTACGAACTGCTGCTGAAGAACGCCGGCTACAAAACCGAGATCCTGTCCGTCGCCAACCGTGAGCTGTACGAACCCGCCATGGAATCCGGACAGATCGACGTCGTCCCGGAGTACGCGGCCACCTTCGCCGACTGGCTCAACGCCAAGACCAACGGCGCCGACGCGAAGCCCGTAGGCTCTCCCGACCTCGACGACACCATGAAATCCCTGCGAGCACTGGCCCGGCCCCGCGGCCTGGACGTGCTCGACCCCGGTAAGGCCGTCGACCAGAACGCCTTCGCCGTCGCCGAGTCCTACGCCGCACAGCACCATCTCAAAACGCTCAGCGATCTCGGCGCGGCCGGACTGGAAGTGCGGCTCGCCGCAGGCGACGAGTGCGTCCAACGCCCTTACTGCGAACCGGGGTTGAAGAAGGTCTACGGGATCGACATCACCGGCGTCGACCCGAAGGGCGTCGGTACCACCCAGTCCAAGAAGGCCGTGCAGAGCGGGCAGGACCAGATGGTGCTCACCACGAGCACCGACGCGACGCTCTCCGACTTCGGGCTCGTGCTGCTCACCGACGACAAGAAACTGCAGAACGCCGACTACATCGTGCCCGTCGTGAACCGCTCGCGGGCGGGCAGCGAGAAGGTCGCGAAAACGCTGGGCGCCCTCAACTCCGTACTCACGACCAAGGATCTGGCCTCCATGAACCAGCAGGTCGACAGTTGGCGCAGGCTCCCCGAGGACGTCGCGCGGAGCTACCTGGAGGACAAAGGGCTACTGAAGTAGGCGCGTACGGGAGGGTGTGCCGGGGCCGGATCGCGGGAACGTGAAACGCCCCGCCCCAGGTGAACCCTCCCGACAGGAACGCCCATGGAATCAGCCGTCGTCATCGGCGCGGGCGTGCTCGGCGCCTGCGTCAGCTATCACCTGGCCCGCGCGGGCGTCCGGGTCGTCGTCGTGGAGGAGGCGCGGCCCGCGGCCGGCACTTCCGGCGCCACGTTCTCCGCGGACGTGACCCACCTGAAGACCCCGTACGCCTACTACCGCCTGAACCGGCAGGGCTCCGATGAGCATCGCGTGCTGTCCGACGCGCTCGGCGGCCCTGCCTGGCGGCATCCCGCGCCCCTCCTGCAGTGGGCCGACGGGGACGCGGCGCAACAGGCGCTGCGCGAGCGGGCCCTGCGTGCCCGGGGCTGGGGGCTCGACTGCCGCCTCGCCCCGCCGTCCGTGCTGCGCGAACTGGCGCCGGCCGTGGACCCCGCCGCCTGCGGCGCGGACGAGGTCGTGGTGTATGGGAGCACGTCCTGGTTCGACGCGCCGCGTTTCGTGCACACCCTGCTCGACGCCGCCGTGCGGCACGGCGCCGAGACGCACTACGGGGTTGCCGTCACCGGCCTGACGCGAGTGGGCGGGCGGATCACCGGGGTGGTCGCGGGCGACCGCTCCTTCAGCGCCGACGCCGTTGTGAACTGCGCGGGGCCCGGGGCCGATCGCGTCGCGGAGTTCGCCGGGGTGCGGCTGCCGATGCGGCGCGTCCCGGGCCTGGTGACCGAGAGCGACGCGCTGCCCGGGGGCCCGCTCACCGCGATCGTCGCCGCCCCCGGCATCGACCTGCGGCCCACGCCCGGCGGTGGCGTGCTGGCCCTGTCCTGGGACGTCGACGCGCGGCTGAACGGCGCCGTCGACGGACTCCCGCAGGAACTGCACCGGCGCGCCGGAGCCGTCCTGCCGGGCCTTGCGCGGGCCCGGATCGAGGACGCCCGGATCGGCGTGCGGCCCGTACCGTCCGACGGGCTGCCGCTGGTGGGCGCGGTGCCCGAGGCGCCAGGCCTGTACCACCTTGTCTCGCACAGCGCGGTCACCCTGGCCCCGGTCCTCGGCCGGCTCGCCGCGCGGGAGATCACCACCGGACGGCCCGCCACGGAACTCGCCGCGTACCGGCCGGACCGGGCCGTCCCCGGCGACGTACACGACGAGAACCTGCGCGCGATGAACCGTCGACGACCGAAGTCTGAAGGTAAACCTTAGGGTGAGAGTCCGCGGGGAGGGGGGCGGCTCAGGCGTCGGCGACCGAGTCGAACTCCACCTCGTCGCGGCCGATTCCCTGCGCGTCCGCGTCGACCGAGCGGCGCAGCGCCTCGTGGAGTTTGGCCGGGGTGAGGACGCCGAGGAAGCGCGAGCCGTCGAGGACCGCCACCCAGCCCGCGTCGTGCTGGAGCATCACGCCGAACGCCTGCTTGAGCGGAGCGCCGACCGGAACCCACGCGTTCATCCGGTGCGCGAGGTCCTGGACCCGCCCGTCGGGTCCCGCCTGCGTGGCCTCGTCGACGCCGACCCAGCCGTGCAGATCGCCGCCCTCGTCCAGGACGACCGCCCAGCGCGCCTGCGCCTCCCGCATCCGGGCCGCGGCCCGCGCGGCGGACTCGTCGAGGCGGGCCACCGCGGGCTGCTCCAGGTCGTGCGGCTCGATCTCGGTGACCGACAGGCGCTTGAGGCCGCGGTCCGCACCGACGAACTCGGCGACGTACGGTGTCGCCGGCGTGCCGAGGACCGCGCCCGGGGTGTCGTACTGCTCGATCCGGCCCTCCCCGTAGACCGCGATCCGGTCGCCGAGCCGCACCGCTTCCTCGATGTCGTGCGTGACCAGCAGGACCGTCTTGCGCACCGCCGCCTGCATACGCAGGAACTCGTCCTGCAACTGCTCGCGCACCACCGGGTCGACGGCGCCGAACGGTTCGTCCATCAGCAGCACCGGCGGGTCCGCGGCCAGCGCGCGGGCCACGCCCACGCGCTGGCGCTGGCCGCCCGAGAGCTGCTCCGGGTAGCGGCTGCCGAACGTCTTGGGGTCCAGGCCCACCAGATCGAGCAGTTCGGCGGCGCGCGCCCGTGCCTGCGCCTTCTTCCAGCCGATCAGCGCGGGGACGGTCGCCGTGTTGTCGAGGACCGTGCGGTGCGGGAAGAGGCCGACCTGCTGGATGACGTAGCCGATGCGGCGGCGCAGCTTCACCGGGTCGAGCGTGGCGATGTCCTCGCCGTCGACGTAGATACGGCCGGACGTCGGCTCGATGAGCCGGTTGACCATCATCATCGTGGTGGTCTTGCCGCAGCCGGACGGGCCGACGAGCGTGACCAGTTCGCCCTCGGCGACCTCGAAGGAGAGGCCGTCGACCGCCGTCGTGCCGTCCGCGTACCGCTTGGTGACCTGATCGAACCGGATCATGGACTTAACGCTAACCGCGGCCGTTACTCCTCGCTCACCAGGATCACCTCAAGAGTGCGCGGGCCGTGCACTCCTTCGACCCGGTCGAGCTCGATGTCGCTGGTCGCGGAGGGGCCCGAGATCCAGGTGAGGGGGCGTGCCGGATCGAGCCGTTCGAGGGCCTGCGGGACGGACGAGACGACCTGGCCGGGGACATGGACGACGCAGATGTGGTGGTCGGGTACGAGGGTGATGCGGCGGCGGCCCTGGTCCGGGCTGCCGTCGAGCACGATCGTGCCCGTCTCGGCGGCCGCCACGGCGCAGCCCGTGACGACGCTGTCGATCCGGTCGAGTTCGGCAGGGGTGTGCGCCGCGTCGTCGGCGACGCGCGCCACCTCGGTCCCGGCCAGCCAGGCGTCGGGCAGGCCCGGCGGGGTCAGCACGGTCCGGGTGCCCCGCTCGCCGAGCAGGCGCGCCACGGTGTCCGGCAGTTCGCCGCTGGTGCAGCGATGCACGAGCGCCCGGTAGTCCGCCAGGTTCTCGGCGAGCAGCTCCACCGTCTCCTGGACGGTCCGCTCGCCGTGTTCACGTGCGTAGCTCCGGTCGATGTCCGTGTCGTACGTCGTCGGGGGCCCGGCCGGGTCACCGAGGGCCCGCCGCACCCGGCCCAGGATCACGTCCCTGCTGCTCACTTGTCGCCGTCCTTTCCGTTCTTGCCACCATTGGTCCGCTGCCACCAGTCGCGGAACGGCTCCGCGGGCACCTTCGGCAGATCCCGGGTCTGCGTCCACGCGCGGCCGGGTCCCGGCACGGTCCGCGGATGGAAGCGGCGGGTGCGCGAGGCCAGGCGCTGGCCGGTGCCGAGCACGCCCGGGTGGGTGAACGCCCAGCGGGCCGCGCGCATCGCGGCCCGTTCCGCCGCGTGCCCCTTCGCCGGTTTCAGGGTCACCTTCGCGCCGTGCCGGGTCGCCTCGCCGCCCTGGACGACCCGCTCGCGCAGGTGCACAAGCACCTCGGGGATGTCGATGGCGACGGGGCACACCTCGTAGCAGGCGCCGCAGAGCGACGAGGCGTACGGGAGCGAGGCGTCGATCTCGCTTGCGGTGCCCCGGAGTTGAGGGCTGAGGATGGCGCCGATCGGGCCGGGATAGACCGAACCGTAGGCGTGGCCGCCGGCCCGCTCGTACACCGGGCAGACGTTCAGGCACGCCGAGCAGCGGATGCAGCGCAGCGCCTGGCGGCCCACCTCGTCGGCGAGGGTGTCGGTGCGGCCGTTGTCGAGCAGGACCAGGTGGAAGTTGCGGGGGCCGTCGGAGTCGGTCGTGCCGGTCCAGGTCGACGTGTACGGGTTCATGCGCTCCGCCGTCGAGGAGCGCGGCAGCGTCTGGAGGAAGACCTCCAGGTCGCGCCAGGTCGGCACGGTCTTCTCGATCCCGACGACCGAGATGAGCGTCTCGGGCAGGGTCAAGCACATCCGGCCGTTGCCCTCGGACTCGACGACGACGAGGGTGCCGGTCTCGGCGACCATGAAGTTGGCGCCGGAGATGCCGACCTTGGCGCGCAGGAACTTCTCGCGCAGGTGCAGCCGGGCGGCTTCCGCCAGTTCGGCAGGGGTGTCGGTCAGTCCCTCCGGGGCCGGACGGCCCCAACTGCCCATCTCCTTCTCGAAGATGGCGCGGATCTCACCGCGGTTGCGGTGGATCGCCGGAACCAGGATGTGCGAGGGGCGGTCCTTGCCGAGCTGCACGATGAGCTCGGCGAGGTCGGTCTCGTACGCGGCGATCCCGGCCTCTTCGAGGGCCTCGTTGAGGCCGATCTCCTGCGTGGCCATCGACTTGACCTTGACGACCTCCGACTCGCCCGTCTCCTTCACGAGCCGGGTCACGATCCGGTTGGCCTCGTCCGCGTCGGCGGCCCAGTGGACGGTGCCGCCCGCGGCGGTCACCGACTCCTCCAACTGGACCAGGTAGTGGTCGAGATGGTGGAGCGTGTGGTCCTTGATCTGCTTGCCCGCCTCGCGCAGCAGCGCCCAGTCGTCGAGCTCGGCGACCGCGCGGGCGCGCTTGTCGCGGATGGTGTGCGTGGCGTGCTTGAGGTTGGCGCGCAGCGTCGTGTTCCGTACGGCGTCGTGCGCGGCCTTCGGGAAGGCGGGCATGCCTACGAACGTGCCGCTCATGACAGGGGCTCCTCTTCGGTGCTCGCCAGGATCTCCGCGATGTGGACGGGCCGCAGCGCCGTGTGCAGGCGGCTCATCGTGCCGCCGATGTGCATCAGGCACGAGTTGTCGGCGGCGCACAGCACGTCCGCGCCCGTCGACTCGGCGTTGCGCACCTTGTCGGCGCCCATCGCTGCCGAGACGTCGGAGTTCTTCACGGCGAACGTGCCGCCGAAGCCGCAGCACTCCGCCGCACCCGGCAGCTCCACCAGTTCAAGTCCCTTGACCGCACGGAGGAGTTGGGTGGGCCGGTCGCCGAGACCGAGGGAGCGCAGGCCGTGGCAGGTCGGGTGGTACGTCACCTTGTGCGGGTAGTACGCGCCGACGTCCGTGACGCCGAGGACGTCCACCAGGAACTCCGTGAGCTCGTACGTCTTCGGGACGACCGGCGCGAGTGTCGTCGCGAGTCCGTCGCCGCGGCCCTCCGCGCGGGCCCGCTCACCCATCCGCGGGTACAGCTCGCGTACCATCGCCGCGCACGAACCGGACGGCGTGATGATCGCGTCGTACGCGCCCGAGCCGATACCCGACCCGAAGACATCGGAGAAGTGGCGGGCGAGAGGTTCGGCCTCGTGCCGGTAACCGGTGTTGTAGTGGGCCTGACCGCAGCAGGTCTGGGCGGCCGGGAAGTCCACTTCCACGCCCAGTCTGGTCAGCAGTTTCACCACGGCACGGCCCGTGTCCGGGTAGAGCGTGTCGTTGACACACGTCAGGAAGAGCGCGACACGCATCGTGGCCCCTTCGGCTCGGTTGATTCGGCTCGGTCATCGGATGGGTGCAGGGTACGTCGTGAGCGGTTCCCGGTCACGAGCCGGCGACACGGGCCTCGGCCGCCGCCCACCCGGAGCGGTCGCCGCGGGGCGTGTAACGCGTCAGCCGCTGGGTGTCGGCGACCAGTCGGCGCATCGCCGCGCGGTCGCCGAGGACGCCGTCGGCGCGCGCCTGGACGAGGACGTTGCCCAGCGCGGCGGCCTCCGCGGGGCCCGCCACCACAGGCAGCCCGCAGGCGTCCGCGGTCAGTTGGCAGAGCAGCGCGTTGCGGGCGCCACCGCCGACGATGTGCACGACGTCGACCGGGCGATCGGCCAGCCGGGCCGCCTCCGTGACGGCCCGGCAGTGTGCGAGAGCGAGCGAGTCGAGGATGCAGCGGGTCGTCTCGGCGCGGGTGCGGGGCTCGGGCTGACCGGTCACGCGGCAGGCCGCGGCGATCCGGTCCGGCATGGAGCCGGGGGCGAGGAACGCGGCGTCGCCCGCGTCGATGACCGAGCGCAGTCCGGTGGCGTGCCCGGCCGCGCCGAGAAGCTCCGACAAGTCCGGCTCGTCCCAGGTTCGTTGGCACTCCTGGAGCAGCCACAGGCCCATGATGTTGCGCAGGTAGCGGACCGTGCCGTCGATGCCGAGTTCGTTCGTGAAGTTCGCGGCGCGGCTCGCCTCGGTCAGGACAGGGGCGTCGAGTTCGAGGCCCGCCAGGGACCAGGTGCCGGTGCAGATGTACGCGAAGTTCTCGCCGCCGGTGGCCGGGACCGCGGCGACGGCCGACGCGGTGTCGTGCGAGGCCACGGTCGTCACCGGGACGGGGCCGGTGAGGCCCGTCTCGTCCAGGATGTGGGGGAGGAGCTCGCCGGCCCGGTCGCCGGGGTGGCGCAGCGGCGGGAACAGAGTCAGGTCGATGCCGGCGCGGGCCGCGATGTCCTGTGCCCAGTCGCGCGTGCGGGGGTCGATGAGCTGGGTGGTGGAGGCGTTGGTCAGCTCGGTGCCCCGCTGTCCCGTGAGCCAGTACGTGAGGAGGTCCGGGATGAGCAAAGCGTGTCGCGCCGCTTGGAGTTGGGCTGTTTCGCGGGCTGCCGTGAGTTGGTACAAGGTGTTGAACGGGGCGTACTGGAGGCCTGTCGTGGCGTACAGCTCGGCCGGGGGCACGCTTGCCCAGATCTTCTCGGCGGTGTGCTCCGTGCGGGTGTCCCGGTAATGGAACGGGTTGCCCAGGAGGGCGCCGTCCGCGTCGAGGAGGCCGTAGTCGACGGCCCAGCTGTCGATGCCGACGGAGCGGACCTGGCCCGCCTTGCGCAGTCCGTCCAGGATGCCCGCGTAGAGGCTGAGGATGTCCCAGTGGAGGGCGGGTCCTGTGCGGACCGGTCTGTTCGGGAAACGGTGCGCTTCGGTGAGGTTCAGGGTGTTCGGGGTGACCTGGGCCGTGATGACTCGGCCGCTCGACGCGCCCAGGTCTATCGCGGCGTAGGGGGTGGTGGTCATCGGGGCTCCGTGCGGTGAGTCGGTCGTGTGCGCGTCGTGGACGGCTGGTCGCGCGGTTCCCCGCGCCCCTGGCGGGGCGCGGCCGGGCGGTGGGTGCGGGGGCGTCGTGGTTGCTCGCTCGATTCCCCGCGCCCCCGGCGGGGCGCCGGTTGCCCGGCGCCCCCTTTTCAGGTCACCGCAGGAACGCCGCCGCGACCCCCGCGTCCACCGGGACGTGCAAGCCCGTCGTGTGCGTCAACTCCCCGCCGGTCAGGGCGAACACCGCGTTGGCCACGTGTTCCGGGAGGACCTCGCGCTTGAGGAGGGTGCGCTGGGCGTAGAACTCGCCCAGCTTCTCCTCCTCGATGCCGTACGTCGCCGCGCGCTGCGCGCCCCAGCCGCCCGCGAAGATGCCGGAGCCGCGCACGACGCCGTCCGGGTTGACGCCGTTGACGCGGATGCCGTCAGCGCCCAACTCGGCTGCGAGGAGCCGTACTTGATGGGCCTGGTCGGCCTTGGTGGCCGAGTAGGCGACGTTGTTGGGCCCGGCGAACACGGCGTTCTTGGACGCGATATAGACGATGTCGCCGCCCATGCCCTGCTGCCGCATGACGCGGGCCGCCTCGCGGGAGACGAGGAAGGAGCCGCGGGCCATGATGGAGTGCTGGAGGTCCCAGTCCCTGGCCGTCGTCTCCAGGAGCGGCTTGGAGATGGAGATGCCGGCGTTGTTGACGACCAGGTCGATCCCGCCGAAGGCGAGGGCCGCCGCGCGGAACGCCTCGGCGATCTGCTCCTCCGACGTGACGTCCACCTCGACCGCCACGGCCTTGTCCGGGCCGCCCAGTTCCGCGGCGACCGCGGCCGCGCCCTCGGCGTTGAGGTCGGCGACGACGACACAGGCGCCCTCGGCGGCGAGCCGGTGCGCGATGGCCTTGCCGATACCGCTGCCCGCGCCTGTCACGAGGGCCACGCGCGTGGCGAGGGCCTTGGGCTTCGGCATCCGCTGGAGTTTGGCCTCTTCGAGGGACCAGTACTCGATACGGAACTTCTCGGACTCCTCGATGGGCGCGTACGTGGAGACCGCCTCGGCGCCCCGCATCACGTTGATCGCGTTCAGGTAGAACTCGCCCGCGACGCGCGCCGTCTGCTTGTCCTTGCCGAAGCTGAACATGCCGACGCCGGGGACGAGCACGATGGCGGGGTCCGCGCCGCGCATCGCGGGCGAGTCGGGCGTGGCATGCCGCGCGTAATAGGCGGCGTACTCCTCGCGGTACTCGGCGTGCAGTTCCCTCAACCGGCCCGTCACGGTGTCGAGTTCGGCCGACGGTGGCAGGTCGAGGACGAGCGGGCGCACCTTGGTGCGCAGGAAGTGGTCGGGGCAGGAGGTGCCGAGCGCGGCGAGGCGCGGGTGCTCGGCGCTCGCCAGGAAGTCGAGGACGGTCTCCGAGTCGTCGAAGTGCCCGACCTGGGGGCGGTCGCCGGAGGCCAACCCGCGGACGAGCGGTGCGAGTTCGGCAGCCCGTGCCCGGCGCTCGGCCGCGCCGAGGGCCGCGTATCCCTCGATGGCCGGACCGAACGGCTCGGGCTTGCCGCGCTCGGCGAGGAACGTCTCCGCGGTGCGGATGATGAACAGCGAGTTCGCCTCGCACTCCTCGGCGGTGTCGCCCCACGCGGTGATGCCGTGCCCGCCGAGCACACAGCCGATGGCCTCGGGGTGCGCGGCCTTGAGCGCGGCGATGTCCAGGCCGAGCTGGAAGCCGGGGCGCCGCCACGGCACCCATGCCACCTTCTCGCCGAAGCATTCGGCGGTCAGCTTCTCGCCGTCGGCCGCACAGGCCAGGGCGATACCGGAGTCCGGGTGCAGGTGGTCGACGTGGGCGGCGTCCACCAGGCCGTGCATGGCGGTGTCGATGGACGGCGCGGCGCCGCCCTTGCCGTGCAGGCAGTAGTCGAACGCGGCGACCATCTCGTCCTCGCGCTCCACCCCCGGGTACACCTCGGTGAGCGCCCGCAGGCGGTCCAGACGCAACGCGGCGAGGCCGGCCGCGGTGAGGGTGCCCAGGTCGCCGCCGGAGCCCTTGACCCACATCAACTCGACGTCCGTGCCGGTCACCGGATCGGTGTCGGTGCCCTTGGCGGAGGTGTTGCCGCCGGCGTAGTTGGTGTTGCGGGGGTCGGAGCCCAGGCGGTTCGAGCGCTCCAAAAGCGCGGCGACTTCGGGAGGGGTGGCGGAGGACATTGCGGGTTCCTTCGATAGGGAGGCGGGAGGGGGCGGGGCCGCGGGTGGGGCGCTCACACCCGCGACGACAAGCGGACGGTGGGCGCGCTCACGCCCCCCAGCCGGCCTGCTCGCCGCCCACCCGCTCGGCCACGATCCGCTCCTGCCACCCACTGGCGTGGTACGCGGCGACGGGGTCGGGGTTCAGGCCCTGCTCCTCGCGCAGTTCGCGCAGCAGCGGGCGTACATCGGTGTTGTAGGCGTCCATCAGAGCGGCGTTGGCCGTGAGGACGTCGCCCTCGCGCTGGGCCGTGGCCAGGGCGTCGCGGTCGACGAGGAGGGCCTTGGCGGTGGCCTCCTGCACGTTCATCACGGAGCGGATGACCGCGGGGATCTTCGCCTCGATGTTGTGGCACTGGTCGAGCATGAACGCCACGTTCGTCTCCGCGTCGAAGCCGCCGTTCTTGGCGACCTCGTGCAGGATGCGGAAGAGCTGGAAGGGGTCGGCGGAGCCCACCATCAGGTCGTCGTCCGCGTAGAAACGGGAGTTGAAGTCGAAGCCGCCGAGCCTCCCCTCGCGCAGCAGCAGCGCGACGATGAACTCGATGTTGGTGCCCGGTGCGTGATGCCCGGTGTCCACCACGACCTGGGCCCGCTCGCCGAGCTTGAGGCACTGCAGGTACGAGGTGCCCCAGTCCGGCACGTCCGTCGTGTAGAAGGCGGGCTCGAAGAGCTTGTACTCGAGGAGCAGCCGCTGGTCGTCGCCGAGCCGCTCGTACACCGCCGCGAGGGATTCGGCGAGGCGGTCCTGGCGGGCCACGATGTCGTCCTGGCCGGGGTAGTTGGTGCCGTCGGCGAGCCACAGCTTCAGGTCCTTGGACCCGGTGGCGTCCATGATGTCGACGCATTCCAGGAGGTGGCCGACGGCCTTGCGGCGCACCTTCGGGTCCGGGTGGCAGACGCTGCCGAGCTTGAAGTCGTCGTCCTGGAAGGTGTTGGAGTTGACGGTGCCGAGCTCGACGCCGCGCTCCTTCGCGTAGGCGGCGAGCGCCGCGTAGTCGTCGACGGTGTCCCACGGGATGTGCAGCGCCACCTTGGGCGCGACACCGGTGAACTCGTGCACCTTCGCCGCGTCGTCGAGCTTCTCCTGGGGCGTGCGGGGCACGCCGGCCTGGGCGAACACCTTGAACCGGGTGCCGGAGTTGCCGTAACCCCAGGACGGCGTCTCGATCCGCTGATCGGCGAGTGCGGCCTTGACGGCAGCGATGTCAGGCATGTCCACCTCTGAGTGCGTGAATCGATTCACTTCGCTGGGGAAGTTAACCCCGGGCGATCCGGCAGTCAAGGGGTCCGGCGGCGCCCGGTGTGCGGCCAAGTGCGTTACGCAATCGTGCTGTTCCGGGATTCCCGGCGGTCTTCCCAGCCTTTTCCTCGCAGTTCACGCGAGTGCGGGGGTGGGTGAAGCGGGCAATTCACCGCAGCCGGGTGGATCGGGTCCACTCCGGCCCCTTGACCTGTCAGGAGCGACGGAGCTAGCTTCCGGGCAACTTCACTGAAACATTTCACCGCCGGTGATCCACCCGGCGCTCTCAGCCACTCCCGTGCGCCCGGCACGGCCAGGCCCACTCATGCACACTCACGGAGACATGCAATGACGCATCCTGAACCGGAGACCACTCCGGTGCTCGCGCTGGAGGGGGTGAGCAAGTCCTTCGGCGCGGTGCGCGCCCTGCGCGGCGTCAGCCTGCGCCTGTACCCCGGAGAGGCGCACGCCCTCGCCGGGGAGAACGGCGCCGGCAAGTCGACCCTGATCAAGGCCCTCGCCGGGGTGCACAGGCCCGACACCGGCACGGTCCTGCTCGACGGCGCCCCGGTGGAGTTCCACGGCCCCGCCGACGCCCGGGACGCCGGCGTCGCCGTCATCTACCAGGAGCCCACGCTCTTCCCCGACCTGTCGATCGCCGAGAACATCTTCATGGGCCGCCAGCCGCGCCGCTCGCTCGGCCGCGTCGACCACCGCGCGGTCAAGGAGGCCACGACGGCGCTGTTCAAGCGGCTCGGTGTCGCGCTCGACCCGGACCAGCCCGCGCGCGGCCTGTCCATCGCCGACCAGCAGCTCGTCGAGATCGCCAAGGCCCTCTCCTTCGACGCCCGCGTCCTGATCATGGACGAGCCGACCGCAGCGCTCACCGGCAGCGAGGTGGCCCGCCTGTTCGGCGTCGTCAGGACGCTGCGCGAGCAGGGCGCCGCCGTGCTGTTCATCTCGCACCGCCTGGAGGAGATCTTCGGCCTGTGCCAGCGCGTCACGACGCTGCGCGACGGCGCATGGGTGGCCAGCGAACCCCTCGACGACCTGACCGAGGACGACCTCGTGCGCCGCATGGTCGGCCGCGACCTCGACGAGCTCTACCCCAAGCAGGACACCGAGATCGGTGAAGTGGCGCTCAGCGTCCGCCGGTTGACCCGCGAGGGCGTCTTCACCGACATCTCCTTCGAGGTGCGGCGCGGCGAGATCGTCGGCCTCGCGGGGCTCGTAGGAGCCGGCCGCAGCGAGGTGGCCCGAGCCGTGTTCGGCGTCGACCGCTTCGACGGCGGCGCCGTCGAGGTGCTCGGCCAGAAGCTCAAGCCCGGCGCCCCGAGCCTCGCGATGCACGCCGGGCTCGCGCTCGTCCCCGAGGACCGCCGCGCCCAGGGCCTGGTGATGGACATGTCCATCGAGCGCAACATCGGCCTGACCGGCTTCGCCGGCACCAGCCGCGCCGGACTGATGAACCGCAAGGCCGAGCGCAGCCGCTCCCTCGACTGGTCCGTCAAGCTCCAGGTGAAGTACGCGCGCCTCGCCGACGTCGTCGGCACCCTGTCCGGCGGCAACCAGCAGAAGGTCGTCCTCGCCAAGTGGCTCGCCACCGGGCCGCAGGTCCTCATCGTCGACGAGCCGACGCGCGGCATCGACGTCGGCACCAAGGCCGAGGTGCACCGGCTGCTGTCCTCGCTCGCCGCCGAGGGCGTCGCCGTCCTGATGATCTCCTCCGATCTGCCGGAGATCCTCGGCATGGCCGACCGGGTGCTCGTCATGCACGAAGGCCGCCTCGCGGCGGAATTGACCCGCGCCGAAGCCACCGAGGAAACCGTCATGGCCGCGGCTACGGGGAGGGCTGCCTGATGTCCGCCTATTCGCCGTTGTTTGTTGCTCGTTCGTGGGCGGGCGCGCGTGCGTCGTGGTTGCTCGCGCCGTTCCCCGCGCCCCTGAGGGAGCTGGACGTAACGTGACCGTGACCGCTCCACCCGTACGGGAAGACACCGTCCCCGAGCCCACCGCCGGGCGCCGCCTCATCGACAAGGTCTTCAAGGCGCGCGAACTGGCCGTCGCCGGTGTGCTCGTCCTGATGCTGCTCGCCACCCAGGTCTCCAACTCCGAGTTCCTGTCCGAGCAGGGCGTCAAGGATCTCCTCCTCAACGCCACCATCCTGGTCCTCGTCGCCACCGGCCAGGCCGTCGTCGTCATCACCCGCAACGTCGATCTGTCCGTCGGCTCCGTGCTCGGCATCTCCGCCTTCGCCGCGGGCGACTACCTCCATGGAGGCGGCAGTTCACTGATCGCCGTGCTCTACGCCGTCGCGATCGGCGCCGTCTTCGGCGTGCTGAACGGGGCGCTCGTCAGCCTCGGCAAGGTCCCCGCCCTCGTCGTCACCCTCGGCACCCTGTACGTGGTGCGTGGCATCGACTCCATCTGGGTCGGCTCGCAGCAGATCGTCGCCGCCGACCTGCCCGACACCTTCGTCGACTTCGGCCACGACGGCCTGTGGATCGTGCCCTACCTCGCGCTCCTCGCCGTCGCCGTCCTGCTCTGCGTCGGCTACTACCTGCGCAGCTACCGCAGCGGCCGCGACATGTACGCGCTCGGCTCCAGCCCCGAGGCCGCCACCCTCGCCGGTGTCCCGGTCCGCAAGCGCATCATGACCGCCTACGTCCTGTGCGGCGCGCTCGCCGGACTCGCCGGGGCCCTCTACCTCGCCCGCTTCGGCAACGTCGACTCCGCCACCGGCAACGGCTACGAACTCACCGTCGTCAGCGCCGTCGTGGTCGGCGGCGTCGCCTTCACCGGAGGCTCGGGCACCGTCTACGGCGCGGCCCTCGGCGCCCTGCTGCTGACCTCCATCAACAGCGTCCTGCCGGCCATCGGCGTCAGCTCCGTCTGGGTCACCGCCATCAACGGCGTCCTGCTGCTGCTCGCCATCGCCGTCGACCGGATCCTGGCCCTGCGGGTCGCCGCAGTGCTGCGCAAGCAGGCCGCACAGATGAGGAGCGCCCGCCATGCCTGACACCCTCAAGGCCGAATCCCTGAAAAACGTCGTGCGCTGGGACACCGCCGTCGGCGCCCTGCTGATCGTGCTGCTGCTCTGCTCGTTCTCGTTCGTCGACAACTTCGGCAACGCGCTCAACATCTCGTTCCTGATCGGCAACACACTGCCGATCGCCCTGATCGCGCTGCCGATGACGATGCTGGTCATCTCCGGCGAGGTGGACCTGTCGGTGGGCTCGACGGCCGGTCTGTCCGGCGCCGTCATGGGCGCGCTGTGGAACAACGGCATGGCGATCGAGACGATCATCCCGCTCTGCCTGCTCCTCGGCGTCGTCTGCGGCCTCGTCAACGGTCTGCTCGTGACCCGCCTCGGCCTGCCCTCGCTCGCCGTCACCATCGGCACCATGGCCGCCTACCGCGGCATCGCCCAGATCGTCCTCGGCTCCGACTCGGTGACCGACTTCCCCACGCAGTACCTGGACTTCGGCGCGGGCCGCTTCGGTGACACGTTCCTGCCGCGTGCGGCGCTGCCGTTCATCGTGCTGCTCGCCATCGCCGTCGTCGTCCTGCACGCCACCCGCGTGGGGCGCTCGCTCTTCGCGATCGGCGCCAGCGAGGAGGCGGCCCGGTTCTCCGGCGTCCGCGTCAAGCGGCTCAAGCTGTCCATGTTCGTGACGACGGGCGTGCTGTCCGCGCTCACCGGGGTGTTCTGGGCGCTGCACTACGCCAGCGCCCGCTACGACAACGCCACCGGGCTCGAACTCTCCGTCATCGCGGCGGTGCTGCTCGGCGGTATCGACTTCGACGGCGGCAAGGGCACCCTCGGCGGCGCCATCGCGGGCGTCTTCCTGCTCGGTTCGCTGCAGAACGTGATGAGCCTGCTGAACGTCTCCGCGCAGTCCCAGATCGTCGTCACCGGCGTCCTCCTGGTGATCTCCGTGCTCGCCCCGCGCGTCGGCCGCCAGGTCGCTCAGTCCAGGGCCCGCCGCAGAACAGCCGCTGCCCCGCCACCGACACCGGCCACCTCGTAACACGCCCGCGCCCTCAGCTCCGTACAGCCCACCACCCGTAAGGAACCGCCATGTCCCGGACCCTTTCCCCTTCTGTGACCGCCAGAACCCGTCGGCTCTCCGCCGCGCTCGCCGTCACCACGGCCCTCGTCCTCGGTGTCACCGCCTGCGGTGGCACCACCAAGGACGACGCCGACAAGGGGGCGGCCAAGTCCAACGCCGCCGGCAAGGCCGACCCGAACGCTGCCACCAAGAAGGGCCTCACGGTCGCCTTCCTGCCCAAGCAGGTCAACAACCCGTACTTCACCACGTCCGACAAGGGCGGCAAGAAGGCGGTCGAGGAGCTCGGCTCGACATACAAGGAGGTCGGTACCAGCAGCGGCACCGACACCTCGGGACAGGTCTCCTACGTCAACACCCTCACCCAGCAGCAGGCCGACGCCATCGCCGTGTCCGCGCAGGACCCGGGCGCCCTGTGCACGGCACTCAAGCAGGCCATGAAGAACGGCGTCAGCGTCGTCACGTACGACTCCGACACCAAGGTCGACTGCCGCAACATCTTCGTCTCGCAGGCCAGCGCCGAGGACCTCGGCCGCACGCAGGTCCAGCAGATGGCCAAACAGATCGGCAACAAGGGCGAGATCGCGATCCTCTCGGCGGCCCAGACGGCCACCAACCAGAACACGTGGATCGACTACATGAAGGACGAGCTGGAGAAGCCCGAGTACAAGGACATCAAGCTCGTCACGACCGCCTACGGTGACGACGACGCCCAGAAGTCGTTCCAGCAGACGCAAGGGCTCCTCCAGGAGCACCCGAAGCTGAAGGGGATCATCTCCCCGACCACCGTCGGCATCAAGGCCGCCGCCCAGTACCTGTCGGGCTCGAAGTACAAGGGCAAGGTCAAGCTGACCGGCCTCGGCACCCCGAACGACATGCGCGCCTACGTCAAGAACGGCACCGTCGACGCGTTCGAGCTGTGGGACCCGGCCAAGCTGGGCGCGCTCGCCGCCCACACCGCCGTCGCCCTGGAGTCCGGCCGGATCACCGGCAAGGAAGGCGAGCAGTACAAGGCCGGTGACCTGGGCGAGTTCACCATCGGCAAGGACGGCGTCGTCTCCCTCGGCAAGCCGACCGTCTTCGACAAGAACAACATCGACCAGTTCAAGTTCTGATCCAGGTTCTGAGGAGTGTCGATGCAGCGCGTCTGTTTTCTGCTCAAGGTCAAGGCCGACCGGATCGACGAGTACCGCGTCCGCCACGAGGACGTGTGGCAGGAGATGCGGGAGGCACTGACCGCCACCGGCTGGCACAACTACTCCCTCTTTCTGAGGGACGACGGGCTCCTCGTCGGCTACCTGGAGACGGAGGACTTCGACAAGGCCCGCGCCGCCATGGACGCCACCGAGGTGAACGCCCGGTGGCAGGCCGAAATGGGCGCGTTCTTCGAGGAGTTGGACGGGCAGGACCCGGACGCCGCGATGCGCCCGCTCACCGAGGTATTCCACCTTGCGTGAGCGTGCGTCGGTCGGCATCAAGGACGTGGCCCACGAAGCGGGAGTCTCCGTGGGCACCGTCTCCAACGTCCTCAACCAGCCCCACCGCGTCTCCGAACCGACCCGGCGCCACGTCCAGCAGGTCATCGCACGGCTCGGCTACGTGCGCAGCGAGTACGCCCGTCAACTGCGGGCCGGGCACAGCCGGATCATGGCGCTGCTCGTCCTGGACATGGGCAACCCGTTCTTCGTGGACGTCGCGCGCGGCGCCGAGCGTGCCGCGCGCGACGCGGGGCTCGGCGTCATGGTGTGCAACAGCGCCCAGAACCCGTCGGAGGAGGCCGAGTACTTGTCGCTCTTCGCCGAACAGCGGGTGCGCGGCGCCCTGATCACCCCGGCCGACCCGAGCGGCGCGACCCTGCGCGACTTCCGCCGCCACGGCATCCCGTACGTGCTCGTGGACCGGGTCGCCGGGGCCAACGAGGACGGCGCGGGGTGTTCGGTCTCCGTCGACGACGTGTCGGGCGGCGCGCTCGCCGTCCGGCACCTCGTCGCCGGGGGCCATCGCTCCCTCGCCTTCGTCAGCGGCCAGGCGCACCTCAAACAGGTGCAGGACCGCAGAGAGGGGGCCCTGAAGGCGCTCGCCGAGGCGGGCCTGCCCGAGGACCTGCTGCGCGAACTGCCCACCGAGCGGCTCGACGTGGCCGCGGGCCGCGACGCGGGCGCCCGCCTCCTCGGCCTGGCGCAGCGCCCCACAGCGGTCTTCTGCGCCAACGACCTGCTCGCCCTGGGCGTTCTGCAGGCCCTGTACGCGGCCGGGGTCAAGGTCCCCGAGGACATCTCCATCGTCGGCTACGACGACATCGAGTTCGCGGCGGCCGCCACGGTCCCGCTCACCTCGGTGCGCCAGCCCGCGCTGACTCTGGGCGCCATCGCGGCGGAGCTGCTGCTGCAGGAGACGGGCGAGCGTGCCGCCGACCACCGGCACCAACATGTCGTGCTGCGACCGGAGTTGGTGGTGCGGGGCTCCAGCAGGGGAATCGGCTGACCTCTGCGCCGCCGTTGTCTCAGCCGCGTACCGTCGTCAGGACCTTGTCCCGCACGGCCCGCATCGTCTCCTCGTCCCGCGCCTCCACGTTGAGCCGCAGCAGCGGCTCCGTGTTGGAGGGGCGGACGTTGAACCACCAGTCGGCCGAGGTGACCGTGAGGCCGTCGAGTTCGTCCAGGGTGATGCCGTCGCGGTCGCCGTACGCGGCCTTGATCGCGGCGAGGCGCCCGGCCTGGTCGGCGACGGTGGAGTTGATCTCGCCGGAGGCGGAGTAGCGCTCGAAGCCGCGGGTCAGCGCGGACAGCGGCGCCTCCTGCGCGCCGAGCGCTGCGAGCACATGCAGAGCCGCCAGCATGCCGGTGTCCGCGTTCCAGAAGTCGCGGAAGTAGTAGTGCGCGGAGTGCTCGCCGCCGAACACGGCGCCGGTGCGGGCCATTTCGGCCTTGATGAAGGAGTGTCCGACCCGCGTACGGACCGGCGTGCCGCCCGCCTCGCGGATCACCTCGGGCACCGTACGCGAGGTGATGAGGTTGTGGATGACGGTGGCGCCCGGGTGCTTGGCGAGTTCGCGTGTGGCGACCAGGGCGGTGATGGCGGACGGGGAGACGGGGTCGCCGTTCTCGTCGACCACGAAGCAGCGGTCCGCGTCACCGTCGAAGGCGAGCCCGAGATCGGCTCCCTCGGCGCGTACTCGCGCTTGCAGGTCCACGAGGTTGGCCGGGTCGAGCGGGTTCGCCTCGTGGTTCGGGAAGGTGCCGTCCAGCTCGAAGTACATCGGTACGAGGTCGAGCGGCAGGCCGTCGAAGACGGTCGGCACGGTGTGCCCGCCCATGCCGTTGCCCGCGTCGACCACGACCTTCAGGGGGCGGATGGCGGTGAGGTCGACGAGGCCGCGCAGGTGCGCCGCGTACTCCTCCAACGTCTCCCGCGCAGTGATGGTTCCCGGCGTCGCGGCCGGCTCGGGGGCGCCCGACTCGCTCCACTCCTCGACGAGTTCACGGATCTCGGCGAGGCCGGTGTCCTGGCCGACCGGCGCCGCGCCCGCCCGGCACATCTTGATGCCGTTGTAGCGCGCAGGGTTGTGCGAGGCGGTGAACATCGCGCCGGGCAGGCCGAGCGCGCCCGAGGCGAAGTAGAGCTGGTCGGTCGAGCAGAGACCGGTCTCGGTGACGTCGGCGCCCTGTGCGGCGGCCCCGCGGGCGAACGCCCGGGCGAGACCGGGGGACGAGGGACGCATGTCATGGCCCGTCACGATCGCGTCGGCCCGCGTGACGCGCACGAACGCGGCCCCGAACAGTTCGGCCGTCGACTCGTCCCACTGGTCGGGAACGACGCCACGCACGTCGTACGCCTTCACGAGCCCGGACAGATCGGTGCGGGAAGTCGGGTCAGAGGTCATCGGCGCGTCCTTCACAAGAGGGGTCGATCAGCCACAGGGCGGTGTCGGGCGGCAGCCGGTCCCCGTCGAGCGGGCCACTCGCCAGCGCCGGGCGGCCCGGCAGCCCGAGCGGTACGGACTCCGCGCCGAGATTGACGACGCAGACCAGCTCGCCGCGCCGGAACGCGAGCACCGGGTCGTCCGGCGCGGAGAGCCAGGCGGGCGGCGCCGTGGGGTCCGGCGCCGGATGCGCGCGGCGCAGGCGCAACGCCTTCCGGTACAGGGCGAGCGTCGACGCCGGGTCCCGCTGCTGCGCGGCGACGGTCAGTGCGGCCCAGCCGTCGGGCTGCGGCAGCCACGTCCCGCCGGGCGCAGCCGTGCTGAACCCGTACGGCGCGTGCTCGCCGGACCAGGGCAGCGGTACCCGGGCGCCGTCGCGGCCGCGCTCGGTGCGGCCCGAGCGTTCCCACAGCGGGTCGAGGATGCGGTCATCGGGAATCTCCGCCTGCGGCAGGCCGAGCTCCTCGCCCTGGTAGAGGTACGCGGATCCGGGCAGCGCCAGCATCAGCAGCGCGGCCGCACGGGCGCGGCGCAGCGAGCCGAGCCGGGTCGCCGGGCGGACCGCGTCATGGCTGGAGAGCAGCCAGGTGACGGCGCTGCCCGGCACGGCGTACGAACCGTCGACGACCGCGCGCAACTCCACCGCGTCCCAAGCTGCCTCCAGAAACGCGAAGTTGAAGGCCTGGTGCATCTCGTCGTGCCTGATGTACCGGCCGAGCCGCGCCGGGTCGAAGACGGCCGACTCGGCGACCATCACCCGGTCCGGCGGCGCCACCGCGCCGGGCGGCGCGGGATGCGTGTCGAGCAGCGCCCGCCACTCGCGGTAGAGCGGGTGCAGCTCCTCCTGGTCGTAGTACGGCATCAGGTGGTTGCGCCACGGGTCGGTGTGCTGTCCGGGGCCCGCGTCCGGCAGCCCCTCCGCCTTGAACAGGGCGTGCGCCACATCGACGCGGAAGCCGTCCACGCCCCGGTCGAGCCAGTGCCGCAGTACGCCGGTGAACGCGTCCCGCACCTTCGGGTTACGCCAGTCGAGGTCCGGCTGTTCGGGGGCATGCAGATGGCAGTACCACTCGCCGTCCGGCACCCGGGTCCAGGCCGGTCCGCCGAACGCCGACTGCCAGTCGTTGGGCGGCAGTTCACCGTCCGCGCCCCGGCCCGGCCGGAACAGGTACATCTGTCGCTCCGCCGAACCGGGGGCCGCCGCGAGCGCGGCCCGGAACCACGGATGCTGGTCGGAGGTGTGGTTCGGCACGAGGTCGGCCAGCAGCTTCAAGCCCAACTCGTGGGCTCGCAGGGTCAGTTCGGTGAAATCCTCAGCGGTGCCGAGATCTCCGGCCACACCTGTGTAGTCGGCGATGTCGTAGCCGCCGTCGGCCAGCGGCGACGGATAGAACGGCGTGATCCACACGGCGTCCGCGCCCAGGTCCTTGATGTGCTCCAGACGCGCGGTCACCCCGGGGAGATCGCCGACCCCGTCGCCGTTCGAGTCCGCGAAGGCGCGCGGGTAGACCTCGTAACAGACCATGTCCCGCCACCAGCTCACGCCGAGACCTCCAGGGAGATGTGGGGCACCGGCTGGGCGACACCTGTGTCGGCGGCGACCGTGGCCGCCTCGGCGACCGCGACGGCGGCGAGCCCGCCGGCGGCGTCCGCCACCGGGGCGGTGCCCTCGCGCACCGCCCGCACCAGATCGGCCATGGCCGCGCGCACGCTCTGCGCGTACACGTACGGCTTGCGGGCCTCGCCGCCCAGGTCGAGGACGGCGCGCACGTGGTGCGGCACCCTGCGTTCCTCGCCGCGTCCGCGGGCCGGCGCGGCGGAACCCGCGTCCCGCTCGACGTGCACGGTGAGGCGCTCCTCACCGTGCGCCCGGAAACCGTCGACGCGCGTCAACTCGTTCAGGGCATGAGGCAGTTGTGCCCAACGGCGGGCCCCGTCGTCGTCCGTCCAGGCCGAGAACTCCGCGTGGACCGGGATCCAGCCGCTGATTCTCGTCTCCGCGAACCCGTGGTCGAGGCGCATGAGTTGACGCTCCGCGCGGTGCGCGTGAGTGAAGGAGTGCAGGTGCGAGGCGAGCACCCCGCCGGGATGGACGACATCCGCGCTCACCATGTCGACCGGGCCGCCGGGGCGGCGCACGGCCGTCGCCCGGACACCGACCGGGTCCGAACCGAGCAGCGCCCGCGCGGCGTCGAAGAAGTGGACGCCGTGCTCGATGAAGATGCCCCCGCTGTGCGCCGGGTCCCAGAACCAGTGGTCGGGGCCCAGATCCTCGTCGGAGGCGTCGTTCTCGAACAGGAAGCGGCGCGCGGGCGCGAGCAGCCCCTGTGCGGTCAGCCGCTCCACGGCCCGCAGCAGCGGGTTGTAGCGCAGCACATGGTCCACGACCAGGACGCGGCCCGAGCGACGCGCCTCGGCGGCGACCGCCGCCGCGTCCCCGGTCGTGGTGGCGAGCGGCTTCTCACAGAAGACGTGGCGCCCCGCACGCAGCGCGGTCAGGGCCATCGCCGCATGGGTGGCGGGCGGCGTGGCGATCAACACGGCTGCCACGTCGTCTCGTTCGAGCAGCTCGTCAAGGGAGGCGAGCGCCGGGACACCGTGCCGCGCGCCGAGCCGGGCCGCCCGGTCGGGCGACGGGTCGGCGACCGCGGCCAGGCGCAGGCCCGGCAGACCGGCCACGGCGTCGAGCACGAACTCCGCGAACCCGCCGCAGCCGACGAGGCCGATGCCGAGCGGTGCGTGGGCGCCGCCGGTCATGCCGTGTGCTCCGTGCGCTCCAGGAGGGCGACGCCGATGTGCGCGTCGGCCATGCCGTAGAAGACGTACAGCTCGCCGTCGATCTTCTCGATCGCGGTCGGGAAGACGACGTTCGGGACGGTGCCCGAGCGCTCCTCCTCGGTCTCCGGCGCCATCAGCGGCTGGTCTGAGCGGGCGATCACCCGTGACGGGTCGGCCGGGTCGAGGATCATCGCGCCCGCCGCGTACGACACCTTCTGGTTCTGCTCCCACGGGTTGTCGATGGTGCCCGAGACGCCGTGGTGGATCAGCAGCCAGCCCTCGGGGACCCGGATCGGGGCAGGGCCGCCGCCGATCTTCAGCTCCTCCCAGGGGAACGCGGAGAGCGCCACGAGCCGGTGATCGCGCGGCCGGGTCAGCGCGCGGATGTCCGCTTCGACCTCGGCGACCGGCACGTACGAGATCCAGATGCCGGGGCGCTCGTCGGTGACACCGGCGGGCAGGTGCACGCCCTCGCCGGGACGGAACCAGCCGAGGTCCCACATCGGGCGGTGCAGCATCGCGTAGGCCATCTCGCCGTCCGGGCCCGGCACGGGCTCGGGGAAGTGGACGACGTCCTTGTTCGGGAAGAGGTTGAGGTCGGTGTCCAGGTCGGCCTGGTACTGGAACTGGATCGGGCCGAGGCGGATCCAGTCGGTCAGGTTCTCGGACACGGCGAGCGCGGGCTTCGGGCCGAGCGGGCCGTAGGCGACGTACGACATCACGTGCGTGCCGAGCGACGGCACCCAGGTGACCCGCGGGTCCTCGACGCCGGCGTTGTTCTTGCCGCGCTCCCAGCCCTCGTCGGGGGAGAGGACGACGCCGCGGCGCTCGACGCCGTTCGGGACGCCCGCCTCGTCGAAGGTGACCTCGGCGAGGCCGACCCGCGAGACGTTGCCCTCCGCGACCAGGCGCGGCAGCAGGTGCAGCGTGCCGTCCGGGGTGCGGCCCGCGGCGGGGTTGAGGACGCCGTCGGCCTCGTTCGCCTCGCCGGCCAGCGGCGACATGACGACGCCCTTGCGGACGAGGCGGTACGGGATTGCGGTGCCTTCGGTGGTGGTGCTCATGGAGAAGTTCAGCCCTTGGTCGCAGAGTCGATGTCGGTCGAGGTGAAGTGGCGCTGGAACAGCAGGAACAGGATCACCGCGGGGACGGCCAGCACGACGGCGCCGGCCAGCAGGGCGCCCGCCGGATTGGCGACCGTGCCCTGGAGGTTGGAGAGGAAGCTG
The DNA here is from genome assembly GCF_044765445.1 of Streptomyces sp. NPDC102467. Taxonomy (NCBI): domain Bacteria; kingdom Bacillati; phylum Actinomycetota; class Actinomycetes; order Kitasatosporales; family Streptomycetaceae; genus Streptomyces; species Streptomyces sp. NPDC102467. Next base: position 243,625 of record NZ_JBIWKA010000015.1, on the reverse strand, counting down.
GCGAGGGAGACCGCGAGGGGCTGCATGTCGGCGTTCTTGGTGACGAGGAACGGCCACAGGAACTCGTTCCACGGCCCGATGAAGGTGAGCAGCAGCGCGGTGAGCACCGCGGGCCGGGCCATCGGCAGCGCGATCCGCCACAGGATGCGCAGTTCGCTCGCGCCGTCGATACGGGCCGCCTCGAAGAGGGACACCGGCATCGAGAGGAAGAACTGGCGGAACAGGAACACCGCTGTGGAGTTGATCGCGAACGGCAGGATCATGCCGAGGTAGTTGTCGCCGAGCCCGTAGTCGCGGACGACCAGGACGTACAGCGGCAGCGTGAGGAGTTGGAAGGGGACCATCTGCACCAGCAGCAGCGCGCCGAAGACGGCGCCCTTGCCGCGGAAGCGCAGGACGGCGAGACCGTATCCGGCGAGCACACCGAAGACGAGGGTGCAGACCAGGACGCCGATCGTCATGATCCCCGAGTTGAGGAGCGAACGGCCCAGCGAGATCGCGCCGTTGATGGCGGTGTAGTTGGCGCCGGTCAGGCCGGAGGGGACGGCCGCGGAGAGGTCGCCGGCCGTGGTCCCGCGCAGTGAGCCGACGACCATGTAGTAGAAGGGGAAGAGGAAGGCGAGCGCACCGAGCGAGAGCAGGGTGTACCGCAGGATCTTCCCGCCGAGCGTTCCACGCATGTCAGTTGCCCCTCTCGGAGAGCTTGCGGGCGACGAGCGAGACGACCATGACGAAGGCGATGAGGACCACGCCGAGCGCGGCCGCGAAGTCGGGGTGCCCCTGCTCGATGCCCTTCTGGTACATCAGCAGCACCGGTGAGGTGGAGGCGTGGTCGGGGCCGCCGCCCCCGGTCAGCAGGTAGGGCTCGCTGAACAGGTTGGCGCCGGTGATGATCGCGTAGATCACGACGAGCGTCGTCGCGGGCCGCACGCCGGGCACTGTCACCGAGAAGAACTTCCGGACAGGGCCCGCGCCGTCGACGGAGGCCGCCTCGTACAGCTCGCCCCCGACGTTCTGCAGCGCCGCCAGGTACAGCATCACGAAGAAGCCGAGCTGCTTCCAGGTGACGAACACGGCGATCATCGGCATCGCCAGATGCGAGTTGACCAGCCACGACGGATCGGGCGCGTGCGAGCCGAGCAGTTGGTTGACGAACCCGTCCGAGCCGAACAGGAACTGCCACACGGCGACAAGGGCGACGCTCGCGGTCACGTACGGGAGGTAGAACGCGGCACGGAAGAACGTACGGCCGCGTATTTTCGCGTTCAGCGCGGAGGCCAGCACCAGGGAGACGCCCACCGTGAGCGGCACGTTGATGATCAGGAAGATCGCGATATTGAGGAACGCCTGGCCGACGACGGGGTCCGTGAAGACGTCCCGGTAGTTCGCCAGACCCACCCAGGGCGAGTCGATGTCGGTGCCGGGCGCCGTGAAGTAGAAGCGGTGGAAGGAGATCCACACCGTGTAGACCAGCGGGACGGCGAAGACCACCAGGATGAACAGTACGTACGGCGACACGAACAGCGCGCCGATCCGTGAGCCGGTACGGCCCTTGCGCGGAGCGGGCCGGGTGAGGGAGCTCATGACGGGTCCCCGTATTCGTTGATCAGGCCGGTGATGTCGGACGAGGCGTCCCGCAGCGCCGAGCGGGTCGACTCGCGGCCGAAGACGACCGACTTCGTCCACGCGTCGCGGAAGGTCTGCCAGATGTCGACGGAGCCCGCCACGTTCGGCACCTCCACGACGTGCTCGGCCTGCTCGGCGAAGGCCTTGTACGTCGGCTCCGCCGTGAAGAAGCCGGGATACTTCGACGTCAGGTCGGTGCGCATCGGCATCTGACCGGTGGCGGTGAGGAAGGCGCCGTCCTGCTGCGCGGAGGTCGCGAACTTCAGCAGGTCCCAGGCCGTGCCCCGGTTCTCGCAGGAGCTGAACATGGAGACGGACTTCTCGTCGCTGAACGAGTACTTTCCCGCGCCGCCGTCGGCGGTCGGCACCGGCGCGACACCGATGTCCACGTTGTTCTTGTACGCGGAGACCGCCCACGGCCCGACCGTGGCCATCGCGGCCTTGCCGTCGTTGAGCGAGTCGCCCGGGTAGGCCTCCTGCGGGGCCAGCTTCTCCTTGTACAACGTCCGCCAGAAATCGGTGACGTGACGTCCCGCGGGCGAGTCGAACTGCGGCTTGCCGTTCTCGATGAGCTGCTTGCCGCCGCTCTGCGCGGCGAACGCCGGGTAGAAGTCGTACCAGGGCTGGAAGAAGTCGCTGCTGGGCGACGGCCAGATCGCGGCCTTCGCGGCGCCGCTGTGCACGAGCGTGCGCGACGTCTGGAGGAACTCCTTGTACGTCGCGAGCTTCGGGTGCTCGGGATCGAGACCGGCCTTCTTGAACAGCTTCTTGTTGTAGAGGATCATCACGGGGTTGCTCTTCCAGGGCAGTTGGTAGAACTTTCCGTCGGCCGACTTGTACTGGCCGGTGAGGGAACCGCCGCGCTTCGTGATGTACGCGTCACCGTCGGGGAAGTCGCTCAGGGAGACGAGCCCGTTCTGCTTCTGAAACGTGGGCACCGCCGCCGGTGAGGTGTTGAAGGCCAGACAAGCGCTGGTCCCGGCGATGATCGAGGCGCTGATCGCCTCCTCGGACGTCTTGCCCGCCGGAATCTGCTGCGCGGTGACGTGCTGGCCGGGATGGTGCTTGTTCCATGCCGCCACCATGGCCTTGCCCCACTGCACTTCCTGCGCGTTGTTGGACAGCCAGACGGTGATCGGGCCGCGCGCGTCCGCGGCGGTGGCCGGATCCGGTGCCGACCGGCCACAGGCTGTCGCCGTGCCCGCGAGCGCGAGTACGAGCAGCGCGTACGCCGTTCTCCTCAACATGATGGATCTCCGAACTGTTCACGCGCGGCCTCGTCGCCGTGCGCAATGGCCGGTCGGCGCGAACGCGACCGGAACGTGGTGTCCCCGCGTCAGCGGCGTGGGGCGGGCCCTATCGAGGCGCGGGGCACGAACTCGGCGGGCGCCAGCTCCACGTGCTCCACCACGCCCTCGGCGATGACCGCGTCCAGGGCGCGGGCCGCCGCCTCGCCCCAGCCGCGGGCGTCCGCACGGGCGGAGGCGAGCGGCGGGTAGGTGTAGCGGGTCAGCGGGGTGTCGTCGTAGCCGACGACGGAGAGCTGGTCCGGCACGCGGACGCCCAGTTCCTGGGCGACCGAGAGCCCGGCCATGGCGGCCAGGTCGTTGCCGTAGACGATCGCGGTCGGCGGTTCGGCGAGGGCGAGGAGTTCCCGGGTGGCGCGGGCGCCGCCCTCGGCGCTGAACCCGCCGGGACGTACGGGCCCTTCGGGCAGTCCGAGCGCGGCCAGCGTCTGTTCCCAGGCCAGTCGGCGCCGCCCCGCGTGCCGCAGTTCCCTGGGGCCCTCGACGTGGGCGATCGCGCGATGCCCCAGGTCGGCGAGGCGCCGGACCGCTGCCGCGTAGGCGGGCTCGTCGTCGAGGCTGACCGCCGTCAGACCGTCCCCCCACTCGGGCCGGCCGACCACGACGGCGGGCAGTCCGAGCTCTTGCAGGAGCGCGGGGCGCGGGTCGTCGCTGCGCAGGTCGGTCAGGAGGACGCCGTCCACCTGCCGCTCCGCCGCCATCCGCTCGTACACGCCGCGCTCCCGCTCGGGCGTGGTGACGTGCACCATGAGCCCGTCGCCGCGCTGCCCGATCACGGTTTCGACACCCGCGATGAACGCGGGGAAGAAGAGGTCCGTGCCGATCTGTTCCGGCTCGCGGGCCAGGACGAGCCCGAAGGCCCCGGCCTTGCCCAGCGACAGGGCCCGCGCCGGACGGCTGGGCGTCCAGCCGAGCTCGGCGGCTGCGGCCATGATCCGGGCCTTGGTCTCCTCGGCGACTCCGGGCCGGTTGTTGAGGGCGAACGACACGGTGGCGCGCGAGACGCCGGCACGCTGTGCGACGTCGGCGATGGTGGGCTTGCGTGCCATGGCGGCGGACTCCCTCTCGACGGGCCGCCGGAGCGGCCCGCGTTCAAACCGGTTTGAATCGCTGAACGGGGCCGACTAAACCGGTTTGAACGAGGAGCCGTCAAGGGTTCTTCAGTTGTGATCCGCGTCACCCCCCGGGGTGGGTGAGGGGCATGGGTGAGGGGCCGGACGCGCCCGTCCGGCCCCTCACCCGCGTGCTCGGGTACGCGTCAGCGCACCGTGCTGGTCACCTGGTACCGCCCGGACGGCAGCCGGTACGTGGCCGTGCCGTCCTCGAAGCCGACGAACCGCACCCCGGCCACCGAGGCCAGCGGGGTGCGCCCCTCACGTACGGCGGACGCCGAGACCGCGGGCAGGCTCAGAGTCGCCTCGCTGTTCGCGGGGACGACGGCCTCGTAGGTCAGCGTCCCGTCCTTGGCCAGCGACCACGCGCTCGTGATCTCGCCGTACGGGGACAGGTGACGGCCCGTCACGCGGGTGATGCCGCCCGTCGGGTCCAGATGCGGCTGGAGGCGGAACTTCTGGAAGCCGGGGTGGTCGGGGTCGCGGGCGATGCCCGCCATGTATGCGTACATCCACTCCGCGATCGCGCCGTAGGAGTAGTGGTTGAAGGAGTTCATCTCGACGGGACCGAAACCGTCCTCCTTCGAGTACGAGTTCCAGCGTTCCCACACCGTCGTCGCGCCGTTCTCCACCGAGTACAGCCACGACGGCATGGCGTTCTGGTGGAGCAGCTTGTACGCGAGGTCGGCGCGGCCCTCATCGGTCAGGACGGGCGCGAGGACGTTCACGCCGAGGAAGCCGACCGACAGGGTGTTCTCCGCGTACGCGACGCGCGCGCTGTCGGGGTGGGCCGCCTTGTACGCGGCGTCGTTGCCGATGTTGTGCGCCAACAGGCCCACCAGCGCACGCCGTTGCGCCTGCGTGTCGTAGAAGCCGAGCTTGAGGACCCACAGCAGCGCGGACTGGCTGTTGTCCTCGGGCTCACCGCCCATCTGCGGTTTGCCGCCGAGGCTCGACCGTACGGTGATCTTGTCGCCGTCGGTCTCCACGTACTTGGCCATGAACGCGCGCCGGATGTTGCCGAGGAGATCGTCGTACGCCTTGCCCTCGGCGGTGCGCCCGGTGGCCCGCGCCATCTGCGCCATCAGCCGCACGCTGTAGGCGTAGTAGACGTCGCTCATCAGCTGGGTGCCGGTGTTCTGGAACGCGAGCCAGTCGGCGAAGATCGCGCCCTGCCCCGCGTAGGTGTCCCCGCCCTTCTGCCGGATCCAGTCGATGTAGCGGACCATCGCGTCCCAGCTGCGGTCGACGATGGTGGCGTCGCCGCTCATCTGCCACACCGTCCACGGCACGATCACGCCGCAGTCGGCCCAACCGCTGCACGGCGCCGCCGCGTTGTACCGGTTGCCCGGCGCCACCGCGGTGAACTGGGCGCCGTCCACCCCGTAGATCTTCTGCGACTCGATCAGGATGGACTCGAAGTGGCTGAGGAACGCGACGGCGTCCGTGTTGTAGAGGCCGGTGTTCGAGAAGACCTGGGTGTCGCCGGTCCAGCCGAGGCGCTCGTCGCGCTGCGGGCAGTCGGTCGGCACCCACAGATAGTTGCCGCGCTGGCCCCAACGCACGTTGCTGATGAGCTGGTTGATGGAGTCGTCGTCGGTGCTGACGCTGCCGGTGTCACGGATGGCCGACGTACCGACCTTGCCCGTCAGACCGGAGACGGTGACCTCGGCGCCGGGCGTCGTCACCTCCACCGACACATAGCGGAAGCCGTAGAAGGTGAGCGAGTCCTGGTGCGTCTCGCCGCCCTTCGCGCCCTTGAGGACGTACGTGCTCGTGGCCTTGGCGCTGCGCAGATTCGCGCGGTACACCGAGCCCACCGGGCCGTCCGCCCCCGCACTGTCGTCGTTGAGCATCTCGGCGAACTTGACGACGACTTGGGCGCCCGCCGGGCCGCGCAGGGTGTAGCGGGGGACGCCGACCATGTTCTGGCCGAGGTCGAAGACGGCGGTGTCGCCGGCGCGCAGGGCGACGGGGCCCGGAACGCCGCTCGTCGAGCGGGCCGGGTCGGGCACGACGCGGCCCTTGCCGTTGGCGCTCGACGACGCGCCGGTGACCTCGCTGTAGACCGTGAGGGACTGCGGGCGACGGTCCCACTTCGCCATCAGGCGCGCGCTCTCGCCGGGATACGCGGTGAGCTTCGCGTCGGGGAACTTCGCGGCGTAGCCGACCTGTTCGACCTCCGCCCACCCCTTGGTGTCGAAGCCGTTCGCCGCCCAGCCGTCCAACTCCATGCGGGCGTCGTACGTCTGCCCGTCGTAGATGTCGTCGGCGCGGTAGGGGCCCGTGTCGGTGGCCTTCCAGCCGTCGCCCGGCTTCGTGACGATGCTCTGCGTGGAGCCGTCGGCGTAGCGGAGCAGGAGCTTGGCCTTGAACGCGAGCGGGTTGCCGTCCTTCGAGTAGTAGGCACTGCCCTCCGAGACGCGCGCGTTGTACCAGCCGTTGCCGAGGACCGCGGCGAGCGTCACCGGCCGGCCGGCCGCGACCAGGTCCGAGACGTCGTACGTCAGGTAGTTCACGGTCATGTCGTAGTTCGTCCAGCCCGGCGTGAGCAGCTCGACGGTGCGGCCGCCGTCCTGCGGAACGGTGACGCGCTCACCGTTCACATACGCCTCGTAGACGCCGAGCGCGGTCACGTACAGGCGCGCCTCGCTGATCCTGCCCTTGCGCAGCGGTGTCTCGCAGCGGACCAGAGGCGCGCCCGCCGAGTTCGGGGTCTTGCCCTTCATGCCGATCCACTGCGCGCCGTCCCAGTTGGTGACGCCGTCGGTGCTCAGCAGCCCCGTCTCGAACGACGCGGCGGGCGCGGTGCCGACCGGGCGGTTCTTGGCGTCCCAGACCGACACTGTCCAGAAGTACCGTACGGACGGCTTGAGTTCGGGCCCGTCGTACAGCACGGCGACCGAGTCGGACGACGCCACCCGGCCGCTGTCCCAGACGTCGGGCCGCGACCCGGCGAGCTTCGCGGCCGACGACGCGACCCGGATCCGGAACGCGCCTTGCGCATGCCCGCGCGCCTGCGATCCGAGGCGCCAGCCGAAGCGGGGGCGGGCGGCGTCCGTCCCGAGCGGCTGAGCGAGGTGCTCGACGGTCAATCCGGTGACGGCGCCGCCGTCGCTCACCGGGGCGGGGGGCGCCGCCTGGGCGGGTGCGGTGCTCGCGAACGTGCCGGCGGCGGCCACGACGGGCACAGCGCCCGCGGTCGCGGCGAGCACGGTCCTGCGGCGGATGTCGCTGCTCATCTGTCAGGTTTCCCTTCGACGGTGAAGGTGCGCTGTGAAGGCGCTCTGTGATGGTGGGGGAGCGGTTGACGGTGCTGGGAGGTGCCGCTCCTGCCGTTTGCCGCCGCCGAACACGGCCGGGCGGGCGACGCGGAGCCGGTTCAGCAGGGTCGTCGCCACCTCGATCTCGATCGTGTTGGCGCCAGGCCGCAGGAGGCTGCCGAGGTCGGCGACGCGGGTCAGCTGGTCGACGGGCGGCAGGTCGTGCCCGTTGACGCGCACGGTGAAGGTGTCGAAGACGCCGCCGAGTTCGAGCGACGCGCCGTGCGCCGCCGTCCACTCCCGGCCGAGCCGCACGGTGGCGCGGTAGGTGCCGATGCCGGAGACGTCCTCAAGGCCGGGCAGTCCCGTCCAGGGCGCGAGCGCGTCGAGCGTCAACTCGTGCCGCTCGTGGGCGGTTTCGGTGGCGCTCGCGCCGGGCCGCCAGTCGTCGACGGTCAGCTTCCAGGAGGTGAGGGCGACGGGGGCGGGGACCGCGCCGATCTTCGTCGAGACGGTGCGCCCGGTGTCGAGGGTGGTCGTGTACGTGCCCGCCGCCGACGCCCGGATCTCAAGGCGCCCGCCCTCGCGTACGCGGACGTCGTCGGCCCCCGTCTCGGTGGCGTGCCGCCGGGGAACGTCGCCCGAGGGGCGGGCCAGGACCACCACCGTGACCGCGCCCGGCCGCAGGTCCACGGTCAGGCGGAGCCGGCCGTCGGCGAGGCGCCTGTACAGGGCGAGCGGCGTGAGCGTGCCGGTCCACGGGTCGAGGCGGTAGGGGACGGCGCCCTTCACGTGTGCGGTGAGCGTGACGTCGTGGGTGATGCGGGTGCCGGTCGAGCCCTTCTTGCTGACCGCGTCGTTGGCGAAGAAGTAGTAGTCGGCGTCCGCGTCCGCGCGGTGGGCGTTGAGGAGCATCGACGACTGGGCGTACTCGACGTCGCGCGTGAGGCCGAGCGCGGCGATGGCCTCGGGCACGTCGGGCCGGTCGGCGACCACATGGACCGTCTTCAATGCCTGGAGCCGCACGAGGAGTTGACGCAGCCGATCGTTGTCGCCGGGGCCGGCCAGGCCCGGGACATGGGCGTCCGACCAGTCGCCGATCAGGATGACCGGCAGACCCGCGCGGGCGTACCCCAGCAGCTTCTCGGCGACGTCGAGCTGGAGCGTGTGCTCCCGGTTGATCATGATGTCGCCGTCGACGAGCAGCGCCTTGACCGCGGGCCCGTCCGGTGCGAACCGCCCGCCCCTGACCACTGCCGACGGCAGGTCCAGGAGGCGCGGGCTGAGGAAGGTGTGCGTCCAGCCGACCGGCACGCCGTCGCTGGTGAACCAGGGTGCCCCGAGCCCTGAACCCGCGTAGCCCTTCTGCCGGAGCACTCCGATGTCGACCTTGTTCACACCGGTCTGCAGGACGCTCTGGATCCGGGCCAGGAAGTCCGCGACCTGCGGGGTGTGCCGCCACAGCGGCTGGCGCGGGCCCCATGCCTCGCCGTACCCGGCGGCCCCCTTGTACGGCGAGAACGCGGCGAAGCCCGGCCATGCGGCGCCCGGCGCGTCCGCGTAGGCGAAGCCGTGGAAGACGGCCTGGTTCACCCCGGCCGCGTACTGCGTGACCAGCTTCTTCAGCGTGTCGGACCAGGTCGTGGAGTAGGCGCCGCCCGCGGTGCCGCCCGCCTCGTTCGACACGAGCGGCCTGCCGCCCATGTCCCGGCCGCCCGCCAGGCAGCGGAAATCGTCGAGGTTCTTGAAACCGAGCGACTCGCCCTCGGTGACATCCAGGAGCGCCGACTTGTAGATCGCGTCGGTCTCCAGGCCGTACGGCTGGATGCGCAGCTTCAGGCCCAGCGTGTGCGCCCACTTCTGCAGCGGGCGCAGGTGGTGCTCGACGTACAGCTCGGTGACGACCTCCATCACGTCGCGCCGGATCGCCTTGTCGAGCGACGAGCCGAAGCTGAAGACGTACTTCTCCTTCTTCTCGATGAACGTCGCGAGGTAGGGCAGGAGCGAATAGCCCATGCGCCGCTCGAACTCGGCGGGCAGCGCCGGGGTCCACAGCGTCGCGTCCGTCTCGATCTCGATGGAGTCCTCGAAGAGCGTGCCGCCCGTCGCCTTGAGCAGCCCGCGGATCGAGGGGGTGAGGATGTGCCCTTCCCAGAAGTCGGTGACCGCGCGCGTGCCCGCGTCGCTGAAATGGTCCACGACGTAGGCGAGGGGAGTGGTGTGGTCGCGGCCCTCCGGGCGCTGGCCGGAACCGCGCTCCCAGTACGCCACCAGCAGCCAGGTCGCACCGTCGTCGGGCGGTGTCCAGGCCAGCCGCCCGCCGGTGACCAGGTCGGTGACGTCGGTGACGGTGGCCTGGTCGAGAGGGACGGGCACGGCCGTCGGTGAGCCGCCCGCCGTGACCCGCACCGCCTGTACGAGCAGCAGCCGCTGGTCGGTGACGCCGTCCTCGGGAGCGTTCACGGCGGCCGGAACCGGGCCCTCGTACGCCGTCCCGGGTTCCACGAGGGCGATCCCGTGCGCGAGTTCCTGTGCGGCGCCCTTGCTGTCCGGTGTGATCGACGGGACCGCGGCGGGCCACGCGGGGCCGATCGTCAGGTCCACCACCACGTCGTGCCTCTTCGCCTCGCGCAGCGCCGCTTCTATCGCGGACCGCCAGGCCGTGGTGCCCCAGCCGTAGCGCACGGTGTCCAGCTGCTCGTCCATGCTGTGCGTGACCGCCGCGATCTCCACACCGCCGAAGCCGGCCGCCGCGATCGCCCGGATCTCACGGGCGATCTCGCCGGTGTCGACCAGCGCGTCGGGCCACCACCAGCGGAACTTGGGGCGTACGGCGGGCGCCGGGTCGCGCAGGCCCCCCGCCGGCCTCCCCACCGCGGAACCCTGTGCGAGAGCCGTCGCCGCACCGGGCAACGGCAACGCCGTCGCGGCCCCGGCGAGGGCGCCCATTCTCAGCACGGTCCGACGGCGCAGGCTCATGACTCTCCTCGTCCCTGGTCACAGGGGAGTTGAACGGTTCAAACGATTCAATGTGGGGTGCAGGAACCTACGTGCAGCTGTGACCAGTGGCAAGAGGTGTGCACCAAACGCACCTGTGCAAGCGGATTGACAGGTGATGCGGCCTCGCGCAAAGTTGCCGACGGTGCCGAGCGAAACGATTCAAGTCGCCCTGGCCGACGCCCTCGTGGCGAGCCCCCCCACGCCGCTCTCCCCCTCCCGTACGGACGCGCAAAGGAGCCGCCGCATGCCCGGACCACAGGTGACGAGACGACACTTCGTCGCGGGAACGGGCGCGGTGGCGGGGGCCGCCGCGCTGGGCGTGGGAACAGGTGGGGTGGCGGCAGCCGCCACCCAGGTCTCGGGGGCAGGGGCAGGGGCTCGCGCGCCCCGCGCGCCGCTCGCCGAGTTCCCGCTCTCCGACGTGACGCTCCTCGACAGCCCGTTCCGCGCCAACATGCGGCGTACCTGCGCCTACTTGAAGGCGATCGACCCCGACCGGCTGCTGCACACCTTCCGCGCGAACGCCGGCCTGCCATCGGCCGCCGAGCCCTGCGGCGGCTGGGAGGCCCCCGACGTCCAACTGCGCGGCCACACCACCGGACATCTCCTCTCGGGCCTCGCCTTCGCCCACGCCAACACGGGCGACAAGGAGTACGCCGACAAGGCCCGGTACCTCGTGAACGCGCTCGCCGAGTGCCAACAGGCCGCGCCCGCCGCCGGATTCACCGACGGCTACCTCTCGGCTTTCCCGGAGCAGGTCTTCACGGACCTGGAGGCGGGCGGCAAGCCCTGGGCGCCGTACTACACGATCCACAAGATCATGGCCGGACTCCTCGACCAGTACCGGCTCTCCGGGAACCGGCAGGCCCTCGACGTGGTGACCGCCATGGCCGGCTGGGTCGAGAAGCGGATGGCCCCGCTGGACGACACCCGGGTGCGCAACGTCCTGCGCGTCGAGTGGGGCGGCATGAACGAAGTCCTCGCCGCCCTCCATCTGGCCACCGGTGACGCGACCGCGCTGCGCACCGCGCGCCGCTTCGACCAGGAGGACCTGTTCGCGCCGCTCGCCGCCGGACGCGACGAACTCGACGGACACCACGCCAACACCGAGATCGCCAAGGTCGTGGGCGCGGCCCGGATGTACGACGCGACGGGCGAGGACCGCTACCGCTCGATCGCCGCGCACTTCTGGGACATCGTTGTCCGCGACCACTCGTACGCCATCGGCGGCAACGCCAACCAGGAGTTCTTCGGGCCGCCCGGCGAGATCGTCAGCCGCCTCTCCGAAGAGACCTGCGAGAACTGCAACACGTACAACATGCTCAAGCTGGGCCGCCGTCTCTTCCTGCACGATCCGGCCAACGCCGCGTACATGGACCAGCACGAGTGGGCCCTGTACAACCAGATGCTCGGCGAGCAGGACCCCGACTCCGCGCACGGCTTCGTCACCTACTACACCGGCCTCTGGGCGGGTTCACAGCGGCAGCCCAAGGGCGGGCTCGGCTCCGCGCCCGGCAGTTACAGCGGTGACTACGACAACTTCTCCTGCGACCACGGCACCGGCCTGGAGACGCACACGAAGTTCGCGGACACCATCTATTTCAGGACAGCCGGTGCGGGACGCGCCGAGCTGTACGTGAACCTGTTCATTCCGTCCGAAGTGCACTGGCGTGAAACTGGTGTGACGCTGCGTCAGACAGGCGGTGACCCGGTGACCAGCGGTCCCGTGCGGATCACCGTGACCCGGGGCGCGGCCCGCTTCCGGCTCAAGGTGCGCATCCCCGCCTGGCTGGCCGACGCCGACCGGCCTCTCACCGCCCGGGTGAGCGTCAACGGGCGGGCCGTCGACACGTCCGACGCCGTGCCGGGCTCGTACCTGTCCCTCGACCGGCACTGGAAGACGGGCGACACGGTCGAGCTCACCTTCCCCCGCGCCCTGACTTGGCGGCCCGCCCCCGACAACCCGCACGTCCAGGCCCTCACCTACGGGCCGCTGGTCCTCGCCGGCGCGTACGGCACCGCCGACTCGCCCACCATCCAGGCTCTCGACCGCGCTTCGGTGCGTCAAGTCGGCCGAGGGGGAGCTGAGTTCACGGCATTCGAAGTCGGCGGCGGCGCCGTCTCTCTCCGGCCCTTCCACCAGATCCACCACCAGCACTACAACGTCTACTTCGCGACCGTGCCGCGCCCCGGCCGCCCCCGCGAGACGGCCCGCTACCTTCTCGCCGAAGGATCGGGCAGCGCCGTCGCGGACACCGTCGGCCATCATCCCGGCGGCCGCCTCACCGGCGGCGCCGGCTGGGCCACCGGCCGCGACGGGCACACCGCCGCCGTCACCCTCGACGGGGTCGACGGCCATGTCGCCCTGCCGCCGGGCCTGATCACCGGGCTCACCGAGCTCACCGTCAGCGCGTGGGTCCGCGTCGACACCCAGACGAACTCGGCACGCGTCTTCGACCTCGGCTACCACAAGTCCACCTACCTCTTCCTCGCCGCCCGCACCGGTACCGGGCGCCCCCGCGCCGCGCTGAAGATCGCCGGAATGGAAGGCGAGGACTTCGTCGACGCCGACGCGCCCTTGCCGACCGGGAGTTGGGCCCATGTCGCGCTCACCGTCGGCGGCGGCGGGGGAGTCCTGTACGTCGACGGGGCCGAAGCGGGCCGCAACGACGCCTTCGTCTCCTCGCCGCTGCTGCTCGGCGCGACGACCCGGAACTACCTCGGCCGCTCCCAGAACCCCAGCCACCCGTATCTGCACGGCGCCGTCGCCGGATTCCGCATCCACAACAGGGCGTTGCCCGCCGCCGACGTCGCGGCGCTCGCCCGCGCCTGAGCCACCCCTCTCTTTCTCGCAGAAAGCCTCGCCATGCCCGAACAGCACTCCGCCCTGTCCAGACGCGGCTTCGTCGCCGCCTCCGCGCTCACCGCCGCCGCCCTCACCGGCGGCCTGCCCGGCGTCGCCTTCGCCGACCGCGCCGCCGCCACCTACGACGCGGACGGGTTCGCCGACCCGCGCCGCGACAGCCGGCCCGCCGTGTACTGGTACTGGAACGGGCCCGTCACCCACGAACTCGTCGACACGCAGCTGGCCGAGCTGCGGGCCAAGGGCCTCTACGAGGTCGTCGTCTTCCCCTACGACAACGCGGAGATGCAGCCCGCCTTCTTCACCGAGGGCTGGTTCGACGTGGTCGGGCACGTCCTGGAGACCGCCCGGAAGACCGGCATGAAGGTGTGGCTGTTCAACGACAACCACTTCCCGAGCGGGCGCGCCGGGTACTTCATCACGAACGGCGGCACCGTCGGTTCACGCACCTACAAGCCGCACCCCGAGCTACGGCTCAAGGGGCTGTGGCGGTCGACCGCCGTCGTCCAGGGGCCGCGCACCATCAGCCTCACCGAGACGACGGGAGTCGGGGTCGACGCCGGGCAGCTCGTCGCCGACGCCGCCGTTCTCGCCGGACCGGCCGTGCTGAGCGCGGGCGCCGACTGGGGCGACTGCACCGTCACCGCGAGCGCCAAGCCCGATGTCCTCGCCGCCGGACTGCTGGTGCGCGCCTCGTCCGACGGCCGCGAAGGGCTGCTCGTCGAGTTCGACCAGACCGGCGTCGTCACCCTCTCGCGCGTCGCCGACGGGGACGCGACGCAGCTGGCCCGGTCCACCCGCACCGACGGATTCAACAAGACGAAGTTCCACACCCTCGCCGTCACCGTGAGCGGGGCCACGGTCTCCGTCACCCTCGACGCCAAGGACAAAGGCAGCGTCACCGACACCGCGTCGACCCGCCACAGCGTCGGCGTGCACGCCCGCGACGGGCAGCGCTCCCTGTGGGAGGAGCTGAAGGTGACCGGCACCGACGGCGCCACCCTCTACACGCAGACGTACGACGACTCGTCCGCGGCCGGTGCCTTCGCGACCAGGACCGCGCCGAAGGGCACGCCCGCACCCGCAGCGGCGACCGCCCGCCCGGTCGGCTCGGCCGACGCCGACGACCTCGTGGAGCTGACCGGCCGTATAGGCAAGGGGAGTTGGCAGGTTCCCGAAGGCGAATGGCAGATCGACCTGTTCGGCGGTCTCGACCTCATCGACGACTCGACAGGCTACGCGCGCGGCTACCTCGACCTGCTCGACGACGCACCGGTCGAGCTGTTCCTCGACATCGTGCCCGGCGAGTACCACCGCCGCTTCCACCGCTACTTCGGCACCGTCATCAAGGGCTTCTGGGACGACGAACCCTTCATCGCCTCCGCCCAGCCGCACTCCTTCAAGCGCCGCCCCTGGTCGCCCACGCTCGCCGCCGCCCTCGGCGCCGTCGACGCCGAGCCCGGACGTGCGTACGCGAGCGCCTTCGACGACCTCGGCGAGCGGGGCCGCGTACTGCGCGGACGCTACTGGCAGGCCGTGTCCGACCGGTTCTCGCGGTACTTCGAGAAGCAGTCCGAGTGGTACGCCGAACGCGGCGTGCGCCTCATCACCAACCCGCTCTACGACGAGACGGCCCCCTCCAAGCGGATCGCCTCCACCGGCGACCTCCACAAGATCAACCAGTGGGCGCAGGTGCCGGGCGGCGACTGCATCACCGCCGAGTACGAGCTGAACACCCCGACGACTGACCCGCGCAACCCGGCCTCCGTCGCCCACCAGACCGGCCGGCCGCGCGTCCTCATGGAGATGTTCGGCAACATGGGCTGGCAGATCGCCCCGGACTTCATGCGGGCCCTCGTCGGCGCGTACGCCACCCGCGGCGTCAACCTCGCCGTCCTGCACGCCCTGTGGACCGACGAGACGCACGTCTACTTCGCGCCACCGATCGGCCCACGCAACCCCTGGTGGTGGACGATGTCGCCGATCTCCGCATGGATCGGCCGCGTCATGGAACTGGGCCGCGGCACCTCTGCCGCCCGCACCGCACTGCTCCAACCCCAGCGCGCCGCCGAGCAGTTCACCGGCACCACCCGACAGGGCGAGGTCGACGACGCCTTCGCGGAGGCGGCCTACGCCCTGGAGCGCGCACAGGTCGACTTCGACCTCGTCCACGAGGGCGCGCTCAGCGGGGACAAGGCGCTGCTCGCGCACGCGGAGACCGAGAAGGGGCTGCTGCACGTCGGAAAGGCGGCGTACGAACTCGTCGTCCTGCCCGCAACTCCCGTACTGGACACGGCGACCGCACGAGCCCTGACCGCATTCGTCCGCTCGGGCGGCACCGTCGTCGCGGTCGGCGAGCCGCCCGCGCTCGCGGCCGACGGCGACGAATCGGCGCTCGCCCGGGAGCTGGCCACGCTCTTCCGGAACAAGCGCGCCACCCGCGTCGCCGACCCGGACGCTCTCGCCGCGGTGGTGCGCGAGACCGCCGTACAGGCCGCCGTCCTCGAACCCGCCGCCGACGCCGTCCGCGTCCTGCGCACCACACGCGGCGGCGACACCGCGTTCCTGTTCAACAACGAGAGCGGCACCCGGGTGAACACCACAGCCCTGCTGCCCGCCCGCGGCGAGCCCGAACTGTGGGACCCGGCCACCGGCACGGTCGGGCCCGCACCCGTACGCGGCCTGCCCACCCGGGACGGCGTCAGGCTGCCGCTGGTCCTCGACCCGTACGAGACCCTCGCCGTCGTCGTACGCCACCGGGGCGCGACCGCCCCGCATCTCACGGACACCGGCGGCGTGCAGGTCAGGGCGGTCACCGCCGTGTCGCGCCACAAAAAGGGCCTGCGCGCGACCGTCCTCGCCGAAGCCCCCGGCACCCACCGCCTCACCGGACGCGACGGCGACCGCACCTACACGGGCACGGCGAAGGTCACGGACCCGCTCACGCCGATCCCCGTCGACGGCGACTGGACCCTCACCCTCGCCCAGGACGGCGCCGCACCGGTCACCCGCCCGCTCGGCAGCTGGAGCGACATCGCGCCGCTGTGGTCCGGGAGCGGCACCTACACCAAGGACGTCACCCTGGACGCCGCCGCGCTGCGCGGACGCCGCCTGCTGCTCGACCTCGGTACGGTCCGCGAAGTCGCTCAAGTGACGGTCAACGGTCAGGAGTTCGCTCCCGCGCTCTGGTCCCCGTACGTCGTCGACGTGACGGAAGGACTCAGGCCCGGCGTCAACCGGCTCGCCGTCCGCGTCGCCAACACCCTCTCCAACGAACGCAACAAACCGCTGCCGTCCGGCCTCCTCGGCCCGGTCGTCCTGCACCCCCGCCGACCCCTCACCGTCGACCTCGCGCCGTCCCGCGCCTGAGCGCCTGTCTCTGAACGCCTGTCCTTGAACCCGGAGGCTTCCGCCATGACCCGACGCAGACACTCCCTGCTGCTCGCGACCGCGCTCACCGCCCTCGTCACCGTGGCGCCGTCCGCCACGGCCGCACCCGGCGCGGGCAGCACCGCCACCGCGCTGCGCACCCAGCACCTCGCCACCGCACTCGGCATCGACGACACCACGCCCGAACTGAGCTGGCAGCTGCGCGGCGCCGCCCAGCGCGCCTACCGCGTCCAGGCCGCCACCAGCCGCGCCGCACTCGCCGCGGGCCGCGCCGACCTGTGGGACTCCGGGAAGGTCGACTCGGCCGTTCCGCAGTCCACGTACGCCGGTCGCGACATCGGCTCCCGCACCCGCGTGTACTGGCGCGTACAGCTGTGGTCGCCGGGGGCCGCCCGCGCCGCCGCCTGGAGCGCGCCCGCCGTGTTCGAGACAGGTCTCACCGACGCGCAGGACTGGTCCGCCGACTGGATCACCAACAAGGACTGGGAGTTGAGCAAGCGCACCGTCCAGCCGGTGACCGTCGAACTGCCGCGCACCACCGCACGCTATGTACGGCTCGACGTCACCAAGCTGGGTCTGCCGCTCGCCGACGACTTCCCGGCCCTCGCCCACCGCCTCCAGCTCGCCGAGATCGAGGTGAAGGACTCGGCGGACCCCGACACGGACCTCGCCCGGGGCGCCACCGTCACCGCGTCCGAGACCGACACCGAACGCAAGGTGTGGGAAACGAAGTTGGCCGTCGACGGCATCACCAACAGCGCCTGGAACCAGGCCGCCGGCTACGCGAGCCTGCCCCACGAGAGCGCCGACGCACCCGTCACCGTCACCCTCGACCTGAAGGGGACCACGACCTTCGACCGGGTCGTCCTGTACCCCCGCGCGGACGTCCTCACCGACGACGGCCGCGTCCCCAGCTTCCCCGTCGACTACAGCCTCGCCACCGCGGACGCGGCCGACGGGCCGTACGCCACGGCCGCCCAGGTCACCGGCCAGGAGCCGCCGAAGCCCTATCTTCCCTCCGGACTCCCGCTGTTCGCGAAGGACTTCACCCTCCCCAAGGGCGTCCGCAAGGCCCGCCTCTACCTGGCCGGGCTCGGCGTCTACGACGCGAACGTCAACGGCAGGCCCGTCGGTGACGCCGTCCTCGAACCCGCCAACACCGACTTCGCCGACCGCGTCCAGTACGCAACGTACGACGTGACAGGCCAACTGCGTGGCGGCGCCAACTCGTTGTCCGTCGAGCTCGGCAACGGCATCTCCAACCAGCTCTCCACCGCCGACCGCTACCGCAAGCTCTACGGCAACAAGGCCGACCCCAAGCTGATCGCCCGGCTGGAGATCACCCTCGCCGACGGCACCGTACGGCGCATCGCCTCCGGCACCGACTGGCGCACCGCACTCGGCGCGACCACCTCCTCCAACTGGTACGGAGGCGAGGACTACGACGCCCGCCGCGCCCCCGGCCGCTCCCACGCGACCTGGGGCCGGGCGGCGCGGGTCGACGCCGCCGATCTCCCCGCCGCCCTCAGCGCCCGCGAGACCGAACCCGTCCGCGTCGTCGAGACCCTCAAGAGCACCGAGGTGTCCGGCGCCGCACCCGGCAGCCGCGTCTTCGACCTCGGCCGCAACATCGCGGGCTGGCCGGAACTCACCGTCACCGCGCCCAAGGGCACCACGATCCGCGCCTACCCGGCCGAGGGCCTCAAGGACGGACACGCCAACCAGTCCATCAGCAACGTCGGCGCACCCCTGTGGGACAGCTACACCACGGGCGGCGCGAAGACCGAGACCTGGCACCCCAAGTTCAGTTACCACGGCTTCCGTTACGTCGAACTGCGAGGCCTTCCGGAAGGCGCCACGGTCTCCGTGCGAGGCAAGGTGCTGCGCACCGACAACGCCTCCGCGGGCACCTTCACCAGCTCCAACGACCTGATCGACGGGATCCACTCGATCACCCGCCGCGCCGTCGAGGGCAACATGATGAGCGTCCTCACCGACTGCCCCAGCCGCGAGAAACTCGGCTGGCTCGAACAGGACCAGCTCGTCTTCCCCACCCTCGCCGCCAACTACGACATGCGGTCCTACCTCCGCAAGATCGTCCGCGACATGGCCGACGCGCAGACCACCGACGGGCTCATCCCGTCCACCGTCCCCGACTACGTCGAGCTCGCCGGCACCTACCGCAACGACGCCAACTGGGGCGGCGCGTTCGTCCTCGTGCCCTGGCAGCTCTACACGACATACGGCGACCAGGAGACCCTGCGCGCGTACTACCCGCAGATGAAGAAGTACGTGACCTTCCTGGAGCAGAAGGTCTCCGGCGGCATCCTCGACTACTCGCTCGGCGACTGGTTCACCCCGGACAAGACCTTCCCCAAGGCCGTCTCCGGAACGTACGGGTACTGGCGCGTCGTCGACGCGCTCAGCGACATCGCGGGTGTCCTCGGCAACGACGACGACGCGGCCGCCTACCGCGCGAAGGCGGACGCGAGCGCGCGGGCACTCTCGGACACGTACTACGACCAGGAGTCCGGGACGTTCGGCGGCGGCGGGCAGGGCGCCGAGGCACTCGCCCTCGACATGGGCGCTTACCCGGAGGGCCAACGACCGCGCCTGCTCGCCCACTTGGTCTCCTCCGTACAGGCGGCCGACCACCACCTGCTGCTCGGCGAGATATCCCTGCCCGCCGCGTTCCGCGTGCTGTCGCGGTCCGGCCGGGACGACATCGTCTACAAGATCGCCACGCAGACGACCTCGCCCAGCTACGGCTATCAGGTCCTCGCCGGCAACACCACGCTCGGCGAGAGCTGGGACGGCGGCTCGGGCCAGTCGCAGAACCACTTCATGCTCGGCGCGATCGACGCCTGGTTCACCCGGAGCCTGGCCGGTCTCGACCAGACCCCCGACTCGGTCGGCTACCGCGAACTGCGCATCGCCCCGGCCGTCGTCGGCGACCTGACCTCCGCGAGCGCCACCTACACCACGCCCTACGGCGAGGCCGCGAGCCGGTGGCGCCGCGACGGCGGCCGGCTCACCCTGACGGCGCGCGTCCCCGCGGGCAGCACGGCCGAGGTCGAGGTGCCCGTCGCCTCCTCCGGCAAGGTCACGGCACCGAAGGGTGCGCGACTCCTCCGCCACAAGGACGGCGTCAGCACCTACGAGGTCGGCTCCGGGGCCTGGACGTTCCGGTCCACGTACACGCCGACGCAGTGACCGGCCATCAACCCAGCCATCCGCAAGAGGAGTTCACGTGCCCGCACGCCGCACCATCCTGCTCGGCGCGCTCGCCGCAGCCACCGTCCCGATGGCGTCCGCGGCAGCCGGGGCGGCCACCCGCCCCGGCCCCCCCGCCCGCCTCGTCTCCGACACCCAACTCGACGCACAGGCGCTCTACTTCATCTCCTACGACGGGCTCGTCAACAACAACTCGTTCCAGAAGAGCGGCCTGTTGACCTACCGCGGTCACCAGTACGCCGCCTGGTACACGGCCGACCGGACCGCCGTCCTTGCCCGCAGGCGCCTGCCGCACGGGCCGTGGCAGACCCTGCGCCTCCCGCACCAGCTGCGCTACGACGACTCCCACAACGTCATCAGCCTCGGCGTCTCCCCTCTCGACGGCCGCCTGCACGTCCTCATGGACGCGCACAGCGACGCGTTCTTCTACCTCAAGTCGGCGCGGGGCCTCGTCTCGAACCCCGGGCGGTTCTCCTGGAGCGCCGCGCACTTCGGCCCCGTACAGAACACCCTGGACGGCACGCCGCTCACTGACAAGTTCACCTATCCCCAGTTCCTCGCCACACCGGAAGGACGCCTGCAACTCCTGTATCGCACAGGGGTGTCGGGCAACGGTCAGGCCGCGCTCGCCGAGTACGACGGGTCCGCCTGGCGCAACCTGGGGGAGTGGTCCGACGCCGCCGGCAGGTACACCTCCGAACACGGCGGCAGCACCGCCCGCAGCATGTACGTGAACGGCTTCGACTACGGGCCCGACCGGTCGCTGCACGTCTTTTTCACCTGGCGCGAGCAGAACGCGTCCGTGATGTGCAGCCCCGGCGGTCTGTCCAACCACGAGATGGCGTACGTGTCGAGCGCCGACCGGGGCCGGACCTGGCGCGATGTGTCGGGCGCGCGCGTGGGCGTGACAGGGACCGCCGACCGGGTCGCTGTCACCGACACGGGCACCGTCGTGGAGGCCATCGGCCCCGACCACTCCCTGATGAACCAGGAGAGCCAGGCCGTCGACTCGGCGGGCCGCCCGCACGCCCTGTGGTCGTACGTTCCCGGCCGCTTCGGCCAGTGCACCACCAGCTACGCGGCCGACCGCGTCGCGAACGCCCGTACCTTCCACATGTACCTTGATTCCGCCGGGAGTTGGCACAAGACGGAGATCCCCGAAGCGCCGCACTCCACCCAGCGCAGCCGCCTGGCCTTCGACCGGCACGACAACGCGTACGCGATCATGCCGCGCGCGAAGATCGTCGGCGCCTCGGCCGCGAGCGGCTGGACCGACTGGCGCGTTCTGTACGACGGCGCCGACCTGAACGCCTACGGCGAGGTCCTCATCGACGAACTGCGCCTCAAGGCCGACGGCACCCTGTCCGTCCTCTACCAGCAGGCCTCCACCGGGACCACACCCTCACCGATCCGCGTGGCCGACTTCGCGCTGCCCGGCTGACCTCGGGCCGTCCGACCGACCGAACAACGACCGGGCCCTCCCACGTAGACTCCCTCTGCCGCACCCGCTCACCTGGAGGTCCACGCCCGATGGCTCAGTCCGTGGGGATCAAGGACGTCGCCCGTGTCGCCGGGGTGTCCGTGGGCACGGTCTCGAACGTGATCAACCGGCCCGAGACCGTCGCCGACGAGACCCGGGCCCGCGTCCTCGCGGCCATCGACCGGCTCGGCTACGTCCGCAGCGAGTCGGCCCGCCAGCTGCGTGCGGGGCGCAGCCGCATCATGGGCCTGCTCGTCCTCGACATGGGCAACCCGTTCTTCGTGGACGTCGCGCGCGGCGCCGAGCGCGCCGCCCGCGACGCGGGCCTCGGCGTCATGGTGTGCAACAGCGCGCAGAGCGCGTCCGAGGAGGCCGAGTACCTGTCGCTCTTCGCCGAACAGCGGGTGCGCGGCGTGCTGCTCACCCCCGCCCAGGCGACCGGGCCCACGGTGGAGGGGTTCAGGCGGCACGACATCCCGTTCGTCCTCGTCGACCGCGTCGCCGAGGGCGCCACCGAATGCTCGGTCTCCGTCGACGACGTCAACGGCGGCGCCCTCGCCGTGCGCCACCTCGTCGACGCAGGCCACCGCCGCATCGCCTACGTCAGCGGACCCCCCGCCCTCAACCAGGTCAACGACCGGCGCCAGGGCGCGCTGCGCGCACTGGAGGAGGCCGGGCTGCCCGCCTCGGCCCTGCACGAACTGCCCACCGAACGCCTCGACGTCGGCGCGGGACGCGACGCGGGCGCCCGCCTGCTCGGCCTCGCCGACCGCCCCACCGCCGTCTTCTGCGCGAACGACCTGCTCGCCCTCGGGGTCCTGCAGTCCATGTACGCGGCCGGGGTGCGGGTCCCCGAGGACGTCGCGATCGTCGGCTACGACGACATCGAGTTCGCGGCCGCCGCCGCGGTACCGCTCACCTCGGTGCGCCAGCCCGCCGTCACGATGGGCGCCCTCGCCGCCGACCTCCTCCTGGAGGAGATCGCCGCCGCCGACCACCCGGGCACCGCACACGAGCACCGCCGCGTCGTGCTCCAGCCCGAGCTCGTCGTCCGCGGCTCCAGCCTGGGCCCGCGCTGACCTCGTCCGCGACCGTGTGCTGAACTGGGCGGAGGACCCCGGTGTCCGGAATCCGGGCCGCCCGCACCGTATGCAGAACTGCCGCAGGAGCCGATTTGAGCGCCGTCAGCTACCGCCAGCCCGGGGTCGTCCTCACCGACCGCCGTTTCTCCGTCCCCCTGGACCACGACGCCCCGGACGGCGAGCGGATCGAGATCTACGCCCGGGAGGCCGTCGCCGCCGACCGCGCCGACGAGCAACTGCCCTGGCTGCTCTACCTCCAGGGCGGCCCCGGCTTCGGCGCCAACCGGTTCTCCGGCAAACAGGCCTGGCTCGGCCGCGCGCTCCAGGACTACCGTGTCCTCCTGCTCGACCAGCGCGGCACCGGCGCCTCCACCCCCGTCAACCGGCAGACGCTCCCGCTGCGCGGTGACGCCGGAGCGCAGGCCGACCACCTCACCCACTTCCGCGCCGAAGCGATCGTCCGCGACTGCGAGCTGATCCGCCGCCAGGTCACGGGCGGCGCGCCCTGGACGATCCTCGGCCAGAGCTTCGGCGGTTTCTGCGCCACCCACTACCTGTCGACCGCGCCCGAAGGGCTGACGGCGGCGCTCCTCACCGGCGGCCTGCCGTCCCTGGACGGGCACGCCGACGACGTGTACCGGGCCGCGTACCCGCGCATCGAACGCAAGGTCCGGGCGCACTACGCCCGCTACCCCATGGACGTCGAACGGGCGCGGGAGATCGCCGCGCACGTCCTCGAACACGAGCCCGTCCTCCCGAACGGCTACCGCCTCACCCTGGAAGCCTTCCAGTCGCTCGGCATCTGGCTCGGCGGCGGCGACGGCAGCGACCGGCTGCACTATCTGCTCGAGGACGCGTTCGTCCGTACCCCGGCCGGGCGCGAACTGTCGGACGCGTTCCAGGAACAGGTCGCGTCGGCTCTGTCCTACGCGGGCCATCCGATCTACGCGCTGCTGCACGAGGCGATCTACGCACAGGGCGGCCGCGCCACACAGTGGGCGGCGGAGCGCGTACGCGGTGAGTTCCCCCAGTTCGACGGCGAGAAGGCGCTCGCCTCCGGGGCAGCGCTGATGTTCACCGGCGAGTCCATCCACCCGTGGCAGTTCGACTGCGACCCGGCCCTGCGCCCCCTGCGGGACGTCGCCCACGACCTGGCCGCGCGCACCGACTGGTCACCCCTGTACGACACGACCCGGCTCGCGGCGAACGAGGTGCCCGTGGCCGCCGCCGTCTACCACGACGACATGTACGTCGACACGGGCCACTCCCTGCGCACGGCCGGCGCGATCCGCGGCCTGCGCCCCTGGGTCACGAACGAGTTCGAGCACGACGGGCTGCGAGCGGGCGGCCCGCGCGTACTCGACCGGCTGCTGGGCATGGTGCGCGGCGAGGTGTGACGGTGGGCGGTTCGGCCAACTCGGTTGGCCGAACTCGTGGCAGACTCGTGGGCGTGGACACCGCCAAGCTCGAACTCGCCGCCCAGCGCTACCGGGATGCCGAGGAGGCGCTCGAAGGCGCACGCCTCGACCTCCAGGCCGAAGCCGTCGCGATCCTGCGCCAGGACGACGCGAAGCGCGGCGAACAGGCCGAAGTGGCCCGGATCACCGGATGGAGCCGCGAGTACCTGCGGCGCCTCCTGAAGGGCGCCCCCGAAGAGCCACGACGATGATGGCGCGCTCCAAGCTGATCCAGGAGCTGCGCCGGGGCGGCCACACCGCGGCGTCCGCCGCGCAGCTCGTCGAGGACTACGCCCATCAGCTCGCCGTGGAGCTGCGGGAGGTCGGCCGGCGCGAGGCCGCGGAACTCATCGACCCCCGCGCGGGGCAGTGCACCTGCGGCGCCCCCGACGGCGGCGACGAGGACAGCGAGCAGACCCGCCGGTACTGGTACCACGCCCGGTCCTGCCCGCTGGGCTCCGCGTAGCCGCGAGGGTCAGCGCTGCCCGCTCCAGCCGGTGGCCGTCACCACGTCGCGCGCGATGTCGACGACGGGCCGCCCGTCCGTCACCACCCGCAGCGTTCCCGGATGGGCCCCCTGGTCCAGAAGCCGCGCTTTGCGGGCGCTCGCCGCCAGCTCGTGCTCCAGCTCGGAGCCGAGTTCGCGGCCCGTCAGCCGCTCATGGGCGGTCGCGTCCGTGGCGGTGAGCAGCACGCGGGTGATCCGGACCTTCGGCCCCAAGGCGCGCTCGAACATGCCCGTCGTCCCGGACAGCACGCTCGCCGTGTTCGTATAGATCAGCCGGCGACAGCCGCGCTCGGCGAAGTTGGCCCAGACCGCCGTCAGATTTTTCTCGGTGATCTCCGAACGGTGCTGATCCCCCTCCGGAGCGGGATGGATCTGCCCCATGAAGTCGCCCTCGATGACCGCATGGGGGACGCCCGCGGCGCGCAGGAACACCGAGACCTCCCACCCCACCGTCGTCTTGCCGACGCCGGCCCGGCCGCCGAGAAGCAGTATTTCCACATCATCGTCCATGGGCGCAGCGTGCCAGGTGGAGTTGCCCACACGCGCCGCCCTTTCGCTCCGCTTGGTCAATCGGCGGGCCCGCGGACCACTATCGTGGCCGGATGGCTGCCGAGCTGATCCGTATCGTCTCCCGTTCCTCTCCGATGGCGCTCGCCCAGGTGGAGCGCGTCCGCGCCGAACTCGCCGCGCTGCACCCGGAGGTGCGCACCGAGGTCGTCCCCGTCACCACCAGCGGCGACAAGTGGATGGGCGATCTCGCGGCGCTCGGCGGGAAGGGCGCCTTCACCAAAGAGGTCGACCAGGCGTTGCTCGACGGGCGCGCCGATCTCGCCGTGCACTGCCTCAAGGACATTCCCGCGGACCGGCCACTGCCCGAAGGGTGCACGTTCGGGGCGTACTTGAAGCGTGACGACGTACGCGACGCGCTGATCGATCCGCAGGGACGGACCCTCGACGAGCTGCCCGAAGGAACCCGGATCGGGACGTCGTCCGTCCGCCGGGTGGCCCAACTGGCCGCTACGCACCCGCACTTGCACTGCGTCCCGATGCGGGGCAACGCCAACCGCAGGATGGAGAAGCTCGCCGCGGGTGACGCGGACGCACTGCTGCTCGCCCTGTCGGGGCTCGAACGGATCGGCCGCCCGGATCTCGCGACCGATGTGCTGTCGCCGGAGCTGATGTGCCCGCCGATCGGGGCCGGGATCCTGGCGCTGCAGTGCCGCGCCGACGACGAGGCGACCCTCGACAGGGTGAGCGGGCTCGGGCACCGGGACACCTGGCGGGAGGCGACCGCCGAGCGTATGTTCCTGCACGTGCTGCAGGGCCACTGCAACTCACCGATCGCCGGATACGCGCGGGCCGAGCGCAGCGGCGACCTGTCGCTGCGGGCCAGCGTCTTCACGCCCGACGGGAAGCGGGTGCTCAACGCCCAGGAGTGGGCGGGTCCGTTGGACCCCGCGACCCTGGGCATGTCCGTGGCGGTGGCGCTGCTGCGTCAGGGGGCGCGGGAACTGATCGACGGCATCGCGCACTGACCCGGCCCGATGGCGGGGCATCCGATGGGCGGCGGCGATGAGTCCGCTCCGAGGGCCGGGGCGGGAGCTGCCGTGCCGCCACCGCGCCCGCGCAGGTCAGGACCGCAAGGACGGTCAGCGCCGTACCCATCGACGCGGTGAAGTCCCGGCCCGTCGCGAGCAGTGTGGCGGACACGGCCGTGCCGAGCGTCGGCCCCACGTTCATCGCCGTCTGCTGGAGGCCGCCCGCCACTCCGGCGTCGCCCGCCGCCGCGCGTCGGACGAGTACCTCGGTCGCGCTGACCATGACCGTGCCGAAGCCCGCGCCCGTCGCGAACGCGCAGGCCCCGACGGCCAGGGCCGTGGCCGTCTCGTCGAGGCGGCCGAAGGCGAAGACGCCGAGCGCCAGGACGGCCATGCCCGCACCCGTGGTCGCCCGCGCCCCGAAGCGGCGCAGCAGCACCGCGCTCAGCGGCGCCGCGAGGATCATGCACAGAGCGGCGGGCAGCATGCGCAGCGCCGTGTCGACAGCGTCGAGCCCGAGGACGTCCTGGAGGAAGTACGACGCCACGAACAACGTGCCGAACAAGGCGGCCGAGGCGGCCAGCAGGATGGCCAGAGCCGACACGACGACCGGTGAGGCCACGACGGACGGCGGCAGCAGCGGACTCGGCGTACGGCGTTCGTGCCGGACGAGGACAGCGGTCGCGGCGGCCGCGCCGCCCACGGCCAGCCCCGTGCCGACCGACCAGCCCGCGTCGGGCAGCGTGACCAGGGCCGTGACCGTGCAGGCGAGCGCCGCTCCGAGCAGCAGCACACCGCCCGGATCCAGGCCGACCTGCCGCGGCGCCGCCGATGCCTCGGGATCCCGTACGCGCAGCACCAGCACCGCGATGACCACCGCGGGCAGCACTCCCAGGAAGAACACCGAGCGCCAGCCGAGATGAGCCGTCAGGACGCCGCCGACCAGGGGTCCGGCCGCCGCCGAGATGCCGATCGCGCTCGTCCGCAGCGCGATCGGCATGCCCAGCTCGTCCGGTGGGTACGCCGCCCGCAGCATGCCCAGCGTCGCCGGCTGCAGCAGCGCGCCGCACACGCCCTGCACGACACGCAGCGCGATCACCCAGCCGATGCCCGGGGCGAACCCGATCCCCGCCGACGCGGCCGCGAACCCGAGCATGCCGATCGCGAAGAGCCGCCGGTGCCCGTACCGGTCGCCGAGCCGCCCCGCGAAGACCAACAGGCTCGCCACCGCGATCAGATAGCCCGTACTGGTCCACTGGGCCTGGGTCAGCGACGCGTCCAGGTCGCGCTGGAGGGCGGGCCTCGCGATGGTCAGAACCGTGCCGTCGAGGGCGACGAGGACGGCGCCGACGACGCTGCCGGCGAGCGTGACGCGGCGGTGTGACAGCACGCTCATCGCGGAGCCGGTCCCAGATGCGCGTCGAGCACCGAGGTGAGAAGTGGCTCGATGTCGTCGACTCCGAGAGCGAGTTGAAGACTTCCCCATCCCCACAGTTGCGCCACACCGTGCAGATTCGCCCACAACGCGCCTGCCACGACCGTGGGTTCGGTGTCCGGGCGTACCGCCGCCACCAAGTCGGCAAGCGTGTTGAACAGCGGCAGACTGGTCTCCCGCAACCCCAACTCGCCGCTTTCCAACAGGTCATGACGGAACATCAACTCGTACATGCCGCGATGGTGTGCCGCGAAGTCGAGATAGAGCCGGGACAGCATGGCCAGCCGCGCGCGCGGAGTCGCTGTGTCCGCCCCTTCCTCGCGCACCGCGTTCGCCGCCCGAGCCCCCAGGTCCGCGAAGCCGCGCCGCGCGATCGCCGACAGCAGCTCCAGGTGCGTAGGGAAGTAGCGGCGGGGCGCTCCATGCGAGACGCCTGCCCTGCGGGCGATCTCCCGCAGCGACAAGGCCGCCGCGCCCTCCGCGTCCACCAGGGCGACGCCGGTGTCGATGAGGCGGTCGCGAAGCCCGCCGTTCGTGCTCTCCGTCTGCATAGACACTGTCTACCCGATACCCGTAGACGCTGTCTACCGGCGATCAGGTGGTGGTTCGGCCCTTTAAGGTGCCGGGAATCGCCGCTACGCTGCGCGCCGCCGGCACCGCGCCGTACCGCGACGACAGGCAGGGGGCCACATGATCGACACGACCGACACCGAGATCCCCGGTGGTGAGGCGCGCCGGCTGCGCCTGGATGTGGAGGAGAGCGGCATCGGGGTCCTCACGCTCTGCCGCCCGGCCAGGCTGAACGCCTGGAGCTGGGAGTCGAGCCGGCAGCTCGGTGTCATGGCCGACCGGATCCGGTTCGACGACCGCATCCGCGTCGTCCTGCTCCGGGCCGAGGGCCGGGCCTTCTGCGCGGGCATCGACGTGAGCGCCCCGGGCGGCGGAATCGAGGGCGAGAGCGGCTCCGCGCGCGGCCGCGCCTACTACGAGGGCATCCGCTGGGCGCACGAGCGGTTCGCCGCGTTCGCACGGCTTCCACAGCCCGTGGTCGCGGCCGTGCAGGGGTACTGTCTGGGCTTCGGTTTCGAACTCGCGCTGATGGCAGATGTGCGCGTCGCCGCTGACGATGCCGTGTTCGCCCTGCCCGAGGCCCAGTTGGGGGTGGCCGTCGACGCGGGCGGAGATCTGCGGATCGCGCGGGAGGCGGGCGCGGGCTGGGCGAAGTTCCTCGCGCTCACCGGGCGCCGGATCGACGCGGACACCGCGTACCGGCTTCACCTGCTGCAACAGGTGGTGGCCCGGGAGGAGTTGGAGCGTGCCGCGCGCGAAGTGGCGGCCGAGATAGCAGCGAACGCACCCCTCGCCGTGCAGTCCGTCAAGCGGGACATCGATGCCTACGCCGACCACGGGCTCGACGCGGCCCTGGACCGCGTGGCCATGAGCGCGGCCCTCACCCTCACGTCCGACGACGCGGCCGAGGGCTTCACGGCGAAGGCCCGCCGCCGGCCCCCGGAGTTCCGCGGCGCCTGAGCCGACCGCCTGACGGAGGGCGACGCGCGGGTGGCCTGATCCATCGGAGTGCGGCCCGCGGCGGCGACGGATGGGTCACGATGACCGAACGGCCCCGGGCGCCCCGAGGCCCTGCCCGATGGAGAGGTGATCATGACCGCCGCACCCGACACCGCCGCGCCCTTCGACCCGCGTGCCCTGCTCGCGGAGAGCCGTCTCGGCGTTCTCGCCACGCTCAAGTCCGACGGCCGTCCCCAACTGTCGCCGGTCACGCCCTTCTACGACCGGGAGAGCGAGACGCTGTACGTGTCGATGACCGACGGCCGCGCCAAGACGGCGAACCTGCGCCGCGACCCGCGCGCCGCGCTGGAGGTCACCGGCCCCGACGCCGGGACCTGGGCCACCGCCGAGGGCGCGGTGAAACTCACGGGACCCGGCACCGACCCGCACGGCCCCGAGGTCGACGCGCTGGTCGAGTACTACCGCAAGGCCGCGGGCGAGCACCCGGACTGGGACGAGTACCGGTCGGTCATGGTGTCCGACCGCCGGGTACTGATGGAGATGAGCGTCGACCACGTGTACGGGCAGCGCATCGGCTGAGCCCGGTCACGCAGCCCGTACGCCCGGTCGCCCGGTCCATCTGGTCAACCGGCCTCGAACGGCTCGCGCCCCAGCTGCTCCCGCACCGTCGTCACGGGTTCGTTGACGAGGCCGCGCCGCTGCCAGTTCGCGCCGTCCACCACCATGGTGTGCCCGCTCACGAACCGCGCGTACGGGGAGGCGAGGAAGGTCGCGGCCCAGCCCAACTCCCTTGGTGCGCCCACCCGGAGAGCGGGTTGCCGGGCGCCGGGGTCCTCGGCCCTGCCGAGGTGGGAGCGGATGTCGGGCGTCATGTCGTCGTGCGGCATGAGGCCCGGCACCAGGCCGTTGACCTGGATGCCGTACGGCCCCCACTCCACGGCCAGCGTCTCCACCAGATTCTTCACGCCGGCCTTCGCCGCCGCGCTGTGCGCGAAGCCCGGACCGCCCGTCCACGCGTACGAGGCGCCGACGGCGAGCACCGAGCCCGGGGTGCCCGCGGCGAGGTGCCTGCGGCCGAACTCGCGGGTCATGAAGAACGTACCGTTGAGCGTGATGTCGACCACGGAACGCCAGCCGTTCGGCGTCACATCCTCCGCCGGTACGGGGAAGTTGGCGGCCGCGTTGTTCACCAGGACGTCCGGGGTGCGACCGTGTGCGGCCGCGGCCGCGTCGAAGACCTCGGCGATGCGCGCCGCGTCCCGTATGTCACAGGCCGCCGCCGTGACCGGCCCGGCGCCCTCGATGGCCGCCAACCCCTCGCGGGCGGGCGTCAGATGCTCCGCACTCCGGCTGACGATCAGCACGGCGGCGCCGAGCCGGGCGAACTCCGCGGCGATCGCCCGGCCGAGGCCCGTGCCGCCCCCGGTCACCATGACGAGTCGGCCGTCGTACGTGCCGGGAGGCAGCGCCGTGGCGCCGAGCGGGGGAGGAGCGGGCAGGCCGCGCGCTGCGCTGGAGGACGTCATGCGGGCATGAATACTCCTTGGGCGCTCAACCCTCCATGCCCGCGCGGCACTTCATGCGACGGATGCTTCGAGCGTGACGGACGCTCCTCCGAGCGTGACGAACGCTCCGAACGTGACGGATGCTCCGAATGCGGAGGTCGCTGCAAACACGCCGATCGCTCCGAACGCTCAGACCCCCGCCGCGCGGGCCCGCGCCACCGCCCGCTCGCCCTCCGGTGAGAACACCCCGCTCCGGCGCCGCTCGGTCGCCCGGTCCAGGTCGGCGTGGAGCAGGTCGACGTTGATGGTGACCCCGGCCCGGTACCCGGCGCTCGCCGCGTTCACCACTTGCTCGGCGGGGCCCGCCGCGTTGCCCACGGCCCACACGCCGGGCACGCTGGTCAGCCCGGTCGGGTCCACCTCGGCGAACGGCCCGGCCGGAGTCTCCTTGGTGCGGGCGCCGAGCGCGGTGAGCAGCGTGTCCTGCGCGACCATGCGCGGCGCCACGACGAACACCGAGCGCGGGAACACCCGGCCGCCGGCGAGCCGCACCCCGGTCAGCGCGTCGTCGGTCACGACGAGCCCGTCCACCTTGCCGCTCACCACGCTCACCCCGGCCGCCGCCAGCAGCTGCCAGTCGGAGTCGGGGAGTCCGTCCTCGTCGGCGCCGTCCAGGAACAGGGTCACATCGTCCGAGAGCTGACCGAACAGCAGGGCCTGGTGGATGCCCGACGCCTTCGCGTACAGCACGCCGATCGCCTGGTCCCGCACCTCCCAGCCGTGGCAGTACGGGCAGTGGATCACGTCGTTGCCCCACCGCTCGGCGACGCCGGGCAGGTCGGGCAGTTCGTCGACCAGGCCGGTGGCGACGACGAGCCGGCGTGCGTGCACCCGGCCACCGCCCGCGAGTGCCACGTCGAACGCGCCGGACCCGTCCGGTTCGGCCGCCGTCACCTTGTCCCGTACGAGTTCCACGCCGTACGCGGCGACCTCGCGCCGTACCTCGGCCAGGAACGCGGCGGGCGCCATGCCGTCCCGCGAGGGGTAGCCGTGCATGTGCGCGGCCGGCGCGTTGCGTGGCTCGCCCGCGTCGACGACGAGCACGGAGCGGCGCGACCGGCCCAGGATCAGCGCCGCCGCGAGGCCCGCGGCCCCACCGCCGACGACCACGACGTCGTACGCGTTCTCGCTCTGTTCCTGGTTCCGCATGATGACCACCTCGTCCGGCTGTGAGCGCTGTGTCTTTCCGCTCTCGAAGATGCACTCCACCTCGCCGTATTGACAAACGGACTTGCCGAAACTGCAATAGGAATATGAAGCAGCATCGCGATGACCATGAAGACGAGGAGTCCGGGGCGGGCATGGATGCCGTGCTCTCCGGGGTCGGGCCGCGCCTGCGCGCCCTGCGCAAGGAGCGCGGTGCCACGCTCTCCGGGCTCTCCGACGCCACCGGCATCTCCGTCAGCACGCTCTCCCGCCTCGAATCGGGTCTGCGCAAGCCCAGCCTCGAACTGCTGCTGCCGATCGCCCGCGCCCACCAGGTGCCGCTCGACGAGCTGGTCGGCGCCCCGCCGGTCGGCGACCCGCGCGTGCGCCTGAAGCCGATCGTGCATCACGGCCGGACGATGATCCCGCTCACCCGGCAGCCCGGTGGGCTCCAGGCGTACAAGGTCATCGAGCCGGCCCGGCAGACGGAGCCGGACCCGCAGACCCACGAGGGCTATGAGTGGATCTACATGCTCTCCGGCAGGCTCCGGCTGGTCCTGGGCGGGCACGACGTGATCCTCGGCCCCGGCGAGGCCGCCGAGTTCGACACGCGCGTACCGCACTGGTTCGGATCGGCGGGGGAGGGGCCCGCCGAGTTCCTCAGCCTCTTCGGGCCGCAGGGCGAGCGGATGCACGTCAGGGCGCGGCCCACGCGCGGCACGGCGGACTGACCCGGGCGAGGGCATTCCCAGGAGGGCAAGCGACCGCTTAGTATGCGGCTGGACCCGGTAGCGGAAGCCGGTGTCGCAGAGTCCCGACGCAGCAGTACCGACGCAGCAGTTTCGTGGAGGCCCCGCATGCAGGCATGGCAAGTGCACGAGAACGGCGAGCCGAGCGAGGTGATGCGCCTCGAAGAGGTGGCGCGTCCCGTGCCCGGTGAGGGGCAGGTTCTGCTCAAGGTGCGCGCCGCCAACATCAACTTCCCGGACGCGCTGCTGTGCAAGGGGCAGTACCAGGTCAGGCCGCCGCTGCCGTTCACGCCCGGTGTGGAGGTCTGCGGCGAGACCGAGGACGGGCGCCGCGTCATCGCCAACCCCGCGCTGCCGCACGGCGGCCTCGCCGAGTACGTGGTCGCCGACGCGCGCGCTCTGCTGCCCGCGCCCGACGCCCTGGACGACGCCGAGACGGCCGCGCTGCACATCGGCTACCAGACCGGCTGGTTCGGCCTGCACCGGCGCGCGCACCTCCAGGCAGGCGAGACGCTGCTCGTGCACGCCGCCGCGGGCGGCGTCGGCAGCGCCGCCGTCCAGCTCGGCAAGGCCGCGGGCGCCCGGGTCATCGGCGTGGTCGGCGGCCCCGAGAAGGCCAAGGTGGCGCAGCAGCTCGGCTGCGACGTGGTCGTCGACCGGCGGAACGAGGACGTCATCGCCGCCGTGAAGGAAGCCACCGGCGGCCGCGGCGCCGACGTGATCTACGACCCGGTGGGCGGCGAGGCCTACACGCAGTCCGCCAAGACGGTCGCCTTCGAGGGCCGGATCGTCGTCGTCGGATTCGCGTCCGGGACCATCCCGAGCCCCGCCCTCAACCACGCCCTGGTCAAGAACTATTCGATCATGGGCCTGCACTGGGGCCTGTACGGCAGCAAGAACCCCGAGCTGATCGGCCACTGCCACCAGCAGCTCACCGAGCTCGCCACGCGCGGCGCCATCAAGCCACTGGTCAGCGAGCGCGTCGACCTGACCGAGGCCGCGGGCGCCGTGCAGCGCGTCGCCGACGGCGTCACCACGGGCCGCGTCATCGTGATCCCCGGGCTGACCGCGCGCACGGAAGGATCCGCCGCATGAGCGTCGATGCCGCGCAACTGCGCACCCTCACCCAGGAGTTCCTGGCCGCACACCCCCCGGCCACCACTCCCCGGGGCGACTTCCTGAGCGCCCGCTTCGACACCGGGCTCGCCTGGGTGCACTATCCCAAGGGCCTGGGCGGTCTCGACGTACCGCGCTCCCTCCAGGCCGTCGTGGACGCCGAACTGGAGGCCGCGGACGCCCCCGGCAACGACCCGCGGCGCAACGGCATCGGGCTCGGCATGGCCGCCCCGACCATCCTCCACCACGGCACCGACGAGCAGAAGCAGCGCTTCCTCAAGCCGCTCTGGGTCGGCGAGGAGGTGTGGTGCCAGCTGTTCAGCGAGCCCGGCGCGGGCTCGGACCTCGCCGCGCTCGGCACCCGCGCCGTCCGCGACGGCGACGACTGGATCGTCAACGGGCAGAAGGTGTGGACGTCCGGCGCGCACAACTCCCGCTTCGCCATCCTCATCGCCCGCACCGACCCGGACGTGCCCAAGCACCGCGGCATCACGTACTTCGTCTGCGACATGACCGATCCCGGCGTCGAGGTGCGGCCACTGCGCCAGATCACCGGCGAGGCCGAGTTCAACGAGGTCTTCCTCACCGACGTCCGGATCCCCGACGCCCACCGCCTCGGCGCGGTCGGCAACGGCTGGAAGGTCGCCCAGACCACCCTCAACAACGAGCGCGTCGCCATCGGCGGCATGCGCATCCCGCGCGAGGGCGGCCTCATCGGCATCGTCGCCAAGACCTGGCGCGAGCGCCCCGAACTGCGCACCGCCGACCTGCACCAGCGCCTGGTCAAGCTCTGGGTCGAGGCCGAGGTCGCCCGCGTCACCGGCGAGCGGCTGCGCCAGCAACTCGTCGCGGGGCACCCCGGCCCCGAGGGCGCCGGGATGAAGCTCGGCTTCGCCCGCCTCAACCAGGAGATCAGCGGCCTGGAGGTCGAACTCCTCGGCGAGGAGGGCCTGTTGTACGACGACTGGACCCTGCGGCGCCCCGAGTTCGTCGACTTCGGGGGCCGCGAGGCCGGCTACCGCTACCTGCGGGCCAAGGGCAACAGCATCGAGGGCGGGACGAGCGAGGTCCTGCTCAACATCGTCGCCGAGCGCGTCCTGGGCCTGCCGCCCGAGCCGCGCACCGACAAGGACGTCGCCTGGAAGGACCTGGCCCGATGAGCACACAGCCCGATCTCCTGTACTCCGAGGAAGAGGAGGCGCTGCGCTCGGCGGTCCGCGACCTGCTCGCCGACCACTGTGGCGCCGCCGCCGTGCTCGCCCGCGTCGAGACCGACGAACCGCACGACCGCGCCCTGTGGAAGAACCTTGCCGAGAGCATGGGCCTCGCCGGGCTCCTCGTCCCGGAGGAGCGCGGCGGCCAGGGCGCCTCGCACCGCGAGGCCGCCGTCGTGCTGGAGGAGCTGGGCCGGGCGGTGGCACCGGTCCCGTACCTGACGAGCGCCGTCATCGCGACGGAGGCGCTGCTCGGCTGCGACACCGAAGAGGCGCGGACGCTGCTCGCGTCCCTCGCGTCCGGCCGCACGGTCGGCGCGCTCGCGGTGCCGCTGTCGGCGGGGCCGGGGCATGGCTTCAGGGACGTGACGGCAGCAGGCGAGGAGTTGACCGGACGCGTCACCGCGGTCGCCGACGCCGCCGTGGCCGATGTGTTCCTCGTACCCACGCGGAGCGGCCTGTTCGCGGTGGACGCCACGGCCGACGGCGTCTCCGTCGAGGCGCAGATCTCCTTCGACCGGACCCGTCCGCTGGCGGCCGTGACGTTCACCGGCGCGGCCGGGCGCCTGCTCACCGGCGACGCCGCACCCGCCGTGCGCCGCGCCCTGCGCGCCGGAGCGGGCCTGCTGGTGTCCGAGCAACTCGGCCTCGCCGACTGGCTGTTGACGGAGACCGTGCGCTACACGCGGGAACGCAACCAGTTCAACCGGCCCGTCGGTTCCTTCCAGGCGCTCAAGCACCGGCTCGCACAGTTGTGGCTGGAGGTGGTCAACACCCGGGCCGTCGCGCGCAACGCGGCCGACGCGCTCGCCACCGACAGCGACGACAGCGACGACAGCGCCGAGACCGACACGGCTGTGGCCGTCGCGCAGGCGTACGCCGCGCCCGTCGCGGTGCGCGCCGCCGAGGAGGCGCTCCAGTTGCACGGCGGCATCGGCATGACCTGGGAACACCCGATCCACCTCTACCTCAAGCGGGCCAAGGCCGACTCGATCGCGCTCGGCACCGCGGGCCGCCACCGGGAGGAACTGGCCGAACTGGCCGACCTTCGCGCGCCGTGAACCCAGGGCACCCGCCGCCGTCCAGTGCCGCGCAGGCGTCGGACGGCGGCGGGGCTGCGACGTGCACGGCCTGATCCCCGGGCGATCCGGCCCGTGACGTGGCAATGAACCGAGGGCGGCAGTCCGGCCAACTCCCGTAGCCGCACTGCCTCTTGGCGATGCCGGGCCCGCATACTCGCCGTGTCCCCACCAGCCCATCACGGGAGGCACGCATGGCCCCGACCACCCGCCGTAGAGCCCTCGGCGCCTTCGCCGCCGCACTGGCCGTCGGCGCCGCCACGCCGCAACTCGCCCACGCCGCCGGACGGAAGCCCGGACCGCGCCCGCTCCTGCGGGCCCACGCCCACAACGACTACGACCACACGCGGCCCCTCTTCGAGGCGCTGGACCACCGGTTCAACAGCGTCGAGGCCGACATCTACCTCGTCGACGGCGATCTCCTCGTCGCCCACGACCCTGTCGACCTCGATCCGGACCGTACCCTCGACTCCCTCTACCTCGCCCCGCTGGCCGCCCGCGTGCGCGAGAACCACGGCTCGGTCTTCCGGGGCCGGCACTTTCCGCTCCAGCTGCTGATCGACATCAAGACCGAAGGCGCGGCGACCTACCTCGAACTCGACCGCCGACTGCGGGAGTATCAGGGCCTCTTCACGACATACGCCCATGGGCGAGTGCGCACCGGGCCCATCACCGCCGTCGTCTCCGGGGACCGCGCCGCCCGCGTCCCGATGGAGGCACAAGGCACCCGCAGCGCCTTCTACGACGGACGCCTCACCGACCTGGGTACGTCCGCCCCGGCCTCGCTCATCCCACTGATCAGTGACAACTGGTCCACCTTTTTCACCTGGCAGGGCGTAGGACCGATCCCCGCGGCCGAGCGCGAGCAGCTGCACACCATCGTGTCCGCCGCGCACGACCGCGGGCAGCGGGTGCGGTTCTGGGCCACGCCGGATCTCGCCGGACCCGAACGCGACGCGGTCTGGACCGAGTTGCTGGCCGCCGATGTCGATCACCTCAACACCGACGACCTCGCCGGTCTGGAGGCCTTCCTCGACGCGCACGACCGGTGATCGACATCTAACACCCGTTCGGGGGACAGGTCAGATCACTGCGGACGCCCTCCGCTGCGTCACACTTGCGGCCGAAAGCCACGGTGCCGGCGTGGCGGAGGAGGTTCGACGGTGTCGCTGTCCATTTCCATCGTGCTGCTGCTCGTGATCGTTGCGGTGATCATGCTGCGCAACGGGGCGTTGAAGCTCTCGCACGCCATCGTGTGCGCCCTGCTCGGCTTTCTGCTGGCAGGCACCAACGTGGCCCCGACGATCCACGACGGCATCACGGCCACCGCGGGCCTGGTGAGCAGCCTCCAGCCCTGAGAGCCTGATCCGCCCCGCCCCGCCCCGCCCCGATCCGATCCGATCCGATCCGACGCTTCCTCGCGCGTCCTAGCGGCGCGCATAGACCCCGATTCCGTTGGCGACGGCGCGCTCGGGGGAGTCGGTGGGGTGGTTGAGGAGCGTGACCGAGGCTGCCCCCGGCTCGCGCGCCACCAGCGTCGACGAACCGCCGCCGTCCAGGCTGAACGCGTCGTCGGCGCCCAGCGACCGCATGGTCTCGGCCACTTCGGCGATGGAAAGACCCGTGCGGTACGCGGGCGCGCCGTCCAGGGCGAGCAGCAGGAGGGTGCGCCCGTGATCGGCGATCCCGGCGGCCGTGCGGACCGCGGACGTCTTCGCGTCGAGGCCGGGCAGCGGGGCGCCGCCGCGCAGCACCGGGTAGCCGCCGACCGCGAACCGGTACGGGACCCGCGACTGCGCGGCGACCAGCCGGTGCCGCACCTGGACCGGGTCGCCCGCCGACAGCTTCCGCAGCCACTGCGCGCCGGCCTCCCGGCCCACCAGAACCGTGCTGCCCGTCGCTATCGGACCGCTGCCGGGCGTGTCCGCCGCTGC
This sequence comes from Streptomyces sp. NPDC102467, assembly GCF_044765445.1. Taxonomy (NCBI): domain Bacteria; kingdom Bacillati; phylum Actinomycetota; class Actinomycetes; order Kitasatosporales; family Streptomycetaceae; genus Streptomyces; species Streptomyces sp. NPDC102467. Next base: position 205,997 of record NZ_JBIWKA010000015.1, on the reverse strand, counting down.
CACGACCCGGCCGCGGCGCACCGTCACCTCGTAGGTGTCCGTGCTGCACGCCGCCGCGCGCTGGGTGTCCGTGCCGCAGGTGGCGCGCGCCCGGGAGACGCTGCCCCACTCCGGCGTGAACGCGCCCACCGAACCGACCGGCAGCGCGTACTGGTTGAGCCCGCCGAGCGTCACCCGGTCCGCGCGCGAACGGACCGAGCCGTCCAGGGCCATGCTGTCGAGCCGGGCCCGCCGGTCGACGCCCACGCCGAGCACATCGCGGGTGGAGGTGCCCGGTGGCAGAGCGGGCCCGAAGCGCTGCCCGTCCGGGACGGCCGCCTTCAGGGTGCGGCCGCCCGCGACCGCCGGGCCGACCGGGGCGCCGGTCGCCTCGACCCCCGGGTGCTGGGTCTCGGTGATGTTGAAGAAGTCCCCGTTGACGCCACCGACGGCACCGGTCGCGTCGGCCATCGAGGAAACGGTGGCGCGGGCCCCGACCGCACCCGGGTGGAGCAGATCGACGCGTACGCGCGGGTCGCGCAGATCGACACTCAGGACATGGGCGTGGGCGGTGCCCTTGGCGGCGGGAATGTCGAACTCGCTGTACGTCACCCCGGGCGCCACCCGCCCGGCCGCCGTACCGGCGCTGGCCGGTGCGGCCCCCGTCAGGCCCACGCCGGCCAGTGCGCCCACCATCGTCAGGGCTGTCAGGACACTCTTGCGTCTTTTGCCAACTCGCGTCTGCATCAACGGAGTTCAGCAGAAGACAGCGAACCCGTCGATGGTTTGAGCCCTTCTGGCGGATCTCCGTGGGAGAAGGGTGACGCCGCGGAGATCCGCCAGAAGGGCCCTAAGTGCCGACCAGTCGGGAACGGATCAGGAAACGTACGCCTTCCGGCGCCTCCAGCGAGAACCCGCTGCCGCGGCCCTCGACCACATCGACGATGAGCCGCGTATGACTCCACACCTCGTACTGGCTCCTCGACATCCAGAACGACACCGGCTCCGCCACCCCGGCCACGGCGAGCTCCTGGAGCAGTACGTCCGCCGCGCCCGTGCGGAACTCGCCTGCCGGAAAGCACATCGGCGCGCTGCCGTCGCAGCAGCCGCCGGACTGGTGGAACATCAAGGGACCGTGGGCGTCACGCAGTCGCCGCACCAGCTCGGCGGCCTCGGGAGTCAGCTCCACGCGGGGTGCATCGGTCATGACGGAACAGTGAAGGCGACAGGACGTTGCGACCACGTTGCACGCGCGGGTGGCTCGCCCGCATAGGCTCCCCCCATGGAACAGAGGGAGATCGTTCTGCGGGCCATCGGTGTACTGACCGAGACGCAGGAGATGGTGCGCAGGCTCAACGACGGGGATCAGCTCGACACCGACCTGACCCAGCTGGGGCGGCTCGTGTCGGAGGTGTTCCCGACGATCGAGATCCCCGCGGGGTCCGATCCGGAGGAGGCCGCCGAGCTGACCATCGCCGCGCTCATGCCGGCCAGCGTGTCGCTCGTCGAGGCGTTCGCGTTTCTCTTCACACAGCTCGCGAAGGTGCACGACGAGGGCCGCGCCGACGTCAACTCCACCGAGCTGCTGCAGGAGATCGCGCTGCGGATGTCCGACCCGGGGGACGAGGGGGAAGAGGAGGCGGCGGAGGACTGACGCCGACGCCGCCCTGCCCGCCGGCTCGCCCTACTTGTTCGGATCCCGGAAGCGGCCGAACGCCTTCGTGAGGGCGCCCAGCGGTGAGCCGTCCGGCTTGGCGGGGCCGAGCGCGGCCGGCCGGGGCACACCGTCGCCGGCCTCGGCCAGCGCGGCCTGTGCCGCCTCGGAGGCCTCCCGGTACAGGTCGCGCGACTTCGTCATGGCGTCGAGCGCCTCCGCGTACCGGTCCACCATGGACCGGGCGTGGACCAGCTCCTCGTCCGGTGTGAGCAGATGCCAGCCCTGGCGCAGCCGCGTCAGGGCCCGCTCGGCGTCCGCGGGCAGCGGCCGCGGCAGCGCCGCGAACTCCTTGATCCGGGAGATGAGTTCGGTCGGCTCCGAGCCGTCCAGGAAGACGTTGCGCACCGTGAAGCGCTCCGCGTCGTACCCCGGGTCCTGCGGGGCGGTGGGCAGGATCACGGCGCCGCCCCGCGGCATCCGCAGCTTCAGCTCCCGCTTCATCGCGAAGTCGACGATCTGCGCCTGCTCGGGCGTGCCCCGGTGCTCGACCACCCGGTGCCGCAGACTCGGCGGCAGGAACGTCGTGACCGGCTGCTGACCCCGCGCGTCGGGCGTCATCGCCTCGTGCACCACGACGTGGACGTACCAGCTCTCCCGGGTCCACTCCCGCAGCCGGTGGCGCAGCTCGTCGTCGTCCTTGGGCAGGTGGTTGGTCACCCGCAGGCGCACGCCCTCCGCCGTGTCGTTGTCCCAGGGGACCCGGTCGCTGTCCGGCCAGAACATCGTGGCGGGCGACGGCCAGTGCGGGTCCCAGTCCCACTCCGCCTCGGCGGCGAGGACCCAGGTGACGGCGTCGCCGTCCTTGCGGCGCCCGTCGGGGTCGTACAGCGTCAGCTGCGCACGCACCGTGACGTCGTCGGCCACGCGCCAGCGCGCCTCGAACAGACGGCGGGCCGAGGGGCCGGGGTCGGCGGACTCGTCCCGCGGGTGCAGGACGGATGAGCGGGCCGCCTCGACGGGGTCGAGGTCCAGGAAGTCGTCGAGCACCCCGGCCGCCTTGAGGGCGATCAGGTTGCGCCGGACATCCTGCTCGGGCTCGGGTCCGAGGTGGCGCCCGCGCGCCAGCCACGCGGTGTCGGGGACGGTGGTCACAGAGGTGCTGTTCTTGGCCATTGAGTCGTTTACGTCGTTCTGGTGGATTCGTTCTGAGGGTGATCGGGACACGCCCAGTATGGGCCGTGAACCGGCCGGCGGAAATGGGCAGGGTGTGCGGGTGTCGGGATTGTCGCGCGTGTACACGGCTCTCCCGGAGACGGCACGCCGGGAAGGGGGGCCGCTGATCCCGTAGGCTCGGCGGATGGCCCGGTACTTCGACGTGCACCCCGAGAACCCGCAAGCGCGCATCATCGGCGCGGTCGCCGACGGCATCCGCGACAGTGCGCTGATCGCCTATCCCACGGACTCCTGCTACGCGCTCGGCTGCCGCCTCGGCAACCGTGACGGCGTGGAGCGGATCCGTGCGATCCGGCATCTCGACGACAAGCATCACTTCACCCTGGTATGCCAGGATTTCTCGCAGCTGGGCAGATTCGTCCACATCGACAACGATGTGTTCCGCGCGATCAAGGCAGCGACGCCCGGCAGCTATACGTTCATCCTGCCCGCGACGCGCGAGGTGCCGCGCCAGCTGCAGCACCCGAAGAAGAAGACGGTCGGCGTCCGCATCCCCGACCACGTCGTCACCCAGGCCCTGCTCGCCGAGCTCGGTGAGCCGCTGCTCTCCAGCACCCTGCTGCTGCCGGGCGAGGACGAGCCGCTCACCCAGGGCTGGGAGATCAAGGAGCGGCTCGACCACGTGGTGGACGCCGTGCTCGACTCCGGCGACTGCGGCACCGAGCCCACCACCGTCATCGACTTCTCGGGCGGCGAGGCCGAGATCGTACGGCGCGGCGCGGGGGACCCCGACCGCTTCGAGTGACCTTGTATCAGGGCCCTAGCCTTCGCCGGTTTTGGTGAGCGTGCCCAGGAAGCGGATGTGGGGGCGTTCGCCGGGGCCGGGCCGGGTGACGTGGGCGCGGACACCGTAGACGTCAGCGATGAGGTCCTCGGTGAGGACGGCGTCCGGTTCGCCGGCCGCCACGACCCGGCCCTGGCGCAGGACCACGACCTGGTCGCAGTACGTGGCGGCCAGGTTCAGGTCGTGCAGGGCGACGACGCAGGTCAGCTCAAGGCCCGAGATCAGGTCGAGGAGTTCCAGCTGGTGCTGGATGTCCAGATGGTTCGTGGGCTCGTCGAGCAGCAGCTCGCGCGGCTCCTGGGCCAGGGCGCGGGCGATCTGCGCCCGCTGGCGCTCACCGCCCGACAGGGTGTGCCACCGGCGGTGCGCCCGGCTCGTGAGGCCGCTGCGCTCCAGGGCGTCACGGACCGCGGCCTCGTCCGCGGCGGAGGCGGGCGTCCAGGCCCCGCGGTGCGGGATCCGGCCCAGCCGTACGATGTCGGCGACCGTCAACTCGACCTGGGTGTCGGCCTGTTGATGCACCAGGGCGATACGCCGGGCGGCCACCTTGCGGGGCACCGCGGAGAGCGGGTCGCCGTCCAGCGTGACGACTCCGGCCGCCGGGGCGAGCACTCCGGCCAGCAGGCGCAGCAGCGTCGACTTGCCCGAGCCGTTCGGGCCGAGCACCCCGGTGACGGTGCCCGCCCGTGGCGTCAGGCTCACCCCGTCGAGCACGAGGGCGCCGAGGGCGCCGCCGGGCGACCAGGACACCCGGTCCGCGTGCAGGCCCGCGCTCACCGGACGGCCCGGCCGCGGTAGAGGACGAGCACGAACGCGGGCACGCCGATCAGCGACGTCACCACCCCCACCGGAACCTCCTGCGGTTCGAGGACCGTACGGGCGAGGGTGTCGACCCACACCAGGAACACCGCGCCGGCCAACGCCGTGACCGGGAGCAGTCGGGTGTGGCCCGGACCCACCAGGGCGCGTGCCGCGTGCGGCAGTACGAGTCCGACGAAGCCGATCGCCCCTGCCGCACTCACCAGCGCCGCCGTCAGCAGGGCCGTCACACAGAGCAGGACGAGCCGGGTGCGGGCCACATGCACGCCGAGCGCGGCCGCCGCCTCCTGGCCGAAGGCGAACGCGTCCAGGGTCCGGCCGTACCCGAGGCACACCGCGAGCGCCACCACGAGCACCGCGAGACACAGCCACACCTCGCTCCAGCCGACCCCGCCGAGCGAGCCGAGCAGCCAGAACAGGACGCCGCGCGTCGTCTCCGCGTCGGCCGCGGTCAGCACCACGAACGACGTCAGCGACGAGAACAGCTGCATCGCGGCGACCCCGCAGAGCACCACGCGGTCCGTGGTGCCGCCCAGCGTGTGGCTGAGCAGCAGCACGAGCGCGAACGAGCAGAGGGCGCCGAGGAACGCCCCGCCCGACACCGAGAGGGCGCCGCCGCCGAGGCCGAGGACCACCACGAGGACGGCCCCGGTCGACGCCCCCGAGGAGACGCCGAGCACGAACGGATCCGCGAGGGGATTGCGCAGCAGCGCCTGCAGCACCGTGCCGCACACCGCGAGCCCCGCCCCGCAGACCGCGGCGAGCAGGGTGCGGGGCAGTCGCAGGTTCCAGACGATGCCGTCCCGGATCGGAGACAGGTCCGACGAGCCCCAGCCGAGCCGGGCGCCGACCGCCGTCCACACGTCGCCGACGCCGATGTGAGCGGGACCGATGGTGATGGCCACGGCGACCGACACACACAGCGCGGCGACGGCCATGGCCCAGTGGACGGCGGGGCGGACAGCGCTCACTTGGCCAGGCCGAACGAGCGCAGCGCGGTGGCCACCTTCTCCACGCCGTCCACGGTGCGGATCGTCGGGTTCAGATCCTGGCCGTTCAGCAGCACGTACCGCTTTTCGCGGACGGCGGTCATCTTCTTGGTGACCGGGTCGGACTCCAGGAACTTGATCTTCTGCGCGGCGGACTCCGCGGACTGCGAGCGGCGGGTCAGATCGCCGATGACGAGGACGTCGGGATCGCGGTCCGCGACGGTCTCCCAGTTGATCTGCGGCCACTCCTCGTGCGTGTCGTCGAAGACGTTGCGCAGGCCGAGTTCCTTGGTGACGATGCCGGGCGCGCCGCAACAGCCCGCCATGTAGGGCGAGTCGGAGTTCGCGAACCAGTACAGGACGCTCACGTTCTGGGCATCGACCTTCGAAGTGGCCGTACTGACACGGGACTTCAGATCGGCGATGAGCTTCTGGCCGCGCTCCCGCACATCGAAGATCCGGGCCAGATCGCGTATCTCGCCGTAGACCGTGTCCATGGTCAGCGCGCTGGTGCGCACACCGTCCCCGTCGCCGCTGTTGTCCTTGCCCGCGCAGTCGGTGGGGGAGAGGTAGGTGGGCACGCCGAGCTTCTCGAACTGCTCGCGCGGCGCCACCCCGCCCTTGCCGAGGGTGTACGTGAACGAGGCGGCGGCGAAGTCCGGTTCGGTGTCCAGGACCTTCTCGAACGACGGGTAGCGGTCGGCGAGCCGCGGCACCTTCGCGTTCGCCTTCTCCAGCCCCTTCAGGACGGGATCCGTCCACGTCGCGGTCCCCACCATCCGGTCGGCGAGGCCGAGCGAGAGCATGATCTCCGCCGATCCCTGGTCCAGGGCGACAGCACGGCGCGGGGCGTGTGCGACCCGCACCTTCGCGCCGCAGTTGTCGAGGGTGACAGCGGAATCGGAGCCGCCCGTGCGGTCCTCCGCGTCGGCGGATTCCGCGCCGCCGCAGGCCGTGAGCAACAGTGCGCTCGCCAACAGCGGTGCGCAACGGCGGACTTGACGTGCGAAAGGCACGGAACTTCCTCTGCGTCCAGGGCCCATACGCGGAGCCGGCCTACGGTTCACCCCCGGCCGCGTGTCGGCCGCGGAGGCTGCCAGCAGGTCTTCGGACTCGGGATCGTCCAGGCGGAGCGCCTTCCCGCACCGATGGACCGGCCCAGTGGCAGTGGCTCCGCCCGTCACCCTCACCGCTGCGCGTCAGCTCCGGATTTCCACCGGATTCCCTGACCCGTGCACGTAGAAGAACGTACAGAGGTTTGACTGGCTTTCGGACGGTATCACGGGCCTGACCTGCACACCCGGGCCCTTCTCGATGAGCAGGTCTCGGGCTGGATCTCCTCGACCGTCTCGCCGTTCGCGCGACGGCGGAGCAGGGTGTGCGGCATGTCGTCGGTGAAGACCGGCGGTCGGCCGTCTCTTGCCGGTTCGGCAAGAAGAGGGGCATCGCTGACAAGGGCGCGACGCCCCATGCGGTGTCCGGTTGGCCTCAGGCCGGCGTGCCCCCGTGGACGCGCTGGTGGTGGCGCCACGGTTCGTGGCGCGCGGCGAGATCCTGTCCGGCCTGGGAGCCGACCCGGTGGAGCACCCCATGGGTGTGGGCACCTATGTCCCTTGCGAGCCGGGCGGTGCGACCGAGGCTCCCGGGGTGTATGTGGCGGGCGACGTCACCGATCTGATGGGCGGTCTGCCCGCGGTGCCTCCGTTCGGTGTGGCGACGGCCGCTGCGATCGACGCCGACCTGGTGAACGCCGACGAGGCAGTGGCCCGCCGCCGGTCCGCCCAGGTCTTCGGCGCGGCCGGTGAGGCGCTCGTGTGCGAGCGGGTCCTGGGCGATCGTCGGCACGGCCTGGACGCGGTGCTGCCCCCCGAATCCGGCCGGCGACGGGGGCATGGCGCCCGGGGGCGTCAGGAAGTGGGGCGGGCGCGCAGATGGGCGCGTTCGCCCTGCTTGCCGAAGATGACCAGCAACTCCACCGGCTGGTCGTTGTCGGAGCCCAGACAGTGCGGCACGTGGGTGTCGAATTCCGCGACTTCCCCCGGCGCCATGACCAGGACGCGGTCGCCGAGGTGAAGGCGGAACCTGCCGTTGAGGACGTAGATCCATTCATAGCCCTCGTGCGTCCGGAGCTCGGGCTCGCCGACGCTGGGGCTGATGACGAGCTTGTGCGCGTGCATGCCGCCCGGCCTGCGGGTCAGCGGCACGTACGTCATGCCGTCGCGCGTGACGGGGCGCAGGTGAAGGCGCGGATCGCCCGTCGCCGGTGCGCCGACGAGCTCGTCGAGCGGGACGTTGTAGGCCTGGGCCAGGGGCAGCAGGAGTTCCAGGTTGGGCTTGCGGCCTCCGCCCTCCAGGCGGGAGAGCGTGCTCTCCGAGATCCCGGTGAGTTCGGCCAGCGCGGCCAGCGTGATGGCGTGCCGGTGGCGCAGATCCCGCAGTCGGGGTCCGACACCGGCCAGCACGTTCTCGAATGCGTCCATGCACCGCATCTTGCTGAAACGGCATGACGGATTGCAACCTTTTGGGGCCTGGGCGCACTCTCCTGGCGACGTGAGCCACGCACCTTGTAGCTCACCGAGGCAATCCCGCCCCTCATCGCTCAGGAGAGCTGCCGATGTCTACTCCCGCTCGCACCGCCGGGAAGGTCCCGGATGCGGATGCGCCGGATCCGCGCCGGTGGATGGCGCTGATCGTCGCGTCGGTCGCCACCCTCATGGTCGTGCTCGATGTATCCATCGTGAACATCGCGCTGCCGCAGGCGCAGAGCGACCTCACGATGGGCGACGCGAACCGCCAGTGGATGATCACCGCCTACGCACTCGCCTTCGGAGGACTGCTGCTCCTCGGCGGGCGCGTCGCCGACTTCGCCGGACGCAAGCGCATCCTCACCATCGGGCTGCTGGGCTTCGCAGCGGCCTCCATGCTCGGCGGCCTGGCACCCGACCCGGGCACCCTGTTCACCGCACGCGCCCTGCAAGGCGCCTTCGCCGCCCTCCTGGCACCCGCGGCGCTCTCCCTCATCACCGTCGCCTTCACCGACCCCAAAGAACGCGCCAAGGCATTCGGGATCTTCGGCGCGTTCCAGGGCGGCGGAGGAGCCGTCGGGCTTCTCCTGGGCGGCGTCCTCACCGAGTACGCGGGCTGGCGCTGGTGCATGTACATCAACGTCCCCATCGCCCTGACCGTCGCTGTCGCCGCCCGCCGCTTCGTCAGGGAGAGCCGCGCCGTGGGCGACCGGCACTATGACCTTCCCGGCGCTTTGCTGGTGACCGGCGGGCTGGTCGCCCTCGTCTACGGCTTCACCCAGGCCGCCGACGGCGGAGGCTGGACAGCTCCCGCCACCGTGATCCTCCTGGCGGCCGCCGTCCTGCTGCTGACCGCGTTCGTGCTCGTGGAACGCCGCACCACCCACCCCCTGCTGCCGCTGCGGGTAGTCATGGAGCGCAACCGTGCCGGAGTGTTCCTGGCCAACCTCCTCATCGGCGCCGGCATGTTCGGCATGAACCTCTTCATGACGTACTTCCTCCAGGTCAACCTCCACTACACCCCGCTGCAGGCCGGCATCGCCTTCCTGCCGTTCAGTGCCGGGATCATCGCGACCACCACACTCGGTGCGCCTCTCGTCACCCGCTTCGGCCCCAAGCTCCCGATGGTCGCCGGCACCGCCCTGGCCACCGCGGGACTGCTGTGGCTCACCCGCCTGGACAGCGCCTCCGGCTACACCGGAGAGGTCCTGCCGACCCAGCTCCTCGTGAGTGTGGGCGTGGGCCTGTTCTTCCTCGCGGGCCCCAACGTCGCGCTGTCCGGCGTCGATCCGCGCGACGCCGGAGTGGCCAGCGCCGCCCTCACCACCAGCCAGCAGATCGGCGCGGCCCTCGGCCCTGCCCTCCTCAACACCCTCTATCTCGCCGCTGTCACCGGCTACCTCGACCCCCGCACCCCGGCCGGCGGCGAAGCATCCCGTGTCCTGCGGCTGCAGGGCTTCGTGCACGGCTACCGCATCGCGTTCATCGTCGCCGGCGCCCTCCTGGCCGCAGCCGTCCTCGCCCTGACCGCCCTGGTGAAAACGCCCAGGACCCCCGCGGACACACAGCCCGCCGCCCCCGTCCCCACCCACTGAGAGGACGACCCCAGCCGGTCGTATGGCCGGGGGCTCACGCGGTCGGCGACGCCGCCCTCGCCCCCGGACCCGATCGGTTCACTGCCACCCAGCTGGCATCCCATCTGAAAACTCACCGCACCGCACCCCGGCTGACCCTCGTCACGAGGTACGCAGCCGCATTCATTCAAGGAGCCCCCATGGCAGACCTCTTCGAGCCGGTGACCGTCGGCAAGTGGACACTGAGCAACCGCATCGTCATGGCACCCATGACCCGCAACCGCGCCACCCCCGACGGCGTACCGACCGACCTCATGGCCACCTACTACGGTCAGCGAGCCACCGCCGGGCTGATCATCACCGAAGGCGTGCAGCCCAGCACCGTGGGCCAGGGATACATGAACTCACCCGGCCTGCACACCCCCGCCCAGACCGCCGCCTGGCGCACCGTCGCCGACGCCGTCCACCAGTACGGCGGGCACATCGTCGCGCAGATCATGCACGCCGGACGCATCTCACACCCCGACAACAAGCACCACGCCGAAACCGTCGCCCCGAGCGCCATCGCCGCGCCCGGCACCATGTTCACCGGCACCGGCCCCCAGCCGCACCCCACTCCCCGCGCGCTGGACACGGACGAAATCCCCCTCGTCATCGAGGAATACGCCCACGCCGCACGGTCCGCCGTCGACGCCGGACTCGACGGCATCGAGCTCCACGCCGCCAACGGCTACCTGCTCCACCAGTTCCTCGCCCCCAACACCAACCAGCGCACCGACTCCTACGGCGGCACTCCCGAGGCACGCGCCCGCTTCGTCGTCGAGGTCGCCCAGGCCGTCTCCGACGCCATCGGCAGCGAACGCGTCGGCATCCGCATCTCACCCGCCATCAACCTCCACGGCGCCATCGAGGACGACGCGGCCGACACCGCCGCCACCTACCGCACCCTCGTAAACGCCCTCTCCGTCATGGGCCTGGCCTACCTGCACACCATCGGAGACCCCACCACGCCTCTCATCGAGGACCTCGCCCACCGCTTCGCCGGCCCTCGCATCGTCAGCAACGGCTGGGACCCGGTCACTGACGCTGCCATCGCCCAGGCCCTCCTCGACAACGACCAGGCAGACCTCGTCACTGTCGGCCGCGCCTTCATCGCGAACCCCGACCTCGTGCAGCGCTGGCGGACCGAGGCACCCCTGAACCAGCCCGACGTGAACACGTTCTACGGAGGCGACCACCGCGGTTACACCGACTACCCGTCCATGTGACGAGGGCCCGGGGGACCGACGAAGTCCCCCTCGCCCCCTGGAATCCGGCCGCCGGCGCGGTGTTCAGCGCTCGGCGTTGAGTGCGGCCACGGCGCCGACGGCGTCGCCGATCGTGGTGAAGTCGACGGCGACGAACGTGACCGGTCTGCCGCGGGCCCGCTCGCATGCGTGGGCCCGGTCGAGCACGAAGCGGCGGGTGTTGACCGTGCCCGCGTCGAGCCGGCTGCCGCCGTTGTCGGTGATGAAGTGATTCAGCAGGAACAGCCGCTTGTCGTCGCCGCCGCGGTGGGGCACGCAGCTCATCTCGTCCGGCGCGCGGAACGCGAACGGTGTCTCCATGCCGTACCGGTAGAAATTGCGGTACCAGGGCGCCGGGCCGTCGGCCTGTTCGGCGAAGACGACCAGGCGCCGACCGCTGTCGATCATGTCACCGAGCGTCGGCCAGGGCTTCGCGGGATCGGCGTCGGGCGTACGGACCAGATCGGCCAACCCGGCCTCGTGGAACGCCTGTCGGGTGTCCTCGCCGGTGATCGCGTCCTGCACGATGAAGGTGAGCACTTCGGTCGGGTGCGCGCGCATCCAGTCGCCGATCTCCCGCAGCGCCGGCACCAGCGCGAGCGCGCCCGCCCGGCACACGGCGTGACAGAGCCACAGCCCGTCGCGCGGCGGGTTGAGCGTGCCGATCGCCCGGGTGACGAGCGCCTGCTGTGCGGCCGTGAAGTCGGAGTCGCGCAGGCGTCCGGCGATCTCGTCCGGCCGCTCCCAGCGGTAGGTGTCGAGCTGCAGGGCGCGGACGCCGTCGTTCAACTGGGCGGTGATGTCCGGATCCTGAAGGGGGCCGAGGAACCGGTCGACCGTCGTCGCCATGGCGTTGTGCGAGGTGAGGTAGGCGACCTCGTCGTAGGGACGGTCGCACAGCGCGGAGCTGCCCTGGCACAGGCGCGGCGCCGCGGGACGCGCGGCGAGCGGCACCACGACGATCCCGGCCACGGCCAGCGCGGCGCACCCGAGCCCGAGCGGGACGAAGCGGCGCGACCGGACGGGGCGCTCCCGCCGCGTCCGCAGGTACCGCCCGGCCAGGATCAGGCACACCCCGGCGGCCACGGGGACGAGCGCCGTCCACAGGGCGGCGCGGGTGAGATCGTCGAGGGCGCCGTGCTGGACGTCGTCGACGAGCCGGGTCAGGCCGGGCGGCCACGTCGCGGGCGGGTCGACGACGCGGCCGTCGGTGACCAGCCGGGCCACCCCGACGGCGGCCGCCGCCAGCAGCCCGCCGGCCAGCAGCGGCCACCCCAGGCGCCGCAGTTGGGAGTCCGTGCGGCGCGACTCGGTGAACCACAGCGCGGCCAGCGAGAGCACGAGCGCGGCGGCTGCCACGATCTCCATGAGGCCCAGTCCCCCCGCGGTGTAGGGGCGGATGTCGTGCAGGGCCCGCAGGTCGTTGCCGGATGCGGCCAGCGTCTCGGTGAGGTCCCAGGTGCCACCGCCCACCGTTTCCTGGAGCTGCCGGGCCGCCGCGCGCGTCTGGTCCGAGAGCGCCGCGGGTGCCACGGCGGCGAGCGCGGTGGCGACGTCCCCGTCGGCCAGGGCCGTCTCCACCTGCGGGCGCAGCGCTGCCCGGTCCTGCTCGGGCAGCGGCCGCAGCAGCGCCTCGGCGGCCCGGTCGGCCTGCTCCGGGGTGAGCGGCAGCGTGGGCAGACCCTCCGGAGCCCGGCCCGCCGCGAGCTCGCGTACGGCCGCGGAGAGGTCGGCCGTGAACCGGGCGAAGTCCGGCTCCGAGCGGCGCTGCACTCCGGCCACGAGATCACCGAAGTAGGTCTGCGCCAGCTGGTCCACGTTGGCGAGCACCGGCCGCAGATCGACGGTCAGGTCCAGGGCGCCCCGGTCGCCGTTCAGATAGCCGACCACCGCGTCGATCTGCTGCCGGGTCAGGTCACGGACGGTCTCCGGCGGCAGCACCAGTTTGATGTTGGACGTCACCTGGGCTTCCGGGATGCGCAGGCCGGCCAGGAGATCCCTGGCGACCGGCGAGGCCCGCGGGTCCACCAGGACCTCGTTGTAGAGCCGGTCGTACGCGTGGCTCTCGTCCAGGACCGACGCGTGGAAGGCCGGGTCGAGCACCGTGGCCCGCACTGTGGCCGTCGTGACGACGCACAGCGTGGCGAGCGCGGCCACGACGAGGGCCACCGCCCGCACCGGTCCGGGTCGCTCCATGAGACGCCGCGCGACCGTCAGAAGGTCACGGGGTCGCGGACGATGGGGCAGGTCATGCAGTGGCCGCCGCCACGTCCGCGGCCGAGTTCGGCGCCCACGATGGTGACGACCTCGACGCCGGCCTTGCGCAGCAGCGTGTTGGTCTGGGTGTTGCGGTCGTAGGTGACGACGACACCGGGTTCCAGGGCGACCGCGTTGTTGCCGCTGTCCCACTGCTGCCGCTCGGACGCGTACACGTCGCCGCCGGTCTCGATCACCCGCAGGCCCGGGAGGCCGAGCCCCCTGGCGACGACGTCGACGAACGGGGTCGAGCCCTCGTCGGTGATGTCGAGGCCCGGCGCCTTGTCGCTGGGGCGCAGCGAGAACGTGTGCACCGAGTCCATGATGCGCGGGTAGAGCGTGACGATGTCCCGGTCGGCGAACGTGAAGACGGTGTCCAGGTGCATCGCCGAGCGCAGCTTCGGCATCCCGGCGACGATCACATGCTCGGCCGCGCCGCTCTTGAACAGGGCGGCGGCGACCTGGGTGATGGCCTGCCGCGAGGTGCGCTCGCTCATGCCCATCAGGACCACACCGTTGCCCACGGGCATGATGTCGCCGCCCTCGAACGTGGCCTGCCCCCACGCCTGTTCGGGGTCGCCCCACCACACGGTCGAGCCGACGAAGTCCGGGTGGAAGCAGTAGATCGCCTTCATCAGCAGGGTCTCGTCGTGCCGCGCGGGCCAGTACAGCGGGTTGAGCGTGAGCCCGCCGTACAGCCAACAGGTGGTGTCGCGGGTGTAGAGGGTATTGGGCAGCGGCGGCATCAAGTACTCGCGCACGCCGGTCGATTCGCGTGCCATCGACACGTAGGCGGAGCGGTACTCGTCGGGCAGGTCCGTGGTGGCGAGACCGCCGATCAGGAAGTCGGCGAGCTGCCGCGGCTCCAGCGTCTCCAGGAAGGCGCGGGTGTCGTCGATGAGTCCCACCCCCACCTGATTGGCGACGATCTTGCGGTCCAGGAGCCACGACTTCGCGTCGGGCAGCGCCATCGTCTGCGCGAGCAGATCGTGCAGCTCGACCACGTCGATGTCGCGCTGCCGCAGCTTGTTGACGAAGTCGGCGTGGTCGCGCTGGGCGTTCTCCACCCACATGACGTCGTCGAAGAGCAGGTCGTCGGCGTTGGTCGGGGTGAGCCTGCGGTGTGCGAGCCCCGGCGCGCAGACGAGGACCTTGCGCAACCGGCCCACCTCGGAGTGGACGCCGTACGCGGCGGAAGCGGGGGTGTCGTGGTCGGTCACGGGATGCCTCCGGGGCTTGGCGGGGTAACGGGTCTCACAGGCTGATCCAGCCGGCGGCCAGGGCGACGATGCCGAGCACGGCACCGATGACGGACACGACCAGGATGACCAGCTCGCGCGGGGAGAAGAGGCGTCTGCCCTGCTCCCTGCGGGCCATGACGAACAAAATCGTGGCGGGGGCGTAGAAGACGAACGAGACCAGGACGAACTTGAGGCCGGCCGCGTACAGCATGAACGCCGTGTAGAACGTGGCGATCGCCGCGATGGTCAGCTCGCGCGTCGAGGTGCGCCCGCCCTCCGTGCGGCGATCGGTTCTCGTCCCGATCTTCACGGCGAAAGCGGCCGCCAGCAGGTACGGGATCAGGGAGAGCGAGCTGGTGAGGTCGAGGGCGAAGTTGAAGGCGTCGTCCGAGAACGCGGTGATGACCAGCACCACCTGCGTGAGCACGGTCGTCATGAGCAGCGCGGGCACGGGTACGTCCGCGTCGGTGGCGCGCCGCAGGAAGCGCGGCATGTCGTCGTCCTTGGCCGCCACGAACAGCACCTCGGCGGCCATCAGCGACCACGCCAGATAGGCGCCGAGGACGGAGACGATCAGACCGACACTGATGAACACCTTGCCCCAGGTGCCGACGGACTCCTCGAGCACGCCCGCCATGGACGGCTGGCGCAGCTCGGCGATCTCACCCATCGGCATGATCCCGTACGACACGATTACGACGGAGGCGAAGACGGCGAAGACGCTGAGGAAGCCGAGGATCGTGGCCCGGCCGACGTCCGAGCGCTTCTTTGCGTGCCGCGAGTAGACGCTCGCGCCCTCGACTCCGAGGAAGACGAAGACGGTGGCGAGCATCGTGCCGCGCACCTGGCTGAAGAGGGATCCGGCGTAGTCCGCTCCGCCCCAGTTGTCCGCGAACACCGACGGTTTGAAGAACACCAGGGCCAGGATGACGAAGACCAGGATCGGCACGATCTTCGCCACGGTGACGACCTTGTTGATCGCCGCGGCCTCCTTCACGCCGCGCCGGATCATCAAGAAGAACGCCCACAGGCCGGCCGACGAGAGCACCACGGCGAGCGCGGTGTCGCCGTCGCCGAGTGCGGGCCAGATGGCGCCCACCGTGGACATGATCAGGACCCAGTACGTCACGTTGCCGACGCAGGCGCTGGCCCAGTAGCCGAACGCCGAGAAGAAGCCTAGGTACTCGCCGAACCCGGCCTTCGCGTACGCGTACACGCCCGCGTCCAGATCGGGGCGGCGCAGGGCGAGCGACTGGAAGACGAAGGCGAGCATCAGCATGCCGGTGCCGGCGATCGCCCAGGCGATGAGCGCGCCCGCCACCCCGGTCTCCTCGGCGAACCGGCGGGGGAGCGAGAACACCCCGGCGCCCACCATGGAGCCGATCACCATCGTGGTCAGGGTGAAGAGCGGCAGCTTGGCGGTGGGAGCACTCTTCTCGACAGTTTGCTCCATGTTCGTCCCCCTCTGTGCGGCGTGGGCGCGGGCATAATGAGATGCCGGGCACCAGTCTCATACCGCATCGTTGGGTATCGCACCTTTTGTCGGATCCTTTTGCCCGAAGTCAAATGGCCGGACATGCCCACCTATGCGCAGCATGGAGACGTTGCGACAGAAGGGCACACAGGCATGCACTCCTCCTTGAACCCGGCGATCCTGCGGGATCTCCGCGCACCGCGGCCCTATCCCGCCGTTTCCCTGGCGATGCCGACCCACCGAAGGAAGCCGGACAACGCGCAGGACCCCGTCCGCCTCGGCAACCTGGTGCAAGAGGCCGTGCGACAACTCGCGGCGGACCCCGGCGTGACCAGGGAACGCCGGGACGACGTGGTCGCGCAGCTGGAGGCGGCGGTGGCGGAGATCGACCTCGCCCACGCCAGGGAGGGCCTCGTCGTCTTCGCGGCGCCCGGGGAACATCAGGCCTGGGCCCTCGACCGGTCCGTGCCGGAGCGGGTCGTGGTCGCGGACACCTTCCTCACCCGCAACCTCGTCGCCGCCGACGCCGCGCGGCGTCCGTACTGGGTCCTGGCCGTGGCCGCCGACCGGGTCACCCTCTGGGACGGACGCGGCGACCGCGTCACGGAGGACACTGCCCACGCCTTCCCGCTCAGCCGCAGCCTGGAAGCCCCGGACTCCGAACGCAAGGAGCGCGTCGGCGACCTGCCCAGCATCTTCCATGACGAACTGACCCGGCAGTTCTTCCGCGACGCGGACGCCGCACTGGCCGACGTCCTCGCCGCCGCACCCCGCCGGCTCTACGTCACCGGTGAGGCGGCCGCGCTGTCCCTGCTCACCGAGATCGGGAGCGCCGCGCACGGCGCGGTCCAGGTCCCGTTCGGCGGACTCGCGCAGGCCGCCCCGGACGCGGTCGTGCGCGCCGTGACCCCGGCCCGCACCGACGACGCCGAACGGGAGGTCGCCGAGGCGCTCGCGGAGCTGGACCGGGCACGCGGCGGCAACACCTACGCGGCCGGACCGGACGAGGTCTGGCAGAAAGCCTCGGACGGCCGTATCCACCGGCTCGTCGTGGAGGAGAACTACCGCGTCACCGTACGGGCCGGTGAAGGGCACCTCGAACCGGCCGCGGACGACGACCTGGACGCGGTCCACGACATCGTCGACGAGATCGTCGAATCCGCCCTGGAGACCGGTGCGCAGGTCGTGTTCGTGCCCGACGGGACCCTGGCGGACGCCGGGCATGTGGCCGCCGTACTGCGCTTTTGAGCACCCTCGGCCGTCGGCCTCAAGCGATCAGCCCTCAGTCGCCGACCTCAGCAGTCAGCCCTCAGCAGTCAGAAGGGAATCCACTCATGAGTGCAGCCAAGGCGCCCGGACGTCCCCGCCGTCGTCGCGGGCCGACCGTCCTCGCCGTGTGCGCGGCCGCGGGCGTGCTGACGCTCGCGGGGTGCAGCAGCGACAGCGGCAGCGACACCGGAGCCAGTGCGAGCGCTCCGGCAACCGCACCGAAGTCGTCGAACTTCTCCGGCGAACCGCCGTCCTCGATGGCCTCCAGCGCCGCGTCGAAGAAGGGGGAGGTCAAGGAATCGGCCTCGGCGGCTGCCGCATCCGCGTCGGAGCGGGCCCACGACTTCGAGGCGTCGGTCGCCGCGGATGTGGAGCGCAACCGGCAGGAGTTCACGAAGCAACTGGACGCCGTCGACGGCCGGGGCAACGCCATGAAGGACGTCTCCCTGACCGGCAAGCCGCTCTCGCAGACCAACAACGTGCGCGCGCTCGTCGTGAACATCACCAACAAGACCGACAAGACCGCCTCGTTCGCGGTGCAGGTCGACTTCAGCGACTCCGACGGCAAGGTCGTCGAGACCAAGGTCGTCGGCGCGAAGGAGCTGAAGGCGGGCGACCGCGCCCAGCCGCTGGCCATCAGCACCAAACCGCCGCAGCCGCACCTCACCGCGAAGATCGCCAAGGCCCAGCGGTACTGATGGGACGGGGTGCGGACCCGGTCGCTATCTTGTGATCCATGCAGTCCTACACAATCGGCCAGGCGGCACGGCTGCTCGGAGTGAGTCCGGACACCGCGCGGCGCTGGGCGGACGCGGGCCGGGTCGTCACGCATCGCGACGAAGGCGGGCGGCGGCTCATCGAGGGCAAGGACCTGGCCGCGTTCTCCGTGGAGCTGGCCAAGAGCGCCGGCGGCGAGGAGGACGTCTCGTACACGTCCGTGCGCAACGCGTTCCCCGGCATCGTCACCGCCGTCAAACTCGGTGACGTCGCCGCCCAGGTGGAGATCCAGGCCGGACCGCACCGGCTGGTGTCGCTGCTGACCCGGGAAGCCGTGGACGAGCTGGGTCTGGAGGTCGGCATGGAGGCCACCGCCCGGGTGAAGTCGACAAACGTGCATATCGACCGCGCCTGACCACGGCGGTCGGCAACGCCCCGCACGACCCTCAGGCCCAGGGGGCGTAACCGCCGTCCACCCGGATCGCGTGGATCCCGCTGATGTGCCGGGCCCCGCACCGGTCCTGCGGCAGCACGAGCTGGGGGCCCGCGCGGTCCAGCGGGGCGTCGTCGATGGTCAGGCCGAGCAGTACGGGCGCGTCCGCGAAGTCGGGGTCGATCTCCGCCCACGACAGCACCGCGTGATGACCGTCGGCCCCGCGCACGGCGATGAGGAACCGCAGCCGGTCCTTGCGGCGCACCGGGTCGAAGCCGGGCCCCGCCGCCGACAGCACGTCGTACAGGCGCGGACCGGAGAAGCGGTGGTGCTGGATGCCGCTGGTCGCGCACTCGAAGGCGACCTCCGCGCGGTGCTGGGGCCACGCCCGCAGCTCGGCCACGGTGAGCCGGGCCGGGCGCGCGAGATCACCGCTCAGGGACAGCCGTGTCACGGGGTCGGCGATTTCGGTCAGGGGGCCGGTCAGGGACTGGCTCATGGGCCACACCTCCCGCAGGGCTGTACCCACCAGATCCCGTCGCGCAAACGCACATGCGTACATCCAAGCTGCATGATCCCAGCTCATGCGATGTGACAGGAGACCTGCGCCTCGCAGATGCGGCAGTATGATCCACGCAGCCCTCGACTGCCGCACACGTCGAATGCTCAGAAACATGCTCAGGAACATGCTCAGGAACCAAGGGAGTGGACCCGTGATAACCCGTTCCGCGCGCCGGACCCGCCGGATGCTGTCCGTGGCCGGCCTCGGCACCGCCGCGCTGCTGACCCTGAGCGCCTGCGGCTCGTCCGACTCCGACTCCGGCTCGTCCTCCGACTCCTCGCCGTCCGGCTCCGCGGACAAGAAGGTGTCCGGCACAGTGACCGTGTTCGCCGCGGCCTCGCTGAAGGAGAGCTTCACGACGCTGGGCAAGCAGTTCGAGAAGGCGCACCCCGGCACCAAGGTCACGTTCAGCTTCGGTGGCAGTGACACCCTCGCGGCCGGCATCACCGGAGGCGCCCCCGCGGACGTGTTCGCCGCCGCCAGCCCCAAGACGATGAAGACCGTCACGGACAAGGGTGACGCGGCCGGCGACCCGAGCACCTTCGTCCGCAACCAGCTGGAGATCGCCACCCTGCCGGGCAACCCCGACAAGGTCGCCTCTCTCAAGGACCTCACCAAGTCCGGCCTGAAGGTCGTGCTCTGCGACAAGACCGTGCCGTGCGGAGCGGCCGCGCAGAAGGCCCTGGACGCCAGCAAGCTCAAGCTCACCCCGGTCTCGTACGAGCAGGACGTCAAGAGCGCCCTGACGAAGGTCGAGCTGAAGGAGGCCGACGCGGCCGTCGTCTACAAGACCGACGTGCACGCCGCGGGTGACAAGGTGGAGGGCGTGGAGTTCCCCGAATCGGCCGACGCCATCAACGACTATCCGATCGCCCGGCTCAAGGACGCGCCCAACGCCGCCGGGGCGAAGGCGTTCATCGAGCTCGTGCGGTCCGCCGAGGGCCAGAAGGTCCTGACCGGAGCCGGATTCCTCAAGCCGTGACCCAGCTCGACAAGCAGGGCGCCGCGGCCGACACCCTCCGGAGTGGGCCGCGGCGCCGCCGTACCCGCGGCCGCGCCGCACCGCTGCCCCTGCTGCTGCCCGCACTCGTGGGCCTGGCGTTCCTCGTGGTGCCGCTGCTCGCCCTGCTCGTCCGCGCCCCGTGGCGGGACCTGCCGTCCCAGCTGACCAGCACCGAGGTGTGGCAGGCGCTCCAACTGTCCCTGCTCTGCGCCACGTCGGCGACGCTGGTGAGCCTGCTGCTCGGGGTGCCGCTGGCCTGGCTGCTCGCCCGCACCGAGTTCCGCGGCCGTGGTCTCGTACGGGCCCTGGTGACGCTGCCGCTCGTGCTGCCCCCGGTGGTCGGAGGGGTCGCGCTGCTGACGGCGCTCGGCCGCAACGGGATCGTCGGCACGTACCTGGACCAATGGTTCGGCCTCACCCTGCCGTTCACCACGACCGGCGTGATCATCGCCGAGGCGTTCGTCGCCATGCCGTTCCTCGTCATCAGCGTCGAAGGCACCCTGCGCGCCGCCGACCCGCGCTACGAGGAGGCGGCGATGACGCTCGGAGCCTCCCGCTTCACCGCGTTCCGCCGGGTGACACTGCCACTGATCGCACCCGGCATCGCCGCCGGGTCGGTCCTCGCCTGGGCGCGTGCGCTCGGCGAGTTCGGCGCGACCATCACCTTCGCCGGCAACTTCCCCGGCCGCACCCAGACCATGCCGCTCGCCGTGTACCTCGCCATGCAGAGCGATCCGGCCGCTGCCATCGCCCTCAGTCTGGTCCTGCTCGCCGTGTCCATCACGGTCCTCGCGGGCCTGCGCGACCGCTGGATGACCGCCTCATGACCGCGCCCAAGACCAGCAGCGGCCCGGACGGCGCGGGTCTCGACGCCCGCCTCGTCGTCGACCGCGGCTCCTTCCGCCTCGATGTCATGCTCGCCGCCGCCCCCGGAGATGTCGTCGCCCTGCTCGGCCCGAACGGGGCGGGCAAGACCACCGCCCTGCGCGCCCTGGCCGGCCTCACCCCCCTCGACGACGGGCATCTGCGGCTCGACGGGGCCGAACTCGACGGCACCCCGCCCGAGTCGAGGCCCGTCGGCGTCGTCTTCCAGGACTATCTGCTCTTCCCGCACCTCAGCGCAGTGGACAACGTCGCCTTCGGCCCGCGCTGCCAGGGCAGGACCAAGGCCGAGGCCCGCGCCGAGGCGGCCGTCTGGCTCGACCGCATGGGGCTCGCCGCCCACGCCGGAGCCAAGCCCCGCCGGCTCTCCGGCGGCCAGGCCCAGCGCGTCGCCCTCGCCCGCGCCCTGGCCACCCGCCCCCGCCTGCTCCTCCTCGACGAGCCCCTCGCCGCGCTCGACGCCCGCACCCGCCTCGACGTACGGGCCCAACTCCGGCGCCACTTGGCCGAGTTCGAGGCGGTGGCCGTGCTGGTCACGCACGACCCGCTGGACGCCATGGTGCTGGCCGACCGCCTGGTCGTCGTCGAGAACGGGCACATCGTCCAGCAAGGCGCCCCCACCGAGATCGCCCGGCGCCCGCGCACCGACTACATCGCCCAGCTCGTCGGCCTCAACCTCTACCGTGGCCGCGCCGACGGCCACACGGTCCACATCGACGACGACGGCCCCGCGATCACCACCACCGAGGACCTGACCGGCCCCGTCTTCGTCGCCTTCCCACCGAGTGCGGTGACCCTGCACGGGGAGCGCCCCACCGGCTCCAGCGCCCGCAACCTCTGGCGCTGCGAGGTGAGCGGCATGGAGACCCACGGCGACCAGGTCCGCGCCGCCCTCACCGGCGAACTCCCGCTCGCCGCCGACCTCACGACGGTGGCCGCGGCCGAGCTCGACCTGCACCCCGGCGCCACGGTGTGGGCGACGGTCAAGGCGGCCCAGACCCACGCCTACCCCGCCTGACCGACCGACGCGGAGACCTTCGGCCCCGTTCCCTCGCTCCGCCGCCGCCGCGATCTGCCAGGCGCTCCCGAGAGGGCACCTGGCATCTGCGACGGCTGGTCCCTGAGACCGGCCCGACACGACTACGGTGAGCCGCAACAGGCCCCGTAACGGGCGAAACCTCTCTATTCGATAGGCGCGCCGTCATGACCCTGAGCATCCGCAACCAACTGCCCGGCACCGTCACCGCCATCACCTCCGGCGAAGTGATGGCGACGGTCACGGTCCGTCTCGACGGCGGCCGGCACCTCACGGCCGCCATCACCCGGGAGTCCGTCTAGGACCTCGGCCTCGCCGAAGGATCCCCGGTCCGCGCCCTGGTCAAGTCCACCGAGGTGGCGCTCGCCACCGGCCACGTCGAGGGCCTGTCCATCCGCAACCAACTGCCCGGCACCGTCACCGACGTGACCACCGGCGGCGCCATGGCCACCGTCAAGATCTCCGTCGACGGCGGTGAACTGACCGCCGCCGTCACCAAGGACGCGGTCACCGACCTCGGCCTGGGCGCAGGCTCCTCCGTCGTCGCCCTCATGAAGTCGACCGAGGTGTCGCTGGCCACCGCCTGACAGGCCGCCGCGTGACCCGCGGGGCGATCGGAGAGGATGACACCGAGAAGATCGTCCGGGCCCTGCGGGTCCCGTGTCCTGGAAGGAACGACGAGATCATGCGCGTCCTCACGACCCCTGCCCCGACGGAGGCCATCGGATGACCGGCGGCGAACCCCCCGTCCTCGTACGCAGGGAAGGGCGGGCCGGCCACCTAGTCCTCAACCGGCCGCGCGCCCTGAACGCGCTCAACCACGACATGGTGGTCCGCATCGACCGGGCGCTGACCGCGTGGGAACACGACGACACCGTGGAGACGGTCGTCATCAGCGGTGCCGGGGAGCGCGGCCTGTGCGCGGGCGGCGACATCCGCGCCGTGCACGACGACGCGCGGGACGGCGACGGCACGGCCTCCGCGGAGTTCTGGCGCGACGAGTACCACCTCAACGCCCGCATCGCCCGCTACCCCAAGCCCTACGTCGCCGTGATGGACGGCATCGTGATGGGCGGGGGCGTGGGCATCTCCGCGCACGGCGGCGTCCGGATCGTCACCGAACGCTCGCGGATCGCCATGCCGGAGACCGGCATCGGCTTCGTGCCCGACGTCGGCGGAACCTACCTGCTCCCGCGCGCCCCCGGCGAACTGGGCACCCGCCTCGCGCTGACGGGAGAGCACATCGGGGCCGGTGACGCGCTGCTGTGCGGACTCGCCGACCATTACGTCCCGTCGCCGGCCCTGCCCGCCCTGCTCGCGGATCTGGCGACGCGGCCGGTGCGGGACGCGCTGGCCGACCACGCGCGCCCCGCGCCCCAGGGCGAGCTGGCGGCCCAGCGGCCCTGGATCGACACGTGCTTCGCCGCCGACACGGTCGAGGAGATCCTCGGCCGGCTCTTCGACCACGGGGACCCGGCGGCCAAGGAAACGGCCGAAACGCTGCTCGGTACATCGCCCACCGCCGTCAAGGTCACGCTGGCCGCGGTGCGCCGGGCCCGCGAACTCGGCTCCCTGGAAGCGGTGTTGAACCAGGAGTACCGCGTCTCCTGCGTGGCAATGGGCAATCCGGACTTCGTCGAGGGAGTCCGCGCCCAGGTCATCGACAAGGATCGCAGGCCCCGCTGGTCGCCGCGGACCCTCGCCGAGGTCAGCGACGCCGATGTGGAGCGCCATTTCGTACCGCTGGGCGAGCGTGAACTCGGTCTCGGCGAAAGCGCGCTGTAGTCCCCGTGCACTGCGAGCAAGATCACTCCGGCCGGGGCTCTCTTGGCCATGCACGCGACACGCGGTACCTTCAGTGCGTATCGACGACGGCACGACGGAAGCCGGTGAAAGCCCGGCACGGTCGCGCCACTGTGTGCGGGCGGTCCCAGGACCGCTCGTGAGTCAGACCCGTGGCTGTCGTCCTGTGCACCACCGAGATGGGACGCGAACTCCCGAGGAGGCCCTGCCATGGCGCAGCATGTCGCCCAGCCGACTGCCACCACCCCTGCCGTACCGGCCACACTGCCGTTGAAGGCGATCGCCCCCTGGGCCGCCTTCTTCGGCGTCCTGATGCTGATCCTGCTGTACTTCGTCGGCGCGGAGCAGGGCGCCACGTCCGTGTTCAGCGGCGCCGAAGTTCATGAATGGGTGCACGACGCCCGCCACCTGCTCGGTTTCCCCTGCCACTGACCAGAGGGACACCGCACAGCTCATGAACTCAACAACCGTACGAAACCTACTCGTTCGGGGCATGCTCGCCGGTCTCGCGGCCGGCGTGCTCGCCCTGATCGTCGCCTACTTCCTGGGCGAGCCGAGCGTCGACAGCGCCATCGGCTTCGAGGAGGCCCACGCCGGGCACTCCCACGGCGACGAGGTCGAACTCGTCTCGCGGAGCCTGCAGTCCACGGCCGGACTCGCCACCGGCGTCCTCGTCTACGGGGTCGCCTTCGGCGGCATCGCCGCACTCGGCTACTGCTTCGCCCTGGGTCGGGTGGGCCGCTTCGGCCCGCGCGCCACGGCGCTGCTGCTGTCGGCCTGCGCGCTGCTCGCCGTGTACGTCGTCCCGTTCCTGAAGTACCCGGCCAATCCGCCCGCCGTCGGCAACCCCGACACCATCGGCAAGCGGACCATCCTGTACTTCCTGATGATGGTGCTCAGTGTGCTCCTCGCCGTCGGAGCGACGATCCTGGGAAAGCGCCTGACCCCCAGGACCGGCACGTGGTACGCCGCGGTCCTGGCGGTGCTCGCGTTCGCTGTCGTGATCGGACTGGCGTACGCGCTGCTGCCCGTGATCAACGACGTGCCGGACCATTTCCCGGCCACTCTGCTCTGGCGCTTCAGGCTCTCCGCCCTCGCCAT
Organism: Streptomyces sp. NPDC102467; assembly: GCF_044765445.1. Classification (NCBI taxonomy): domain Bacteria; kingdom Bacillati; phylum Actinomycetota; class Actinomycetes; order Kitasatosporales; family Streptomycetaceae; genus Streptomyces; species Streptomyces sp. NPDC102467. Next base: position 181,374 of record NZ_JBIWKA010000015.1, on the reverse strand, counting down.
GCAGATCGTGATGTGGGGCGGATTCGGCCTGCTCTTCGGCGAGTTGGCCGAGCGCCTGCTGCGTCCGCGGGCCGTCGCGGTATCCGGCGGGGCGGTCTCGGCCGGGCGGTGATCCGCCGCCCGGCACAGGGGAGGGCCCGCGGAGTTGTCGTCCGGGGGCCCTCCCGCGTTGTGCGGGAGCCGGCCGGGTGAGGGGCCGGAGCGGGCGTTGCCGACCGCAGCGGGAGTGCGGTCGGCTCCGTCGTCGGATCGGCCCTCTGGTGCCGGGGCACGTCCAACTGCCGTACAGGCAGCGCGCGTCGGCCACTTCGGTGCCGTCAGGACGTGCCCAGCGGACGGCCGAGCGCCACATTCCACCGGCCCAGCCGCCCGCTGAGTTCCGTGAGCGTCAGCGGCGCGACGTCGAGCCGCCAGAACGCCGCCGGGGGCGCACCCGCCGCATGGATGACCGCGGCCCGCACCACATCCGGCTCCACCACCGCGACGAGGCGCCCCGAACCCGGTTCCACGCCGCTCAGCCACCGTGCGACCCGCGCGCAGACCTGCGCCACCGACTCCCCGCCGGGCGCCGTGACGTCCGGCTCGGTGAGCCAGCGGCCCAGGGCCTCGGGGTCCGCCGCGCCCACCTCGTCCAGCGTCCGGCCGCGCCACCGCCCCGCGTCGATCCCCGCCAGCTCAGGGCGGGTCGACGCGGCGGCGAGCCCCAGGGCTTCCGCGGTTTCCCGGCATCGCGCGCTGGGCGACACCACCACGCGGGCGCCCGCGGGCAGCGAACCCGCCGCCGCGTGGGCCCGCGCGGCCCCCGCGGGATCGAGCGGGCCGCCGTCGTCGAAGGCGGCCCGGCGCTGCGCCACGCTCAGGGCGGGCGTCACGAAGAGGACGCGGCTGGTCTGGGTCACAAGAATCGAGCGTAGCGACCGCGGCCGTCGGCGTGCGCGGAGAGTCGGCCGATACAGGCGGAGAGCCGGCCGACGCGCGGAGCGACAACCAGGGCGGGAGCGCTCTCCGCGCGGGCAACTTCCCGCGACAAAAGGGCACTTGGCAGGGCTCAATGGCGCTCCCGAAGCGCATGAGCTCGATGTCGCCCCGGGAAACAGTGCGTTCACTTTCTCTTGACACTGCCACGTCAGAGCGAGAACACTCCGCGACGAGAGAGCGCTCTCTCAGGTTCCGCGCACGACATGTCCCACGGGCGGCGGCCGCCCCTCGCGTCGCCGCCCACCCCCCACCACACGCCGTACCGACATGGCAGGAGGTCTCCATGGCACGGAGATCGAAACTCGTCTCAGGACTGCTGATATCCGGCGCACTCGTACTGACCACGCTGGGCGTGGGCGGGGTGGCCCTCACCGCGGGCGCCGCCGAGGCACCCGTACAGAAGGCGTCCTCGTCGTCGTCCGCTTCCGCGCATCAGGGCCACACGATGGCCGCGTCCACCGTGCCCGCCGCCGAGGACGCGAACGGTGACGGCTACATCCCCGCGAACCCGCCGGTCACCGGCGTCGAACCGTCCACGAAGGAGCCGCCGCACGCCTACTTCCACGAGTTCCAGGCGCACTGTTCCGTCACCCACACCAAGCCCGACGACCCCATCGTCTACCCGGGCCAGGCCGGCAAGTCCCACGACCACACGTTCATGGGCAACACGACGACCGACGCGAACAGCACCACGGCGTCGCTCGACAGCGGCTCCACCAAGTGCCTCGCACCCGGCGACAAGTCCGGCTACTGGATGCCCACCATGCTCAACGGCGACAAGCCGGTGCTGCCGGTCGGCGAGCAGACGATCTACTACAAGGCCGGTGTCACCGACTACACCAGCGTGCGGCCCTTCCCCAAGGGGCTGCGGTTCGTCGTCGGCAGCCCGATGCAGACCGCGCAGGAGTTCCGCAACCACCCCGGCTTCGTCGAGGGCTGGGAGTGCGGTGACAGCTTCTTCAACGTCGACTTCCCCAAGAACTGCCCCACGACGCCGTCCACCCAGGTCAACATCCGCTTCCAGGCCCCCAGTTGCTGGGACGGGAAGTACCTGGACACGCCCGACCACAAGAGCCACATGGCCTACCCGGTGGTGAAGAACGGCACGAACGACAACATCTGCCCGGCCGACCACCCCGTCGCGCTGCCGATGATCGAGTTCAAGATGGCGTTCCCCGTCAACGGCGACCTGTCGAAACTGCGGCTGTCCAGCGGTCCGAGCTACTCGTGGCACTACGACTTCTTCAACGCCTGGGACGACCGGACGCTGAAGGCGATGGTGGACCACTGCGTGGTCGGCGGCCTGCAGTGCGACCCGCGTGGCTACGACCAGAACCACCCCGAGAAGGGCGCGGTCCTCAACGACCACTACGAACTGCCCTGACCTCAACAAGAAAGTCCCTCGCAAAGAAGACCCCCGCAAGAAAGTTCCGCGCAAGGAAGTAAGTACCCGGGGCGGCGGTCCCCCTGACCGGCCGCCGCCCCACCTCCCCGTCGCTCACCCCCTCTGCTTCTCTCACCGACCCCCACCGGAGGCACCCGCATGCGCAGGACCCGCACCGTCAACCGGAGATCGCACCGCCTGGCCACCCCCCTCACCGCCGGCGTGCTCGCGGCCGGATTCCTCGCCCTGCCCGCCCAGCACGCGCAGGCCGCGAGCGACGTGGTCAAGGTGACCGGTTCGCAGGGCAACTGGCAGCTCCAGGTCAACGGTTCGCCGTACCAGGTCAAGGGCCTGACCTGGGGCCCGTCCGTCGCGGACGCCGGTAAGTACCTGCCCGACCTGAAGTCCATGGGCGTCAACACCATCCGTACCTGGGGCACCGACGCCTCCAGCAAGCCGCTGTTCGACACAGCCGCCGCGAACGGCATCAAGGTCATCGCGGGCTTCTGGCTGCAGCCCGGCGGCGGCCCCGGCAGCGGCGGCTGCGTGAACTACCTGACGGACACCACGTACAAGAACCAGATGCTCGACGAATTTCCCAAGTGGGCCGCCACGTACAAGGACAACCCGGGTGTCCTGATGTGGAACGTCGGCAACGAATCCGTTCTCGGTCTGCAGAACTGCTACAGCGGCGACGAGTTGGAGAAGCAGCGCAACGCCTACACCACCTTCGTCAACGACATCACCAAGAAGATCCACAGCGTCGACCCGAACCATCCGGTCACCTCCACCGACGCCTGGGTCGGCGCCTGGCCGTACTACAAGAAGAACGCGCCGGATCTCGACCTGTACGCCGTCAACTCCTACAACGCCGTCTGTGACGTCAAGTCGGCCTGGCAGCAAGGGGGTTACACCAAGCCGTACATCGTCACCGAGACCGGGCCCGCGGGGGAGTGGGAGGTGCCCGACGACGCCAACGGCGTCCCCCAGGAGCCCACCGACCAGGCGAAGGCCGCGGGATACACCAAGGCCTGGGGCTGCATCACCGGGCACAAGGGCGTCGCCCTGGGCGCCACCATGTTCCACTACGGCACCGAGTACGACTTCGGCGGCATCTGGTTCAACCTGCTGCCCGCGGGCGAGAAGCGGCTGTCGTACTACGCGGTGAAGCGGGCCTACGGAGGCGACACCTCGCGGGACAACACCCCGCCGGTCATCTCGCAGATGGACATCGAGGGCGGCGCGTCGAGCGTGCCCGCGGGACGCGACCTCATCGTCTCCACCAAGGCGACCGACCCGGACGGCGACAAGCTCAGCTACCAAGTGCTGAGCAACAGCAACTACATCGACCAGAGCAAGCAGCTCGTGCCGATGCAGGCCACCGACCTGGGCTCGGGGCGCCTGAAAGTGACCGCTCCCGACAAGCCGGGCGTCTGGAAGATCTACGTCAAGGCCACCGACGGGAAGGGCAACGTCGGCGTCGAGACCCGTTCGGTGCGCGTCGTGCCGCCGCCGGTCGACGGGACCAACATCGCCGTCGGCAAGGCGGCCACCGCCTCCTCGCAGCAGACCAGCGACTACGGCGACTGCCCGTGCACCGCGACGCAGGCCGTCGACGGCAAGAACGACACGCGCTGGGCCAGTGACTGGAGCGACCCGCAGTGGCTCCAGGTCGACCTCGGATCCCGTCAGTCGTTCAAGCACGTGCAGCTCAACTGGGAGACGTCGTACGCGAAGGCGTACGCGATCCAGACCTCGGACGACGGGCAGAACTGGACGACCGTGCGTCAGGTCACCGACGGCAATGGCGGCGTCGACGACTTCGACGTGACCGGCACCGGCCGCTACGTCCGCGTCAACGGCACCGCCCGCGGCACCGGATACGGCTACTCCCTCTGGGAGTTCGGCATCTACAAGTGATCCGGATCCGGTAGAACGACCGCGTCAGGGAGTCGTGAGAGAGTCGTGAGAGAGCGCTCTACGACGCTCTCCGGAACGTTTATGGGTACGAAGGGTGGGGCAATGGCCGACGAGGAGCCGGACCGGCTGGTCGACAAGCTGAGTCCGCGGCAGAAGGTACGGCTGCTCACAGGCGGGACCACCTGGCGCACCCGCGCCGAACCCGCCGTGGGCCTGCGCGAGGTGGTGACCTCGGACGGGCCCGCGGGGGTACGGGGAGAGGCCTGGGACGAGCGCGTCACCTCGGTCCTGCTGCCCTCCGCCTCGGCGCTCGCGGCATCCTGGGACGAGCAACTCGTCGCGGAACTGGGCGGGTTGCTCGCCGAGGAAGCGCACCGCAAGGGCGTGCACGTCGTACTCGCCCCCAACCTGAACCTGCACAGGTCACCCCTGGCCGGCCGCCACTTCGAGTGCTTCTCCGAGGACCCCTGGCTGGTCGGCCGGATCGGCGCGGCACTGATCCGCGGCCTGCAGGCCGGGGGAGTCGCGGCCACGGCCAAGCATCTCGTGGCCAACGACTCCGAGACCGGCCGGCTGACCGTGGACGTGCGGGTCGACGAACGCACCCTGCGCGAGGTCTTCCTCGCCCCCTTCGAGGCGGCCGTCGACGCCGGCGTCTGGGCGGTGATGGCGGGGTACAACCGTGTCAACGGGACGACCATGAGCGCGAGTTCACTGCTCGCCCGCCCCCTGAAGGGCGAGTGGGGTTTCGACGGCGTGGTGATCTCCGACTGGGGCGCCCTGCGCACCGCGGTGGACACGGCGAACGCGGCCCTCGACCTCGCGATGCCGGGTCCGGGCGGCCCGTGGGACGCCCTGCTCGACGACGCCGTGGCCGCCGGGCAGGTGCCGGAAGCCACGATCGACGACAAGGTGCGCCGACTGCTCCTCCTGGCCGGGCGGGTCGGTGCCCTGGACGAAACCCCCGCCCCGCGAGGGCGCACGCCGCAACGCCCCTCCCACGCGCGGAGGTTGCTGCACCGCGCCGTCACAGCCGGTGCGGTGCTGCTGCACAACGACGGCGTACTCCCGCTGCGCGAAGCCGAGTTGAGTACGGTCGCGGTCATCGGCGCCCACGCCGTAACGCCGCGCGTACAGGGCGGCGGCAGCGCCGGAGTCTTCCCCGAGCGGGTCGTCCCGCCGCTGGACGGCATCCGGGAACGACTGCGTGGCCGGGCCCGCGTCGTCCATGCCGCGGGCCCGGATCTCGGTGCCCCGCCCGCGCCGCTGGGCCCCCGGGACTGCGCCGATCCACGATCCGGTGCGCCCGGTGTGCTGCTGCGCATGCTGGACGCGGACGGGAACGAGCTCTACGCCGAGCACCGGCACTCGGGCCGACTGCTCGAACCGGCCCTCACCGACGGCGCCCACACCGTGGAGATCAGCGCCCTCCTGACACCGGAGAAGGCGGGCCGATGGGCCTTCGCCGTCGGCGGGTTCGGCCGGATGTCACTGACCGTGGACGGCCATCGGATCATCGACGGCACGTTCCCCCGGCGCACCGACGACCCGGCCGTCGTCCACGTGAACCCCCCGGGTCCCACGGCCCACCACCACCTCACCGAAGGCGCCCCCGTCCTCGTCGTGGCACGGCGCGAACTCGCGCCCGACACCGGCCGCGCCACCGTCCTGACCGCCGCCCCGCCCGCGCCCCGTGCCGAAGAGGCGATCGCCGAAGCCGTCGCTCTGGCCCGCGCGGCCGACGTGGCGATCGTCGTCGTCGGCACCACCGACGGCAGCGAATCGGAAGGACACGACCGCACCACTCTCGCCCTGCCCGGACACCAGGACGACCTCGTGCGCGCCGTCGCCGCGGTCAACTCCCGTACCGTCGTGGTGGTCAATTCCGGAGGGCCCGTCGAACTTCCCTGGCGCTACGCGGTCGACGCGGTCCTGCTCACCTGGCTGCCGGGCCAGGAAGCCGGTGGCGCCCTCGCCCAGATCCTGTGCGGCGACACCGAACCCGGCGGCCGCCTCCCCACGACCTGGGCCGCACGTCTCGACGACGCGCCCGTCACCGCCACCCGGCCCGTCGACGGCGTCCTCAGGTACGACGAGGGACTCCACGTCGGACACCGGGCCTGGCTGCGCACCGGACGCGCCCCCGCCTACTGGTTCGGGCACGGTCTGGGCTACACGACGTGGCGCTACGAGAACGTCACCGTGCCCGAAGTCGCCGCGATGGACGGCGGTTTCACCGTGTCGGTACAGGTGCGGAACACGGGCGGGAGAAGTGGGCGCGAGGTCGTCCAGGTGTATCTCTCCCGGCCGGACTCGGACGTGGACCGCCCCGTGCGCTGGCTCGCCGGGTACGCGGCCGTGCACGCGGCGCCCGGCGAAACGGCACGGGCCACTGTCGAGATCTCCGGCCGCTCCCTGCGGCACTGGAGCGTCGAGGAGCACGGGTGGGCCGCCGAACCGGGCCGCTTCACCGTGCACGTAGGACGCTCGGCCGGAGACCTCCCGCTCACCGCACACGTACAGGTGCGGGCCGACGGCACCCGACAAGACGTGACGGACGAGCCGCAAGAGAGCGCTCTATGCGCGGTGAGGCGGCACGATTAAGCTGCGTGCATGCAACGACAGTCCTTGACGCTGGAGGATGTCGCCCGTGAGGCGGGCGTCTCGCGGGCGACCGTGTCCCGGGTGATCAACGAGGTCTCCAGCGTGGACCCCGCCATCCGCGAGACGGTGCGCGAGGCGATCCGGCGCACCGGCTACACCCCCAACAGAGCGGCGCGCTCCCTGGTCACCCGGCGTGCGGAGACCATCGCCCTGGTGGTCTCCGGCGCGGGCGAGGAGGACGAGAGCGCCCGGAACGCGTTCGCGGCGCGGGTCTTCGCCGACCCCTTCTTCGGCCGCATCGTCAGCGGTGTCGTCGCCTTCCTCAGGACCCGGTCCATGCATCCGGTCTTGATGTTCGCCGAATCCGGATCGGCCAGGGACGAGGTGATGGGGTACCTGCGGGAGGGCAGGGCCGACGGCGCGCTGGTCGTCTCCACGCACGCCGAGGACCCGCTGCCGCCCCTGCTCGCCCGGGAGGGGCTGCCCGCCGTGTGTTTCGCCCGGCCCGCGCTGCCCGCTCCCATCAGCTACGTGGATCTGGCACACGGCGAAGGCGGCCGGATGGCGGCGCAGCACCTCCTGGACCGCGGCCGGCGCCGCGTGGCGACGGTGACGGGCCCCCTGGACCTGCCGGCCGGACAGCAGCGGCTCGCCGGATTCCGGGAGGCGATGGAGCGGGCGGGTCTGCCCTATGTGCCCATCGCCGAGGGCGGGTTCACGCTCGACAGCGGCGCCGCCGCGATGGCCAGACTGCTGGACGACCATCCCCACCTCGACGGTGTGTTCGCGGCCAACGACCTGATGGCGCAAGGAGCGTGCCAGGTACTGCGGGAGCGGGGCCGACGCATCCCGGAGGACGTCGCCGTGGTCGGGTTCGACGACTCCAGTGTCGCGATCACCTGCACCCCGCCGCTGACGACCGTACGGCAGCCGGTGGAGGAGATGGCGCGGGCGATGGCCCGCATTCTTCAGGAGCACATCGAGGGCGAGCGCACGGAGCCGACGTCCCGGATCTTCGAACCGGAGCTGGTGGTCCGCGCGTCCACCTGAGCGCCTGTCCTCGCGCGCTCAGCCGCCGATGACGCCGACGCCCCTGATGCCGTCCATGCCGACGGCCGCGGGCAGGCGTACGCGCATGCGCAGGCCCCCGCTCGCCGGCGCCTCGGCGGTGATCGTTCCGTGGTGGGCGCGGACGATGCTGCTGACGATGGCGAGGCCGAGGCCGTGCCCCCGGTCGCTGGAGACGCGGGGCCGCGCGCGGTAGAACGGTTCGAAGAGCCGGTCCACGGTGGCCGGGTCCACCACCGGGCCGGTGTTGGCGACAAAGAGCACCACGGCGTCGGCGTCGCGGTGGGCCGCGACGGCCACGGACACGGACCCTCCGGGGCTGTTGTGCTCGCGGGCGTTGCCGAGCAGGTTGACCACCAACTGCCGTAGCAGCGTGGCGTTTCCCGCGACATGGCAGTCCGCGCCCGCATCGGGGAGACCGAGCCGCACGACCGGATCGCCGCCGTCCGCGGCCAGTTCGTCGACCGCCTCGGCCACGACATCGGCCACATCGACCGGCTCCGCGTCGATCTCGACCTGCTCGGTGGCGGCCAGCTGCAGCAGCTCGTTGACGACGGTGATGTTGCGTTCGTTCGTCTCCACCAGCATCGGCAGCAGCTCGGTGAACTCCTCGGCGTCCGGGTCGGCCGCCGCCACCTGGAGGACGGCGCGCGTCGTGGCGAGCGGGGTGAGCAACTCGTGCGAGGCGTTCGCCGCGAACCTGCGGTGCGCCTCGAAGGACTCCTCCAGCCGCTCCAGCGTGGTGTCGAAGGTGTCGGCGAGCTGCTTGAGCTCATCGGCGGGGCCCTCCGCGCCGATCCGGTACGACAGGTCGCCCTGACCGGCCCTGGCCGCGGCCCGGTTGATCGCCGACAGCGGGGTGAGCAGTCGGCGGGACAGCAGCCACCCCGCACCGAGTCCGACCGCTGTCACCAGCAGCACCCCGGCGACCGACACCGCGAGGACGGTGTTCCACACGTCCTCCTTGTCCTGGACGAGGCCGTCCGTGTCGACCTTGCCGCCCTCGACGGGACGGGCCGGCCGGAAGTCCCGCAGCCGCGACGGGGTGGGGGAGGGCGAGGACGCCGCCGACGGGGGGACGGTGACGGTGGTCGTGAAGTCGTAGGTCGGCAGATAGCGGATGCCGACGTAGATGATCGCGACCATGAGCGCCCCGCACCCGGCGAGCGCCGCCCCGAAGCCCAGGAAGAGCCGGGTGTGAATGCTCAGGGTCCGGGGCCGTGGCGGCTCGCGGCGGTCGCGGCGCGGCCGGATCATCGGCTCGGCCCCAGGTAGTAGCCGGCCCCGTTGGTTTCCGGGCACGGCATCACCCCGGACAGTAAAGGGAACGAAATCGTCATGGAGAAACGCCTCGCGAAGGCGAACCATCTGAAAGTCGGCGACCGGATCAAGCTGAAGGCAGGCGAACTCCCCGGCCCCGGACAGGAGAAGAACGAGACCGAGCACTCCTTCGAGGTCGTCGGTATCTACACATCCGGCACGGCCGACGCCGGGCAGTACGTACCCCCGGTCATGGATTCGGCCAACCGCCGCGCTCGCCACGCTCGTCCCGGGCATCCGCGTCCTGCGGCTGACTCCGCGCTCCATCCTGACGAAGGGGAACTGACATGTCCGACGACGCCCTCCTCGAACTCGCCGGTGTGACGCGTACGTTCACCGGCGGGGGCCGCCGCCGCGTCGTGCTCAAGGCGGTCTCCCACCGGTTCCGGGAGGGCCGCATGTACGCCGTGACGGGCCCGTCGGGATCCGGCAAGACCACCCTTCTCTCGCTGGCCAGCGGCCTGGACTCACCGACGTCGGGGACCGTACGGTTCCGCGGCAGGGACATCGCGGAGATCGGCCTCGGCGCCTACCGCAACCGGCACGCGGCCACCGTGTTCCAGTCCCTGAACCTGCTGACGTACATGACCGCGCTCCAGAACGTCACCGCCGCCATGGAGATCAATCCTGTTCGCCGACGAGCCGACGGGCAGCCTCGACCACGACACCGCCGCGGGGATCATCACCCTGTTCCAGAAGCTGGCGCACGACGAGGGTAAATGCGTGATCGTCGTGACCCACTCGAAGGAGGTCGCCGACGCCGCGGACGAGACGGTGACCATCCGGCGAGGCCGGATCGGCGCTCACGGGAGGGACGGTCGAGCGTAGCCCCTCGCTCATTCCGCGTCGCGGGCGACCTTCCGCGCCCACAGCACCAGCGGCACCTGCAGTGGCACCCGCGCCTGCGCGGCGCGCCGCAGCGGGGCCGGGCGGTCGCGCCAGTCCACGGCCATCTGCACGTTGCCGGGCAGAACGGCGACGAAGAACGCGGCCGTGGCCGTCGCTGCCCGCTGCCGGGTGCGCGGCAGGGCGACCCCGGCCGCCAGCGCCAGTTCCACCGCGGCACTGGCGTAGGTCCAGGAGCGTGGCGAACCCGGAAGAACGCGCGGCACCATCGAGTCGAACGGCTTGGGCACCAGAAGATGCGCGACCCCGGCCCCGGCCAGGAGTCCGGCGAGGAGCTGGGGCGAACGTACGCGGCGCAAGGGGCCTCCCGAGAAGCGGTGCGAGTAGACGCGGCGCGCGATCTTACTGACTGGTAAGTATGAATGTCGAGCGAGGACCTTCGGGAACCTGCGCGTGCCTGTCTGCGACGACCTGCGAGGATCGCTCCATGAAGGTCATGGCGCTGACACGTACCACCGAGCCGCCCGACTCGGGCGACGGCGCCTGATGGGCGCCCGTCTGCCGTTGGCCGCCGCCCCCCGGCTCGTCGTGGCGGTGGCGTCGGGGGTCCTCGGCGGCGGGGCCGTGGGGGCCGCGACCGACGGCCCGCTCGGCTGGCTCGTCGGCATCGCCGTGACGGAGCTCGTCTTCGTGGTGTCGGGCTGGGCGGTGCTCTGGCCGTTGGGCGCCGACGCCACCCACGACAACGCCCACCGCGAGGACTTCCGCCCCCTCGCCGAGGAGCTCGTGGTCGTCGGCGCGGCACTGTGCGGCCTCGTCGCCATCGTGCTGCTGCTCCTGCGCGGCAGGTCCGACACCGGCCACGTCGCCGCCGCGACCGCGCTGTGCGGAGTGTTCCTGGCCTGGGCCGCGCTGCACCTCATGTACGCCGCCCGGTACGCCTACGTCTACTACGCGTCCGGCGGCGGGATCGACTTCAACTCCGAACAGCCGCCCGCCTACCGGGACTTCCTCTACTTCAGCTACAACCTCGGCATGACGTACCAGGTGTCCGACACCAGCGTGTCCAGCCCGACGATCCGCGCGATCGTGCTGCGGCACACCCTGCTGTCCTACGTCTTCGGTACGAGCATCCTCGCCACCACCATCAACCTCGTCGCCGGCCTGGTGACCGGCTGACGTACCGGTCAGACCCTGCGATAGCGGGCGAGCGCGAACGAGAACAGGCCGAAGAGCAGCAGACCGAACGCGATCAGCGCCAGCAGCCACGGCCCGGCCGGAGTACCGGCGAAAGCGCGCAGGGTGCCGTCCACGCCCTTGGCCTTTCCGGGGTCGTACTTCGCCGCGGCGATCACCACGAAGACGCCCGCGCCCGCGTAGATCAGCCCCCGGGCCACGCCACCGCTGACGCCGAGGACGTCGATCGCCCGGCGCACGTGACGCGACATCTGCGCCTTCTTGAGCTGCTTGTGGTACTTGCGCAGCGCCGCCCGTACACCGACACCGATGCCTATGCCGATCACCACCAGACCGGCGATGCCGACCAGCCAGCGCCCCGCCGGAAGGTCGAGCGCCCGGGCCGTGAAGTCCCGCGACTTCGCGTCGCTGCCCTCGCTCTTGCGGGCGGACGCCGCGAAGGACAGCACCGAGTACGCCATGAACCCGTAGAAGATGCAGCGCATGGCCGAGAACACCCGCTTGCCCGGCTTGTCGCCGCCGGGGCCTGATGAGCCGAGCAAGGCCTCGGTGAGCCGCCACAGCGCCATCCCGATCAGGCCGATCCCGACGGCCCACACCAGCACCTTGCCGAACGGCTGCTGGGCCAGCTCGCGGATGGCCCCGCTGCTGTCGGCCTCCTCGCCCCCGCCGCCGAACGCGACGCGCAGGGCCAGCAGCCCGATCAACAGGTAGAGCACTCCTCGGGCCACCAGACCCCAGCGCGCGCCTGTGTCGACGACCGAACTGTTCGCCGCTTTACGGGCCTTGGCCCCGCCCCTGCCCTTGATTGCCATCACGCGCTTTCCTCCCGCCCTGTGTGCACCCGTGGTTCGGCGCAGGGACGACAAGTGCCCCGGGTCGGGCGCGACATGCGGTGACGCGCGGCACGTACCGGGTCAGAGAGGGGCGTCCACGTGCCGGGGGCGGGCGGTCGACAGCCGGCGCAGGGCTGCCTCCGAGGAGGAGCCGGGGGCAGCGGTGTGGATGACCAGCTGCTGGTCCTGGCCGGTGATGTCGAGAACGTCGCAGTTCACGGTGACCGGTCCGACCCGCGGGTGGTCGAAGGTCTTGCGCAGCGTCGGCGTCGCGTCCACGTCGTGCGAGGCCCACAACCGGGCGAACTGCTCGCTCCCGGCGAGCAGTTCGTCCACCAGGCGCGTCACCTCGCGGGAGCCCGGGTAGCGGGCGGCGGTGGCGCGCAGTCGCCGGGCCGAGTTCCGGGCGAAGGCGTCCGCGTCGGACACCCCGTACAGCCGCCGCCCGCCGGGGTGCGGGCCGAGGAAGAACCGGCGCACCAGGTTCCGCTCGTGCGGCGGGACCGCGGAGAAGTCCTCCATGAGAGCCGCGGCCACGTCGTTCCAGGCGAGGACCTCGAACGACGCGGAGGTCACGGTCGCCGCCGCCTGCGGCAGCCGGTGCAGCAGGTCGAGGATGCTGCGGCGCACCTCGCGCGGCGGTCCCGGCGCCGGCACCGGGGGCGACCCGGCGAGGTGGTGGACGTGGTCGCGCTCGGCGTCCGAGAGCCGCAGCGCGCGGGACAGCTGGGCCAGCACCTCGCGGGACGGATGCGGGCCACGGGCCTGCTCCAGGCGCGTGTAGTACTCGGTCGAGATGAACGCCAGCTGGGCGACCTCCTCACGGCGCAGCCCCGGCGTGCGGCGCCGTGGGCCCCCGGGCAGTCCCACCTCGGCGGGCACGATCCGCTCACGCCTGCTGCGCAGGAAGCCCGCCAGCTCTCGTCTGTCCACGCGACCAGTGTGCGACGTGCACAGACGCGCAGCCAGGTACGGGTGGTGCCTGGTTGCGCGGGCGGCCCCGGCGCAGGCTCGGCCCCATGAACAGCGATAGCGCAGGCAGCGCACCCTCTACCGACACCTCCGCACCGGCCCCGCTCGGGCTGCTCGCGGGGAAGACCGCCCTCATCACCGGAGCAGGCCGGGGAATCGGCGCCGCGGCGGCCCGGCTGTTCGCCCGGGAAGGCGCACGTGTGCTGCTCGCCGCCCGGACCGAGCGGCAGCTGAAGGCCGTGGCGGAGGAGATCGGGGCCGCGGGAGGTGAGGCCGCATATGTGGTGTGCGACCTGGCGGACGCCGCGAGCGTACGCTCCGCCGTGCGCCGCGCCGTGGAGCTGTACGGGCGGCTCGACGTCGCGTTCAACAACGGCGGTACGTTCGTGCCGCCGGGCCCGATGGACCGGGTGGAGGAGGGCGACTTCGACCACGTCTACGCCGTGAACCTCAAGGGCCCCTGGCTGGCCATGGCCGCCGAGGTCGCCGCCATCAGGGCCACGGCCGGAACGGGCGCCATCGTCAACAACTCCAGCGTCGGCAGCTTCCGCGCCAACCCCGAACTCCCCGCCTACGCCGCGATGAAGCGCGGCCTCAACAGCCTCACCGAGTCGGCCGCCGTCACCTACGGACCGGAGGGCATCCGGGTCAACGCCATCGCCCCGGGACACACCGCGACCGAGATGATCCGCGACTGGGAAGCGCACTCCCCGGGACTGTCCGAGCGGCTCACCACGCATACGCCCCTCGGTCGCGCGGCCGCCCCTGAGGAGATCGCCCAAGCGGCGGCCTGGCTGCTCAGCGACCGGGCCTCGTACGTCACCGGAACCATCCTGCGGGTCGACGGGGGAGCGCGCGTGTGACCGCGGACGGAGTTCGGCCGGACTTTGAACTCATGGATGACAAAGTATGGACGAGTTGAGCAGAAGTCCCTTAGCGTGACGGCGCAACCGTAGGAACCCTGTCCTTCCGCGCATCGCGGATCCGTTCAAAGACAGGCTCTCAGCTCGACCGGAGTGCAATCCGGCGGCCTCCGGTCCCGTCCTGGAGGACCGATGCATCCACGGCTGTTCCACCGCGCCCGAAGACGCCTCACCACCCTGCTCGTCGGTGGCTTTCTCGCCGGAGGTGTCTGGATCGCGCCCCCGTCCGTCGCCGCCGCCGACGAGATCCCGCCGCAGGAACCCGGCGTCACCCTGCGCGTCTTCGACACGCAGGTACCGCTCAGCAAGCTGTGCACGCTCAAGCCCGGCCAGACCCCCAACCACGACAAGCTGATGCAGACCGTGGACTGGTCCACGGTCGACGACTTCGGCGGATTCGCCGACAACTTCACGGCCCAGGCCTCCGGTTACCTGGTCGTCCCGAGCGACGGCACGTACTCCTTCCGTCTCACCAGCGACGACGGCTCACGGCTCACCGTCGACGACCGTGAGGTCATCGACCACGACGGGCTGCACGGCGCCGAACCGAAGGACGGAGCCGTCCAACTCACCGCGGGCTCCCACCCGTTCCGCGTCGACTACTTCGAGGCGACCGGCGGCCAGCAGCTCACGCTCGCCTGGAAGCCGCCGGGCGCGAGCGACTTCGGTGTGGTGCCGCGCGAGGCACTGAGCACCGACGCCGGGGTCGTCCGGGTCACCGCGCCGGGCCGCAAGGAGTGCGAGGCGGGCGCGGACAGCCCCGGCGACGGCCTGCCGCTGACCGACGTACGCCCCGATCTCGACCTCACCGACCTGCGCCCGGACGGCTTCGAACCGCAGGTCACCGGCATGGACTGGCTGCCCGACGGGCGCCTCGCGCTCAGCACGTGGGGCGGCTCCGAGAACGTGGCGGGCGAGGTGTACCTCCTCGACCACGTCACCGGTGACACCGACCGCTCCAAAGTGACCGTCAAGAAGATCGCGAGCGGCCTTCGCGAACCGATGGGCATCAAGTACGTCGACGGTTCCCTGTACGTGTCGCAGAAGCACGAACTGACCCAACTCGTCGACACCGACCAGGACTTCGTCACCGACGAGTACCGCACGGTCGCCACCTGGCCGTACGGCGGCAAGTTCCACGAGTTCGCCTTCGGACTGCTCTACCGCGACGGCTCCTTCTACGTGAACCTCTCCGTCGCCATCGACTACGGCGGCGCGACCACCACTCCGCAGCCGGCGCCGGGCCGCGGCACCACGTACAAGGTCAGCAGGAAGACGGGGAAGATCCAGGCGGTCGCGGGCGGTCTGCGCACCCCCAACGGGATCGGCTGGGGCCCGGACGACTCCCTCTTCACCACCGACAACCAGGGCGGCTGGCTGCCCGCGTCGAAGCTCGTCCAGATCAAACAGGGCCGCTTCTTCAACCACTACACCGAGCCGTCGGGCCCGTTCGACGACCAGCCCGTCACGCAGCCGGTGCTCTGGCTCCCGCAGAACGAGATCGCCAACTCACCGAGTACACCGCTGTACTTGACCAAGGGCCGGTTCGCGGGCCAGATGCTCTTCGGTGACGTCACCTACGGCGGACTCCAGCGCGGGTACCTGGAGAAAGTGAAGGGCCAGTACCAGGGAGCCGTGTTCCGCTACACCCAAGGGCTCGAGGCCGGCGTCAACCGGATCACCATGGGCCCGGACGGCGCGATCTACACGGGCGGGCTCGGCGCCGACGGCAACTGGGGCCAGGAAGGCAAGCTGCGGTTCGGCCTGCAGAAGCTCACACCCAATGGGGGCAACACCTTCGACATCAAGGAGATGCGCGCGGTCCCCGGCGGCTTCGACCTGGAGTACACCCAGCCGGTGTCGCAGGACACCGCGGACAAGCTGGCCGAGCGCTACACGGCCGAGCAGTGGCGTTACACCCCGACCAGTGACTACGGCGGACCGAAGATCGCCGAGGAGCAGCTCGCCGTGCGTTCGGCGACCCTCGCCGACAAGGGCCGCACGGTGCGGCTGCGGCTCGACGGCCTCAAGCCGGGGCGCGTCGTGCACGTCCGTTCGCCGCGCCCCTTCGCGTCGACGTCCGGCGAGTCCCTGTGGAGCACGGAGGCCTGGTACACCCTCAACGAAATGCCGGGCAAGCAGCCGCCGGCCGCCACGCAGTACGAGGCCGAGGAGGCACGCCTCACCGGCACCGCCGGCGTCCACACCGACCACACCGGCTACTCGGGCAGCGGCTTCGTCGACCGCTACAACACCGAGGGCAAGGCCGCCACGACCTTCGACGTGACGGTCCCCAAGGCCGGTGACTACGACGTGAACCTGCGCTACTCCAACGGCCCCAACCCCTACGAGGGCACCAAGTCCCTCTCCCTGTACGCCAACGGGGAGAAACTGAGACAGACCTCGCTCGCCTCGACCGGCACCTGGGACGCCTGGTCGACGAAGACCGAACGCGTCAGGCTGCGCGCCGGGAAGAACACCATCGCCTACCGCTTCGACACCGGGGACGCGGGGCACGTCAACCTCGACCTGATCACCGTGCGCCCGCACGGCGCGCCGGTCGCCCTCTTCGACGGCACCACCGCGTCCCAGGCGCAGTGGCAGCATCCGGACGGGCGGCGTGCCGAATGGCCGCTCGCCGACGAACGGTCGATGGAGGTGTGCTGCGGTGATCTCCGGACCAAGGACGCCTATCAGGACTTCGCACTGCACGCGGAGTTCCGCGTCCCGCTGCTGCCGGCCGACGTGACCGGCCAGGACCGCGGCAACAGCGGCATCTACCTCCAGGACCGCTATGAGCTCCAGATCCTCGACTCGTACGGCGACACGACCCTCGACACGAACGAGGCCGGTGCGATCTACCTGAAGAAGGCGCCGGACGTCAACGCGTCGCAGGCGCCGGAGACGTGGCAGACGTACGACATCACGTTCCGCGCGGCGCGCTTCGACGACAGCGGGAAGAAGACCGCCGACGCGCGGGTCACCGTGGTGTGGAACGGCAAGAAGGTCCACGACGACGTCGCGATCGACGGCCCGACCGGCGCGGGCGCGCCGGAGGGGCCTGCGGCCGGGGCGATCCGCCTCCAGGACCACGGCAACAAGGTGCGGTTCCGCGACATCCGGGTGACGCCGCTGAGCTGAGAGGCGTCCGAGGCGCCCGGGAGGGGAGGCGCGCGCACAGGACCGTGCGCGCGCCTCTTCTCTGTCATCATGTGATGACATCACTTGATGACATGGATGACATGGATGACATGAACGGGAAAACCTTGCGTCCTTCCATACCGGCGCCCGCCTCCGGCACCTCCGCGACGGCCCCCGCACTCCGCCACCCGCGCGCACTCGTGCCCGTCCTCGTCTCGCTCGGCATGCTCGTCGCCGTCGTCAGCAGCCTCGGCGCGCCGCTGATCCCCACCATCGCCGCCGAGGACCACGTCGGCGTCTCCACCGCGCAGTGGGCGCTCACCGTGACGATGCTGGTCGGCGCCATCGCCACGCCGGTCATGGGGCGCCTCGGCGACGGCCCGTACCGCAAGCGGGTCATCCTCACCGGACTCGGCGCCGTCATGGCGGGCAGCCTGCTGGCGGCGCTGCCGCTCGGTTTCCCCTGTCTGCTCGCCGGGCGGGCCCTGCAAGGCGTCGGCATGGGGCTCGTCCCGCTCGCCATCGCCACGGCCCGCGACGCGCTGCCGCCGGAGAAGGCGCGCGCGGCGGTGGCGACACTCTCCTTGACCACCGCCGCGGGGATCGGACTCGGCTACCCGATCACCGGGCTGTTCGCGGAGTACCTCGGCATGTACGCGGGATTCTGGTTCGCGGCCGCCACGGCGGTCGCCGCGTTCGTCGCCACCGTGATCGTCGTGCCCGCGCCGCCGCACCGCCCGACCACGCCCATGGACGTGCCCGGCGGGCTGCTGCTGGCCGGCGGCATGGCGGCGCTGCTGCTGAGCCTGGCGGAGGGGGAGCGCTGGGGGTGGACCTCAGGACCCCTGCTGGCACTCGCCGTCGCCGCCATCGCTCTGCTCACCGGATGGGTGGCCCACTCGCTGCACTCCGCGCACCCGCTGGTCCGGGTGAGTCTCGTCAAGGACCGCGGCGTGCTCGTCGCCAACCTGACCACGATGGTCGGCGGCGTCGGCACGTACCTGCTGATCGCTCTGGTGACCCGGTACGTCCAGACGCCCGAGACCGCCGGATACGGCTTCGGCGCGTCCATCGTCGTCACCGGGCTGCTGCTCGTCCCGTTCTCCGCGGCCAGTCTGCTCACCGGCCGGCTGGTCCGCATGATGGGCAGCGCCGCCACCCCGGCCCGCATGCTGCCGCTCGGCTGCCTGCTCTCGTTCGCCGGACTGGTCTGCTTCCTGCTCGCCCGCTCCAGCCTGTGGGGCATCGGCGTGATGATGGCGCTGGCCGGACTCGGCGTGGGCGTGACGTTCGCCGTCACCCCCGGCCTGATCGTCGGCGGGGTGCCCGCGGCGGAGACGGGCAGCGCGATGAGTTTCAATCAGGTCGTGAAGTACATCGGATACTCGACCGGCAGCGCGCTCAGCGCGGTCGTCCTCCAGGCCCACACCGACGTCGGCGCGGTGCTGCCGACGAACGACGGCTACCGCAGTGCGGGCCTCGTCGGCTGCGCCGCCTTCCTGATCACCGGGGTGATCGCCGTGGTACTGACCCGGGTCGGCGCGCGGCCGCGGCCCTCCCTCGTCACGGCCGGTGTCGCGGCCGGCACGGTCGACGCCGGCGTCGCGGTCGAGGCGAGCAAAGACGCGGGCCGCCCGTGACCGGGCAGGCGCAGGACCGGCGCCGCAGCGCCGCCCCCAGTCGCGAGGCGCTGCTGCGGGCGGCGACGGAACTGTTCTCCGAGCGCGGCTACGACCGCACCACCATCCGCGAGATCGGCGAGCGGGCCGGGGTCGACGCCGCGCTGATCGCCCGCCACTTCGGCAGCAAGGCCCTTCTCTACGTGGAGGTGCTCCGCTCCGAGCACGGCGACAGCGCCCCGGACGACCTGCTCACCGAGCCCCGGCTGCGCGAGGTCGCCGAGCGGGCCGAGCGGCGGGGCCCGGTACCGCTGCTGCGCGTCGCGGTCCAGCCGCTGAGCGAAGAGCGCGCCCAGGACGCCACGCGCGCCGCTCTGCAGGCGCGGCTCGTGGAACCGTTGCGGTCCCGCTTCGCCCGCGAGGGCCGCGACCGTCCGGGCCTGCGGGCCGACGTGCTGGTCGCGGCGGTCGCCGGAGTCCTGCTCGCCCGCCACTCCGGGGCGTTCGACGACCTGGCCGAGGCCGAGGTCGGCGACGTCGTCGACATCCTCATGGAGATGTACGCGGGCGGCGCCTGAGCACCGCCCGCGCCGAGGCCGGGGTCAGCAGACGCTGTCGGTCGGCTTCGGGTTGCCCAGGCCGAACAGCGGTCGCAGCCGCAGCCCCGCCCAGGTGCCGAGGATCGCCACGCCGCCCCAGATCCAGCCGTGCAGCGAGCCCGAGGCGATGCCCGCGAGGTAGGCGCCGATGTTGCAGCCTCCCGCGAGCCGCGCCCCGATTCCCATCAGGAGACCGCCGATGACCGCGGCGAGCGCCGTCCGTGCGGGGATGCCACGGTGCAGCTTCCACACACCGCCCGCGGCGGCCGCGACGGCGGCGCCGACCATGATGCCGATGTCGGTGAGGCTGTTCTTGTCGGCGAGCACGGGGCCCGACAACTGGGCCGCGCTACCGGGCTGCCGCCAGTACGTCCAGGCCTCGGGCGAGCCGCCGAGCCAGCCCACCACCTTGGAGCCCCACAGGGAGAACGCGCTCGTGATGCCCCAGGCGCCGCCCGAGACGAGGAGCACTCCGGCGCCGAGCACCGCGAGCACCACGGCGCCCACGACCAGCGGCCAGGAGCCGCGCACCGTACGGGCCAGAGCGCCCCGCGCCGAGGGCGCGGCGCCGACCGGCGGGGGGTTGCGGCGGGCCTGGACGGTACGGGCGACGAACCAGATCGCGGCCAGCGCCACGATGGTCACCGCCCAGGATCCGAACCAGCCGACGTGGTCGGAGAGGAGGAACGGGTCGAACGCGGGCAGGTCTTTCCAGAGCCCGAACTGCCACGCGGCGAGCGTCGAACCGGTGATGAACCCGAAGAGGGTGAGCACGATGGTGCTCTGCCCCGAGCCGACGGCGAAGAGGGTGCCGGAGGCGCAGGCGCCGCCGAGCTGCATGCCGATCGCGAAGAGGAACGCCCCGACCAGCAGGCCCACGCCGATCGGCCCAGCGCTGGGCGCGGGCACCGTGCCGAAGAGGCCGCTGCCGGTCCCGATGATCAGCGCGAAGAGCGTCGCGGTCGTGCCGAGGAGCAGGGTGTGGGCGCGCAGCCCGGTGCCGTTCCCGACGGCGACCAGCTGCCGCCAGGCGGAGGTGAACCCGAACCGCGAGTGGAACAGCGCGAACCCGAGCGCGATGCCGAGCAGGAGCAGGACACCCGGCTTGGCACCGTGCTCGGCGAAGACGTAGCCGGACAGGGCCACGCCGATGACGCCGGCGCCGACCAGCGGAGCCCGCCTGACCGGCGGCGCGGGTTCGGCGAGGGGAGCGGGGGACGAGGTGGGGGCAGGCGCGAGCAGGGCGGCCCTGGGCGGCGCCCCGGCGGGGGGAGCGGTGGTCACGGTGTGTCTCCGGGAGCGGGAGGGGGGAATGCCGGACGGGCGGTGAGGGCGCTGCGGTGTTCCGCGGCGCGACGTCAGCTGCGACAGAGCGCGTCGTCGACGCTCCACGGCGTGGCCGCGAAGAGCGCGAGAGCGAGCTGACGAGCAGGTCCGAACATGTGCACCACTCTAAGGATGTCTTCGAGATCCCATAAAGGTGTCTCATATGCCGAGCGTCCGACCTTGCCGTGCCGGCATACAGTCATGCCTATGACGCAAGAGAACGGTGAGCTGGACAGCCTGGTACGCAAGCGCATCCGCGCCCTGCGCATGGCCCAGGGCTGGTCCCTGGAAGAGCTGGCCGGCCGCGCGAAGGTCAGCCAGTCCACCCTGTCCCGTATCGAGAACGGCCGGCGACGCCTGGCCCTGGACCAACTCGTGATCCTCGCGCGCGCCCTGGACACCTCGCTCGATCAGCTGGTCGAGACGGCAACGGACGACGTCGTCTCCCATCCGACGATCGACAGCGCCCGCGGCCAGCTGCGCTGGCCCATCAAGGCGCAACCCGGCATGAGCGTCATCCGGCAGCGGATGACCGAGCCGCCGCCCGACAACCCCTCGCGCATGCGCGCCCACCCGGGCCACGAATGGCTCGTCGTCCTGTCCGGCACGGCGATCCTGCTCCTGGGCGATCGGCGCCTGCGGATCGAGACCGACCAGGCGGCGGAGTTCCCCACGATGCTCCCGCACGCCATCGGCGCCGACGGCGGCCCCTGCGACGTCCTCGGCATCTTCGACCGCGAGGCCCGCCGCGGCCACCAGCGCGGCGAGAACACGTAGATCTTCGGCAGGTGTACCCATCGGTTTCCCGGGTATCCGGCGCGCAACGGGGAACGTCAGGCCAAGCTCGAAACACAAGGAGCGGGACTCAATGATCACCGTGACGGCGCAGGGGCGGAACCAGGCCACTCGGAACGAGGAGGACCTGGTCGAGCGCGCATACACGGATCCGTCCTCCATCGCGCCGAAGGATGCGCGGGAGGTCGGCAAGCGGTTCTTCGACCGCCTCGGACAGCTCGAGGAAGGCACGCACGAATTCCAGTACGTGCGCAACTGCCTGATCGAGATGAACCTCTCTCTGGTGCAGTACGCGGCCTCGCGGTTCAAGCACCGCGGCCCGCAGGAGATGGAGGACATCATCCAGGTCGGCACGATCGGCCTGATCAAGGCGATCGACCGGTTCGAACTCACCCGCGAGGTCGAGTTCACCTCGTTCGCCGTGCCGTACATCACGGGTGAGATCAAGCGGTTCTTCCGCGACACCACCTGGGCCGTGCACGTCCCGCGCAGGCTCCAGGAAGCCCGGCTCGAACTGTCGAAGGCCACCGAGGAGCTGCGCTCGCGGTTGGGGCGTTCACCGTCGACGGTCGAACTCGCCGACCTGATGCAGCTGGAGCCGTCCGAGGTGGCGCAGGCGCAGATGGCGTCCAACGGCTACAACGCCGTCTCCCTGGACGCGGCGATCAACGGCCAGGACGACGAGTCCGACACCATGCTGGCCGACTTCATCGGCGTCGACGAGGAGTCCTTCGAACTCGTCGAGAACTTCCACTCCCTGGCCCCGCTGATAGCGGAGCTCGACGAGCGGGACCGCACCCTCCTGCACCTGCGCTTCGTGGAGGAGCGGACGCAGCAGCAGATCGCCGACGAGCTGGGCTGCTCGCAGATGCACGTGTCGCGGCTGATCACCCGGGTCGTGGGCAAGCTCCGCGCCGGCCTGCTGACCACCGACTAGTCGTCGCCGCCGGCCCCGCGGGGACGGAGACGACGAAGGCGCTGCCGCGGATCTCCCGCGGCAGCGCCTTCGTCGTCTCCGTGCTCAGCGCGGAGTGAGCCGGAACTGGCTCTCGAGTTCCTGGTCACCGGAGGCCGAGCCGACGTCCTCGACGGTGAAGGCCCGCTCCAGCGCCTTGCGTACGGTCGTCACGTCGTGCGGCGCCCCCTGGGCGGTCAGCGAGACGGAGCCCTCGATCCCACCCGTACCGGACGCGGACGTCGGTGCCGCGTCCGATCCGTCGGCGACCGCGTCGAACACGGCCGTCCAGACCGTGGCGTGCGCGGTGTCGGCGCCCGGTGTGTCCTGCGACGGGGACTGATCGGGGAACTCCGCGGAGAGGTGCGACAGCACACGCCGGGCGTCGTCGTCCGAGCAGTTGCTCAAGGTCACGGTGACCGGGTGGTCGTTGTGGTCGTCGGGTGCGGCGTTCATGCGAATCTCCTGGATCGTCGAGCGACAGAGCTGCCCGGCGGCCCTCGAATGCTCTGTCTGCGGGGGCCGGTCCTCGGGTTCCCACGTAAGCCGGACGCAGTCGTCCGGTTCCGGTCTCTCCTCCCAGCGTGACCCACGCCGATCGCGGGCGCACCCAGGTGAGGGCCACCGGCGCGCATCAACCTTCCCGGCCCTGGGTACGCGGGGTGATCTCCGCTCCGGGCGGTCACGTGGCGAGGCCTCGCACAGTGTGAGCCCCTGGGGGGAGGACCTTCACCCGCCCGGCCGCACACCGCACACCCGCACACGAGCACGCAGGGAGGCGCGAGAACATGCGCGCACTGACATGGCAGGGAAAGCGCGACGTCCGCGTCGAGGAAGTCCCCGATCCGCGGATCGAGAAGCCCGACGACATCGTCGTCCAGGTCACATCGACCGGTATCTGCGGCTCCGACCTGCACCTCTACGAGGTCTTCGGCCCGTACCTGGACGTGGGCGACATCCTGGGGCACGAAACGATGGGCATCGTCGCGGAGATCGGGCCCGAGGTCACCGGCGTAGCAGTGGGCGACCGCGTGGTGATTCCGTTCAACGTCTCCTGCAACACCTGCTGGATGTGCACACAAGGCCTGCACTCCCAGTGCGAGACGACGCAGGTGAAGTCCATGGGCAGCGGAGCCGCCCTGTTCGGCTACACCAAGTTGTACGGACAGGTGCCCGGCGGCCAGGCCGAGTACCTGCGGGTCCCCTTCGGCAACACCCTGCCCATCAAGGTGCCGGACGGCCCGCCGGACGACCGGTTCGTCTACCTGTCCGACGTCCTGCCCACCGCCTGGCAGGCCGTGGAGTACGCCGACATCCCCCCAGGTGGCAGCGTCACCGTCCTGGGCCTCGGCCCCATCGGGGACATGGCGACCCGGATCGCCCGGCTGCGCGGCGCGGAACAGGTCATCGGGGTCGACCTTGTCGACGCCCGGCTCGACCGCGCCCGGCGCAACGGCGTCACCGTCCTGGACCTGCGCGAGCTCGGCAAGGACGTGGGAGACGCGGTGCGCGACCTCACCCAGGGCCGCGGGACGGACGCGGTGATCGACGCGGTCGGTATCGAGGCGCACGGCGCGCCGGTCGCGCAGGCCGCCCAGTGGGCCACCGGGCTGCTCCCCGACAAACTCGCCCGGCCCCTGATGGAGAAGGCCGGCATCGACCGGCTCGGCGCCCTGCACACCGGGATCGACGCGGTACGCCGTGGTGGCACGCTGTCCATCAGCGGCGTCTACGGCGGCGCGGCGAGTCCGATGCCGCTGCTCCAGATGTTCGACAAGCAGCTCCAGGTACGCATGGGGCAGGCCAATGTGTGGCGGTGGGTCGACGACATCCGCCCGCACCTCACCGATGACGACCCCCTGGGCGTCGACGGATTCGCCACGCACCACCTGCCTCTCGCGGAGGGGCCGGCCGCGTACGCGACGTTCCAGGCCAAGGAGGACGGCATGGTGAAGACACTCCTGAAGCCGTGACCGTGACCGTGACCGTGACCGTGACCGTGACCGTGACCGTGACCGTGAGCGGAAGCGAACCGGAGGCGCCCCATGACCGCACTCGCACGGGCCGGCCAACTCCATCGGCCGCCCCCGCGCCTTCTGGCGCCCCCCGGCGTGTACGCGCCGCAGTACGA
Organism: Streptomyces sp. NPDC102467; assembly: GCF_044765445.1. NCBI lineage: Bacteria > Bacillati > Actinomycetota > Actinomycetes > Kitasatosporales > Streptomycetaceae > Streptomyces > Streptomyces sp. NPDC102467. Next base: position 156,760 of record NZ_JBIWKA010000015.1, on the reverse strand, counting down.
CACCGAGCTGCTGATCCGCGCCCTGGGCGACGAGCCGGTGGGCGGGAACACGAAGGTGCTGGACCTGGGCACCGGCTCGGGAGCACTGGCCCTGGCCGCGGCGCGGCTGGGCGCGCGGGTGACCGCTGTCGACCTGTCGTGGCGGGCTGTGTGGACGGCGCGTCTGAACGCACGTATCCACCGGACCCCGATCACGGTCCGGCACGGCGATCTGGGCGCGGCGTTCGCCCCGGGCTCCTTCGACCTGATCGTCAGCAACCCGCCCTACGTGCCCGCGCCCTCCCGGCTCCCGCCCCGCCATGGCGCCGCCCAGGCCTGGGACGGCGGGCTCGACGGCCGCATCGTGGTCGACCGCGTCTGCGCCGCCGCCGCGCGCGCACTGCGGCCGGGAGGCACCCTGCTGATGGTCCACTCCGGGTTGTGCGACGCGTCCGCGAGCCTGGGCCGGCTCGCCGACCTCGGGATGGAAGCGGCGGTGACCGACAGGATCTTCGTGCCGTTCGGACCGGTTCTGCGGGCGCGCCGGGCCTGGCTGTGTGCCCGAGGACTTCTCGACGACGATGCGATACAAGAAGAGCTGGTGGTCATTCGTGCAGAACTCCTCTGAACGCCCGCGCCGCGTCACGCTCGACCGCGAAGGACCTCTGCTGATCGAGGGGCCGGTCGAAGTGACCGACGGCGACGGGACGGCACACGTGTCGCGGCGGTTCCAGACCGCGATCTGCACATGCCGCCGCAGCCGGACCTTCCCCTGGTGCGACACCAGTCACCGCAGACGCCGCCGTGTCGAAGAGGCCGGCGACGCGGCGACGGAAGGGGGAAAGCCGTGACCACGCTGACGGAGTCGCGACTCCTGCAGCCCGAACTGCCCGTACCGTGCGGCCAGTTGTCCGGCGCGGTCGTCGGCGCGCTGCGGCGCGACGAGCTGCCGGCCGAAGCGCTCGCCCGCGCCCGGTCGAGCGCCGAGACCGCCGAGCCGTACGGCCGGGACCTCCAGCTGGCGCTGTACGTGCTCTACGAACTGCACTACCAGGGGTTCCACGGGGTCGACGCCGAGTGGGAATGGGACCCGTACCTGCTGACCCTGCGGCGCGACATGGAGCGGCGCTTCCTCGACGCCCTGCGCGCCGACGCCGCGCCGCAGGCCGATGCCGGGCGGACGCTGGCGGAGCTGCTGGTGGAGGGCGCCGGATTCGACGGCACCAGCGTCAGCCACCATCTGCAACGCGACGGTGAGCTGTGGCAGTTCAGGGAGTACGCGGCGCTGCGCTCGCTGTACCACCTCAAGGAAGCGGACCCGCACGCCTGGGTCATCCCCCGGCTGCACGGCCGGGCGAAGGCGGCCATGGTGGCTGTCGAGTACGACGAGTTCGGTGCCGGCCGCGCGGACGACATCCATGCCGGGCTGTTCGCCGCGCTGATGGTGGACCTCGGTCTCGACACGGCGTACGGCCACTACCTCGACGCGGCGCCGGCACCGGCCCTCGCCACGGTCAACGTGATGTCGCTGTTCGGGCTGCACCGCGGCCTGCGCGGCGCACTGGTCGGCCACTTCGCCACCGTCGAGATCACATCCTCGCCCGGCTCGCGCCGCCTCGCGGACGCGCTCCGGCGCCTGGGCGTCGGAGCGGCGGCGCAGCGGTTCTACGACGAGCACGTCGAAGCGGACGCCGTGCACGAACAGGTCGTGCGACGGGACGTGGTCGGCGGTCTCCTCGGCGCGGAACCGGAGCTCGACGCCGATGTCGCCTTCGGTGTCACCGCGACCGGCTTCCTCGAGGAGCGCCTGGCGGAACAGCTGTTGTCGCGGTGGCGGCAGGGGCAGAGCGCACTGCGCCTCCCGCTGCCACCGGGAGCGGTAGGTGCGCTGTGAGCTCATTCGGGAGCAATCGGCAGGTATGACCGGCACCGTACCGAGTACACGATCAGGAAGAGAACCGAAAGAAAGGCGCATCATCATGGCTGACACCTCGCTCGACGGCCGTCGTGTCCTGGTACTCGTCACCAATTACGGTGTCGAGCAGGACGAACTGCTGGTCCCGCTCAACAAGCTGAAGGCCCAGGGCGCGAAGGTCACCGTCGCCGCCGCGAAGGCGGAATCCGTGCGGACGCTGGTGGGGGACAAGGACCCCGGTGAGACCGTGGAGCCCACGACCACGTTCGACGCGGTGGACTCCGACGACTACGAACTCCTTCTGATCCCCGGCGGCACCCTCAACGTCGACACGCTCCGCCTCGACGCGAAGGCGGTCGAGACGGCCAAGGCGTTCGTCACCTCCGGACGGCCGATCGCGGCGATCTGCCACGGGCCCTGGCTCCTGGTGGAAGCGGGCGTCCTCGAGGACAAGACGCTGACCTCCTATCCGTCCCTGAAGACCGACATCCGCAACGCCGGGGCCAAGGCGTGGGTGGACGAATCCGTCGTGAGCGACTCGGCGGGCGGCTACACCCTGGTCACCTCCCGTACGCCGAAGGACCTCGACGACTTCCTGGGCGCGATCAACAAGGTTCTCAACGCCTCCTGACCCGTCTCCGCGGCCCGTCCCGGACCGCCCAACCTTTGGGGAGCCAGATGAGCGCCCGCGCAGCCGTCTTCGACGTGGACGGAACTCTCGCCGACACCAACCATCTGCACACCGTGTGCTGGTGGGAGGCGTTGCGCCAAGCCGGTCACCACGTGCCGATGGTCTCGGTCCTGGGCGCCATCGGCCTCGGCTCGTCCGACCTGCTGGAGCACCTGCTCGGGAAGGAGCGGGACCGCGACCAGGACGCCACCATCAGCGCCGCGCACAAAACGCTCTACGCCACCTGGTACGAGCGCATCGCCCCCTTCGAAGGCGCCGCCGATCTGCTGCGGCGGCTGCACGACGACGGCTGGCCGGTGGTCCTGGCGACGTCGGCGGGCGGGCCGGAGCTGGCGGCGCTGCGCTCGGCCATCGACGCGGACGAGGCGATCACCGCCACCGCGAGCTCCGATGACGTGACGGAGGGGAAGCCTGCGGCGGAGCCCGTGCGGCACGCGCTGGACCTGGCGCAGGCGGAGCCGCAGGGCAGCGTCTTCGTCGGCGACTCGGTCTGGGACATGCAGGCGGGGCGGCGCGCCGGAGTGATCCCTGTCGGTGTGCTCAGCGGCGGGGTGAGCCGGGCCGAGCTGGAAAAGGCAGGCGCCGTGGAGGTCTACGCGGACACGGCCGATCTCCTGCGAGGACTCGAACGCAGCGCGTTCGGGCGTCGGCACAGGGACTGAACCCTGACCGGACCGCCCTGGCCGATGTCGGCTTGGGCATGGTTTGACCCCGGCGTGGGGGGACACCCGGCGGCTCCGAGGACGAGACGAGAGAGGCCGGTGGGACACATGGTGGACCGCTTCGCTGTGGAGCAGTCGGTGCTCGAGGCAGCCGAAGGCGACCCGGCCCGCCTTCCCGAGCGCCTGTGCGAGGCGTTGCGGGAGAGCGTGTCGATGGATGCCGCCACCCTCTCGCTGTTCACGGACACTCCCCACCGCCAGCTGCTGTGTGCGACCAGCGACGCGGCCCTGCGCGTGGAGAAACTGCAGTTCGGGCTGGGTGAAGGTCCGTGCGTCACGGCCGCACGGACGGGCGACAAAGTGATCGTCAACGATCTGCGTCAGGGTCTGACGGACTGGCCCCTGTTCGGAGCCTGCGCCCAGGAGCAGCTTGCCGATGTCGGCGCGATCTACGCCTTCCCTCTGCGGCTCGACGCCCGCCGTACGCTCGGCGCCGCCGACGTGCTGTGCGGGGACCCGCGCGATCCGGACCCGGACCTCATCGAGAAGGGCGTCATCGCCGCTCACGCCGCGAGCATGGCCCTGATGAACACCTATCAGGCCACGGTCGGACAGGGCGGACTGCCGCCGTGGGAGCCCGAGGACATCATGGACTCCTACTGGGGCCCGACCCACGCCGCTGTCGGCGCACTCGTCGTACAGCTGGACATCACGGCCGAGGAGGCGCTGACGCGCATGCGTGCTCGCGCCTTCGGCAGCGGCCGCTCGCTGCCGGAGATCGCGGACGACGTCATCGCGCACCCTTCCAGCTGGTCGGAGGGCGGCCCGGTCTGACGTACGGGCGAGAATCAGGCGGCAGACCGGATGGGTGACGCCGTCGGTACGGAGTTCAGCTCGGCGCGGAAAGCGACGACACTCTCGCGAGCTGCCTTGAGGCCGATCCGGGTGAAGTCCCTTTCCAGTTCGGCGAGTTCGGCCAACGTCTCCTGGCGGGCTCGGCCCAAGCGGGCCCGCGACTTGGTGAGGCCGAGCCGGGCCAGCGCCGCCCCGCGCTTCTCGTGCATCGCGCTGAACTCCGCCAACGCGATGCCGTACGTGACGCGGGCGGCCTCGAACCACCCGGCGCGGTAGAGAACGTTGCCGCGCATCTTGTGGTTGTAGGCGAGCGCGCCGGCCAGGTTCATGGAGCGGCAGACCACCTCGGCCTCGGTGAGCAACGCGAGCGCACGGTCCGACTCGCCCCGCAGCGACAGCACGTCGGCCACCCCGCGCAGCGACCAGGCACGCCCCCGGGCGTCGTCCGCCTCGGTGGCGATACGCACGGATTCCTCGAAGAGGTCGAGGGCCCTGTCGTAGTCACCCCTGTTGCGGTGCATCTGGGCGATGCCGGACATCGCCCAGACCATGTGACGGGCCTCGCCGTGCGCCCGGCCCTGTTCGAGGAGCTCCTCGTGCAGCTCGGCGACCGCGGCATAGTCGCCCTGGATGCGGCCGGTCTCGGCGAGCCCCGCGAGGGAGTATCCGTGCGCGATCCGGTCCCCACTGCGGGCGGCGAGCGCGACGGACCAGGCGAGGAGCCGGCGGGCCAGGGCGAGCGCGCCGCACTGCCGGGCCAGGGTGCCGCCGCTCCACAGCGCCCAGGCCATCGCGCCCTCGTCCCCCGCGGTCCGCGCGCTGCGGTAGCTCTCGTGCCAGGCGGCGCGCGCGTCCCCGACCCGGCCGAGACGCCGGTTGGCCTCGGCCACCGCCAGGGCGGCGCGGGCCCTGTCCGTGGCGGTGGCCGCGTCGGCGAGGGCGCGGCTCGCGGTCGCCAGGACGTCCTCGTACGAGGAGTTCACTCCGAGCTCCGCGCTCAGTTCACCTTGGTACTCGGGCGCGAATGCCTTGCCGTACATCAGTCCGTGGCCTCTCGGTCAACTCCGTGGTTCGACCAAGAAACTACGAGGTGGCGGAGGTGGAGCGAATCCCTCCGTGTATGGGTCGTGCCGTACGTCTGAAGTGCTACGCCGACGGCCCGTCTCCTCACCGGGATGTAGGGGAGGGGCGGAGCGGGGGCGCCCTGCGCCCACAGGCGCCCAGAGATATTCGGACTGTTTGTCCTGTTTCCCTACTGTGACGTCGGGTACCCCGAGAAGCGAGAAGGGGGCGGAACGTCATGTTCCGCCCAGCGCCCTGACTCGTACGTTCTGGAGATTTCATGTCGGACCAGCGGAAGAGCTCATTTGCGACCGTTAATCCCTACAGCGGGGAGACGCTCGCGGAATTTCCGTCCATCGAGGGTAAGGAAGTCGATTCCGCCCTTGAGGCCGCGGGAAGCGCCTTCGATGCATGGCGCAAGCGGCCGATAGCGGAGCGGGCCGCCGTGGTCGGACGTGCGGCTGAGATAATGAAGGAACGCAAAGAAGAGCTGGCGCAGACCATCACGCTGGAGATGGGAAAGCTGATCTCCGAAGCGCGCGGCGAAGTGGACCTCGCCGCCTCGATCCTGCAGTACTACGCCCAGCACGGCCCGGACTTCGCCGCCGCCGAACCGCTCGACGTCGAGGAGGGCGAGGCGTACCTCGTCAGCGAACCCCTCGGCGTCCTGCTCGGCGTCATGCCGTGGAACTTCCCGCTCTACCAGGTGGTTCGCTTCGCCGGTCCCAACCTGGTCCTCGGCAACACCGTGCTGGTCAAGCACGCCGGTATCTGCGCGCAGTCCGCGCTGGCCCTGGAGGCACTCTTCCGTGACGCGGGCGCCCCCGAGGGCGTCTACACGAACCTGTTCGTGAGCCACGACGAGATCTCCCGCATCATCGACAGCCCGGTGGTCCGGGGTGCCTCGCTCACCGGCAGCGAAGGGGCGGGCGCCCAGGTCGCCGAGCGGGCCGGGCGGAACATGAAGCCCAGCCTGCTGGAGCTGGGCGGCAGCGACGTCTTCATCGTCCTGGACGGTGAGCGCCTCGAGCGGACGGTCGGCGCCGCTGTGGCGGGCCGGATGGCGAACACCGGTCAGAGCTGCGTGGCCTCGAAGCGGTTCATCGTGCTGGACGACGTGTACGACGACTTCGTCGAGGGGATGCGCCGCAAGTTCGAGGAGCTGCGGCCGGGCGACCCCGCGGACGAGTCGACCACCCTCGGCCCGCTCTCCTCGGAGAAGGCGGCCGCCGACCTGGCCGACCAACTCCGCGAGACGGTGGACCAGGGCGCGGAACTGGTCACCGGCGGTCACCGCATCGACCGCCCGGGCGCCTTCGTCGAACCGACGATCATCACCGGCGTCAAGCCGGGGATGCGCGCCTACGCGGAGGAGCTCTTCGGTCCTGCCGCGGTGATCTACCGGGTCGCCGACGAGGACGAGGCCATCGCCCTCGCCAACGACAGCCAGTACGGCCTCGGTGGATCCGTGTTCTGCGCGGACGTCGAACGCGGGCGCCGGGTGGCGGAACGCGTGGAGACCGGCATGGTGTGGGTCAACCACCCCACCTCGACCCAGCCCGACCTGCCGTTCGGCGGCATCAAGCGCTCCGGCTACGGCCGCGAGCTGTCCAAGCTCGGCATGCAGGAATTCGTGAACCGCAAGCTCGTCCGGGTCCTGCCGCCCGACGCGGAGCTGAGCGGAATCGCCGGCTGAGGGCTTCCCTCCGCGCCCCGCACACCTGCGACGGGACGCACCCGAACGAACGATCCGGACGTACGACTCCGGACGCGCATCCAGACCATCGACCGGCATATCGACCGGCATATCGACAGACATCAGGAGATCCACCGTGACCGCAGTTCCCGACATCACCCTCAACAACGGCGTCAAGATCCCCCAGCTGGGCTTCGGCACCTTCCAGATCGAGCCGGACGAGACCCAGGAGACAACCCTGGCGGCCCTGGAGGCCGGCTACCGGCACATCGACACCGCGCAGATGTACGGCAACGAGAAGGAGGTCGGCGAGGCGGTCCGCGCATCCGGTATCGACCGCGCCGACATCTTCGTGACCAGCAAGCTCAACAACGACGCCCACGCGCACGACGACGCCCTCAAGGCGTTCGACCGCACCATGGACGAGGTGGGCCTCGACTACCTGGACCTCTTCCTCATCCACTGGCCGGCCCCCGCCAAGGGCGACTTCGTGGAGACGTGGAAGGCCCTGGAGGAGATCTACCGCTCCGGCCGCGCCAAGGCCATCGGCGTCTCGAACTTCCAGCCCCACCATCTGCGCCGGCTCATGCAGAACAGCGAGGTGGTGCCCGCGGTCAACCAGATCGAGGTGCACCCCTTCCTCACCCAGGACGACGTCAGGGCGTTCGGCGCCGAGCACGACATCGCCACCGAGGCCTGGTCGCCCATCGCCCAGGGCAAGGTGCTCGACGACCCGACCATCAACCGCATCGCCCAGGCGGTGGGCAAGTCGCCCGCCCAGGTGACGCTGCGCTGGCACATCCAGCGCGGGGACATCGTCTTCCCCAAGTCGGTCACGCAGAAGAGGATCCTGGAGAACTTCGACCTCTTCGACTTCGAGCTCAGCGAGGGCGACATCGGCGAGATCTCCGCGCTGAACCGCAACGAGCGGACCGGTCCCGACCCGGACCGCCTCCTCGCCTGAGAGCAGCCCTCCTCGCCACCGCTGTGGCGCTCGTTCCACGAAAGGCCCGGTCCTCGGACCGGGCCTTTCGGCTGCCCTGCCCGAACTCCCGCAGACACCCCGAAAACGGCCCGGGACAGTGAGCCCACCCATAGGAGCCACGTCACATGCGAAGAACGGTAGTAGTGCCGTGGCCGCCCCACCCGAAGCTATGGGCGGTTTGTCCGGACTCCTGCCTGGTCCGTCTTCGTACCCCGGTAGTACGTCACACCTTTGCGTCCCCCTCCACGCGCCGCTAACCCTTGCAGTCGTTCCGGTCGTCATTCCGCGCCGGGCCGACCATCACGTAGCGCACGCATTGGAGAGTCACCCCGCATGATCGCCCTGTCGCAGACCAGCCTCCGCTTCCGCAAGACCTCCTTCTCTGGCATAGCCGCCGCGGGCGCCGTCGCCGCGGCCCTCACGCTGGTCCCCTCGACCGCGCACGCCGCCGAGCCGGCCGCCGCGAAGACGACCAAGGCCGCCACGAGCACCAAGGCCGCCACGAGCACCAAGGCGGCCCAGGCCGCGACGGCGAAGAGCTACCCCGACAACCTCGACGGCTGGATCCGCCAGTCCCTCGACATCATGAAGGCCAAGGGCATCCCCGGCTCCTACGACGGCCTGCACCGCAACATCATGCGCGAGTCCTCCGGCAACCCGAACGCCCAGAACAACTGGGACGTCAACGCGGTGGCGGGCACCCCGTCCAAGGGCCTGCTGCAGGTCATCCAGCCGACGTTCGCCGCCTACCACGTCTCGGGCACCGCGAACGACCTGACCGACCCGGTCGCCAACATCACCGCGGCCGCCAACTACGCCGCCGACAAGTACGGCTCCATCGACAACGTCGACTCGGCGTACTGAGCAACCGGTCGACGACGAAGGGCAGCGCATGCCGCACGACAGCGGAAACGAGCACCAGGCACACATGGCCGACGGCTCGGCGGTGCCCCCCTACGGGCCCGCGCGGGTACGCCGCGCCCGCCGCAAGCCCCGCAAAAAGGCCCTGCGCTACGTCGCATGGGGTGCCCTCGGCCTGGTCATCGCAGGCGGCGGCGGTACGGCCTACGCCTGGCAGCACCTCAACGGAAACATCCAGGGCACCGACGTGAACGCCGCCCTCGGAAAGAACCGGCCCGGCGAACAGCACAACGGCTCGATGAACATCCTCCTGCTCGGGTCCGACTCCCGGGCCGGAACCCACGGCCAGTACGGCCGCGGCGTCGAAGGAGCCCGCGCCGACACGGCGATGGTGCTGCACGTCGACAAGACCCACAAGAAGGCCTCGGTCGTCAGCATCCCGCGCGACACGATGGTCGAGCGGCCTCAGTGCGCGACGGGCCATGGCGGCACCGCACCGGCCGCACACCAGGCCATGTTCAACTCGTCCTACCAGGTCGGCGGTCCCGCCTGCACCGTCAAGACGGTCGAGAAGATGTCGGGCGTCCGCATGGACCACTACCTCGAAGTCGACTTCAAGGGCTTCCAGAAGCTCATCGACGAACTCGGCGGCGTGGACATCACCACCCACAAGGCGATCAACGACCCCAACAGCGGACTCTCCCTGAAGGCCGGACAGCACACGCTGAAGGGCAAGCAGGCACTGGAGCTCGTCCGCACCCGGCACGGCGTGGGCGACGGCAGTGACCTGGGCCGCATCCAGCTCCAGCAGGCCTTCATCAAGGCCCTGATCCACCGCGCCGACACCGTCGACCCGCTCAGCGACCCCGGCAAGGCCTACGACCTGGCCGACACCGCGACCAAGACCGTCAGCGCCGACTCCGGGCTGGCCTCCACGGACAAGCTCCTCGGCCTGGGCAAGGACCTGAAGGGCATCAGCCCCGACCACACGAACATGGTCACCATGCCGGTCACCTACGACACGCAGGACTCGGGCCGCGTGCTGCCGCTGGAGAAGGCATCGCACCAGGTCTGGAGCGCCCTGCGGCACGACCGCCCCATCCCGGAGGCCGCGACGCACGGCTCGGTGGCCGACCGCACGGATTCACCGGTGTCGGCGGGCGCCTGACCGGGCAGACGGACTCAGCTGCCTGCTAGAACGGACCCACAGATCGGTATGGGCCGGCAGGTTGCGCCCACTACTTCGTCGGGACGGTTTGCATGCGCAGTGTCGGTGTGGAAGAGGAACTGCTGCTCGTGGACAGCGAGAGCGGCGAGCCGCGGGCCCTGTCGCACGCGGTGCTGGCGATGGCCGCGCGCCAGGGGCAGGGCGACGACGAGGCGTTCGAGGCGGAACTCCACCGCCAGCAACTGGAGTTCGCCACCAGCCCGCGCGAGGCCATGTCGGAGCTCGCCCAGGAGATCGTCCAATGGCGCCGGGAAGCCGCGCGGCACGCGGAGACGCTCGGCGCCTCGGTCGCCGCCCTGGCCACGTCGCCGCTGCCGGTGAACCCCAAGGTCGGCACCGGGGAACGCCACCAGTGGCTCGCGGAGCACTTCGGTCTGACCACACTGGAACAACTCACCTGCGGCTGCCACGTACACGTCTCCGTGGAGTCCGACGACGAGGGTGTGGCGGTGCTGAACCGGATCCGGCCCTGGCTGTCCGTGCTGATCGCGCTGAGCGCCAACTCCCCGTTCTGGCAGGGCAAGGACTCCGACTACAGCAGCTACCGGAGCCGGGTATGGGGGCGTTGGCCGTCGGCGGGTCCGGTGGAGCTCTTCGACAGTGCCGACGCCTATCACGAGCAGATCCGCGCCATGGTCGCGACCGGTGTCCTGAAGGACCAGGGCATGGTCTACTTCGACGCCCGCCTCTCGGCGAACTATCCGACCGTCGAGGTACGCGTGGCCGATGTCTGCCTGGAGCCGTCGATGACCGTGCTCCTGGCCATGCTGGTACGCGGGCTCGTCGAGACGGCGGCCCGGCAGTGGCGGGCCGGCGAACCCCCTGCCGAGATCCCGGTGGCGCTGCTCCGGCTCGCCACCTGGCGCGCGGGCCGCTCCGGCCTGGACGATCAGCTGGTGAGCCCGGTACTCATGCGCCCCGTCCCGGCCCTCACCGCCGTGGAGTCCCTCTTCGAGTACGTCCGGCCCGCGCTGGAGGACTCCGGCGACTACGACGAGGCCCGCTCCCGCCTGGCCCGCATCCTGCGTGACGGCAACGGCGCGCGCATCCAGCGGGAGACCCTCGCGCGCACGGACAGCCTGCGGGATGTGGTCGACGAGTGCGTACGGCGCACCAGCAGCGCGGTGTGAGCACGCGCGGTGTGAGCACGCGCAGTGTGAGCACGCGCAGTGGAGCCGGGGGAGGGGCCCCGCCCCCGGCTCGTGCGTCGCGGCCCTCGTTCACTTCGGGCAGTACTCCGCCTCGATGACCGCCTGGCTGTCCCCCGACCAGTCGCCGTTGAAGTTGAAGGCCAGCGCATGCTTGCCGTCCGCGGTGGTCACGGCCTGGGACGCCGAACCCTGGATGTTGCCGCCGTGCCCCCAGACCGTGACGCCGCAGGACGGCGAGAACTTCATCAGCCCGAGACCGTAGGCCGTGATCAGACCGGCCCCGCTGACCGGGACCGTGGTCTTCATCTCCTTGAGCTGCGCCGCGGGCAGCAGCTTGCCGCCCAGCAGGGCCGAGTAGAAGCGGTTCAGGTCACCGGAGTCGGAGATCATCGCGCCCGCCGAACCCGCGGCCGACGGGTTGAGCTCGGTGACGTCATAGGTCGGGCCCGTCGGCTGCGGTGTCAGGGAGAGCTTGGAGTACGCGCGCGAACTCGGCGCCGGCATCGACGAGTTCGTGCGGGGGACCGAAGTGGCGTACAGGCCGAGCGGCTGGACGATGCGCCGCTTGATCTCGTCCTCGTAGGGGTGGCCCGTGACCTTCTCGATGATCATTCCGGCCAGGATGTAGTTGGTGTTCGAGTAGCTCCAGCTCGTGCCCGGGTCGAAGAGCGGCTTCTGGCGCACGGCGATGCCCACCAACTGCGCGGGCGTGTAGGTGTCGTAGCGGTGCTCGAGGAACTTCTCGGTGAAGCCCTTCTCCAGGAACTCGGGGTCGGAGGTGTAACTGGGCACCCCGCTGGTGTGGTTGAGCAGTTGCCGCACCGACAGCAGGCGGCCGTCGTTGCCGTTGCCCCGGACCACCCCGGGCAGCCATTTCTCGACCGTGCTGTCGAGGTCGATCCTGCCGTCCGCCTCCAACTGGAGCAGCACCGTCGCGACGAACGTCTTGGTCATGCTGCCGATCCGGTAGCGGTCGAACGCGGAGCGCGGCGCGCCCGTCGTGAGGTTCCCGACACCGGCGGCGCCCGGCCAGAGCGAGAACGCGTCCTTGACCTGCCCGGCGACCCCGGGCACCCCGGCCTTCACCGCGGCGTTCATGGCCGCTTGGGTCTGCGCGTGGCCCAAGCCTTGCACCGAGCTCCCGCCCGAGCTCCCGCCCGAGTCCTGACCGGCCGCCGCGGGTGAGGTGAACGATGCCGCGGTCAGCGCCGCGGCCGCCACCAGACCCACCGCGCCGATCCTTGCTCTGCGTACTGCCATCTGCTGCCCCTCTCAGTTGCTCGCTCCTCGAACTGGTGCTGTCCGGAAGCTAGGGGCAGCGACCCGGCCGTCGCTTCGTCGCGGTCGACGACGCGGAGCAGGGCATTCATCGGGGGCGACGAACGACTCTGGCGGAGGCCTGTCAGGCGCGCTGGAAGAACTCCACCTCCGCGAGAGCGATGTGGTGGCCGCGGGTCAGCCCGGCGGGGGCTTCGAGGGTGAGGCGGATGCGCGTCACCTCGCTGATGCCGACCTGCATCGTCTGCGAGCCCGCCTTGTCGCTCAAGGAGAACTCCTTGTGCTCGATCGCGCCGTCCCGCCCCGTCACCTCGGCGTCGATGCGCAGGGCCCGTCCCTCCTGGGCGTACTCCTCGGCGGACCTCGACGCGCCATTGGTGATGACCACGTCCAGCAGCCGGAACGGCTTGTCGAACGTGTACGTGACGGAGGCGCCCGGCCCTGGCACCGCCCAGTAGTGGTTGCTCACCCCGTCGGTGGTGTTGGCCGCCGGATGCCCGGGCACCGCCGCCGTGGCGGAGACGCTCGACGGGGTCACCGCCTTGGCCTTGCCGAGTTTGTCCCGGGTGTCCTCGAACAGATGGCGTCCGGCGGGGAGCAACAGGAAACCGGCCGCGCACAGTGCAAGGACGACGGCGAGAATGATCAACAGCCGCACCATGCGGCCCGATCCGGACCGGGTGCGCCGCCGGAACGGCCACACCGTCCGCCACCACGGCAGGGGAGCGGCCGTCGCGGCCGGGGCCAGCGGCGCGGCACACCGCCGGCAGAAGCGACGGCCGGGCGGGTTGGGTGTCCCGCACACCGGGCACGGCGGACCGGAGATGTCCTCGTCCGCCGCGACGGGACGCACCACGGGGCGCGGGGTGACCGCCCGGCCGGGTTTCACCGGTTGTGGCGCGGCGGGGGCCTGCGGCGGCACCGGGCGGCCGGGCGCGCTCGGACCAGGGCCGGCGCCGGAGGCAGGGGCAGGCGCGGCGGTCGAGGGAGGGGTCGCCGGCTTGGGCGGCGCCCCGGCGCTCGCGTCGGTGACGGGCAGTGGGCGGGGCGGGGAAGAGGGCAGGGGCGGGGGCAGGGGCGATGCGCTGGTCACGGGGGTGTGGGCCACCGGGGCACCGGGGGACCGTGGTACGCGGGATGTCGGTTCGGGGGCCGGTTCGGGGGCCGGACCGGAAGCCGGAGCCTCCATCGACCCGGACGGGCCGCCCGCCCCGGACGGTGCCGCTGCCCCGGACGGCCCCGTCGAGCTGGACGTCCGTGCCGTGTCCGGGAGATCGCCGCCGCGGTCCGGGCCGGGCGTTCCGGACGGCTCCGCGCCGGTCGCAGGGGCGGGAGACGTACCGGCGGCAGAGGCGGGCGGCGCAGCGACGGTACCGATGTCCGCCTCCGGCTCGGCGGACACCCGTGCCGAGCGGCCCGCCGCGGCCTCGTCCGACCAGCCCAGGTAGTTGCCGCAGTTGCCGCAGAAGTCGTCCGTCTCGCCGTTGGACGCTCCGCAGGCAGGGCACTCGCGCATGGCCGTCACCTTCCGTCGTCGGTGGGCGGTCCGGCCAGGACCTCCACCCGGTATGCCGTGTGCACCGGGCACAGGGCCCGGACAAGTTCGCGCACCCGCTCCGCGTCGACCTGTGCCGTCCGGTCGGGCCAGACCCGGATCAGCACTTCGGCGTCGGGCGCGGGGGGCAACTCCGCTTCCGCTGTGCGCGACCAGGCCGCCGCGCCGCCCCCGACCACGTCCGCGCCCACGCCGAGCACCAGCCGCAGCGCCTCGGTCAGGCCGCGCGCGGTGCCGCGGCCACGATGCAGTTCCATGGCACGGACCGTGGCCTCGCGGCGCAGTTCGAGCGGCCAGCGTGGGTCGTCGGCGCCGCCGACCCACGAGGCGAGCCAGGCCAGGAAGTCGGCCGGCGCGACCCGTGGATCGAGGTAGGCGGGCAGGTTGTCCAGCGTCGCGAACACCGGCGCGAGGACCGTGTCGAGCCCGGCCGTGAACCGCTGGGCGAAGTCGTCCTCGGCGTACAGCGCGGGCAGTTGCTGCCCGATGGGGTACCGGCTGGGCAGGCCGGGGACCGCGGACCGGCTCATGCGCGGCCCCCCGAGTCCGCGACGCCCACGACCACTTGATGCTGGTACGAGAAGACGAGGGTGCCCGCACCGATGTCGATGCGGTCGGCGGGTGAGCCGCGCCGCCCGGTGATCGGATCGGCGGCGAACAGCCGGATGTCCTCCACCAGCACGTCCTTGGCGGCACGTTGCAGCACGCCGAACACCTCCCCGTACTGCACCGGCCTCCCGAACTGCCAGCCCGTGCCGTCGGGTCCGCCGTGCAGGGGGTTGAGGTGGCGGAAGAGGGCGGCCAGCGCCGCCTCGCGCACCCGGTCGGTCTCGCCGGCCGGTGCCGTGAGCCGGGCGACGACGGTGACGCCCTGGTAGACCGGCGGCTCCACGATGAGCCGGGTGCCGATCAGACGCCGCTCGTCGAGCGCTTCGGTGATCGTGGCGAGAACCTGGTCGGAGGGGATCAACTGCTCGAAGCGGAGCCGGTCGTCGCCCTCGTCGGCCACCGCGTCCGGCACGACCAGCACCCGTACCGCACCCGGGCTGTCGGCGGCGGGCAGGCAGCGCACCCGGCGTACGGAAGGCGCCGCCCGGCGGGCGATGATCTCGTGGTCCTCGGCGGTCACCGCGCGTTCCTGCATCCGCAGCGCCTGCGGGGCGCGCAGCTTGGCGTTCTCGACGCTCTCCCCGGCGACGCCGCCGAGCGCCGCCTCCCGGTTGTCCACCCGGGCGACGTACGGCACGGAGCTGCGCAGCACATTGATCGCGCCCCGGGCCACGTTGCCGGCCGGGCCGCCGCCCGTGCGGTAGCGGGCCACGCGCACCTGGGCGCCCTTCGGCGGTACGGCCCCGCAGGCGCGCAGGGTGCCGTCGGCCTCGCGGAGCACCGGTGGGAACGTGAACTCCCCTGTGGAGGCGTTCACTTGAACGTGCCGGTCCTCCGGGCCCGAATGCCCGAAGTGGTCCACGACGGCCCAGCGTCCCCACCCCTCGGGCGAGGACACCTCCACCAGCGGCGGTTCCCCGTCGAGCAGCACGGGCGGGCGGTCGAGCCGGAACGACTGCCCGGCGACACCTTCCGACGTGCCCAGCGGCACATCGGTCACCGTCTCGGCGTGCTCCGCCCGCATGGTGCCGCCGACGGTGAACACCGACGCCTCGCGCACCGTGGGGGACTCGGAGTAGAACGGCTGTCCTGGCTCCGCCTCGACGACCCGGCAGCGCAGCCAGCCGGCGCGCGTGCCGCCGACGACCGACGCCGTGTGCCCGGCCGGCACGTACACGATGACCTCGCCCGGCTTGTTCAGGCCGCCGGTCGAATCCTCGCCGGTCTCGCAGCGCTGCCAGCGCCCACCGTCCCACGCCTCCCACACCAGCGGGGGCTGGCGCGGGTCCACGCCGACTCCTTCGACCTGGCTGTCCAGACGCACCGCGACGATGCACCGGGGCACGGCCGTCGGCAGCCCGAACAGCAGCGCGTCGCCGGGCTCGGGCGTCGCCTGGAAGCACGGCACGCCGTGGCCGTCGGCGAGCGCACCGGTCCTGTCCGTCTGCTCACCGCTGCGCGGCGCGGTCACCAGGCGCGTCAACTCGCTGGGCAGGATGCTCAGTTCGCCGGTGGTGGCGAACACCACGGCGTCCTCGTTCTCCCCGGCCGCGGTGGTGACCTCGGTGCCCGCGCTCAGCGTGACCGCGTCCGGCTGCGGGGCCGACAGCCAGAAGTCGATCTCGGCGCCGGCGGCCACGGGCGGGAACAGTTCGATGCCCAACAGGTCGAGGAATGCCAGGTAGTTCTTGTCCGGGACCCGGTTCAGCCGGTACAGCAGCTGGTCCACGAGGTAGGCGAACGTCTCGATCAGCGTGACACCGGGGTCGGACACGTTGTGGTCCGTCCACTCGGGAGCGCGCTGCTGCACGTACCGCTTCGCCTCGTCGACGAGCTGCTGGAACCGTCGGTCGTCCAGATTGGGGGAGGGCAGGGCCATCAGTTGCCGACCGCTTCCTCGGTCCCCTCCTCCGAGGGGATCGTGTAGAAGGGAAAGACCAGGTTGCGCCGGTCGTTGGTGGTGCGCACGGTGTAGTGCACGTCGATGTAGAGGGTGCCGGCGTCCACCGAGTCGAAGGCGACGACCACCTCGTCCACGGTGACCCGCGGCTCCCACCGCTCCAGCGCCTCGCGCACCTGCTGGGCGACGCGTCCGGCGGTGGCGCCGTCGCCGGGCGCGAAGACGTAGTCGTGGATGCCGCAGCCGAACTCGGGCCGCATCGGCCGCTCGCCGGGCGCCGTGCCGAGGACGAGCCGGATGGCCTCCTCGATCTCCCGCCCCCGCTCGACCATGGCGATGCCACCGGTGGGGCCGACCCGCAGCGGGAACGCCCAGCCCCGGCCGATGAACCGTTCGCTCACAGAACTCCCCCTATCTGTACGGTCAGTGCGCCCGGCAGGAGCTGGGCACCGCACGCCGCCTTGTCGCCCGCCCGGGCGGCGGGCAGCCCGCCGATCAGGACCGTGCCCCCGACCAGGTCGGCAGGGTCGGGCACGATCACATTGGTCAGCAACAGCGCGGCGTGCGGCACGATCGGGCAGACGTGCAGGCTGCCGACGACGGCCGCCGGCAGACCGCCGATCAGCACGCTCTCGACCGCGAGGGCGGCCGGGGGCGGCGGGGTGGTGACGCGGCCGCCGTGGCTGGTGGGGTCACCGGTGCGGGCTGCTGCGGGCATCGAGGCTCCTTCGCGCGAGGTCGGGGACGGTTCCGGTGTCCGGAAGTCCGGAAGTCCGGAAGTCCGGAAGTCCGGAAGTCCGGAAGTCCGGAAGTCCGGAAGTCCGTGAAGTTCAGGGTCAATTGATCTTGATGAGTTTCGCCTTGAGGATCCCCATGAGCCCGCCGTCGACGGCGACCTCGGAGCGGCCGGTCACAGCCACCTTGCGGCCGCTGACGTCGACCCTGGACTGGCCCTCGATGTTCACCCTGCGCCCCTTGATGTTGACCTCGCCGCGCCCCGCGTCGAGCGTGATGCCGTCCTTCTCCATGACCAGCGACGTCGCGACCTGCCCGGCCGCCCGGTACACGGTCACCTCGATCCGGTCCTTGCGGTCGTCGAGCGTTACTTCGAGACGCTTGTCCCCGGTCATCAGGCGCAGCCCCGAAGGGCCGGGGTTCGGGGCGTCGAGCAGCTCGACCCGGTGCCCCGAACGCGACACCACGGAACGGCGGTTGACCTTCCCGCTCGTCTTGTCGATCAGCGGCACATCGTGCGGCGAGGGCTTGTCGACGCCGTTGTAGAGCCCGCCGATGACGTACGGACTGTCGAGCAGACCCTGCTCGAACCCGACGAGCACCTCGTCGTTGACCTCGGGGCTGACCACGCCGCCGCCGCCCTTGCCACCCCACTGCACGGTCCGAACCCAGTCGCTCACATAAGTGTCGTCCAGCCAGGGGAACTTGAGGCGTACACCGCCACGGTCCGCACCCGTCGGCTCCTCCCGCACATCCGTCACCACGCCGATCGCCAGACCCGGCAGACGCGGGCCACGACCCGGCGCGTTGGCCCCCGTGACCAGACCGGTCAGTGAGCGGTCCGGGCTCGAACTCACCCACACCGTGGTGCGGTAGCCGCCGTGCGGCTCCACGACGTGCTGCACGGCGGTCGCCGTGTACCGCCCGGAGAACGCCTTGCCGACGTTGCCGAGCGCGATCGGCTGCCCGGCGCGCAGCAGCGGGTTGCCCTCCACGACCGCCTCCAACTCGGCGAACCCCGAAGCCACTTGCTCGGCCGTCGCGCGCGCCACGGCCGTCGTCTCGGCCTGCGTGCGGTACGGGGTGTCGGTGACGGTGAGCTGGGTCGCCTTGCCGAACCGGTTGACCGACGCCGGGTCGAGACCCGGCACCGCGGTACCGCTGACCATGGACGCCTGCTCCGCGACCAACTGCCGCTTGGTGGTGACGTCCCAGCCGCGCACCTGCACCTTGGAGGCCGCGTCGGCGGTCGTCAGGGCGGCGCGCAACGCCAGCAGGTTCCCCCCGTACTGCAAAACCATCGGGTTCGTGGCCGCCGGCGTCGACGGCGCGGGCGCCCCGGAAGCCCGCAGCGGCCGGGTGAACTGCAGCACGCCCTTGTCGTCGACGCGCACCACGGCACCGCACTCGCCCGCCAGGTACTGGAGGAAGTCCCAGTCGGAGACATTGGCCTGCGACAGCTGCTGGTGCGTGACGGCCGGCGCCTCCACCTTCCCGACGGCAAGGCCGGCAGCCGTCGCCACCTTGCGGATGATCGCGGACGTCGTCATGTTCCGGTACGCCACCACTTTGCGGCCGCGCTGGAGGCGGTGCGTCTTGGAGTAGGCACGGACGACGGTGAACGTACCGGTGCTGTCCCGGTCCAGTTCGAGGGCCGTGACCTCGCCGTTGAAGAGGCGCTGGCGTGCCTGCCCCTTCACGGTCACCATCGACACCCGCAGCGGGGTGCCGATGGTGATGCCGGTCGCGGCCAGGAACTCGTGGTTCGGGTCGCGGTAGCTGAGCACAGCCATGTCGGGCAGGCCGACGTTCTCGTCCACCACGCAGCTCACCAGCTGCGCCACCCAGGCGCTCGGCAGCTCCGCGGGTGCCTCGACGACGGGATCGGCCGCGAACGACCGCCCGCCGCGTGCCTCGGGTGTCGTCATGACTCCTCCTCGTCCCACGCGTTCCGGACACCCGGCACCACGAGCTCGGTGCCGGGGACCAGCGCCATCGGGTCATCGATCTCGTTGGCCTCCGCGATGGCCCGCCAGGCGGTCGCGTCCCCGTACTCCCGCCAGGCCAGCATCGCGAGACTGTCGCCCGCCACGACCGTGTGCGTACTGCGCGCGGTGCGCGATCCCGACGTCGGGTTCTGCCCCGGCGGATCGACGCTCGCCTCCTCGATGGAGAGCGAGCAGTTGGCCCGCAGCGGCTTTCCGTCCACGTCGAAGAGCGTGTACGACACCGACAGGCTGGACATGACCCCGTCGAACGACGTGGTGCGCGCGGTACCCCACTCGAACCGCACCCAGGGACTCGCCGGCTTCTTGCGCCCCAGGCTCGCCGGGGTCGGCACACACGCCTTCATCAGCTTCTCCACCGCCTGTTCCACGGAGTTGTCGTGGGTGGCGGTGGCGTCCAGGAACACTTCGAGGCTCAGGCTGCGCGGCCCGCTGCCGACGAACTCCGGCAGCGCGGACTCGCCCGCCATCCGTGAGGGGGTGCGCCGCCACTCGGTGGACTTGCTCAGCTGCAGCGTCGAGGGGTTGAACTGGAGGTCGAGGCGCGCGATCGTGCCGCCGGGCCGCGACCCGACCGAGGTCGGCGGCTCCTTCAGGGTGAGCTGGGCCCTGGCCCGGCCGGCGCGGCCCGATGGGGACATGACGTGCGTTCCTCTCCGAAAATGTGCGGGGCCTCTGCGAACGGCGGGTCGGCAGTGCGGTTCAGGAGGGCGACAGGCCTTCGTGTGCGATCTCCAGCGTCTCCACCGCCGCCGCGGAGTTGGCCGGGTCGAACGACGGCCCCTGCCAGCGCACGGGCACGATGCCGTAGACCTGCCAGCCGATGATCCGGCTCAGGTCCGGCCGCAGCGCGACGATCTCGCCGTCCTTGGGCTCGACCCGGCGCAGCGTCTCGTCGAGCCAGCGCGCGATCTTCGCGGTGTCGGTCGTGACGGGCCGGGTGAGCGTGATGTTCGACCAGGTGACACGGCCCGGCAGCTGCCAGGAGAAGCCGTTGTTGCCGCCCTCGGCATAGCTCTCCATCTCGACCTCCGCACCCATGCCGGAACAGGTGTGGAAGGCGCCCAAATCGTTGCCGCCGATGGCGAGCCGGAAGAACACACTCGTAGCGAAGATGTTGTCCGTCATGTGTCCGTCCGTCGTCCGTTCTTCGTGCGGTGCTCGACCGTGTTCGTCTGCGCTCGTCTGCGCTGGTCCGTGGTCGTTCCTGATCGGGCGGGCCCGAGGTCAGCGGCGGCCGTCGGCGGGCCTGCCCGTCCGGTCCCGGCCCCGCCGTAATTCGGTACGCAGCAGGCGGGACACCGGGTCGATCAACCGACGGGCCAGCTCGTCCAGTTCGGCACCGGGGGGCGGCGTCGCCGCCTTGCTTCCACCGTCGCCGCCCGTGCCCTTGGCGGAGGCCTTGCCACCCTGGGCCGCCTCGGTCTGCGTCCCCATGGTGGAGGTCGTCGTGGCCGACGCCGTGGCGCCGTCTCCTCCCGTCGGGGCGCCGCCCACGTCCCGCTGGACGACCCGGGCCGCGGGGCGCACCACGGGAGCGGGCCCGGCCCCCGAACTCTGGGCGGGCCGGGTCGTGAACGTCGGCTGAACCGGCGGGAGTTGTGACCGAGGGGCGGTCACGGGCAGCGCGCGGGTCGGCGCCTGGGCCGGTGCCGAGGCGGCCGGGTGCGATACCGGCACGGCCGGGGCATGGGCTGCGGCGGGCTGCACGAGGCGGGGCGGGGCAACGCCGAGAGGGGCGCGCTGGATGTCCGGCGCGCTGCCACCCGGGGTCTGGGGTGCGTGCCCCCAACGGGGTACGACGACAGGGCGGACGTCGGCGCGCGGAGTGGGCGCGGCCACGCCGTCGGCCGCCCGCGTGCTCAGGGTGAGGCGGCGCGCGGGAAGGAGTTGCACGGTGGGCCGGAGCGTGGGTTCGGTGGGGGCAACGGAGGTCCCCGGGGCAGTCACGGCCCGTGCGACGACCAGGGGCGCGGCGGGGGATTCGCTCCCGGCTCGCCGGGGTGACGCCGCGTCCGGGTACCCGGTGCCGCGCACCGCGCTCGTGGTCGTAAACCGCTCTTGGGGGAGCGGGCCGACGGGCTGAGCGGTTGTGGGGGTGGCGGTCCGGCGTTGTACGAGTTCGCCGGGTGTGCCGGGGGCGAGCGGCCCGCTCGGGGCAGCGGCGTGCGGCGCGGCGGAAGGTGACGGTGGCGATACGCCCGTGGCGGGCGAGCGGCCCAGCAGGGGAGCCTGCCCGGTTGCCCCGGGGGTGGCCGTCGGTGGATGTTGCGGGGCGCGCTGTACGGGAGTTCGCGCGGGCGGCGCGTTCCGCGGCCCCGGGCCCGCGGCAGGACCGGGCGTCTTGGCGTCGGCCGGGAGCGCGGGCAAGGGCGCGCCGAGTCCAGTACGGGCGCGCGGCCGGGACGGCTGGGCCGACGGGAGGGGTGCGGAAGGTCCCGAGGCGGCGGACGGGGACGTTCGGCGTTCGGCATGTGCCTGGTCCGAAGCCCCGTCGGCCGGGCCGCCGTCCGTTCGGCTCTGCACCACGGGAAGGGGGGACGGACGCCCGGCAGGCGGTGTCACGCCCCCCGGGGCCGAGGTGACGGCTGTGGACGGAAGGTCGGACAGCGGCGCGCCCAGCGGCGGACGGCCGGCGATCTGCCGCCGCTGAACGTCCGTGCGGGGAGCGTCCGCGCGGGGAATGGGGCTTGGCGACGGCGCGGCAGCCGGGGTCCGTTCTGCGGGGATGGCGGGAGCGAGCGCCGGTATCCGGCGCACCGGCACCGCCGTGCTGCGGGCGACGATCAGCGAGCGGCCCGAGGGGGTCGGGCGGACGATGCGCGAAGAGGACCCCGGTCCGACGGACCCGGGGTCGCGCGGTTCGGTCCGTGTGCGTGCCGCTGCGGACGGAGCCGTGGCTTCTGTACGGGGTGCGTGAGGTGCGGGGCGGTGCTCCGGGGCCGGGGTCGCGGGCAGCGCCGTGCTCGTCCGGCTCTCAGGTACCACCGCCACCCGGCGCACCACAGGGAGGCCGGGGGCCGCAGCCGCGGGAGTACTGCTCGGTGTGCCGGGCTGTGGCGTGGAGGACGACGAGGGTGCGGCTGTGTCCAGCACCGCGGGGGACTGCGAGGACATGAGGGCCCGCTGCACGGGTGCCCCGCCGGACGCGAACGCGGGCGCCGGGGCGGCCCGACCTGGGCGGGGAACCGAGACCGAACGGCCCTGCTCATCCCGCGAGTCGGTGTCCTCCTCAGGGGCGCGCGTGGTCCGCGATGCGGTGGCCTCGCGGCTTTCGTCCCCGGGCGCACCGGAGCCGGACGTCGCCTCGCGGCGCCGCACCGTGCGCGAGCCGCGCGCAGGAAGCGGCGCCGACGGAGCACCGCTCTGCACGCTCCCGTCGCCCGGCGCACCGGAGCCGGACGTCGCTTCGCGGCGTTGCACCGTGCGCGACCCCGGCGCGGGAAGCGACGCCGACGGACCACCGCCCCGCACGCTCCCGTCACCCGGCGCGCGGCGCTGAACCTGCGGCAGCTCTCCTGGGGACGGTGCCGCAGAAGGTCGGCCGTCCGGTGTCCGGCGCTGAACCCGCGGCGCCCGCTCGGCGTCCCGGCGCTCCGGCCTCGTACGTTCGGAAGCACGGCCGGAAGTACGGCTGGAAAGTGAGCCCGAGCTGGGCGTGGGGTCGGGCGTGGAGGCGGGCGGGCGGGCGCCACCCGGTACCCGGGGCACCCCTTCACGCGCCACCTCGGCACCGGTGGGCGCGGGTCGCCGGACCTGCGTCAACTCCGGCCGCGCGGGCGGCTTCGGTGCCACAGGACCGACCTTGGCGGCGCCCTCCGTGACGTCGGGCTCCGCCCCGTCCTGCCGCAACGCGCGGAGCAGCAACGGACCGCCCTCGCTGTGCGTGGGCCGAGGCGCGGCCGGGCGGGCGACCCCGCCCACGAGGCCGGCCGGAGCGGAGGGCAGCAGCCCGTGCGCGAGACCCGTGTCGAACGACGGATCGCGCCACGCCGCCAGCTTCGAACGGAAGACCAGGCCGTCACTGACCGCCAACGGTGCGTGCGAGACGGTGAGTTGGGGCCCACCGGCATGCCGCCAGCCGCCGTCCCAGCCCTCGGGCACCCCGACGGGACCCCGCTCCGGCGTACCGGCGTCGGGGCCGGGACGCGGCGCGGCCGGGGTCTGTGCCTCGACGGCGCGCCCCCTGCGACGTGCCCTGTCCCGCCATGCCATGCGCTCAACCGCCTTCGTTCACACGGGTGTTGATACGGGCGATCTCGGTGACCCACTCCCGGCGTTCGCCGTGGGTCAGGTCGAGGATCTCCTCGCGGGGCCAGTGGAAGTGGTAGGCGATGTACGCGATCTCCTCCCGCAGCCGGGGGAGCGCGTACGTCACGATTCCCCCAGGCGCCCACCCGAGAGGTCGACCTCGAAGCCGCCCTCGCAGTGCGGGCACGTGACGGCCGCGCGGGTGTGGCCCTCGCTGTTGACGCGCCGGTAGAAGTCCTGGAGGAACGCCACATCGGTGGCGTACATCCGCTCCACGATCCCGGCGTGCACATCGGTGATCGTGCCGATCCGGGTGATCACCTGGCTGAGCAGCACCACGCTCAGATACGCCGGGTTCTCCTTGACCCGCAGGTCGATCTGGGGCCGCAGCTCGTCGCGTGCGGTGGCCAGGCGCATCGCGCCGTGCCGGTGCACCGTGCCCGCCTCGTCGACGTACCCGCGCGGCAGCTCGAAGTCGAACTCCGTGCGCAGCCCGTGGTCCTGATGGGAGGCGGGAGGGGGAGCGGGGGAGGCGGGCACGGGGGCCGCCGCCCCCGCCTCCGCGGCAGGCGCCGTGGCCTGGAGGATCTCCTCCAGGTTGCCCGCCGTCACCGTACGACGCCTCATTCGACGACGATCTCCTCGAACACGATGGTCACCGACTCGGTGGCCGCGGAGGACTCGCCCGCCTTCAGCGAGGGGCCCTCCCACTTGGACGCCCAGCCCTGCAGCAGCTGGATGCGGCGGACGGTCTCGCCCGTGGAGTCCTTGATCTCGATGGTGAGGTTCTGCCGCGCCGTGTCGACGGCACCGTTGTTGAGAGTCTCCTTGATCCACTTCGTGAACTCGCTGCTCTGGTCGAGTCCGCGGGTGATCGTGATCTCACCTGCCTGCCGGGCGCCGGGCTGCTTGCGGATGATCTGCTTGCCCTCCGCGCTGACCTGGCGGACCTCGACGACCTCCTCCTCGACGGTCAGACCGCTGATCTCCTGGATCGACTCGACCAGGTAGCCACCGAGCTGCACGCCGAAGATGTGGGTGGAAAGAGCATCGCCCTCTGCCATGACTGTCTGTCACCTTTCATTGCTACCGCGGAAGTTGAGGCCGCAGGGGCCGGTATCACTCGTCGACGAGGCTGGTGCTGTCGGAGAACTGGGCGAGCCGGAACACCACGAACTCGGCGGGCTTCACGGGCGACACACCGATCTCGCAGACCACCCGGCCCTGGTCGATGGACTCCTGCGGGTTGTTGTCGCGGTCGCACTTCACGTAGAACGCCTCCGTGGCGGTCTGCCCGAACAGCGCTCCCCGGCGCCACTCCTCGGTGAGGAACGCGCTGACGTTGCGGCGGATGCTCGACCACAGGCGGTCGTCGTTCGGCTCGAACACCACCCACTGGGTGCCCAGGAGGATGGACTCCTCCAGGTAGTTGAAGAGGCGGCGCACGTTCAGGTAGCGCCAGGCGGGGTCCGAGGAGAGGGTGCGAGCGCCCCAGATCCGGATGCCCCGGCCGGGGAAGGCGCGGACACAGTTCACGCCGATCGGGTTGAGCAGGTCCTGCTCGCCCTTGCTGAGCCGCAGCTCCAGGTCGACGGCGCCGCGGATGACCTCGTTGGCGGGCGCCTTGTGCACACCGCGCTCGGCGTCGCTGCGCGCCCACACACCGGCGACGTGACCGCTCGGCGGGACCGTGGTGTTGTGCCCGGCCGCCGGGTCGAAGACGCGCACCCACGGGTAGTAGAGGGTGGCGTAACGGGAGTCGTAGCCCGCCTCGTCGTTGCGCCAGGTGCGGACCTGCTGCGCGGAGAGACCGGGCGGTGTGTCCAGGACGGCGACGCGGTCGCCCATCTGCTCGCAGTGCGAGATGACGGCGAGCTGCACGGTGCGTACACCCTCGGCGTCGATGTCGCCGCGCTCGAAGGCGCTCATCAGGTCGGGGACGGCGACCATCGTGATCTCGTCGATGGTCTCCAGACCGGAGAAACCGGTCCGCGCGCCCGCGTCACCGACGTACTCGGCCGGGTCGAGCCGCGCCACGTCACCCGAGCCGACGGGGGCGGGCGCGGCCGGCGCGTCCGGCACCGCCACCGTCTGCGCGGCGGGCTTGCTCTGGCTCGCGCCGCGCTGCTCGGTGACCTCGATCAGCTTCGAGGCGCGGGTCTGGCTGAGCAGGTAGCCCTTGACGTTCTTGCGGGTGGAGGCCTCGTAGGTCTCGGCGACCTGATCGCCCTGGCGCACCAGCACCTTGAAGCGGTCCTCCGGCGGGTTCTCCCCGTCGGGGTCGGCGATCTCCACCGACACGCCGCTCACGCCGGGCCGCGCCGAGACGAGGAAACCGCCCAGCTCGACCGAGGGTGCCACGGCCTGGTTCCGGGCTCCGGCGGAGCCGTTCACGGCCGGCGCCGAGGTGTCGTCGGCGGAGCCGCCGATCCGCACGATGTACGCGGCGCCGCCGCCGTTGGCGAAGTAGCCGTACACGGCGTGCGGCAGATACGTGCCGCGGGTGAAGCCGCCGAACTGCCGGCTGTACTGGTCCCAGCTGGTCACCAGTGTCGGTGCGTGGAACGGTCCGTCCTCGGCGAAGCCGACGAACGCGGCGACGGCGGTGCCGACCCCTTCGATGGGACGAGCACCGGACTGCACCTCCTCCACATACACACCTGGGGTGAGGTACGTCGGCATGCTCGCTCCTTCACGGGTCCTGCGGTCCGGGTCGCTCCCCAGCCTTTCGGCTGCCCGATGCCGGCGGCAGAGGACTTCGGGCCTGCGCGGGGGCAATCGCCCTGCCCGCGCGGGCGCCGGGACCGGTCGCCGCGTGCAGGCTCAACGGCCGGTGACCTGCGTCAGGTAGGGACCGAACTCGGCTTCCAGGACCAGGCGGCCGAGCTTGCGGTACTCCTGGGCGACCGCCGCCACCACCTGGCCCATCGTCAGGTGCGTGCCGGACTCGGCCGACAGATACGCGGCGGTCACCGCGCAGGACCGGATCGAGCCGCCCGCCAGCTCGAAGCGGGCCGCGCAGAACGGGAGATCCAGATCGTCGGCGCGCGGCAGCCGGTCGCCCAGACACCGCTCCCACAGGGCCAGGCGCTGGGTTTCGTCGGGCACCGGGAAATCGGCCACCACGTCGAGGCGCCGGGTGAACGCCTCGTCCAGGTTGGCCCGCAGGTTGGTGGTCAGGACCGCGATGCCGTCGAAGGACTCCATGCGCTGGAGCAGGTAGGCCGACTCGATGTTGGCGTGCTTGTCGCGGGAGTCCTTCACCTCGGAGCGCTTGCCGAAGATCGCGTCGGCCTCGTCGAACAGCAGCACCGCGTTGACGGCCGAGGCCTCCGTGAAGATCCGCTCCAGGTTCTTCTCGGTCTCCCCGATGTACTTGTCGACGACCGTGGACAGGTCCACCACGTACAGGTCCATGCCCAGATCGGCGGCGATCACCTCGGCGGACATCGTCTTGCCGGTGCCGGACTCCCCGGCGAACAAAGCGATCACCCCGCGCCCCCGGCCGCCGCCCGGACGCATGCCCCACCCGCCCAGTACCTGGTCGCGGTGGCGGGCGCGCACGGCGAGTTCGCGCAGTCCCCGATGGGTCTGGGGCGGCAGCACCAGGTCGTCCCAGCCCACCGCCGGCTCCACCCGGCGGGCGAGCCGCGCCAGGCCCGCGCTGTTCTGCGCCCGCACGGCGGCCCGCAGATCGTCCGGTCCCAGCGGGCCCCCGGCCAGCGCGGCCGAGCGCAGCGCCGCCTCGGCCGCGCGCCGCAACTGCCCGGAGTCCAGGCGGTGCGCCGCGACCGACCGGGCGAGGAGTTCGACGTCCGCGTCGGGGGCGCCTTCGTCGGCGGCGACCTCCAGCGCGTACCGCCACCGGGCGGCCTGCTGCTCGGGGGAGGCGCCGGTCACCGTCAGGACCACGGGCGTCCGGGCCGCCCAGGCCGGGTCCCAGCCGTCCGCGCCGTAGGTGAACAGCGGAATGCCGGTCAGCGCCGTACTCAGCGTGCGCAGTGCGCCGGCCCGTTCGGAAGGCTTGTCGGGCAGGTCCTCCAGCGGGCCGACGATGATCCCGGCGCCGGTCAGGCGGGCCTCGCGGGCGGCGGCTCCGGCCAGCTCGGGCAGATCACCCGGGCGCCGGGCGAGCGCCGCCGTGTCCAGGACCAGTGGGCGGCGCCCGGACGCGCGCAGGGCGGCACCGGCCAGGCCCTCCGGGGCACCGCCACGCGCCCGCAGGTGCACATGGCCGGTGCCGCTGGCGGCCGCCGCGGCGGCCTGCCGGACCTGCGCGGCGTCGACGGTCGGGTCGACCGTGTCCACGCCGAGCACCGCCGTGAGGCGCGCGTCCGGCACGGAGCTGCCGAGCAGATGCGCGGTGACCCGGTCCGGTACGGCCAACGCCCGGGAGAGCGGCGGGCGTTCGGGCTCGGTGACCTCCAGCAGACCGCCCGCGACCAGCGGGGCGCCGGGCGCCAGCCGGAACCGGCCACCGGTCAGTCCGGTGTGCCCGCACAGTTCGAGGGCGAGACCGACCGTCGGCCGACGGCGCGTCAGATCGTCGTTGAGGTAGCCGTAGAGCCGCTCGAACCGCGCGTCCAGGTCCGGCGCCAGCGCGATCAGCAGCAGATCCACGTCCAGCCGCGTCAGACCGAAGTCCTCTGCGAGAAGGGCGAGGACCGAGCCCGGCGGCGGTTCCTCGGCCGGGAGCGCGGGCAGTGCGGGGCCGGCCGGTCCGTCGAGGATCCCGGCGACGGCGTCGGGCGTGAGGTACTGCCCCCGATAGGGGTCGTCGGGATCGGGGTCGCCCGCGCGCCGGACCGCCACGGCCTGCCGCACCCGCTCCTCCACCGACCGCAGCCGACGCAGCAGGAAGGGCGTCCGCTCGGTGTCGGTGGGTTCGGTGGGCGCGGCGGGTTCCACGGTGTACGTCACGGCTGGCGGTCTCCTCCTCGTCGTCGGCGCGCGGGCTGCGGGTGCCGGTCCCGTGAGCCGCCGAAGCCCTCCTGGCCCGGGTCGCTCACCTCGGTGTAGCGCAGGCGGCGCGCGGCCTCGTCGGCGTCGGGGCCGGACCGCGGCACCGAGCGGACGAGGAGCCCCTCGGTGACCGGCGGCGCCACGACCCGGCTGATCCCCGCGAGCGGCGCGCGCACCCGTACCCCGAGCGACGGCTTCAACTCGCCGCCGAGCGCGGACCACACGTCGGAGGCGGCCGGCGCGTCGAGGCCGGTGCCGCCCGCGTCCACGCCGACGGTCAGGCCGAGTTCGGCGAGCGAGCCGGTCAGCATCTCCGGCCCCAGGGTGTCGGTGGACACCAGGCACGCGAGCACCTGGGACAGCAGGCGGTGCTCGTCCTGCGGCCGGCTCGCCCACGCCGTGACCAGGTACGTCAGCTCGAACCAGCGGGCGGGGGAGCGCCGCGCGACGACGAAGCCGTCCTCGTCGTACACCTCACCGCTGCTGCTGCCGCGCCGCGTGTTGTCCTCGCGGATGTCGTACAGGAACACGCAGACGGTGGGGGCGCTGCGGCGGGCGGCCCAGTCGCGGGTCGGCGCGTCGAAGACCACCTCGACGCCGGATGCCGCGAGCCCGGCCCCGTCGAGCAGCCGGCGCAGCCCCTCGTCGACCTCGTGGATCATCGGCGGGTCACCTCGTCCGGGGGCTGCACGCTGCCGTTGACGACCAGGAAGTCCGTCTTCACCGGGGAGAATCCGGGACCGCTCGCGGTGATGGTCCGCGGGCCCGTCTGGTCCTTGGTGAGGATCAGCAGCTGCCCGATGAACGTGCCGTCGCGCAGGGGCACGGTCGGGGCCGCCGCGGCGGTGATGCCCGGCTTCCACTTGAAGCGGACCGGCGCACCCGGCGGGAAGTCCTTGCCGCGTACCGAGGTCACGAAGCCGGGCTTGCCGATCGGCGGCACCGCGACGATCTTCGGCTGGAGGATCTTCAGCCGCTGCCGGGCGGAGTTGTCGCCGAGGTCGGCGTCCGTGCCGGTGGTCGTCAGCGTGCCCGTGACCTGCGTGGTGACGGCCCTTCTCGGAGTGAGTACGACCTGGAGCTCGGCCCGCGCGCCCTGGGCCAGATCGGGCAGCGCGCACACCCAGCTGCTGTCGCAGCCCGCGGGCGGCCCGTTGTTCGGGATACCGGTGGGCAGCCCGAGGCGCAGCCGCAGCCCGGAGGCCAGCGCGTTGCGGCCGTTGCTGACGGTGTAGGTGACGACGACGCGGCCGCCCACGTAGCCCGGGTTCGGCTGCGCCGTGACGCGAACCCCGGGGCCGGCCTTCGGCGCGGGCGGTTCAGCAGGCGGCGGCGCGGGCGGTGCGGGCGTCGTCGGTGGCGTCGTGGGCGGCGTCGGGCTCGGCGACGGGTCGGGCGGCGTGGGCGCCTCGCGCACCGGCACGACGGTCCGGTCGGTGTTGTCGCCGGGGTTCGGGTCGAGGACGGCGCCGGTGACCGACCAGTCGACCGGCTGGGTTCCCGGTGTGACGCCGGTGAGGGTCACGGTCACGGGGACGGTGCTGTCGGGCGGCACGACACCGAGGTCGCAGGTGAGCGCGGCGGGGTCACAGCTGCCCCCGGGGGCGGTCAGGCCGGTGATGGTGACGCCCGTGGGCGGGGCGACGGTCAGCCGGGTGCCGGGCGACGCGGCGGGCCCGTGGTTGACGACGTCGACCTCGACCGTGCCGGTGCGGCCGACGACGATGCCTCCCGTGGTCTCCGGCGCCTGCACCGCGAGGTCCACGGACTGCTGCACGCTCGGCTCTTTCTGCCGCCCCGGCAGCTGCGTGGTGAGCGGGGTCAGCGTGCCCGAGTCGACATCGACCCGGTGCAGCTTCTCGGGGCTGTTGGCAGCCACTTCGGAGCGGGAGCTGATCACGAGGCTCTTGCCGTCGGCCGTCCACGCGGCGTCGCGCGGCTGGAACGGGCCGGTCGCCGTCGTGTCGGGCAGCTCGCGGCCGCACGCCCCGGGCAGTCCGCGCGCGGCGGCGGGCAGCAGGACACGGCAGTCGCCGCCGTCCGCCGAGGTGAGCAGGATGCCGTTGTGTTCGTCGGTCCGGCCGGCGCCGTTCTTCCGGTTGAAGGCGATGGTCGTCCCGTCCGGCGAGAACGCGGGGCTGTCGTCGATGACCTCACAGGCGCCGGGGCAGTTCGCGGCGCTCAGGTCGTGTTGCTGGTCGAGGTGGTCCACCGGCACGGTCCAGATGTGCTTGTTGCCGCCTCCGCCGTCGATCACCTTGTTGCGGGTGAAGGCCAGCGTGGTGCCGTCGGACGACCAGGTCGGCTGGGCGTCGCCGCCGGTGGCCTCGCCCGCGGGCGGGGTGATCTCGCCCTTGAGCGCCCCCGTGGCGACGTCCGCGATCAGCACGCGGCTGGGCCCGGCGGCGTTCCCGACGCCGCCGGGCGAAGTCCGGGTGAACGCGAGGGATTTACCGTCGGGCGACAACGTCGGATCGGTGTCCCAGTCCTTGTCGCCGAGCCCGGCGAGCGGCACGCGCTGCTTGTTCATGCCGTCGGCGTCGATCAGCCAGATCCGCTCGACGCGTGCGGCACCGGTGCCCTCGAAGACGGTCACCACGATCCGGCGGCCGTCGGGCGTGTAGTTCTGCCGCTCGGTCCACGGGTCGTGGCCGGCCGCCGGCTGGAACAGCGGATCCTTGGCCGGGTCGGTGTTGGTGTCCGCCGCCGGGTCCTCGTTCAGGATCACCAGATTGAGGTCCCGCGGGTCGGAGCCGTCCGACCGGATGTCCTGGAGGGTCACCACGTGCGGGCCCGCCGCGGTCGTGCGGTCCACGACGGCCGTGCCGCCGCCGAGCGGACCGAGCCAGGTCACCGAGGTGACCTCGCGGTCCTCGCTGAGCACCAGGTCGGGCGTCGCGTCCGAGTGCGCGGTCACCCGGAAGACGTGGTCCCAGTCGCCCTCGCACGTGCAGGTGCGGTTCGGGCTGAGGAAGAGCAGACCGTCCCCGTCGGGCAGCCACGCTGCCCCGTGGGTCCGCCAGTCGGCCTGCGCCCCGGACAGCAGCGGACCGCCCCCGCCTCCGCCGCCGGCCGTCCAGCGCAGCCGCGGACCGTCCGCGCCGGTGGCGGTGTAGGCGATGATGTCGCGGTTCTCGTCGTCGTTCACGGGGTTCCAGGCGGGCTCGCTCGCCGTGCCGCCCGCCGGATCGGTGACACGCCGGGCCGCCGTGCCGCCCCGCAAGGGCCGTACGTAGATCTGCTGCCCGGCCACGGGATCGCCGTCGCCGGAGTAGGCGAGCCGCTCTCCGTCCGGTGAGAGCGTCGGGTGTTCCTCGTCCGCGGGCGTGTCGGTCAGCCGGGTGAGACCGGACCCGTCGGTGCGTACGAGCCAGAGGTCGCGCTGGGTCCCGCCGCCGGTGCCACCGGGCTCGGCGGAGTCGAAGACGACCGACTGCCCGTCCGGTGTCAGCTGCGGGTGCGCGGCGTCCCGGCCTTCGGTCAGTTTGCGCACCGACCCGTCGGCGGCCCGTAGATACACCTGCGGGTTCTTCTCGTCCCGGCGGCTCGCGAACACCAACTGGTCGCCCAGCGCGGACGGTTGCACATCGGCGTGGGCCGGCCCCGTACCGAACAGCGGAGTGCTGGACTCGGTGCTCTCGACCCGGCCCAGGCTGTGGTGCCGGGTCCCGGCGTACGCGATCCGCGTCTCGGCGGTGTCGGCCGCCACCGCCCGGGTTCCCGCGTCGCCCGGCCCCGCGGCCGCGGTCACCGCGAAGAGCGGGACGAGCAGCAGCAGTGCCGTGCCGATACGCCCCGCGCGGTGCCGCAGACCGCCGGATCCATCCGTGCCTGTCACGGTCCACCTCACCCGTCGAAAACCGTCCTCGCACATACGCCTGCCATCCTGGGTGTCGTCGGCCCCCGCGGAGCAGGGCCGACGGGACGCACCCGGGGGAAGCAGCGGGTGGGTGTTCGGGCAGTGACCGGGCGGCGCCGCGGCCGCCCGGCCTCCCGACGGTGTGTCAGATCAGGCCGTTGCGCAGCGCGTAGCCGACCGCGTGGGCACGGTTGCGCAGTTGCAGGCGGGTGATGATCTCGTGCAGCACGTTCTTGACGGTGCGTTCGGAGTACGCGGTCTTGCGGGCGATCTCGGCGGTGTCCAGGCCCTCCGACACCAGACGCAGCATCTCCGCCTCGCGTGAGGTCAGCGTCGACAGGGACGTGGCGCGCGGGTCGAGCGTGGAGCGCTGCAGGCTGCCCACGTGGGTGAGCAGCTTGGCGAGCAGATCGCCCGGCAGCATGCCCTCGCCATTGGCTATCGCCAGGACCAGGCGCAGCAGCCGGTCCTGGTCGGCCTCGGCGCGCCGCAGTACCGCCGCGACCCCCGCGTCGATGGCACGCTGCAGCGCGTCCCCCGACTCGAACGTGCCGACCACAAGACCCGTACGGGTGCCGGAGTTGTGCCGCAGCCGGTTCAACAAGGCGGTCGTCTCGTCGTCCACGGTGTCGACGGTCACCAGGGACACCTGCGCGCTGTCCGCGTCGGCGTCGTCGGTGAGTTCTATCTCGGGTCGCTGTCGTAACTGCTGCACCACACCCACGTAGAGAACGGGATCGGGTGCGTATACGGCGACGGACACGCGCTCGGGGCGTTCGGTGGGCGCGGTCCAGCGGATGGTGCTTGCGCGAGAGGAGTGGGCAAAACTGCTTGCCTGGGGGCAGGTCATGTTCGGTACCTGTTCTTTGCAGCGTGTGGGGGTCAGGGCGGATGGCGCCACAGTGCGGTGCTGGGAGTCGTGAACAGGCAGGCGGTGCACGGCAGTTGTGTGAGCCCGGTGCGGACCGGCCGAAGCCGCCGTGAAGGAAGCCGGCGGGAGCTGCCCGGGGCATCGCGGCTGCCCGGGGCCTTGCCCTCACGCCTCTCCAAGGGGCCGGGGCCGCGGCATAGCCTCGCCGCGTGACGTCTCCAGCAGCCTCCCCCAGTCCCGGTGCGCCCGGCCTCGACATCCCCGAGGTGTCAGTGACGCCCGGCGGCACCGCATCCACCAGCCTGACCGTCCGTAACGACAGTGACATCGTCGAGGCGTACCACCTGGAAGTCGTCGGCGACTGCGCTGCCTGGGCGACTGTGGAACCGGAGCGTCTCTCGCTCTACCCGGGCACCTCCGAGACGGTGACGATCCGCCTCGATCCGCCGCGCTCCCCCGAGGTGCGGGCCGGTGAGCTGCCGCTCGCCGTGCGCATCCTGCCCACGGAGCACCCCGAGGCGGTCCGGGTGCCCGAAACCACCGTGCGCGTCGAGGAGTTCCGGCAACTGCGCTCCGAGATCGCGCCGCGCCGCCGCCGCGGCTGGCTGCGCGGCCGCTACCGGCTGGCGCTGCGCAACGAGGGCAACTGCCCGGTGCAACTGGGCTTCACGCCGGCCCAGCCGGGGGAGGAGCTGGGGTTCGCGCTGCGCCCGACGGTGCAGAAGCTGGAGCCGGGCGAGTCCGCCGAGGTGGGCCTGCGGGTGCGCATCGGGAAGCCGGTCTGGTTCGGCAGCCCCGTGGTCTGGCCCTTCACGGTCGCCGTCGCCGAGACCGGTGACGGCGTCGAACAGCGCGAACCCGCGGCGGCGCTCGACGTCCGCGCGCCCCTGGACGCCGAGTTCGTGCAGATACCGATCTTCCCGAAGTGGCTGCTCGCGGTGCTCGCCGCGGTGCTCGCCCTGCTGCTCGCCTGGTTCACCCTGGTGCGGCCCGCGGTGCGCAGCACGGCCAAGCAGGCGGCCGACGAGGTCGTCCAGCCCAGGCCGACCCCGGGCAGTCCGGACGGACAGGGCGCGGGGGGCGGCGCGGACCAGCAGCCCGGCGGTGGCGGATCGAGCACCCAGCCGGGTACCGGAGGTGACGGATCGGGTACCGGGACGGGCACCGGAACCGGCACCGGAAGTGCGGGCGGGCAGCAGAGCTCGGCCACCATCGACCTGCAGACGGGCAGCGGCGCGAACAAGACCGGCACCTACACGGTGCCCGCGGGCAAGGTGTTCGGGATCACCGACATCGTCGTCGCCAACTTCCAGGGCGACGAGGGGGTGTTGACCATCAACTTCGGCGAGCGCAAGATCACGACCATCGCGCTCGAGACGTTCCGCAATCAGGACTACCACTGGGTCACCCCCATCAGGATCACCGAGAACGACACGGTGACGGCCCAGGTGACCTGTGCGAAGCCGGGCACTCCCGCCACGGGGCGCCGTGCGCAGGAATGCCACGAAGTGCTCAATGTGAGCGGTGTGCTCAGCAGTACCAGGTGAACCAGGCGTCACTGACATGGTCGACGAGAGGGGGCGCGGTGCAAAGCGAAGCGGCCACCGCGCGTCCGGAAAATGGACCCCGCGCCCACTCCGCCGGGTGTCCTCTTTCTCACCCTATGTTCTGGTGCCATCGTTGCAATACCCGGCTGTGGTGGGATGACGGGCCATGGATTCCCGAGAGAAAAATGGCCGATTCAAGGCGTTACCCCTGAAGCAGAATGGTCAGAACGAGCCGGTTCCCCGCAGGTTCAACGGTAGGGAGCGGTGTCCAGTGCGACGAATATGGTCTTGCCCCCGTCGTGCGCCTCGACGGTGACGGTGTGCGCCAGGTCGTTGACCAGCATCCAGCCGAACCCGCCGGGGACGGTGGGTTCGTGAGGTCTGGACAACGGCGCCTGCGGGCTGCGGTCGCTCACCTCGACGAGCAGGGCGCTGTCGCGCACGCGGGCGCTGAAGCGTGTGATGCCACCGCCGTGGCGCAGCGCGTTCGAGGCGAGCTCGCTGGCGATCAGGAGCGCGTCCTCATGGAGACGGCGGGCCTGCTGCTGGGGCAGGCCCGCGCACAGGGAGACCAGAGCCGCGCTCGTGTCGGCCCGAGCCTGTGAACATGTGAAGCGCTCCGTGTCGGACGCGTCCGGAGCACCCACAAGACCTCCTCCAGCGGTTCCGCTGTCTCGTCAGGGGCGGGGCAGCTGCGTGGTCGTGTCCAGGTAGAACGCGTCGATGCTCTGGACCGCGTGCTCGAAGTCGTCGAGGTTGACCGGCTTGGTGACATAGGCGTTGGCGTACTGCTGGTACGCGCCCGTCACATCGTTCGGCGCCGAGGAGGTCGTGAGGACCACGACCGGGATCGAGCGCAGATCCTCGTCGCCCTTGAGTACGGCCAGCAGCTCCCGCCCGTTCATCCTCGGCATGTTGAGATCCAGGACGATCAGATCGGGACGGGTGGAGTCCGGGTCGCGCAGGTACTCCAGAGCGGCGATGCCGTCCTCGACCTGGGTCAGGTTGCGGGCGCCGCGCGCGGTCAGGGCGTCCTGGACCAGCATGGCGTCGGCGAGGTCGTCCTCGACGAGGAGGACGTCGTAGGGACGAGTCGGCGTGGTCATCTCATGGGCTCCGGGGCGGGTTCGGGTCGACTGAGGCGTGGGACGGGTGGGTGATCAGATCGGGCCAGCGGTTTCTGGCCCCTTGCCTGGTGATGTTGAGTACCCGGCCGAGTTGGGGGTAACCGGCTCCTGCCGCGACCGCTTCCTGGGCCGCCTGGTACTCCAGGCGATCCAATGCGCTTCTCAGCTGCAACACCATGTACAAGCGCGTCAACGCCTGCGATTTGGGGGTCGCGTCGTCGTCGCTGCCGCCGCCGACGGGACGGGGATCGAGGGTGCGAGGAGTGAGCCGACGGACAAGGTCGTCGAGCGCGTCGATGGTCAGCTCGGCGATCTCCTCCTCGGTCACGCGTAGCGAGAAATGCTTGCCCGGCATGCCGCCCACCCTAGGGAAAGTGCCAGTTGCTCGACAACATGACTTGTCGAATTGCGGTTACAGTATGCACGCCGCGCGCTTGGGGGGCGGCCCTGGCTGAATCTCGAGGAGCGTTCCGGTATGGCGACCGATGTCAAGAGCCGGCGTTCCGGATCGTCCCGTGCGACCTGGACGACGCGCCGTTGGCTGCTGGTGAGCGCCCTCTCGGCTCTCGTCGTGCTCACCGCCCTGGGCGGTCTCGGCCTGTGGTCCCTGAACCGGGCTTCCGGCATCACCGACGAGCTGGTCGACGTGCGCAGCCCCTCGCTCTCCAACGCCGTCCGCCTGGAGGCGGCCCTGGTCAACCAGGAGACGGGCATCCGGGGCTACGGCCTCACCGGCGAGCGCAGCTTTCTGGCGCCCTACAAAGAGGGGCTGGCCAGTCAGCGGTCCGCCGTGACCGAACTGCGGCGGCTGCTGGTGCACGACAGCCGGGGGCGCACCGATCTCGACAGCGTCCTGGACAAGGCGGGCCGTTGGCAGCGCACCTTCGCGGGACCGGTCGCCGAGGCCCCCGCCGGCGCCCCGGTGGAGATCTCCGCACAGCGGGCCAACCAGGGCAAGACGTCGTTCGACGCGCTGCGCAAGGCGATGGTCGTCCAACAGGACCGCCTGCGCGACGCCCGCCTGGCAGCCACGGACGACCTGCGGAGCGCGACGCGGCTGCGTGACGGCATCCTCATCAGCATCGCCGCTGTCATCCTGCTGCTCACGGTCCTGATCTTCGAGGGACTCCGGCGGGGTGTCACGACCCCGCTCGGACAGTTGGGCGCCGATGCCCGCGAGGTCTCCGGCGGCAACTTCGAGCACCCCGTCGTCGCCTCCGGGCCCGCGGACCTGCGCCTGCTCGGCGCGGACGTGGAAGCCATGCGCCGCCGGCTCCTGGACGAACTCGCGTTCGCCGAGGACGCCCGCCACCGGCTCGACGAACAGGCCGCGGATCTACGTCGCTCCAACTCCGAGCTGGAGCAGTTCGCCTACGTCGCCTCGCACGACCTCCAGGAACCCCTGCGCAAGGTGTCCAGCTTCAGCCAACTCCTGCAGCGCCGCTACGCCGGACAGCTCGACGAGCGGGCCGACCAGTACATCGGGTTCGCGGTGGACGGGGCGAACCGCATGCAGAAGCTCATCAACGACCTCCTGGAGTTCTCCCGCGTGGGCCGCGTCCACAACGACCACCGCGAGGTCGACCTGGAGGAGGTCGTCGGCCAGACGCTCGACGCACTGAGTGTCTCCATCGAGGAATCGGGAGCCCGGATCGTCCGCGACCCGCTCCCCACCGTGACCGGGGACAGCACACAACTCGGCATCCTGTGGCAGAACCTGATCGCCAACGCGGTGAAGTTCCGCCACGCCGACCGTGCGCCCGAGATCAGGATCGAGGCGGCCCGCGACGGCGACCTGTGGCGCTGCGCGGTCAGCGACAACGGCATCGGGATCGCCCCGGAGTTCGCGGAGAAGGTGTTCGTCATCTTCCAGCGTCTGCACACCAAGGACGCCTATCCAGGAAGCGGAATCGGCCTCGCCATGTGCAAGAAGATCACCGAGTTCCACGGCGGAACCATCGGCATCGACCCGGACCACGCGCCGGGCACCCGCATCGTCTTCACTCTCGCCGCCACCGAGCCCGTGCGGCAGCCCGTCGTCGAGGGCGCGGCCGCGAGATGAACACCTTCGTGCCCGAGCAGCACGTCCGGATCATTCTGGTCGAGGACGACGACGGCGACGCTCTCCTGGTCGAGGAGTTGCTGATCGACACCGGACTGCGCCACTCCCTGATCCGGTGCAGCAGTCTCGGCGCCGTCCGCGGCGAACCGACGGTCCACGCCGCGGACTGCATCCTGCTGGACCTGCACCTGCCCGATGCCAGCGGGATAGGCGCGGTCGCCGCGGTCCAGGAGATCGCACCTGACGCGGCGATCATCGTCCTGACCGGTCTCGCCGAGTCGCAGGCGGGCAGTGAAGCGGTGGCCGCCGGTGCCCAGGACTATCTCGTCAAGGGTCAGGTCGACCGGGACCTGCTGCACCGCGCCGTCCGCTACGCCGTCCACCGCAAGCAGGCCGAGCGGGTCAGCGCGGACATCCGGGCCGGGCAACTGCGCGCCGAGGAGAACGCCCGCCTCGAACGGGGCCTGCTGCCGCAGCCGATGATCTCCGCCTCCCGGATCAGAGCCACGAGCCGCTATCTGCCCGGCCGCGACCGGGCCCTGCTCGGCGGCGACTTCCTCGACGTGGTCCAGACGGCCGACGGTCAGTTGCACGCCGTCGTCGGCGACGTGAGCGGGCACGGTCCCGACGCCGCCGCACTCGGAGTGTGCCTGCGCATCGCCTGGCGGTCCCTCACACTGGGCGGCCACCGCGCCGAGGATCTGCTGCTGCTCCTCGAACGGATGCTGGTCGCCGAGCGCCCGCAGAGCGACCTGTTCGCGACCGTCACTCTGGCGTGCCTGGACCCGGCCGGTGGCCGCGCGACCCTCTATCTCGCCGGCCATCACCCACCCCTGCTGACCACGGCGGACGGGACGCACGAGGTGTCGGCGCACCACGGCATCGCTCTGGGCATCGCACCGGGATACGCCAACTGGCACGCCAGCGAGCTCACCCTGCCGGACCGCGGAGCGCTGGTGATCTACACGGACGGCCTGGTCGAGGGTCACGAGGGGGAGGAGCCGGAGCGCCTCGGCGTCGACGGACTCATACGTCTGATGGACCGGATCCCGGCGGACGACACCGACACGCATCTCGACGAGCTGATCACCCAGGTCCGCGAACTCAACGCCAACCGGCACACCGATGACCTCGCCATTCTCCACCTGGAGTGGAACGGCATCGGTGCGCCGGCGGGCCTGGTGCCGGCCCCGGGCAAGGCGGAGGCCTCATCACTGCAGCTCGATCGTCGTGGCTGACGCTCAGAGCCTGTCCATGAACCCCCGACCCCGACTAATGCCGGGCCGCGCCGGATCCGACGGTCGGCAGGTAGCGCGGCGCCCGCCAGGCCTTCAGCCGGTGCTCCACCGCGGCCCCCAGTGACAGGAGTCCGGCGTCCTGGTGGTCACCGGCCATCAGGAGCAGGCCGACGGGCAGTTCGTGCACGGACCCGGCTGGCACCGAGAGGGACGGGTATCCGGCGACGGCCGCCGGGGTGGAGGACGGGATGACGTCGTTGTCGCCGCGCGCGCAGTCGGTCGTCCAGGCGGGCGGGTTCGTGGGCGCGGCGATGGCGTCCAGGTGCCGGGAGGCCATTGTCTCGTCGATGGAGCGCCGGGAGAGGTCCTTCAACTCCGCGCGCATGGCGCGGTATTCGGGGTCGGTGGTGGGCGGCGCGGCGAGCGCCTGCTCGAACAGCTCCTGGCCGGCGAAGCAGGTCTGCTCCGCGGGGTGGTCGCGGTTGAACTCGATCAGTTCGGCGAGGTCGCGGGGTCCCTTGCGCGTACTGAGATAGGCGTCGATGTCCCGGTGGAACTCGCTGAGCAGCGCCGGGAATTCGAGCTCGGCGAGCCGCGCCTGGTACGGGGGTGTCACCTCGACGACCACGGCTCCGGCCGTGCGCAAGGCCTTCGCCGTGCGGGTCATCACCGCGTCCACGTCCGACCCGAGCGAGGGCAGGCGCCACAGGCCGATCCGTTTGCCGCGGAGGCTGCCGTGGTTCGCCGCCGCACGCGAGCCCTTCCCGTCGCTCAGCACCGAGAGCGTGAGCGCGGTGTCGGTCACATTGCGCGCCATGGGCCCGGCCGTGTCCTGCTCGGCGGAGATCGGCACCACGCCCGACTGGCTGACCAGGCCGAGGCTGGGTTTGTGGCCGACGACGCCGTTCATCCCCGCCGCGCACACGATGGAGCCGTCGGTCTCGGTGCCGATCGCCACCTGCGACAGCGACGCGGCGAGCGCGGCGGCGGAGCCCGCGGAGGAACCGCACGGATTCCGGTCGAGGACGTAGGGGTTGTTGGTCTGCCCGCCCACCGCCGACCACCCCGATGTCGGCTTGGCGGCACGGAAGTTGGCCCACTCCGACAGGTTGGTCTTGCCGAGGATCACGGCCCCCGCCTTCCGTAGCCGCGTCACCAGCGCGGCATCGGTGTCGGGCGGGCTCCCGGCGAGCGCGAGCGACCCGGCTGTCGTCGGCATGTCGCGGGTGTTCACGTTGTCCTTGAGCAGTACGGGGATGCCGTCCAGCGGCCCGAGGGTCTTGCCCCGCCGGTGCCTGGCGTCGCTGGCGGCCGCCTGGCGCAGGGCTGTCGGGCTGGTACGCAGCACCGAGTGGATCGTGGGGTCGACCTTCTCGATCCGCCGCAAGTAGGCCCGGGTCAGCGTCGACGAGGACACCGAACCGTCCGCCATGTGTGCCTGCAACTCCGGGATGGTCACGGTGTCCAGGTCGACCCCTGGTGCGAGAAGTGACCCGGTCGGCGGCGACGAGCTGTCGCTGCCTTGCCCGGCGGCTCGTGCACTTGCATGCGGTACGCCCGTCAGAAGGGACCCCGCGACAAGGGCGGCGGTCATTGCGGCCATGCTCCTCTTCCCCATGCGGATCAGCGGACTACACGGGGATCGTCCGGCGCAAGGGTGCGAGGCCTGCGAACTCGGCGGACCCGCTGGGGTGTTGGTGTCGGCAGCCCGGAAATCTCTCGTTGTCGCAGGTCGGGCCGGGTTTCGTCACCAAGGTGCCCGCAAACGGTCGCGGGTCTGTGGTTTGAGCTTCAAATCTTGAGCACAAATTACACACATCCCTGTCTTCAGATGGGGCTCGATGGTCTACATTGAGCTCGCTTCACATTCTGTGACACCAGCCGACAAATGATGATCAATGGGGCTGCTGTTGACGACAGTCAACGGCCGGGCCCCCGGCGCCGGGCGCCGGCAGGGCACGCGCGGGGGTGGGGGCCCCAGGGGGGAAGAGCGGCGCGGCGCGGGGGCGGGGGCCCCCTCGTGGTGAGGAACTGACGACCACGTCGAACCACTGGGGACCGGGGGGTTTCTGTGCAGGGGGGATTAGTCGGCCCTTTTCCGTCGGCGCACGAGCGTCTGACGGACGGGGCGATCAGCCAGCAGGCGAACGACTGGGAGCAGCGGTACCGCCGTACCGTGATCACCAGCGACACCGTGGCCACCGCCTCCGTGGTGGCAGCGATCGGCAACTTCTTCGGGGCCCGGGACGCGGCCAACTGGCATGAGAAGTGGGGGATTCTCGCCTTCGGCACCGAACTGCTGGTGCTGGGCGCGCTTGCGGTGAGCCGGTCGTGGGCGCCGGCCGTACTCGGCCAGGGCGCCGAGGAATTCCGCCGGCTCGGACGCTCACTGTTCACCGCGACCGTCGTACTGGCCCTCGGCGGGATCGCCCTCACCTCGCGCAACATCAAGCTCTGGATCTTCGTCGCGATCCCCGCGATCGCGTTCGTCACCATGACCGAGCGGTACGTGCTCCGCCTCTGGCTGCACAAGCAGCGTAAGGAAGGGCAGTGCCTGAGACCGGTGCTCGCTGCCGGGAGCCCGGCCACCGTGCGCGACCTGATCAGCCGGACCCGCAAGTTCCCGCACCTCGGCTGGCGGGTGGAGGCGGTGTGCACGACGGACGGTCTCGGGCCCGACGGTGACCAACTGGACGGAGTGCCGGTCGTCGGCCTCCTGGCGGACGTCGCCAACCACGTCCGCCGCGACGGCTACCGGGTCGTCGCGGTCACACCGGACCCGCACTGGTCACCGGACCGGCTGCAGCGGCTGGCCTGGAACCTCGAAGGCAGCGAGGCCGAGATGGTCGTGGCCCCCGTACTGATGGAGGTGGCAGGACCGCGGCTGCACGTCGACGCGGTGCTCGGGATCCCGCTGCTGCGCGTCAGCATGCCGACCTTCAGCGGAGGCCGCCGGGCGATCAAGGGGGTCGTCGACCGGCTGGGCGCGGCGGTCCTGCTGATGGTGTTCGCGCCGCTGATGGGGTTCGTCGCACTGCTCGTGCTGGTGGACAGCAGGGGCGGGGCGTTCTACCGCCAGCGCAGGGTGGGCAAGGACGGCCGCGAGTTCACCATCTTCAAGTTCCGCACCATGGTCACCGGAGCCCACCGGGCCCGTGCCGAGCTGGCCGACCGCAACGAGGGCGCGGGTCTGCTGTTCAAGCTCCGCCGGGATCCGCGGGTGACCCGGGTGGGAGCAGTGCTGCGCCGGTACTCGATCGACGAGCTCCCGCAGCTCTTCAACGTACTCACCGGATCGATGTCGCTCGTCGGCCCGCGGCCCCCGCTCCCGGAGGAGTCCGCCGCCTACGGCCCGGACATCCGGCGGCGGCTGCTCGTCAAGCCGGGGCTCACCGGCCTGTGGCAGATCAGCGGCCGCAGCGACCTGCCGTGGGACGAGGCCGTCCGCCTCGACCTGCGGTACGTGGAGGACTGGTCGCTCGCTCTCGACTCGGTGATCTTGTGGAAGACGCTGCGTGCGGTGCTGCATGGCCAGGGGGCCTACTGATGCATGGGGGGCGTCGGGTCTCCGGCGTACGGACCGCAGGCCACAAGGGCCTGCCTGGGGGGAGGAACAGGGCATGAGAGTCAGCGTGTTGGGGCTCGGTTACGTGGGCTGCGTGTCTGCCGCGTGCCTGGCGAGCCTGGGTCACGACGTCATCGGGGTGGACGTGAACCAGGCGAAGGTCGACCTGGTCAACCAGGGCAGGGCCCCGGTGGTCGAGGAGCGGATCGGCGAACTCACCGCCGAGGTCGTGCGGACAGAGGCGTTACGCGCCACCGTCGACGTCCGCGAGGCGATCCTGGGCAGTGACGTTTCGCTGGTCTGCGTGGGCACCCCGTCGGAGCCCAACGGCAGCCTGTGCACCACGTACTTGGAGCGGGTCGCCGAGCAGATCGGCGCCGCGCTGGCGGAACGCGGTGCGCGCAGCGGGCGGCACACCGTCGTGTTCCGCAGCACCATGCTCCCGGGCACCTGCATGAACCTGCTGATACCGATTCTGGAGAAGCACGCAGGCGGCACGGCAGGCGTGGACTTCGGGGTCGCGGTCAACCCGGAGTTCCTGCGCGAGGGGACGAGCGTGCGGGACTTCTTCGACCCGCCCAAGACCGTCATCGGCGAACTCGACCCGGCGAGCGGCGACGCGGTGGCCGCGCTCTACGACGGCCTGCCCGGCGAGGTGTTCCGGGTACCGGTCCCCACGGCCGAGGCGATCAAGTACGCCGACAACGCCTTCCACGGACTCAAGATCGGCTTCGCGAACGAGCTGGGCGCGGTGTGCCAGGCACTCGGCGTCGACTCCCACCAGGTGATCGACGTGTTCCTGGCCGACCGCAAGCTGAACATCAGCCCCGCCTATCTGCGGCCCGGCTTCGCCTTCGGCGGCTCCTGCCTGCCCAAGGATCTGCGCAGCCTGGTCCACGCGGCCAAGCAGGCCGATGTCTCGGTGCCCATCCTCTCCCACGTGCTGCCCTCCAACTCCGACCATCTGCAACGTGCGGTGGACCTGGTCGAACGCACCGGCAAGCGCCGGGTCGGCCTGTTCGGTCTCTCCTTCAAACCCGGCACCGACGACCTCCGCGAGAGCCCGCTCGTCGAGCTGGCGGAGCGGCTCTTCGGCAAGGGGTACGACCTGCGGATCTACGACGCCAACGTGAGCCTCTCCCGGCTGATCGGCGCGAACCGCGAATACATCGAGACCCGGCTGCCGCACCT
Source organism: Streptomyces sp. NPDC102467 (assembly GCF_044765445.1). Taxonomy (NCBI): domain Bacteria; kingdom Bacillati; phylum Actinomycetota; class Actinomycetes; order Kitasatosporales; family Streptomycetaceae; genus Streptomyces; species Streptomyces sp. NPDC102467. The sequence goes on along the minus strand of NZ_JBIWKA010000015.1, from coordinate 112,919 downwards.
CGCGCAGCTGCTCGCGAACTCCGTCGACGAAGTGCTGGAACACGCCGAGGTGTGCCTGGTCGGGACCAGGGACCCGGCCGTCCTTTCGGCGCTCGGCCACGGCGAAGAGCCGGTGATCGTCGATCTCGTCCGCCTTCCCGACGCCGATGCGCGCCGGACCGAACCGGGGTACGTGGGCCTTGCTTGGTGAAAGATCGTTCAAGGACACAACCAGCGGCGACGGGACGAACCGGCGCGCGCTGATCCTCGTGGAGAACCTGTCGGTGCCGTTCGACCGACGGGTGTGGCAGGAGTGCACGACGCTGCGCGACGGGGGCTGGACGGTGCACGTCATCTGTCCCCAGGGGAGCAGGCGGGACACGGAGCCGGAGGCGGAGATCGACGGGGTGCGGATCCACCGCTACCCGTTGCGCGCGGCCACCGGAGGCCCGGCCGGCTACCTGCGGGAGTACGGATCGGCGCTGTGGCACACGCTCCGGCTCGCCCGCAAGGTCGGCCCGGTCGACGTGGTCCACGCCTGCAACCCGCCCGACCTGCTGTTCCTGCCCGCGCTGTGGATGAAGCGGCGCGGCGCGCGGTTCATCTTCGACCAGCACGACCTGGTACCCGAGCTGTATCTCTCCCGGTTCGACCGCGGCGAGGATCTGCTGTACCGCGCCGTGTGCGCGCTGGAACGGCGGACCTACCGGGCCGCGGACGTCGTGCTCGCCACCAACGAGAGCTACCGGGACGTCGCGCTGCGCCGTGGCGGCAAACGGCCGGAGGACGTCTTCGTGGTGCGCAGCGCGCCCGCCGTCGAACGGTTCCAACCGGTGCCGCCCGAACCGGAGTTGAAGCGCGGCAAGCCCCATCTGCTGTGCTACCTGGGTGTCATGGGCCCCCAGGACGGTGTCGACTACGCCCTGCGGGCCCTGGCGAAGCTCCGCGACGAGCTCGGGCGGACCGACTGGCACGCGGTGTTCGTCGGCTCCGGCGACGCCTTCGACGCGATGGTGGAGCTGTCCCGGCAACTCGGGCTCTCCGAACAGGTCCAGTTCACCGGGCGCATCCCGGACGCCGACCTGGTGCGCTACCTGTCCACCGCGGACGTGTGCCTTTCCCCCGACCCGTGCAATCCGCTCAACGACGTGTCGACCATGAACAAGGTCCTGGAGTACATGGCGATGGGCCGGCCCATCGTCTCGTTCGACCTGCGGGAGGCGCGCGTCTCCGCAGGCGACGCCGCCGTCTACGCGGCCGGCGACGACGAGGCCGCGTTCGCCGGGCTCATCGCGCTGCTCCTCGACGATCCGGAGAAGCGGGCCCGGATGGGCAAGATCGGCACGGAGCGGATCAGCGGGGACCTCTCCTGGCGGAACTCGCAGGCGTCACTGCTCGCGGCCTACGCCGCCGCGTGCCGTGACCGCACTCCGGTGCCGACGGGCGAGCAGGCCCGGGCGCGGGGGAGGCAGCGTCCTTGAGCGAGGAATCGATACGCCTGGTCACGGTCGGGCGCGTGCTCCGGCGGCGCTGGCGGCTTCTCGCCGTCCTCACCGTGGTGGGCGCGCTCGTCGGCTACGGAGCCTCAGTGCTGTTTCCGCCGCGCTACACGGCGTCGGCATCAGTACTGCTGCCAGGGCAGTGGGAAGAGCGCGAACTGCTGACCCAGGTGGACATCGCGACCAGTTCGTCGGTGGTCGACCGCGCCGCCGCCACACTCGACTGGCGGGGTGTCAGCACGGGCGAGCTACAGGACCGGGTGAGTGCCGCGGCCGCCGACGGGAACCTCGTCAAGATCTCGGGAACGGCCGACACCCCGCGGCGCGCGCAGCAGCTCTCCGACCAGGTGGCCAAGGAATTCGTCAGCTTCGCCGCGCGGATCGCGGGCGGCGGCACCGACCCCGACGCGGCCACGGGGACCGAGGCACTGCGGCAGCAGGTGGTGGAGACCAACCGCCGTATCACCGACCTGGCCGACGCGGCCGATCCCGGGCAGACAGTGGAGAGCGTGCAGGCCCGCACCGATCTCGAAAAGCTGCGCACCTCGCTGGAAGAAGCCATGACGAAACTGGACCAGGCCGACCCGGCGAACAACAAGGCCGGCATGGTCGTCATGGGTCCCGCGGCCCGGCCGACCGGCGAGGCGCCGCCGACAAGGACGCAACTCATCGCCGCCGGGGCCCTGTTGTTCCTCCTGCTCGCGATCGTCGGCCACCTCGCCGCCGCCCGCATGAACCGCCGGCTGCGCACCGAACCGGAGATCGCCGCGGCGCTGCGTTCGACGCTCCTCGGCAGCGTGGACGTGCCGGGTGAGGAGCGCGCGCGACCGCGAAACCGTGGCCCGCGCGCCCGGATCCGTCGGCTCCTCGGCGTCGACACCCGGTGGGACATACCGGCCCCGCGGACGTCGGGCGACGAGGCCGGCCGGCGGATCCGCTATCAGCGGGTGTGCGCTCGCCTCCGGGACCAGCTGCCCGCCCCCCGACGGCTGCTGGTCGTCGTACCGGACGGCGACGAGATCGCCCGCCGGGCCGCCGGGCACCTCGCGGCCGAAACCAAGAGCGACCCGCTGCTGAACGTGGTGGAGGTGTCCGTGGACCGGCCGATCGTGCCGGACCGCGACACCGAGTCCGGCGCGCTGGTCGTCCTCAGCGCGGGCAGCTGGACGGCGGAGGAGCTCACCGGCATCGCCGAGGCGTGTGCGGACGGCGGACACGAGGTCGTCGGCGTCGTCGTCGCCGGCCCGGTCCTGGCCCGCCCGACGCGCTCGGCCGACGGGGTTCCGGACGACGCCACCCTGGCGCTCGCGGTTCCCGGCCACGCGACGGGAGGCTCGGCGTGACGACGAGCACGATTTCGGAGTCGTCGGCAGCCTCTCCGCTCTTCGACCTGCACGCGCTGGTGGTGGCGGTGCGCAGGCGCCGCCGCCTCTGGTGGTCCCTCGCGCTCCTGGGACTGCTGGCCGGCGCCGCGCTGGCGGTCCTGATGCCGCCGCCGCCGACCGCGGTGACCAAGGTGCTGGTCGCGCATGCGGACGACCAGCCGAACGACACCGGAACGCTGATGCGCACCGACGTCGCCCTGCTGGGGACCACACAGATCGCCGACAAGGCCCTGCGGTCCCTCAACTCCTCCGAAAAACCGGAGGACTTCATGCGGGACTACCGGGGGACTGGGCTGACCAACAACCTGATGCAGATCGATGTGACAGGGGACAGCGACGCGGAAGCCGTGGCACGGGCCACGGCGCTGGCCGACACGTTCGTCGCCGACCACATACGGCGGATGAAGGAAGCCGCGCAGGCCGAGGCCAGAGCCCTGGCCGACCAGCGCGACCGCATGCGGGGCGAACTCGCCCAGGTCAACAAGGAGATCGGGGACCGGTCGCCGGAGACCGACGCGAAGGCGTCGGCGAGCATCGAGTCGCTCTTCGCCCGCCGGGCCGAACTCAACTCGCGGATCGCCGACTTCGACCAGCGCGCCGAGGAGGCGCGCACCGGCACGCCCAAGGTCGTCGCCGGCACACAGATCGTGGACGCCCCGCGCGCGGTGCGGCACTCCCTGCCCAGATCCGCGGCCACCAGCGCCGCGATCGGGTTCGTCCTCGGACTCGTCCTCGGTCTCGCCGTGGCCGCGGTCGGCGTGGTGGTGCGGGACCGCCCCGTGCTGCGCCGGGACATCGCGGGGAACCTGGGAGCCTCGGTCCTCGCGGAGCTGCCCCGGCCGGGCAGGCGGTGGCAGCGCCGAAGGACCCGGGCGGCACGCGAACGCCTCACCGCGACCCTGGCCCGCACCCTGCGCGACTCCGCGGAACCGGTGTCGCTCCTCGAACTGGGCTGTGCGCGCGGCACGAGCGTGATCGCCCTGGACCTCGGCCGGGCACTGGCGGCGGAGGGGCCGGTGGTCCTCATCGACGGCCTGCCCGGCCAGGAGTTGGCAGGCCACCGCCCGAAGCCGGGGGACCCGAGCGTGGTCAGCGGCGAACGGGCCGCGGCGGTGTCGCCTCAGGAGCGCCGGCTCGGCGTCGGCTCGGTGGCGCCCGGCACGGCCTGGACCGGCCTGGAGGACCTCGGCACCCGGACCGTGCTCGTCGTGCGCGCCGGGCACGGCAGCACCGCATGGCTGCACACCGTGGCGCGGCAGCTCGCGGACCTGCTCATCCCGGTGATCGGGGTGGTGCTCATCGACCCCGACCCGCGGGACAGGACCGACGGCACCCTGTGGGACGGGCTGCCCACCGCGCTGCGCGGCCACAACGGGCGGCACGCCCGGGAGAACACGACGGGCCGGACGGAGCGGCCGTCATGGGCACGCGTCCCGGACATCGACCAGAAGGCACGGTAAGACATGTGTGGCATCGCAGGCACGTACCGATGGCCGGACGGGAAGGCCGTGACCGACCGGCTCACCGACACCCTCGCCCACCGCGGCCCCGACGGGGCCGGCCGGTACAGCCACTCCACCGGTGACGGCGAGGTGCACCTCGGGCACCGTCGGCTGGCCATCATCGACCTGTCCGAGACCGGCGCCCAGCCGATGGTCTCGGACGGCCTCGCCCTCACGTACAACGGCGAGCTGTACAACGCGCCCGAGCTGCGTGCCGAGCTGGCGGCCGCCGGGGCGCGCTTCCGCGGTACCTCCGACACCGAGGTGGTCCTCGAAGCCTGGCGACGCTGGGGCACCGACTGCCTGCCCCGGCTGCGCGGCATGTTCGCGTTCGGCATCTTCGACGAGCGCACCGGTGAACTGGTGGTCGCCCGCGACCAGTTGGGCATCAAGCCGCTGTTCCTGCTCCGGCGTGGCGCGGGCCTGGCGTTCGCCTCCGAGCTCAAGGCGCTCGCCGCCGCCACCGGCGGGACCCTCGAGGTGGACCACGCCGCGCTGGTGGCCTCGCTGCTCTACTACTGGGTGCCCGACTCGCGGTGCGCGTTCCGCGAGGCGGAGAAACTGCCGCCGGGGAGCTGGCTGCGGTGCTTCGCCGACGGGCGGGTGGAGCGCGGCCGGTACTGGAACCTGAAGGACGTGGCCGCCGAGGGCCGCGAGCGGGCCCGCAGCGGCGAACTGCCCGACCTGGCAGCCGTTGTCGAGGAGTCGACCCGGCGGCACCTGCTCTCCGACGTCCCCGTGGCGACCTTCCTCTCCGGCGGCCTCGACTCCAGCTACCTCACCGCGCTCGCGGCCCGCGACCGACCCGGGATCTCCGCCTACACGATCGGATTCCGGCCTGAGGACGCCAAGTTCGAGGCGATGCCGGACGACCTGCGCTACGCCCGGCAGGTCGCCGCGCAATTCGGCGTCGACCTGCACGAGATCGAGATCGCTCCGAACGTGCTCGACCTGCTGCCGCAGATGACGTACGCCCTGGACGAGCCGATCGGCGACCCCGCCGCCATCAACACCTTCCTGATCTGCGAGGCCGCCCGGGAGGCCGGGGTCAAGGTGATGCTCTCGGGGATGGGCGCCGACGAGCTGTTCGCCGGGTACCGCAAGCACCTGGCCAACCTGCTCGCGCTGCGCTACCAGCGTGTTCCGCGGCCCCTGCGGCGCGGCCTGTCCAGGGCCGTCGACCGGCTGCCGGTCGCGACGGCCCGCCGGGGGTACCGGTCGGTGCGCTTCGCGAAGCGGTTCCTCTCCTTCGCCGACCTGCCGGAGGAGACCGCGTTCCGGCGCAGCTACACCATGTACGACCAGGACGAACTGCTCGCCCTGGTCAACCCTGACCTGGCAGGGACGGTCGACGACGTACTGACCGAACATGCCGACATCTACCAGGACAACGACCTCGACGACTTCGTCAACCGCATGTGCCTGGGCGACGCCCGGATGTTCCTGCCGGGTCTGAACCTCGCGTACACGGACCGCTCCAGCATGGCCGCGTCGACCGAGGTGCGGGTGCCGTACGTGGACGTCGAGGTGGTCAAGGCCGCGTTCGCCGTGCCCGGCGACCGCAAGATCGTCGGACGACAGGGCAAGGCCGTCCTCAAGGAGGCGGCCACCTCGATCCTGCCCCGGGAGATCGTCTACCGGCCCAAGGGCCTGTTCAGCGCACCGCTGCGCGCCTGGATGAGCCGGGATCTGGCACCGCTGGTGCGCGAGGTGGTGAACGACGGCGTACTCGTCAGCTCCGGGATCCTGCGCCGCGACGCGCTGGCGCGCATGGTCGCCGAGGACGCCGCCGGGCAGCGGGACTTCTCCAAGCATCTGTGGCATGTGCTGACCCTCGAGTACTGGTACCGCGAAGCGACCTCCGGGTCCGGCCGGACAGCTCGCTCGGCAGCGTAGAAAACGGCTTAGAAACAAGGGGACTTCGGGTGAAACAGGTTGTGCAGAACTACAAGAGCGGCGAGCTGGCGGTGCTCGACGTGCCGGCGCCGGGGTGCAAGCCGGGCGGGGTGCTGGTCCGCACCGCCTACTCGCTGATCTCCACCGGGACCGAGCTCATGAAGGTGTCCGAGGCCGGTATGTCGATGCTGGGCAAGGCCCGCTCCCGGCCGGACCAGGTGGCCAAGGTCATGCAGAGCGTGGCCACCAACGGGGTGCCCGCCACCTACCGCAAGGTGATGGGCAAGCTGGACTCCTACACACCGCTGGGCTACTCGCTGGCCGGGGTGGTCGAGGAGGTCGGCCCCGGGATCGACGACGTGAAGGTCGGCGACCTCGTGGCCTGCGCCGGCAACGAGCACGCGCTGCACGCCGAACTGAACTGGGTGCCGAAGAACCTCTACACCCCGGTCCCGGACGGCCTCGCGCCGCGGCACGCGGCCTTCGGCACCGTCGGGTCGATCGCCATGCAGGGCGTCCGTCAGGGCGAGCCGCAGCTCGGGGAGGTGGCGCTGGTCATCGGTCTCGGCCTCATCGGGCAGCTGGTGGTGCAGCTCCTCACCGCGTCCGGGGTCCGCGTCGTCGGCGTCGACCCCGACCCGACGCGCTGCGAGCTCGCCGCACACCTGGGCGCGGCGACCTGCGGCGATCCCGAGTCCGCGGCCGTGGAAGCAGCCGTCGCCGAACTCACCGACGGTCACGGCGTGGACCAGGTGTACCTGGCCGCCGGCGGCGACAGCAACCAGCCCGTCGAGCTGGCCGCCCGGCTCTGCCGGGACCGCGGGCGGGTCGTCGACATCGGCAAGTGCCGCCTGGACCTGCCGTGGAACGCGTACTACGAGAAGGAGCTCGACGTCCGGTTCTCGCGCTCCTACGGACCCGGGCGCTACGACCCGTCGTACGAGCTCGAGGGGCGGGACTACCCGATCGGCTACGTGCGCTGGACCGAGCGCCGCAACCTGGCGTGCTTCCTCGACCTCCTCGCCCGCGGCAAGGTCGACGTGGAGCCCCTGGTCTCCCACGTCGCCGACTTCGACGATGCCGTCGATACGTACCAGCGCCTGAAAGACGGCGAGTTGAAGGCCGTGGCCGTGCTGTTCCGCTACCCCGAACACGCGGCGGAAGGGACAGCGAAGGCCCCGGCGGTGGCCGTGCCCGAGGTGCGGCGGCGCGGCGGCGCGGCGTCCGCCCCGGCCAGGACCGCCGGGACGCCGGTGCGCCTCGCGTTCGTCGGCGCGGGAAACTACGCGACGTCGATGCTGCTGCCGCACCTGGCACAGCGCGACGGCGTCGAGCTGTCGACCGTCGTCACCACGACGGCGCTCTCCGCGGCCAACGCGCAGCGGAAATTCGGCTTCGCCGAGGCGACCACCGACCTCGACGCCGTCCTCGGCGACAAGTCCGTCGACGCCGTGTTCGTGGTCACCCGGCACAGCTCGCACGCCGAGCTGACCCGCAAGGCACTGCTGGCAGGCAAGTCCGTGTTCGTGGAGAAGCCCCTGGCCCTCACCGAGGAGGACCTGGCCGGCGTACTCGCGGCGGTGGAGGAGTCCGGCAACGACCGGCTGCAGGTGGGCTTCAACCGCCGGTTCGCGCCGCTGCTGCAGGAGGCCAGGAAGCGGTTCGGCGCCCGGACCGGGCCGGCGAGCCTGCGCTACCTGGTCAACGCGGGCCAGCTGCAGCACGGCAGCTGGTACCTCCAACAGGACGCCGAGGGCTCGCGGTTCGCCGGCGAGGGCGGACACTTCATCGACACGGCGAGCTGGCTGCTCGGGGCCGACCCGGTCTCGGTGTACGCGGCCGCCCCGTCCGGCAACGAGGACCTCCAGGTGGTGCTGGGCTACCCGGACGGGTCCACCGCCACCATCAGCTACGTCACCACCGGCGCGCCCGGCTTCCCCAAGGAGACGCTTGACCTCGTCGCGGACGGCAAGGTGCTGCGGCTCGACGACTTCGTCCGCGCCTCGGTCTACGGCCGTAAGCGGTGGGTCAGTTCGCGGCTGCCCAAGGCCCGGGACAAGGGGCAGAACGCCGAACTGGCCGCGTTCATCAAGGCCGTGCGGACCGGCGGCCCGATGCCGGTGCCGCTGGAGTCGCTCGTCGCCACCACGTCTGCCACCCTCGCCGTGCAGGCCGGCCTGGCCGGCGGCGCGCCGGTGACGTTGGCGAGGGCGCGATGACCGCGAGCTCGGGGACCGCGGGCTGGTACCTGCGACGCCTGTCCCGGATGAGACCGGCGGAGGTCGGCGGCCGGGTGGGCGACGCGGTGCGCCGGCGGCGGTGGCGGTCGGCGCGGCCCGACTGCCCGCGGGTGACCGGCGCCCGGTTCACCGCCGTACTGCCCGCCGGGACGATCGCCGCGATACCCCCGGACGCCGCGAAGCGACTCGTCGCCGAGGCGGACCGGCTGATGTACGGGCACGCCGAGTACTTCGGGGTGGTCCGCGACGACCTGACCGACCCGGACTGGTGGTGCGACCCGAAGACCGGGCGGCGGGCCCCGTGGGGCTACGCCTTCGACGTGCCGTACCGGAACGAGGACGCGGTCGGGGACATCAAGCAGATCTGGGAGCTGTCCCGGCATCAGTACCTCACCGTGCTCGCCGCCGCCTACGCGATCACCGGGCACGAGCGGTACGCCGAGCGCGTGGCCGAGCACCTGAGGTCGTGGTGGACGGCCAACCCGCCGCTGCGCGGCGTGCACTGGATCAGCGGCATCGAGCTGGGCATCCGCCTGCTGTCCTGGGTGTGGATCCGCCGGCTGCTCGACGGCTGGCCGGGCGCCGCCGCTCTCTTCGAGGACAACCAGGTCGCGCTGAACCAGATCTGGCACCACCAGCGCTGGCTGGCCGCCTTCCCCAGCCGGGGTTCCTCGGCGAACAACCACGTCATCGCCGAGGCCGCCGGGCAGTTCGCCGGGGCCTGCGCGTTCGGCTGGTTCCCCTCCTCGGCGCGCTGGCGGGCCGGCGCGCTCCGGTCCCTCGCTCAGCACTTGCGCGCCAACACATTCGACTCAGGGCTCAACCGCGAGCTGGCCACCGAATACCACGGACTGGTCCTCGAACTCGGTCTGGCCGCGGTGGCCGAGGCGGACGCCGCCGACGTGCCGGTCCCCCCGTCGATCCGTCAGGTGCTGCTGCGGATGACCGACGCGCTCGCGGCCGTCGTGGACAGCCACCTGCGGCCGCCGCGCCAAGGAGACGCGGACGACGGCCACGGCCTGATCGTGGACGGCGCGGGCACCGACCGCTGGGCCTCGCTCCTGGCCACCGGGGACGCCGTGTTCGGCCGGCTCGCCTGGTGGCCGACGGTGACCGGCACCGATGTGCGCACCCCGCTGCTCGCCGCGCTCATCCGGCCGTATCCGAAGAACGCGGCCGCCCCGGCCCCGGCCCGCCCGGCAAGCCGCCCCGCCCACTTCGCCGACGCGGGCCTCACCATCCTGCGCAGCCCGGGAGAAAGCAGCCCGGGGGAGATCTGGTGCCGCTGCGACGGTGGCCCGCACGGCTTCCTGTCCATCGCCGCGCACGCCCACGCGGACGCGCTGTCCGTGGAGGTCCGGCACGACGGGGTCGACGTGCTCGCCGACCCGGGGACGTTCTGCTACCACGGGCAGCCCGAGTGGCGGCAGTATTTCCGGTCGACCCTCGGCCACAACACCCTGCAACTGGACGGCACCGACCAGTCCGTCTCCGGCGGCCCCTTCCTATGGACCCGGCAGGCCCGCAGCCGCGTCCTGACCGCGGAGCGGGCTCGCTGGTGCGCCGAGCACGACGGGTATCAACGCTCCGTGCACCGCCGTCAGGTCCAACTGTCGTCAGAAAGCCGCGAGTTGACGGTCAACGACGAGGTGCGCGGCCCGCGCCGTGACGTGCGGCTTGCATTCCACCTCGGCCCGGCGATCACCGCGGACCTGGTGGAGAACCGGGCCGTACTCACCTGGACCCGGGACGGCGAGGACCGCTCCGCGGTGCTCGACCTGCCCGGGGAGCTGGGCTGGCGGGCGCATCGCGGCGAGAGCGATCCGCCCCTCGGGTGGTACTCCGCCGGCTTCGGACGCAAGGAACCCACCACGACGCTGGTCGGCACGGGATTCGCCGACGGCACGCAGGGGTTCACCACCGTCCTCAGGTTCCACGGCTAGGGGGGCGCGTGCGGAACAAGAAGCGGCACTGGGCGTGGGCGGCGGCACCGCTGGCGCTGGCCCTGCTGACGGCGACCGGGTGCGAGAGCACGCCGGGAGCCGAGACGGAGCCGAAGGCCGCGCCGTCCACGTCCGCCACCTCCGCGGCGCGGCCCGTGGCCCGGGTGTGTGCCGAGCCCGCGGCCGGGCCCGCGAAGGCGCCGACGGGCGCGGTGACGGTCGACCCCGCGAAGGTCGGTGACCTGGCGGCGAAGACCAAGAACAGTCCGCCGCACACCACGTTCTGGCTGCGACCGGGCAAGCACCGGCTCGACCCGGACCGCTACGCCCAGGTCATCCCCAAAGAAGGGGACCGCTACCTCGGTGCGCCGGGCGCGGTGCTCGACGGCCGGAAGAAGAACCAGTACGCGTTCGCCGGCGGCGCCGGCGACGTCGCGATCCGCTACCTGACCGTGGAACGTTTCGTGGCGCCGCCCGACGAGGGCGTGGTCAACCACGACTCGGCCGACGGGTGGGTGATCGAGCACACGACGATCCAGCACAACTCCGGTGCCGGGCTGATGGCCGGCGCCCGCCAGCAGGTCCGCGCCAACTGCCTGCGCGAGAACGGCCAGTACGGCATGAACGCGTACAAGGGCCACGGCCGTATCAAGGGCCTGGTCGTCGAGGGCAACGAGATCGTCGGTAACAACACCGGCGACTGGGAGCGGCGGCGCGAGGGTTGCGGCTGTACCGGAGGCATCAAGTTCTGGGAAGTGGACGGTGCCGACGTACGCGGCAACTGGGTGCACGACAACCGCGGGCCCGGATTGTGGGCGGACACCAACAACAACGACTTCCGCATCGAGAACAACGTGATCGAAACCAACGACGGTGCCGCGCTGATCTACGAGACCAGTTACAACGCCGTCATCCGCAACAACACGATCCGGCGGAACAACTGGGTCGAGGGCCGCAGCGCGGCCGACAGCGGCGACACGTTCCCGTTCGCGACCGTCTACCTGTCCGAGTCCGGCGGCGAACCACGGATCCGGGCCCGCACCGACAACATCGAGATCTTCCGGAACGTGCTGGAGAACAACTGGTCCGGGATCACCCTGTGGGAGAACGCCGACCGGTTCTGCAACAGCCCCGCCAACACCTCGTCCGGTGACTGCACCTTGCTGGTGCGCTCCACCGACCGCTGCGCGAAGCCGGCGATCGCCACGGCGCCGCTCTACGCCGACTGCCGCTGGAAGACCCAGCGGGTGGACATCCACGACAACCGCTTCGTGCTGGACAAGTCCGTCCTCAAGTGCACGGTGAAGTGCGACCGCATGTCGGTCCTCGCCAACTACGGCACCTACCCGGACTGGTCGCCGTACAAGGGCGAGCGGGTGGCCGAGGCGATCACCCGCAAGCAGCACAACCGCTGGCACGACAACGTCTACGTCGGACCGTGGCAGTTCGTCGTCCACGACCCGAGCCGGGTGCTCGACTCCGCGCAGTGGCAGGCCGCGCCGTACCAGCAGGACGCTGGCAGCAAGTTCCCCGCACAGGCCGGTGGTTGAGGTGGCACGAGACCTGACGCGCGATCAGCTGCCGGTCGGACCGGACACCGCGGGGATCCGGCCCGGCGCCGCGCAGCGCCCCGACGGCACACCGAAGGTCGTCGGGGTCGTCTGGGGGCTGCTGATCCTCAACACGCTCGGCTCCGCCGGGGCGAAGACCATCGTCCCGCTGCCCCGTTCCCTCATCCAGATGGTCACCATGGGCGCGCTGGTCGCCGCGTTCGCGCTGGCGCTCGCGGTCAACCTCCGGCTCCGCATCCGGGCCGGCGCCTTCCTGTTCCTGCTCACCCTGCTCCTCGTACCGAGCGTCATCTCCAGCGCGGACCTGGAGTCCGGGTTCGGCGCGCTGTTCCGCTGCGGCCGACTGGCACTCTTCATCGGCACACTGTGGCTGCTCAGCCGCTGGTGGGACGGCGGCCTGACGTTCGTCCGGCACCACATCCGGCTGTACTTCGCGGTGCTCGGGTCGGTCGCCGCAGGCCTGGTCGTATCACCGGGCGCTGCCCTGCCCGACCTCTACGGCGGGCGCCTGGTCGGCGCGCTGTGGCCGCTCACCCCGCCGCAGATCGGTCAGTACGCGGCGGTCATCATCGGGCTCACCGTGCTGCTCGTCCTGGGGCGGCGGACCGACCGGACCAGCGCGGCGGTGGTCATCGTGCCCGCACTCGTCCTCCTGGCGCTGACCCACACCCGTACGGCCACGCTCGGCCTGCTCGTCGGCCTCGCACTGGCGATCGGCTCGCTCATCCTGACCAGCGCCGCGGCCCGCCGGTTCTTCGCCTGGACGGTGCTGATCGCCACGGTGGCCGCGGTGGGGTTCAGCTCCGCGCTGCAGGCCTGGTTCCTGCGCGGGCAGAGCCAGGAGAACTTCTCCAACCTCACCGGCCGGGCCAAGGTCTGGGACGCCCTCCTTGCCGCACCCCGGACGACCACGGAGCAACTGTTCGGCATGGGCCTGGGCGACAAGTCGTTCGGCGGGCTGCCGATCGACAACAGCTGGCTGGCCGTCTACCAGGAGCAGGGTCTGATCGGCACCACCATCGTGGCGGCGATCATCATCGTGCTCGCCGGCGTCGCGCTGCTGCGGCCACCGTCGCTGCAGCGGGCCTGCGCGATCTTCCTCATCAGCTACTGCGCGATCGCGTCGTACACCGAGGCGGGCCTGGGCGACGCCTCGCCGTATCTGCTGCATCTGGCCGTGGCCGCCTCGCTGTTGGCGACACCTGCCGCGGCCCCCGCGCTGCCGACGCCCGCTCTCCCCCGACGACGCGTCACGCGTCGGGCCCGGAAACCGGAGGTGGCCTGAGCATGCACGTCCTCGTGGTGCACAACCGCTACGGCTCGGCGCAGCCGAGCGGCGAGAACAAGGTCGTCGACCAGGAGGTGGAGCTGCTGCGCGCGGCCGGCCACCGGGTCGAGGTGTTCGAGCGGCGCAGCGACACCATCGCCGACCGGTCGTTGGCCGGCAAGGTCGCGGTGCCGCTGCTGGTGCCGTGGAACCCGGCGGTCCGCACGGAACTCGCTGCCCGGCTGCGCACCGAGCGGCCGGACATCGTCCATGTCCACAACGTCTTCCCGCTCCTGTCGCCCGCGGTCCTCGCCGCCTGCGCGGACGCCGGTGTGCCCGCCGTCGCGACCCTGCACAACTACACCCAGGTCTGCCCGCCCGGCACGCTGCAGAGGGACGGCCGGCCGTGCACCGAGTGCGTAGGGACGGCGGCGCCGCTGCCCGCCGTCCGGCACGGCTGCTACCGGAACTCCCGCCTTGCGACGGTGCCGCTCGCGGTCAGCCTGGCGGTCAACCGGCGGCGCTGGTGGTCCGGCGTGGAGCGGTTCTTCTGCATCTCCGCGGCCCAGCGCGACGTCCTGGTCCGGGCGGGCATGCCCGCCGCACGCCTTGCGGTGAAACACAACTTCGTCCCCGACCCGGGCACGTGCCGGGAAGGCGCCGGTGAGCACGTGCTCTTTCTCGGCCGGCTCGCGGAGGCCAAGGGGGTGCGGCTGCTCATGGCCGCGTGGGACGAGATCGCGGCGGGCGGCGGTGTGGGCGTGCCGCTCGTGATCGCCGGGACGGGACCGCTGGAGGCCGAGGTGACCGCCTGGGCGGCGGGCCGGGACGACGTGCGCTACGTCGGCCTGTACGACCAGGACCAGTGCCGGGAGGCCGTCGCGCGATCGGCCGCCGTACTCGCTCCCTCGACGTGGCTGGAGGCGTTCGGCCTGGTGGTCGTGGAGGCGATGGCGGCCGGGGTGCCGACCGTCGCCGCCGGACACGGCGCCTTCGTCGAACTCGTCGAGGACGGCGTGACCGGGCTGCTGCACCGGCCGGGCGAGGCCGCCTCGCTCGCGTCCTGCATACGCCGCATCGCGGCCGAACCGGACCGCAACCGGGAGATGGGCCGGGCGGCCCGACGCCGATACGAGCAGGGTTTCAGCCCGGCCGTCGGCCTCGAGCGCCTGGTGGAGGGGTACCGCACCGCGATCGCGGGACGGTCAGCACAGGCTCGCGGCGAAGACACCCGCGCGAGCGGAAATGGGGGGAAGTAGATGACACGATGCCGACTCTGCGGCTCGGCGGCGATGGAGAGCGTCGTCGATCTGGGGGCGACCCCGCCGTGCGAGAGCTTTCTCGCCGCGGATCAACTGGACGAGCCGGAGCCCGCGTACCCGCTGCACCTGCGGGTCTGCACCGACTGCTGGCTCGCCCAGATCCCGCCGCTGATCACGCCGGAGGAGACGTTCAAGGAGTACGCGTACTTCTCCTCCTTCTCGACGTCCTGGGTGGAGCACGCGCGCACGTTCGTCGCCGATGCCGTACAGCGGCTCGGCCTCGGCGCCGACGCCTTCGTGGTCGAGGTCGCGAGCAACGACGGGTATCTGCTCAGGCACCTGGTGGACCGGGGGATCCGCTGCCTGGGCATCGAGCCGTCGGTGAACGTCGGCGCCGCGGCGCGGGAGGCCGGTGTGCCCACGCTCACCGAGTTCCTGTCCCCTGACACCGGCTCGGCCGTCCGCGCCGAGCACGGTCCTGCGGACCTGGTCGTGGCCAACAACGTGTACGCGCACATCCCCGACGTGGTCGGCTTCACCCAGGGCCTTCGCGCCCTGGTCGCCGATGACGGCTGGGTCTCCATCGAGGTGCAGCACCTGCTGACCCTGATCGAGGAGAACCAGTACGACACGATCTACCACGAGCACTTCCAGTACTACACGGTCGCGTCCGCGATCCGGGCACTCGAAAGCGGCGGACTCACGCTCGTGGACGTCGAGTTGCTGCCCACGCACGGCGGTTCCATCCGTCTCCTCGCCCGGCCGGCCGAGGTGGCCGGCGAGCCGCACCAGCGGGTGGCCGACGTACTGGCCCGGGAGAAGGCGGCCGGGCTGCAGGAACTGTCCGGGTACACCGAGTTCTCGGCCCGGGTGGCCACGGTGCGCCGCAACCTCCTGAAGTTCCTCATCGAGGCGGCCGAGCGCGGCGAGACGGTCGTCGGCTACGGCGCCCCGGGCAAGGGCAACACCCTGCTCAACCACTGCGGCATCCGGCCCGACCTGCTCCCGTACACGGTCGACCGCAACCCCTACAAGCACGGCAGATTCACCCCGGGCACCCGCATCCCGATCCTGTCGCCCGATCAGATAGCCGCCGACCGACCGGACTACGTACTGGTCCTCCCGTGGAACCTGCGGGACGAACTCGTCGAGCAGCTGTCCTTCGTGCACGACTGGGGCGGCCGCCTGGTCTTTCCCATCCCGGAACTGAGCATTGTCGAGGTCGAGCGATGAAGGTCGTACTGTTCTGCGGCGGTTACGGGATGCGGATGCGCAGCGGCGCCGCGGACGACGTGCCCAAGCCGATGGCGATGGTCGGCCCGCGCCCGCTGATCTGGCATGTCATGCGCTACTACGCCCACTTCGGGCACACGGAGTTCATCCTGTGCCTCGGGTACGGGGCGCACCACATCAAGAACTTCTTCCTCAACTACGAGGAGACGACGTCCAACGACTTCGTGCTGCGGGGCGGGCGGACCGAGCTCCTCTCCACCGACATCGCCGACTGGACGATCACGTTCGCGCAGACCGGCATCGAGTCGCCGATCGGTGAGCGGCTGCGCCGGGTGCGGCACCACCTGGACGGCGACGAGATGTTCCTCGCCAATTACGCCGATGTGCTCACCGACGCTCCGCTGCCGGAGATGATCGACCGGTTCGCCGGGCGTGACGCCGGGGCGTCGATGATGGTGGTGCCGCCGCAGTCCTCCTTCCACTGTGTGGAGTTGGGCGAGGACGGCCTGGTGGGGGGTATCACCCCGGTCAGCGAACTGCCGATGTGGGAGAACGGCGGCTACTTCGTGCTCCGCCAGGAGGTCTTCGACCACATACCGGAGAACGGGGACCTGGTCGCCGACGGATGTGCCCAACTGGCCAAGCAGGGGCGCCTGGTGGCGCATCAGCACCGTGGCTTCTGGAAGCCGACCGACACCGTGAAGGAGCGGGCCGCGCTCGACGACGCCTACGCCCGCGGCGACCGCCCGTGGGCCGTGTGGGAGCGGGACACCGCAGGAGCGAGAGCGTGATCCGGCTCGGGGCCGGCCCCCTGGACCGGGTCGTCGCGGTGGGCGCGCACTGCGACGACATCGCCATCGGCGCCGGCGGCACACTCCTCACGCTCTGCCTCGCACGGCCGGGGATCCGCGTCGACGCGCTGGTGCTCTCCGGCGGCGGCAGCAAGCGGGAGCAGGAGGAGCAGGCCGCTCTCGCCGCCTTCTGCCCGGGTGCCGACCTGCGGCTGACCGTGCTCAAGCTGCCGGACGGCCGGATGCCCGCGCACTGGGAGGAGGCCAAGGCCGCGGTCGAGGAGCTGCGGATGCGCACCGAGCCGGACCTGGTCCTCGCGCCGCGCACCGACGACGCGCACCAGGATCACCGCGGGCTCGCGCAGCTCCTGCCCACCGCGTTCCGCGACCACCTGGTGCTCGGCTACGAGATCGTCAAGTGGGACGGCGATCTCGGCCGGCCGGCGGCGTACCAGCCGCTGTCGCCGCAGATCGCCGAACAGAAGGTGCGGCTGCTGCAGGAGCACTACCCCTCGCAGCGGCACCGGCCGTGGTTCGACCGGGAGGCCTTCCTCGGCCTCGCGCGGATCCGCGGCATCGA
This sequence comes from Streptomyces sp. NPDC102467, assembly GCF_044765445.1. NCBI lineage: Bacteria > Bacillati > Actinomycetota > Actinomycetes > Kitasatosporales > Streptomycetaceae > Streptomyces > Streptomyces sp. NPDC102467. The sequence continues at coordinate 95,771 of NZ_JBIWKA010000015.1, read as the reverse complement.
ATGCCACGCGCGCTACGCCGAGGCGTTCGCCGTCACCAAGCTCACGCTCGATCTGGGCATTTCCGCTCAGAGCATTGCCAAGCAGAGCACTTCCGCTCAGAGCACTTCCACCATGGGGGATTGAACCGTGCGCGTACTGCTGACCGGACACCAGGGCTACCTGGGCACCGTGATGGCCCCGGTCCTGGCGGCTGCCGGACACGAGATCGTCGGTCTCGACGCAGGCCTGTTCGCCGACTGCGTCCTGGGCCCGCAGCCCGCGGACCCGGCCGGGCACCGGGTCGACCTGCGCGACGTCACGTCCGACCACGTGGCCGGAGTGGACGCCGTGATCCACCTGGCCGCGCTCTCCAACGACCCGCTGGGATCACTGGCACCCGACCTCACCTACGACATCAACCACCGCGCCTCCGTACGACTTGCCCGGCTCGCCCGCGACGCCGGAGTCCGGCGCTTCCTGTACGCGTCGACCTGCTCCGTCTACGGCGCCGCGGGCGGTGACGACCTGGTGGGCGAGGACGCCCCGCTGCGCCCGGTGACCCCGTACGCGGAGTCCAAGGTGCGCGTCGAGGACGACCTGCACGCCCTGGCCGACAACGACTTCAGCCCGGTGTACATGCGCAACGCCACCGCCTTCGGCTACTCACCCCGACTGCGCGCCGACATCGTGCTGAACAACCTGGTGGGCCACGCGCTCCTCTCCGGCGAGGTGCTGGTGCTCTCCGACGGCACCCCCTGGCGCCCCCTGGTGCACGCCGCCGACATCGCACGCGCCTTCACCGCCGCGCTGAGCGCGCCACAAGCGGCGGTGCACGACCGGGCGTTCAACATCGGCAGCGAGACCAACAACGTCACGGTCGCCGAGATCGCCGACCAGGTCGCCGAGGCGGTGTCCGGCGCGCAGGTGAGGATCACCGGGGAGAACGGTGCCGATCCGCGCTCGTACCGGGTCGACTTCTCCCGGTTCCGCGCGGCGATCCCCGGCTTCGACTGCGAGTGGACGGTGAAGCAGGGCGCGCTCGAACTCGCCGACGCCTACCAACAGTTCGGGCTCACCCGGGAGGACTTCGAGCAACGCTTCACCCGCCTCGCCGTGCTGCGCGCACAGTCCGAGGCAGGCACCGTCGACGACACCCTGCGGCGGCGCCGATGACCGGGCCCGGCGAACAGATGCACGCGCTGGTGGAGCGGCTGTACCCGCTGTGCCGGAGCATCACGGGGGACGGGGTGCGCGCCACCCTGGACATCGTCGGCGAGTACGTCCCGCTGCAGATGCACGAGGTGCCGACCGGGACACAGGTGCTCGACTGGACCGTGCCGCAGGAGTGGAACATCCGCGACGCGTACGTCGCCGACGCCGCAGGCCGGCGGGTCGTCGACTTCGCCGCGTCCAGCCTGCACGTGCTCGGCTACAGCGTGCCGGTGGCGCGGACGATGCCGCTGGCCGAGCTGCGCGATCACCTGTACACCCTTCCGGAGCAGCCGAGTTGGGTGCCGTACCGCACCAGCTACTACAAGCCGGACTGGGGATTCTGCCTGGCCCAGGAGACCTTGGACGCGCTGCCGGACGGCGACTACGAGGTGCGCATCGACTCCACACTCGCCGACGGCCACCTCACCTACGCCGAGCACGTGATCCCCGGGCAGGTCCCCGACGAGGTGATCGTCTCCTGCCACGTCTGCCACCCTTCGCTGGCCAACGACAACCTGGCCGGCATCGCGGTGGCGACGTTCCTGGCCAGGGCGCTGGCGGAGCAGACGCCGTACTACACCTACCGGTTCATCTACGCGCCCGGCACCGTCGGGGCGATCACCTGGCTGGCCCGCAACGCGGAGCGGATCGAGCGGGTCAAGCACGGCCTCGTGCTGGCCTGCGCCGGCGACTCCGGCCACCTGACGTACAAGCAGAGCAGGCGCGGCGACGCGGAGATCGACCGGGTGCTGCGGCATGTGCTGGCCGCCTCCGAACGGCCGCACCGCGTCACCGAGTTCACTCCGTACGGTTACGACGAGCGCCAGTACTGTTCGCCCGGGTTCGATCTCGGCGTGGGCTCGCTCAGCCGGACCCCGTACGCCGGATACCCCGAGTACCACACCTCGGCGGACAATCCGGACTTCGTCCGCCCGGAGGCGATGGAGGACACTCTCGCGGTCTGCCGTGAGGCGCTCGCGGTCCTCGACCGCAACCGGCGGTACGTCAACCTCAGCCCCTACGGCGAACCACAGCTGGGCCGACGCGGGTTGTACGACTCGCTCGGCGGGCGCAGCGACGCCAAACAGGCCCAGCTGGCCATGCTCTGGGTGCTCAACCTCTCCGACGGCGAGCACAGCCTGCTCGACATTGCCGAGCGGTCCGGGCTGCCGTTCGACACCGTTGCCGTCGCGGCCGACGCCCTGGGCGCCGCCGGGCTGATCAAGGCATGACGCCGATGACCACCGAGGAGGAGAAGACGACGGGGTCCGCCCGGCGGGCCCTCCTCGGCAGGCTGTCCTGGGGCCTGGCCGACCAGGCGGCCTCCAGCATCAGCAACTTCGCGGTCGGCATCTACGTGGCGCGCTCGCTGGGGGTGACGGCGTTCGGCGTGTTCAGCCTCGCCTGGGTGACCTACGGCGTGGTGCTCAACGTCTCCCGCGGCCTCGCCACCGACCCGCTCGTGGTGCGCTTCAGCGGCGTGCCGGACGCGACCTGGCGCGCGGCCGTGGCCCGGTCGTCGGGGACCGCGCTCGGCGTCGGCACGGCCATCGGCGCGGCCTGCCTCGTGGTCGGCCTCGGCCTCGGCGGCCGTGTGGGGCCCGCGTTCGCCTGCCTCGGCGTCATGCTGCCGGGGCTGCTGCTGCAGGACGCCTGGCGGTACTCGTTCTTCGCCGCGGGCAACGGGCGGAAGGCGTTCGTCAACGACGTCGTGTGGGGCGTCGCGCTCGTCCCGGCCATGGTCGTGGCGGCCCGCGTGGGCAGTGTGGCCGCTTTCGTGCTCGCCTGGGGCGCGTCCGCCACGGTGGCCGGGGGGTACGGCTACATCCAGTCCGGCATCCGGCCCCGACTGACCCAGGCGCGCGGATGGCTCCGCGAACAGCGCGATCTCGGCTACCGGTACCTGGTCGAGAACGTCAGTCTCAGCGGCGCGAACCAGATGCGGGCGTACGGGCTCGGCGTGATCGTCGGGGTCGGCGCGGTCGGCGCGGTCCGGGGCGCCGAGCTCCTGCTCGGCCCGTTCCTCGCCGTGCTCATGGGCCTCTCGCTGGTCACCGTCGCGGAGGCGGCACGGGTGCTGCGGCGGGCCCCGCACCGGCTCGGCAGGTTCTGCCTCCTGCTGGGCAGCGGGCAGGCCGTCGGCGCGCTGCTCTGGGGCGGGGCGTTGCTGCTGATGCCGGACCGGCTCGGTGAGTTCGTGCTCGGCGATGTCTGGCACCTGTCCGCACAGCTCATCGCGCCGGTCACCCTCGGCGTCGCGGGCGCCGGCCTCGGCACCGGCGCGGCGGCCGGCCTGCGCGCGCTCGCCGCGGCCCGGCGCAGCCTGCGCTGCCAGCTCTTCGCCTCCCTCTGCTACGTCGGCGGCGGGCTCGGCGGAGCGGCCGTCGGCGGCACGGTCGGCTCGGCCTGGGGCGTGGCCGTCGCGACCGGCTGCAGCTCGGCCGTGTGGTGGCTGCAACTGCGGTCCGCCCTGCGCGAGCGCCACCACCACTCCATTTCCGAAGTGAGGACTTCATGAGTGCCCAACCCAGGCTGAGCGTCGGCCTGCCTGTGTACAACGGCGAGGAGTACCTGGCCGAGTCGCTCGACGCCCTCCTCGGCCAGACCTACGAGGACTTCGAGCTGGTCATCTCCGACAACGCCTCGACCGACGGGACCCAGGAGATCTGCCGCAAGTACGCCGCGCGGGACTCACGCATCCGGTACATCCGGCTGCCACGCAACGTCGGTGCCACGCCGAACCACAACTACGTGTTCACCGAGTGCCGCGGTGAACTGTTCAAGTGGGCCTCGCACGACGACCTCTACGCCCGCGACCTGCTGCGCGCCTGCGTGGAGGCGCTGGACGAGCGGCCGGAGGTGATCCTCGCGCACTCCGGCCAGGCGGTCATCGACGGCGAAGGACGGCTGAAGGTTCCCTACGAGTACGGGCTCGCCACCGACTCCCCGCACCCGCCGGAGCGCTTTCGCAGCCTGCTCCTCGAGCCGGGCGGCGACGACTTCTACGGCGTGATGCGGGCCGACGTGCTGCGCCGGGTGAAGCCGCTCGACAGCTACCACCACGCGGACCGCACGTTCGTCGCCGAGATCACCCTGCACGGGCCCTTCCACCAGGTGCCGGAGCTGCTGTACTTCCGCCGCGACCACCCCACCCGCGCCGAGCGGGCGAACCCGTCCAAGCGCGCCCGGTGCGTCAACCTGGACCCGCGCCGGGCGGGCCCGCTGCATCCGACGCCCCGACTGCTCGCCGAGTACCTGGGCGGCTTCGTCGCGGCGATCCGGCGGGCGCCGCTGTCCACGGCCGACCGGCGCGCGTGCTACGGCCACCTGGCCGCGTGGCTGACCAGCCGGGTCAGGCCGGGCGCGGGCGAGCGGGTCGAGGACCGCGCCCCGGTCGACCCGGGCGCACTCACGGTCTCCGTCGACGCCCTCGTCGCCGGCCGTGAAGGGAGGCAGGCATGACGTCGGAGAGCGAAACCCCGGTGCGCGTCGGGCTGTTCGGCCTGCTCGGCTCCGGCAACCTCGGCAACGACGGGTCGCTCGAAGCGGTGCTCGGGTACCTGCGCGCCGAGCACCCGGACGCGGTCGTGGACGCGCTGTGCGGCGGACCCGAGGCCGTGACGACCCGGTTCGGGATCCCCGCGACGCGGCTGCACTGGTATCGCGGGGAGTACCGGACCGCCTCGCGAGCGGGCGCGATCGCGGGGAAGGGCCTCGGCAAACTCGTCGACGTCGTCCGCACCGCCGCCTGGGTGCGCCGGCACGACGTGGTGATCGTGCCGGGCATGGGCGTCCTGGAGGCCACGCTGCCGCTGCGGCCGTGGGGCTTTCCGTACTCGCTGTTCCTGCTCTGCGCGAGTGGCCGGCTGCTGCGCACCCGGGTCGCGCTGGTCAGCGTCGGCGCCGCTGAGATCGGCAACCGGCCGACCCGGGCCCTCGTGCGCTGGTCGGCACGGCTTGCCGCGTACCGCTCGTACCGGGACACGCGGTCGCGTGACGCGATGCGGGCGCTGGGCGTGGACACCGCACGCGACGAGGTCTACCCGGACCTCGCGTTCTCCTTGCCGACACCGACACCGACACCGACACCGACACCGACACGGCGGGCGAGCGGACCCTCCGACACACCAGGACCGGTCTGCGTCGGCGTCATGGACTTCCACGGCGGCAACGACGACCGTGCCCGGGCCGAGGAGATATACCGGCGCTACCTCGACGGAACGATCACGTTCGTCCGTACGCTGGTCGAGGAGGGCAGGCCGGTCCGGCTGCTCACCGGCGACGAGTGCGACGCCTCGGTGGTCGCCGCGATCCTCGACGCGGTGGACTCGCCGCTGGTCACCGCCGCCGAGCCGGCCTCACTCGCCGACCTGATGACGGAGATGGCGGCGGCCGACACCGTGGTGGCCGTCCGCTACCACAACCTGATCTGCGCGCTGAAGACCGGCACACCGGTACTCGCCCTCAGCTACGCGGCGAAGAGCGACGCGCTCATGGACCGGATGGGTCTCGGCGCGTACTGCCACCCTGCGCGCGAGGTCGACGCCGGCCGGTTGCTCGATCAATTCCGGGAGTTGGAGAAGCGATCGGCAGAACTGCGGCAGACCCTCACCGAGCGCAACCAGGACGCATCCCGGCAACTGGAGGCCCAGTTCGCCCAGTTGACCGCGACCCTGTTCCCGGCGACCGAGCACACCCACACTCACGCCCACACCCATGCTCACGACCTGCGGGAAGCCAAATGAAAGCGACCGAAGTACCGGCCATAGCCGGGGCGTACCTGTTCGAGCCGACCCCGTACGCCGACGAACGCGGCTTCTTCTGCCGCACCTTCGACGCCGACGTGGTCCGCTCGGTGGGCCTGGACCCGGACGCCTTCATCCAGGACAGCCTGTCCCGCTCGGTCCGGGGCGTACTGCGCGGCATGCACCTGCGCTCCGGAGCCGGCGAGGCCAAGCTGGTGCGCTGCTCGTACGGGAAGATCTTCGACGTCGTCGTGGACCTGCGCCCGGACTCGCCGACCTACCTGGGCCGGGCCTTCTTCGAGCTGTCCGGCGAGACCCAGGTGACCCTGTACATCCCGGCGGGGTGTGCGCACGGATTCCAGGCGCTGACCGAGACCGCCGACACCTCGTACAGGATCGACCGCCCGCACGATCCGGCCGAGGACGTGACGATCGCCTTCGACGACCCGGAGCTCGCCATTCCCTGGCCGCTGCCGGCCACCTCGATGTCCGAGCGGGACCGGCAGGCGCCGGGACTCGCCGGGGCCCTGAAGCAGAGAGATGGCTGAGGCCGATATGGAAGCCGATATGGAAAGCGAAGAGTTCCTCCTGCCCCGGTCGCGGCTGGCCAACGAGCGGCTGCACGCCGTGATCCCCGGAGGCGCGCACACCTACGCCAAGGGTGACGACCAGTACCCCGAGAACCTGGCCCCGGTCATCAGCCACGGCCGCGGCGCCCACGTGTGGGACGTCGACGGCAACCGCTACATCGAGTACGGGTCGGGACTGCGGTCGGTCAGCCTCGGCCACGCCCACCCCCGTGTGCTCGAGGCGGTGCGGCGCGAACTCGACCGCGGCAGCAACTTCGTCCGGCCGTCCATCGTGGAGGCCGAGGCCGCGGAGCGCTTCCTGGCCACGGTGCCGACCGCGGACATGGTCAAGTTCGCGAAGAACGGCTCCGACGCCACCACCGCCGCGGTGCGCCTCGCCCGCGCGGTCACCGGGCGCACGCGCGTGGCGATCTGCGGCGACCATCCGTTCTTCTCCGTGGACGACTGGTTCATCGGCACCACGCCGATGGCCGCCGGAATCCCGGCGGCCATCAACGAGCTCACCGTGGCATTCCCCTACGGGGACCTGGCCGCCACCCAGGAGCTGCTGACCCGGTATCAGGACGAGATCGCCTGTCTGATCCTCGAACCAGCCGGCCACGCCGAGCCCCCGCCCGGGTACCTCGAAGGCCTGCGCGCACTGGCCGACCGGCACGGCTGCGTACTCATCTTCGACGAGATGATCACCGGCTTCCGCTGGTCGGAGGCGGGCGCCCAGGGCCTGTACGGCGTCGTGCCCGACCTCTCCACGTTCGGCAAGGCGCTGGGCAACGGCTTCGCCGTCTCCGCGCTGGCCGGGCGCCGCGAACTGATGGAGCGGGGCGGGCTGCGGCACTCCCACGACCGGGTGTTCCTGCTGTCCACCACGCACGGCGCCGAGACGCACTCCCTGGCAGCCGCGATGGCCGTGCAGACCACCTATGTCGAGGAGGGCGTCACCGCGCGGCTGCACGACCTCGGTGAGCGGCTGGCCGCAGGTGTGCGCGACGCGGCGGCCGCCATGGGCGTAGGAGACCACGTCCTCGTCCGGGGCCGGGCCAGCAACCTGGTCTTCGCCACCCTCGACGAGAACCTGCGGCCGTCGCAGCAGTACCGCACCCTGTTCCTGCGCAGGCTCCTCGCGGGCGGGGTGCTGGCGCCGTCGTTCGTCGTGAGCAGCGCGCTCGGCGAAGCGGACATCGACCGTACCGTCGATGTGGTGGCCCGCGCATGTGCGGTGTACCGGAAGGCGCTCGACGCCGCGGACCCCACCCCCTGGACGGCCGGGCGGCCGGTGCGGCCGGTGTTCCGCCGCCGGGCGTGACAGGACCCGACACGACCTGATGTGACGTGACGTCAGCGGGGCCCGCGGGGACCGGCGTCGGCCGTCCGGCCGGCGAGCCGGTCGGCCACCCGGTCGACCAGCCACGCGGTCACCGGCACCACCACCAGCGCGGTGCACCAGCCGCCGAGGGCGTCCGTCGGGTAATGCGCGCCCAGGGCGACCTGTGCCCACCCCATCGCGGCGCCGGCCACCAGCGGCGCGGCGAGCACGAGTGACGTACCGGCCGTCCTGCCGAGGCCGAGCCGGCGGATCGCGAGCAGCGCCGCCATGAGGGCGAGCGCGGTGGCGAAGGCGGTGTGTCCGCTCGGATAGGACAGGTTGTCGGCGCCGTGGATGGTGCGTCCCACCAGGGACTTGAGCAGCGTCGTCGCCACCACGGTGAGTCCGGCCCCGGCCACCACGAACACCGCCGCGCGGGGGCGCCGTCGCAGCAGGCAGCCTGCCACGGCGGCCGCGACCACCAGCGCCGATCCGGCGGGCTCCCCGAAGAAGTCCAGGGCCAGAGCGACATAACGCCATGGCGGCCGCACGCTGTCCGCCGTCGGCGCGATGAACCACCTGTCCACGCTGCCGGGTCGACTGTGTCCGGCATACAGCACCCCGAGCACGATGACCGTCAGCGCGGCGAAACCCGCGATCAGCGCGAGCCGTCCGCGCAGCGACGGGGGCACCACCGCGCCGGGCCGACCCGCGGCGGCGACCTCCTCGTCCGCTGTGCACGCCGCTCTGGCCAGGCGATCCAACACGAGCCCCCCGTCATGTCCGACCCGTTCCGAAGCCGGGTCTGCCATGTTGGCACACGGATACATACGGGCAGTGTGAGAACAACTCCGCGAGAAAGCCGTGGAGTTGATGACCACCTCTGCGATGGGAGACCACCAAATGTCCACTCTGGTATGGAGGAGAGTGCGGACGGCCGCGCTCGCGCTCGCGGCCGTCGCGGCCCTCGCCGCCGCTCCCGCCCCCGCCTCTGCCTCTGCTCCTGCTCCTGCTCCTGCTCCTGCGAAGCAGGGGCCGACCTCGGTCGCGTACGTCGAGGTGAACAACAACAGCATGCTGAACGTCGGCAAGTACACCCTCGCCAACGGCGGGGGCAACGTCTTCGACGTCGCCGTGATCTTCGCCGCGAACATCAACTACGACACGGGCACGAAGGCGGCGTATCTGTACTTCAACGAGAACGTGCAGCGCGTCCTCGACAACGCCGCCACGGAGATACGGCCGTTGCAGCAGAAGGGCATCAAGGTGGTTCTGTCGGTGCTCGGCAATCACCAGGGCGCCGGCTTCGCCAACTTCCCTTCCCAGCAGGCGGCTTCGGGGTTCGCGAAGCAACTGTCGGACACCGTGACCAAGTACGGACTGGATGGGATCGACTTCGACGACGAGTACGCCGAGTACGGCAACAACGGCACCGGCCAGCCCAACAGCAGCTCATTCGTGTACCTGACGACGGCGCTGCGCGCGAACCTGCCGGACAAGATCATCAGTCTCTACAACATCGGCCCGGCCGCATCGCGCCTCTCGTACGGCGGCGTCGACGTCTCGTCCAAGTTCGACTACGCCTGGAACCCGTACTACGGCAGCTGGCAGGTCCCCGGCATCGCCCTGCCCAAGTCGAAGCTGTCACCGGCGGCCGTCGAGATCGGCCGGACCTCGCAGAGCACGGCCGCCGACTTCGCCCGCCGCACCGTCAGCGAGGGGTACGGCGTCTATCTGACGTACAACCTCGACGGCGCCGATCGCAGCGCCGATGTGTCCGCCTTCACCAGGGAGCTGTACGGCAGCGACGCCGTCCACACGTCGTAGGACAGCCGGGCGTCCTCGGGCGTGGAGCTCACGGCATGGGGTGCGACAGTTCGATGTCGAGGGCTTCGGTGCCGGGGCCCGTGACGCGCAGCGGAGTGGCGAGCGGCGGGTAGCCGCTGGCGACGACGGAGTACTCGCCGGTGTCCAGGTCCGCGAAGGCGTACACACCGTCCGCGTCGGTGGTGGCGGTCGCGGCGACGTTGCCGGCCGCGTCGACGAGGGTGACGCGGGCGTCCGGCAGCAGGCGCCGGTCGGTGCCGGAGCGCACCGCCCCCCGGAGCCGGGAGCCGGAGACGAGGGCGATCTCCACCCGGCCGGGCCCGCCGTCGCCGACCGTGACCGGCGCGGCGGCCGGCCGGTGCCCCTCCGCGTTCACGGCGACGGTGAACTCGCCGGCGGGCAGCTCCCCGAAGGTGAACTGCCCGTCCTGGCCGGTCTGTCCGGTGGCGAGCACCTCGCCGCGCACATCGGTCACGATCACCATGGCGGCGGCGACGGGCAGCCCGTCGCCGCCGTTGACGCTCCCGCTCAGGCCGCGCGGTCCCGAGAGCCGGATGTCGTGGGCGAGCGGCTCGGCGCCGACGGTGACGGTGGCCGCCTGCGGCTCGTGCCTCTCGGCGGCGGCGATCAGTACGTAGGTGCCGGCGCCGGGTGCGGTGAGCTCGTAGCCCCCGTCGGAACGGGCCACGGTGCGGCTCAGTTGACGTCCCGTCAGGGAGATCAGAGTGACCGTGGAGGAGCGGGAGGCGCCGGTGGAGCTGCGGATGTGGCCGTGGATGACGGAGCCGGCCGGGACGGGGGCTTCCTGGGCCTGAGCCTGAGCCCGGGGTGTCTCATTGGTCTCGGCCTGGGCGGGGGCCGGGGCCGGCCGGGCCGGTTGCGGGCGGCGGAAGCCGATCAGGGTGGCCGTGGCGATCAGGGCCACCAGCATCCCGGCCGCGCCGATGGTCATGCAGACGTGGACGGCGTCGGTGAAACTCGCGCCGATCGCGCCGAGCGCGGGGCCGGTCGCCTCGGGGGAGAGCCCGAGGTGTCCCGCGGCGCCCACACCGCCCTGTGCGAGGGCCGCGCTCACCTGCTGCTGGTCGGCGACGGGCAGCCCGGAGTCCGCGAGGTGCCCGGGAAGGGCGGAGGCGAGCCGGCTGGTGAGGACGGCTCCGAGGACGGCGGGACCAAGGGCGCCGCCGAGCTGGCGCAGGGTGTTGTTGCCCGCGCCCGCCATGCCCGCCAGGTGGTGCGGGACGCTGCCGACGGCGACCGCGCTGATCGGTGTCATCACGAAGCCCATACCGAGACCGAACAGAGCGAGCGGGCCCGCCATCGCGCCGAACCCGGAGTCGGTCTCCAGGCCGGTGAGCCAGAGCATGGCGCCGCCGGTACCGAGCAGGCCGACGCAGAGGAGCACGCCGGGGGCGACCTTGCCCATCAGACGGCCGACGATCGGTCCTGCGACGATGGAGACGCCGTTGAAGACCAGCATGCGCCAGGCGATGTCGAGGACGGAGAGCTGCTGGACGCTGCCGAAGAAGAGGCTGAGGGTGAAGACGGAGCCGATCATCCCGAACATGACGACGGCGTTGACGACGCCGGCGCCGGTGAAGGGGCGCACCGCGAACAGCTTCAGGGAGAGCATCGGCGAGCGGGAGCGCAGCTCGGCGATGACGAAGGCGATCAGGCCGAGCGCGGCGGCGGCGAACGCGACGATGACCTTGGTCCGGCCCCAGCCACCGGTCCCACCGCCCTCGATCACCCCGTAGATCAGGCCGACGATGAAGATGATCGCGGCGATCTGGCCGGGGACGTCGATGGCACGGCCGTGCGCGGAGCGGGAGTCCTCCAGCATGCGTACGGCCACCAGGCCGGTGACGGCGGTGATGACGGCGGCCGGCAGGAAGATCCAGCGCCAGCCGGCGTGCTCCAGGATGACACCGCTGATCAGGGGGCCGAGGGCCATGCCGATGCTCAGGGATGCGGCCCAGGCTGCGATGGCCTTGGCGCGGGCCTTGAAGTCCGGATAGGCGTGGCTGATCAGGGCGAGCGTGGAGGAGGCGAGAGCCGCCGCACCCGCGCCGGCAATGGCCTGGCCGACCCAGACCTGCGCGACGCTGTGCGCGGTCAGGGAGGTCACGGAGCCGGCGGCGAACAGGAGCATGCCCGCGAGGTAGGCCTTCTTGCGGCCGTACAGGTCGCCGATCAGGCCGAAGGTGAGGATCAGCGCGGCCATCGGCAGGATGAACGCGTCGGAGACCCATTGCAGGTCGGACGTGGAGGCGCCCAGCCCTTGCTGGATGCGCGACAGGGACACCGAGACGCTGCCGATGGGCACGTATGCGGCGAACATCCCGAGACACGCCAGCACAGTGGTGAGCGCCGGGCGCGCGACGGCGCGGTGGTGGGGGGTGGATATCGCGGACATGGTGAGACGGCCCTCCTGATCGAACGCGCCGGTCAAGTTATCAGTTGCCTGTCAAAGTCCCAAATAACTGAGAACCGGGCGCACGGGGAAGGCGGGGCGAAATCTCTCAGCCGGCCGTGGGCGGGTCGGGCCACATACGTGCCACGGGGGAGTCGGGGCCGTCGAGGGCGACGGCGACGCGGCGCATGCCGAGCGTCAAGCGGGCCAGCTCCTCGGGCCCGCCGACCGCGTCGGAGATGCGTTCCACGACCGCGCCGACGAGCCGCCGCCCCTTGGCCATGCCGCGCAGCCCGGCCTCGGTCGGCTCGACCAGCACCACCCGTTTGTGCACGGCGTGCGGATGCCGCTCGATCCACCCGATCCGCTCCAGATGCGCCAGCGCCGTCGTCACGCTCTGCGGCGTGATGCTCTGCATCCGGGCCAGGTCCGCCCCGGACAGCGGCCCGTACTGGTCGAGCGTGATGACGATCCCGAGCTGCGTCATCGTGACGTCCAAGGGGCGCAGCCGCTCGTTCAAGGCGCGATGCAGAGAGTTGTTCGCCCGCCACATCGAGTGGTTGAACGTCTGGTTCCACGGCGTGGCGGAGGCGGTCCCCTCCGGGCGACGGCTCGGCATCTTCAACTCCCTGCGGGCAAACGGCCCCCATCCTAGCGGTGGAGGGACCGGCCTCCCGCCGGGCCGTGGCCGGGCCCGGCGCCGACGCTCACCGCACCGGCCTGCGTGCCCATACCTCCCGTCCGGACGCTGTGGCGCCGGGCTCCTTGGTGGGCAGTTCCTTCCAGCCCCACGCGCGGAAGAGTTCCGTGATCCCGGTTGCGGCCCTGTCCCGGTCGACACCGGCCACCACCAGGTCCTGGGAGAGGCGGGAGAGCAGCAGGTTCCCGAGGCGGGTCGCGACGCCGAGGCGGCGGTGGGTGGGCAGCACCATCAGCTCGGTGAGGGCGAACACCCGGCCGGACGCGGTGAGTTCCTCCGTCTGGGGTGTCACCTCGACGGGGAAGTCGGCCCACCATGCGCCGTCGCGCTCCAGACGGTATCCATAGGCGCAGCCGACGAGGCCGGGCGCGTCGGCGACGACCATGTCGAAACCGTCGTTCTGTACGTGCTGCTCGAAGCGGCGCTGGAATTTCCTCCGGTCCCGGTACTCGGCCCCGGCGGCGCCGTGGTACGCCATGACGTACACGTCGGCGATGGGTTCACGCTGCTGTTCGGCCTGCCACCGGGTGAGCCGGCGCAGATACACCTCGGCCATCCGAACTCCCTTCGCGGTTCCTTCGAGTGGCCCGGCTCAGCGGGCCCGCACGTGCGCGCCCCCGATGCCGTGACCCACCGAGGACGAGACCCGCGCGGGTGCTGGAATACGAAGAATACGAAGGGCCCCTTGGTGCCTGGATGGTACTCCCGAAGGGTGCATTCCGTAATGAGTCGGTCGCGCAACGTGATTTCCTGGAGGGGTCTTCAAAGACCGGGTGTTCGAACGCCATCAAAGCGCGGCCGATGCCACGGAGGGCGGGACCGCCCTCCGTGGCATCGGCCGGTCGGCCGCCTGCCCTATCGAATGCTCACTGTGATAGGCGCATGCACGCTGTGGCGCGGGAGTTCGATGGTGAGAACTCCCGTGGCGCTGTTCCAGTCGTAGGCGTCCGGCGCCAGCCGGGCCCCGCGCGCGGTGACTTCCTTGGGTGCGGCATGGGTCCCCAGAAGCGCGAGCGTCCAGCGGCGGTTCTGCACCTGGCCCGGGAAGGAGCCCTTCGCCGGGTCGATCGTCACGGTGCGGTGCGAGCCCTTCTGTTCGTAGCGGATGCGTGTCGTGGCGTTCTTGGTCTTCTGTGCCGTCGTCCCCTCGTCCTCGTAGAGGCTGTACGAGCCCGAGGCTCCGGTCGCGATGGAGAGGGTGACGTCGGTCAGGGGGTTGCGGTCGTGGTCGGTGACGTCGTGGGAGCGCGTGGGCAGGATGCCGCCGGCCTTGACGAACACTGGCATGGAGCCGAGGTCGGTGGTGACGTCGTGGGTGGTTCCGCCGGCGTACGTCTTGCCGGTGAAGTAGTCGGTCCACTCGCTGCCGGGCGGGAACCACACCGACGTGGTGGCGGAGTCTCCCGGTGTGGTCACCGGGGCGACCAGTACGTCGGATCCGTAGAAGTACTCGCTGTCCGCCGCGGCGTACGCCTGGGGCTCGTCGGGGTACTCCAGGTAGGTGGGGCGCACGATCGGCAGGCCGGTGCGGTGGGCTTCCTCGGCGAGCGTGTACGTGTAAGGAACCAGTTTCTCGCGGAGGTTGAGGAAGGCGTCGGCCGACTTCCGCGCCGCCGTGCCGTACTGCCAGGGCAGCCGGTCGCTGTGATTGCTGTGCAGTCGGTCGATCGGCTGGAAGGCTCCGAACTGGACCCAGCGGGCATACAGATCGTCGGGCAGTTTGTGCGTGGTGCGGGACGTGCCGTTGTCGTCGTACGTCTCCGAACCGGTCAGCCCCGTCGTGTCGTTGTGGCCGCCGATGTCGTGGGTGACGGACGCCATCCCGGTCGCGGCGGACTCGCCCGGGGTGTAGCCGACCTCGAACTTCAGCATGCCCCAGGTGGAGGACGTGTCACCGGTGAAGTGGACGGTGGAGCGCTTGTCCGCCCAGGGGCCCGTCGGCAGCGCCTGCTGGCCGCTGTACCCACCGGCCTGCAGTGAACCGTAGGCGCGGGAAAGGACGAATCCCCGGCCGAGCGTCTTGGCGGTGGAGTCGGCGTACTGCTGGTTGATCCACGCGTCCGGGGTCACGCCCGGCATCGACGACTGGGACGCGTCACAGCACCAGTCGAGCCACCAGAAGTCGTTGCCCTGCGCGTCCATGGTCCTGTGCAGGTCCATGTAGGCCTTGAGCTGGTTCGGGTCCCCGAAGTCGAAGGTGTAGCAGTTGTCCTCGACACTGGCGCCGGAGGCGCAACCGCCCTTGCTCAGCTTGCCGTTGGCCGTCGCCTGTGCCTGCGCGAACTGGGGGTCGGACGCGAGGATGCTGGGATGCACGTTGAGCGTATTGTGCAGCCCCTGCGCCGCGGACCAGTCGAAGAAGTCCTTCGGGTCGGGGAACTTCGAGCGGTCGATCTCCCAACCGCTCCAGTCGTTCACGGCTTTGTAATCGGTATCGGTCACCAGGACGTCGAGCGGGACGCCTTCGGACCTGAACTTCGGCAGGATCGTGTTCCGGTAGTCGGCGTCCGTCCGGTCGATGTACTCCGAATACCAGACGCCGTACGCCCAGGTGGGCAGCAGTGCGGGTGGCCCGGTCAAAGTGGCCAGGTCGGTCAACGCCTGCTTGTAGTCGTGTCCGTAGCCGAAGACATAGCCGTCCTGGTATGCGGAACCGGCGTGGCCGGGGCGCGGCCGGACCTTCTTCGCCGTGGTGTCGTACAGAGCCGACGGCGTGTCGTCGAGCAGGTACCAGCCGTCCCGCTGGAGCAGGCCCGGCGTGGTGACCGGTGCGTCGCCGGCGCCGCTCACGCCGTCGAGGCCACGGCGGTACCCGCCGAGCGCGATGTGCGGCGCGGGCGCCGGATCCTCGGGGACCGCGACGGACAGGGTGTCCGCGTTGATGTGGCAGTCGGCCGGATCGGGGCAGCCGAGGGTGACGTCGTTCGCACCGGCCTTGAGAGCGACGGGCACGGACGCCGTCTGCCAGTCGTCCCAGTCCTTCGTCGCGGGAAGGTCGATGACGGCGGGGGCCGCGTCGCCCGTGCTGACGGTGGCCGAGCGCTTCTGGTGAAGGCCGTCACCACCGCTGCCGTTGGCATAGCGCAGACGAAGGGTGTAGACGCCGTCCGCGGGAACGCCGACCACGTGCGTCGTCAGGCTCGACCCCTGATTGAGCTCGGCGACGAACCCGTCGCCCGCGTACCCCTTGTGGTCCGTGGCGCTGACCGCCGTGCCGCCGAACCGTGCGGTCTCCGCCTCACAACTCGCGCCGGACAGACAGCTCTTGATCGCCGTGGTGGAGGCGGGCGGGTACCCGGCGCCGGGCGTGACCAGCGCGACGCTGTCGACATTGACGGAGCCGGAATCCTTGGCGGACCGGGTCAGGGCGATCGTATGGTGCCCCGCGCCGAGTCGGACGCCGGCCTTGGCCAGGCCCCAGCTGTCCCAGTTCGCCGTGGCCGGCAGACTCACCGTCTGCGCCGCACCTCCGTCCACGGTGAGCGACAAGGTGCGGGTCTGCGTCTTGCCGTCACCGCCGGAGGAGTTGGCGTACCGCAGGGCGAAGTCGTACGTCCCCGCGCTCTTGACATCGATGTCAGAGGACAACGAGCTGCCGGTGCTCTCGAACCCCGCGGCGAAGCCCGGCCCGGTGTGGTCCTTGTGGTCAGAAGCGCTGGAGACCCCGTTGAGCTGGAGATCCTCGGCTTCGCACAGCACGCCGACCGCGCAGACGAGGCGCTGCCAGGGTGCGGCGGTCACCGGGGATTGCCCCGCCGCCAGGTGTACGGAGAGGTTCTGGGCGTCGAAGGCCCCCGAGCCGACCCGGTAGCGCAAGGTCATGCCGCTCGTCCTGATGGTGAGCCAGCCGTCGGACGTCTTGGCGCTGTACGCGGTCGGCGTGAATCCGCCGCGGCCTATCGCGTTGAACGTCGGCTCGTCGGTGAACTTCTTGTCGCCCGCGTACTCGGTACGGATGAGCGTCGGCGAGAGAATCTCGAAGCGGGCGCCCCCGGACGAGACGGATGGGATGCGGTGGCCCCGGGCCCCGCCGGCCGACGCGGGCCCGGCTCCGGTGAGCGTCGCGGCGGCGACCACGGCCAGGCCGGCGACGACGCCCACGTGGGAGCGTGCGCGTGAGCGTCTCGGACGTCGAGGTATCGAAGCGGCTCTCATAAGGAACTCCGTTCTTCTGTCAGCGAATGGCTCGTCCACGCCGCGCTGGTGGCAGCCACGGCGCGCCCCTGCGTGGCGGGTGGGGAGGACGCGGCCGGGCTGCGCTGTTCCCGGGCGGCACGGCGTTCGGCGTCCCGGCCGGATGCCGAGTCCGCTGGCCGGGACGACCGTGGCGCCGCGCTTGCATCGTTGGAAATCATGGTGGGAGATCACGCACTGGGCATAAGAGCACGGCGTCTTACGTGGTGTCTACAACGGGGCGTCATACAAAGGGCGTTCAGCATGACCGGCCCCGGCCTCGTCCCTCCCGAGCGGTGAGGTGCTCTAACCGTTGTGCAGCCCTTTGACCGGGTTCAGGGCGTGTGGGGCCGAGTCGGCATCATCGCGGGGCCGGTGCCGTCCTGGTGCTCATGCCCAGCAGCCTGTGACGGTTTCGGATCGGGCTGTCCTTGCCCGGTGACCAGGGCCCACGCGTCGATGTCCTGGTAGCGCCGCGGGCCCGAGTTGCCTCTGACCGTGCTGCCGACCAGGTGGAGGCGTTCGGTCGGCCAAGGGCGTCCGGTGAAGCCGTCGAGGCAGGCGGCCGCCGCCGTCACGGACGCGTTGTCGTAGCGGCGAGCGCGGGCCAGTGTGAGGTGGGGGCGCAGCGGACGTTCGGCGAAGGCGATGCCGCAGTCCCTGACCCGCGTCCGTACTACTTCGGCCAGCTCGCGCAGTTGGCCGAGTTCGCCCTCGATGCCGCTCCACAGCACTCGCTCGTCGAAGTGTCCGCCACCGTGCAGTGCCAGTTCCAGAGAGGGGCGGGCAGCCGCCAGGTCGGCGAGGGGTGAACGAAGCCGCTGGACGGCCCGGACCGGCAGCTCGCCCAGGAAGGCCAGGGTGATGTGCCAGTCCTCTATACGGTTCCAGCGCAGGTCGGTATAGGCGGCGTAGGCCGGGCTCAGCGCGTGCGCAAGCTCCTTCTTCGCACAGTCGGGCGGCGCAAGAGCGATGAACGCGTGCTGGGTGGCGGCCTGGGGCGGTTCGGTCACGGATGTCTTCTTACCTCATGCGTCCGCCCGTTCTCCGCGCAGGCCAAGGGGTTCTGGCAGAGGTGTGGGACGTGGCGGCGGGCTTTGGGCGCCCCGCCGCCTGTGCACTGCCGGTGCGCTACCGAACCCGCGAACTCGTCCCCGTACCCCGGCCGGGGTACGGGGACCTTGGGTCTTCCGAACGATCAGGTCAGGCTTCCGGGATGGCGCGGCCGCGCTCGGCGAGGGTGACGGTCTCGGGTTCGGGGCCCCCGCGCCGGCCGGTCTCCAGGGCGTCCAGCGCGGTGAGTTCGTCGGCGGTGAGGTCGAAGTCGAAGACGTCGATGTTCTCGGCGATCCGGGTGCGCCTGGTCGACTTGGGGATGACCGAGCGGCCCTGCTGGATGCCCCAGCGCAGCAGCACCTGGGCCGGGCTCTTGCCGTGCGCCTCGGCGATGCGGGTGACGGCCGCGTCCTGCAGGACGCTCTTGCGGTCCTCGCCGTAGCCCGGGTAGAAGGTGATCCCTCCGATGGGGGACCACGCCTGGTTGAGGATGTGGTGCTGGTCGTCGAAGTCGAGTACGTCGCGCTGCTGGAAGTAGGGGTGGATCTCCAGCTGGTTGACGGCCGGCACGACGGTCGTGGCGTCGAGCAGCCTGGTCAGGTGGTCGACCATGAAATTGCTGACGCCGATCGCGCGGACCTTGCCGTCGGCCAGGAGCTTCTCCAGAGCGCGGTAGGCGGCGACGGTCCTGTCGAAGTCGGAGGGCAGGGCCTGGTGCAGGATCAGCAGGTCGATCCGGTCGACGCCGAGCTTGGCGGCGCTCTTGTCGAAGCCGTGCAGCGTCTCGTCGTACCCGTAGTCACTGATCCAGATTTTGGTCTCGACGAAGATCTCGTCGCGGGGTACCGCGGAGTCGCGGACGGCCCGGCCGACCTCGCGTTCGTTGCCGTAGGCGGCGGCGGTGTCGATGTGCCGGTAGCCGAGCTCGAGCGCGGCCCGGACGGCGGCCTCGGTCTCTTCGGCAGGCGTCTGGAAGACACCCAGCCCGAGAGCGGGCATCTCGACGCCGTTGTTCAGGGTGAGGCTCTGCATCACAGGGACCTTTCGTTGCGGGTGGCCCGGGAGGGCGCGATGAGGGTGAGGACGGTCACGACCGCCTCGGCGCGAGCAGGACGGCGGAGCCGGTCAGGGCTGTGCCGGAGTGGGCCGCGATGTCGGCGGCCGTGTGACCGGCGGCAGCCGCGGCGGCCAGGTGCTCAGGCTCAGCGCGCTGCCGATCCGACGCACGGTGTTGACCAGGCCCGGGGCGGCCCCCGCGTCCGCGGGAGCGACGCCGTCGGCGCCGCTGGAGGTCATCGGGGCCAGTGCCGGGCCCTGGCCCGCGCCGGGTGCAGATCGCTGCGCAGACGCAGGCTGTGGTGATGCGGACCAGCGCGTCGGTGCATTCCTTGAGGCTCGGGTCGGCGACCTGCCCGACACGGACGTCGCCGGCTTCGTACATGAGTGCTGCGCGCACGGTGTTTCCTCGGATCGAAAGCGTGGTTCAGGCCCGGACTCGGATCTTCGTCTCGGGCCTCTTCCAGGAAACCGCGGGCAGGCGCGCAGGTGGGAGTCACTGCCCTTCCAGGTAATGGCAGTACCTCGCACGTCTTCGGCGACGGACCTACCGTGAGAGGACCGGCTCAAGATGTACGCCGATCAAGAGGAGTGTTCCGTGGCCCTGGCCCCTTCCGCAGCCCATGCCCCCCGTACGTGCGACGGTGTCGCGGACCACCTGCGCGGCGTCTGACCGTGGCCGGCATCGACAGGAAGAACCTGGCTGCCGAGGTGCGCGAGTTCCTGAGCACCCGGCGGGCACGCATCACCCCTGAGCAGGCCGGCCTGCCGGTCTTCGGCGGGAACCGTCGCGTCGCGGGCCTGCGGAGGGAGGAGGTCGCTCTGCTGGCGGGCATGAGTGTGGACTACTACGTGCGCCTGGAGCGCGGCAATCTCAGCGGCGCCTCCGATTCGGTGCTCGAAGCCCTCGCGCACGCGCTGCAACTCGACGAGGCCGAGCGCACCCACCTCTATGACCTGGCCCGCGCCGCGACCCCGTCGGGCCGTCGCCCCACCGTGACCGCATCCCGCGTGCGGCCCACGATCTGGCGGCTGCTCGACTCGATGACCGATGTGCCGGCCTACGTACGCAACGCACGCTTCGACATCGTGGCGGCCAACGCGCTGGGGCGGGCCCTGTACGCACCGGTCTTTGATTCGCCGCTGTTCGCCCAGCGCGGGCCGGTCAACACCGCCCGCTTCATGTTCCTGGACCCCGCGGGCCAAGATTTCTGGGCCGACTGGGACAAGGGCGCCAACGATGCGGTCGCTTTCCTGCGTACCGAGACGGGGCGTGCACCGCAGGACAAGGCGCTGACCGACCTGGTCGGGGAACTGACGACCAAGAGCGACGACTTCGCCCGCCGGTGGGCCCGCCACGACGTGAAGTTCCACCGCTCCGGCGTGAAGAACCTCCACCACCCGCTGGTCGGCGATCTCGCCCTGCCCTACGAGGCGATGGATCTGCCGTCCGACCCAGGCCTTCGACTCAACTTCTACACCCCCGAACCGGACTCGCGAGAGCGGGAGGCCCTTGGCCTGCTGGCCAGTTGGGCAAGCACGGGCACGGTCGTCCCCTCCGGGAACGACTGACCGCACGACGATTCGACCGCGCGACGACTTGACCGCACGACGAATCGACCGCACGACGAATCGACCGCACGACGATCTGTCCGCACGACGACTTGACCGCACCAACTAGGAGAACACCCATATGCAGTACCGACCGCTCGGCCGCACCGGCGTCCAGGTCAGCCCGCTCTGCCTGGGCGCGATGATGTTCGGCCCATGGGGCAACGAGAACGAAGCCGACTCGGTACGGATCATCCACCGTGCTCTCGACGCGGGCATCAACTTCGTCGACACCGCCGACGTGTACTCCGGCGGTGTCTCGGAGGAGATCGTCGGCAAGGCACTCAAAGGCCGGCGCGAGGACGTGTTCCTGGCGACCAAGTTCTTCATGCCGATGAGCCAGGACGATCCCAACCGGCGTGGAGGCTCCAGGCGTTGGATCATCCGTGCGGTGGAGGACTCCCTCAAGCGGCTCGGCACCGACCACATCGACCTCTACCAGGTCCACCGCCCCAGCCCGGACACCGACGTCTCAGAAACCCTCGGTGCCCTCTCCGACCTCGTACACCAGGGAAAAATCCGCTACATCGGCTCGTCCTCCTACACCGGCTCCCAGATCGTCGAAGCGCAGTGGACTTCACGGGAGCGCCGCCTGGAGCGGTTCGTCACCGAGCAGCCGCCGTACTCGATCCTGGTCCGCGGCATCGAAGAAGACGTCCTCCCCACCGTGCGCCGCCACGGCATGGGCACGCTGACCTAAAGCCCGCTCGCCGGTGGCTGGCTCTCCGGCCGTTACCGCAAGGGCAATGCCTCCGGCCCGGCCTCCGCGGCCCGCCCACAGGCTCGCTTCGACATGAGCACCCCGGCCAACCAGCGCAAGCTCGATGCCGTCGAGCAACTCGCGGTCCTGGCGGAGAAGTCCGGGCTCACCCTGATCGAGCTGGCCGTCGCCTTCGTCATCAACCACCCGGGCGTCACCTCGGCGATCATCGGCCCGCGCACCATGGAACAACTGGAAGCGTTCCTGCCCGCCGCGGACGTCACGCTCTCGGCCGACGTCCTCGACCGCATCGACGAGATCGTGGCGCCCGGCGTGACCGTCAACCCCGCTGACAACAGCTACGGCGACTTCGAGCTGCGAGCCGACCAGCGCCGCCGCTGAGGCGAACCGCGCGTGCAGAGCGGTCACCGTGTCGCCGTCGGCGCCGTTGTTGAGGAGACGGGCCGCATCTCGTATGACCACGCGCCCCGACGGGCTTCAGAACAGGCTTCAGAGGAAGACGCGCGCCACCTGCAGCCACTTCTGGGCGTCCTCGCCGGTCGCCGTCATGTTGGTCTCGGACCAGGGGCGTCGCCGGGTGACACACAGGCAGAAGTCGAGTGCGCCGCCCCGTACCCGTTGCGCGGCAGCCTCGGGGCCCCACACCCAGGCCCGTCCGTCAGGTGCTGTCAGCTCGACGCGGAAGGGGTCTGCCGGCTCAGGCAGTCCGACGGCGGCGAACGACAGGGCCCGCCCCAACACCCCCAGCGACGCCACGTGGTGCAGCCGATCCGTCGGGCGGTGCGCCACGCCCACAGCATCGAAGACGTCCTGCCCGTGTGCCCAGGTTTCCATCAGACGAAGAGGCACCATCAGAGCCGGGGTCACCTTCGACATGTACCAGGGGAATGCGTGGTCCCATGGCGTGTCCCGCAGTGCCGCCGCCAGTTCCGCTCGACCGGTCCGCCACGCGTCCAGAAGTACCGGCCGCGGTGTGGCCGCTCCCGCAGCGGCGGCCTCGTCCGCGTACCCGCTGCCTGCGGCACCCGCCCGACTGAGCTCGGCGCCGAACGCGTCCGGAGTGCGTAAGGCGCTGAGTGCGTTCGCGTCCGCCCACGCGAGGTGGGCTATCTGGTGGGCGACCGTCCAGCCCGGCGCCGGTGTCGGTACGGACCAGTCGTCCACGGTCCTGACCAGGGCGTCGAGCTCGTCACCCTCAGCCACCAGCGCGGACAGGACACCGGCGTCATCTGCATCGGAGACGGCCAGGTTGTAGTTCAACATGGGCGCCATCGTGCCACCCCCTCCGGACGAACCAGGCGAACGGTTACGTCGGTGTCCGTCAGGCGAGCGCGGTCCTCTGCATGCGTCATCCCGCGACGGAAGCGGCAGTTCTGGCTGCCCCGGAGGCGGCCGAACTCTCCGCGGAAGTCCTGCAGATCCTCCTAGTTGCTGAGCAGTCAGGGATGGTGGCAGCACCCCGTGGTTGCCTGGAGGAGTAACGCCGCCTCCAGACAGCCGACGTGAGGATCTAGAAGAACCCAAGCTTCTTAGGGCTGTACGAAACCAAGAGGTTCTTCGTCTGCTGATAGTGCTCCAGCATCATCTTGTGGTTCTCCCGCCCGATCCCGGACTGCTTGTACCCGCCGAACGCCGCATGCGCCGGATACGCGTGGTAGCAGTTCGTCCAGACGCGGCCCGCCTGGATCGAGCGGCCCGCGCGGTAGGCCGTGTTCATATCGCGGGTCCAGACGCCGGCGCCGAGGCCGTACAGCGTGTCGTTGGCGATTTTGATGGCGTCGTCGAAGTCGGTGAAAGAGGCGACCGAGACGACGGGGCCGAAGATCTCCTCCTGGAAGATCCGCATGCGGTTGGAGCCCTCGAAGATGGTGGGCTGGACGTAGTAACCACCTGCCAACTCGCCTGAGTATTCGACGCGTTGGCCGCCGGTGAGGACCTTCGCACCCTCCTGCTGGCCGATGTCCAGGTAGGAGAGGATCTTTTGGAGCTGGTCGTTGGAGGCCTGGGCGCCGATCATCGTGTCGGTGTCGAGCGGGTGGCCCGGCTTGATGGCCTCGGTGCGGGCGATCGCCGCCTCGAGGAACTCGTTGTAGTGGCCCTGCTGGATGAGCGCCCGGGACGGGCACGTGCAGACCTCACCTTGGTTGAGGGCGAACATCGTGAAGCCCTCAAGGGCTTTGTCGCGGAAGTCGTCGTCCTTGGCCCAGACGTCGTCGAAGAAGAGGTTGGGGGACTTGCCACCGAGTTCGAGGGTGACCGGCTTGATGTTCTCCGAGGCGTACTGCATGATCAGGCGGCCCGTCGTGGTCTCGCCCGTGAACGCGACCTTCGCCACGCGCGAGCTGGAGGCCAGCGGCTTGCCCGCCTCGACGCCGAAGCCGTTGACGATGTTGACGACGCCCGGTGGGATCAGGTCCGCGATCAGGCTCATCCAGAAGTGGATCGACGCGGGCGTCTGCTCGGCCGGCTTGATGACGACCGCGTTGCCCGCGGCGAGCGCCGGTGCCAGCTTCCAGGTCGCCATCAGGATCGGGAAGTTCCACGGAATGATCTGCGCGACGACGCCGAGCGGCTCGTGGAAGTGGTAGGCGACCGTGTCGTCGTCGAGCTCCGAGAGGCTGCCTTCCTGGGCGCGGAGGGCGCCCGCGAAGTAACGGAAGTGGTCGATCGCCAGGGGGATGTCGGCGGCGAGGGTCTCGCGGACGGGCTTGCCGTTCTCCCAGCTCTCGGCGACGGCGAGCTGTTCGAGGTTCTGCTCCATCCGGTCGGCGATCTTCAGGAGGACGTCGGCGCGGGCGCCGGCGGAGGTGCGGCCCCAGGCGGGCGCGGCGGCGTGCGCGGCGTCGAGGGCGCGCTCGACGTCCTCGGCGGTGCCGCGCGCGATCTCGGTGAACGGCTGCCCGTTGACCGGGCTCGGGTTCTCGAAGTACTGGCCGCGGGCGGGCGGCACGTACGCGCCACCGATGAAGTGGTCGTAGCGGGCCTGGTAGGAGACGACGGAGCCCTCGGTGCCGGGCGCTGCGTAACGGGTCATCTTGGCTGGCCTCCCGTGCGGGCTGCCCGCCGTTGGGCAGCCGTCGTCCCGGAGGCTAGGAAGCGGAACGTTGCAGCTACGTTGCGTGCGCGGCCTCTACGTTGCGTACGGGGCCTTTATGTTGCGTACGGGTCTTTCGGGGCGCGCTGCTCCTCGTCGAGTGCGGCGAGCCGGGCCAGGATCGGCGGGGTCGGGCCGACCGCCGCCAGCGCCTGCCATACGTCGAGGTCGTCCTCGCCCCACGGAGCGTGCGCCCAGTCCGCGAGCAGGTCCGGGTCGCCGCGCGCGATGAGCGCCGCCCGCAGCCCGTCGGCGAGCCTGCGTCGGATCCGGGCCACCGCCGGGGCCCGCGAGGCCGGGAGCAGCGGACCACTGTATGCGGAGGCCGCTGCCGTCACCGCGCCCGAGCCGAGGCGCCGCTCGACCGTCGTCAGGTCCGAGTCGGCCGGGACGGCGAGACGGTAGGGCCTGGACGTCAGCACGCCGGGGCCCAACACCCGGCGCAGCCGCGCCAGTTCGGCCCGCAGCGTCACCGGTGTGACCGACTCGTCCTCGTAGAGGAAGCACATCAGCTCGTCGCCGGTCAGCCCCTCGGGATGGCGGGACAGGAGGACGAGCAGCTCGCTGTGGCGGCGGCTGAGCCGGATCTTGTGGCCGGCCTCCGTGACCAGCAACGCCTCGTCACGGCCGAGCACGCTGAGCCGCAGGCCGGGACCGGCCGTCGGCAGGGGCGAGAGCAGCGCGAGCTGGGACTCCGCGGCGCGGGCCACGGCCTGCACGAACGCGAGACTGTGCGGATGCGCGAGGCCGTCCCCGCCGGTGATGTCGACCGCGCCCAGCAGCCGGCCCGAGCGGGGGTCGTGCACCGGGGCCGCCGCACACGTCCACGGCTGCACGCTGCGGATGAAGTGTTCGGCGGCGAACACCTGGACCGGCCGGTCCACGGCGACCGCCGTACCCGGCGCGTTCGTCCCCATCGCCGACTCCGACCACCGGGCGCCCGGCACGAAGTTCATCCCGCCCGCCCGCCGCCGGGTGGCCGGGTGCCCCTCGACCCACAGCAGCCTGCCCTGCGCGTCGCACACGGCCAGGAGATGTTCTCCGTCGGTCGCGAACGTGCCCATCAGTTCACGGAACAACGGCATCACCCGGGACAGCGGATGCTCCGCGCGATACGCCCCGAGGTCCCCGTCGGTCAGCTCCACCGACGCGGCGGCGTCCGGGCTGACGTGCGCGCCCGCCGAACGGCGCCAGGAGTCGGCGACCACCGGGCGCACCGGACGGGCCATGGTGCCCGCCGCGGTGAACCTGTCGTGGGCGCGGCGCAGCACCCGGACCCGCTCGGAGGGATCGGCACCCGGCTCCAGGGCCACCCAGGGATCGGTCAACTCGGCCTCCAGGACGGCGATGCGGTGAGGACATCGTCGCCCGGCAGGCGCGCGTCGACAAGGAGCCGGGCACGGTCGCCCGAGGGGGCGCATGCCGTGGGGCGTGGAGTGTCAGGCGAAGTTGACCATCCTGATGTAGCGCGACCAGTCCCAGTAGGGGCCCGGATCGGTGTGGTCGGTTCCGGGGACCTCGACGTGGCCGATGATGTGCTCGCGGTCCATCGGAATGCCGTATCGCGCACAGACCGAGGCCGTCAGGGCCGCCGACTGCTCGTACATCGCGTCGGTGAAGTACTCGGGCTGGTCGACCCAGCCTTCGTGCTCGATGCCGATGCTCCTCGTGTTGTAGTCCCAGTTGCCCGCGTGCCAGGCGACGTTCTTCTCCCGGACGCACTGCGCGATGTGCCCGTCGGCCGAGCGTACGAGGTAGTGGATGGAGACCTGCTTGGCGGGGTTCTGGAAGATCTTGACGGCGTCGGCGTACGTCTCCTGCGTGACATGGATGATCACGTAGTCGACGGGATACGTCGAAGGGCGGTTGGACACCGTGTAGTTGGAGGTGCTCGCGGGGACGGACTGGGCCGCCGGGTAGTCGACGGCCTGCGCCTGCGCTCCGGCCCGGCCCGCGGGCAGCAGCGCGCCGGGCACCGCGGCAGCGGCGGCCAGCGCCCCGGCCTGGAGGAGACGGCGGCGGCTGGGGTGGGGGAGGTCTCTTGCTCGGTCCATGGCGATCCTGCCTCTCGAAAGAACGGCTCGGATGAACGGTTCGGGTGAACAGTTCGGATGAACGGTTCGGTTGGATGGCTCGGACGGTGGGGGGAACCGGTGGCGCCGAAAGGTCAGCGCCCGGGGTGCGGCAGTGTCGCCGCGATCTCACGCAGCCGCGCGTGCACTCCGCGGTGCGTCTCGCGCGCCGGCAGCCACTCCTTGCGGAGCTTGGCGACGCACGTGTAATTGGTGTCGCACACGTTGGCCAGCGGCGACTCCACGGTCTGCGTGGCGAACTGGTAGGCGTCCAACTCGCTGAAGCCGTAGTCCCGTACGAGCCATCGCACCAGGTCGAGCTGGGATATTCGGAACGCGTCCTCCAGCGGGCGCGCCGAGCCCGTCGAGATGATGTGCGTGTCCGACTCGATACGCGGCCACGGTGTCGCCACGCCTTTGAGCAGCTCCACCACGACGACGGTCCGCATCGCGCACTCCACGGCGACCCCGCACGTCTCGCCCTCGCCCTGTCGAGCGTGCCCGTCACCGAGGCTCAGCAGCGCGCCCTCGACGTTCACCCCGAGATAGCAGGTGACGCCCGCCCGCATCTCGGGCGTGTCCATGTTCCCGCCGTGGGCGTCCGGCACCAGTGCGGAGCGCACCTCCAGGTTGGCCGGTGCGACGCCGACCGTGCCGTGCATCGGGTCCATCGGCAGTTCCGCCGTGAACTCGCTGTCCCGCGCGGCGAATCGAGCGGTGCGCCGGTCGCGGTCGAGCTCCCAGATCCAGACCGTCTCGGGCAGCGGCGGCTGGAGCGAGGCAGTGCTGTGCGTGGACGTCAGCGCGCCGAACAACGGCACCGTCGTGGACGCCGCCCAGTCCCGGGCGGGCTCCACCGACACGAAGTGCACCGCGACCGTGTCACCCGGCTCCGCACCCTCGATGTGGAAGGGGCCCGTCTGGGGATTGAGGTACGGGAACTCGCACACCTGCGACACGAGGTCCTTCTCCGAGCGGACCCGGCCCGCGAAACAGTCCTCGGTGAACAGATCCAGGACCGTGCCCGGAGCGATGCGCGCGATCGGCGGCGCGCCACCGAACGTCCAGGCGTACGTGCCGGGTTCGGGCCGGACGGTGAGCATCCTGGGGTCGGTCATATCGGCTGAGCTCCGCTCCGTGGACAGCGGCGAACGTTCGGGGGGCAGAACCCGGCGCCACTCCGTCGGAAGGACGGCGCGGCGCCTCGCCTGAAGTACGGTACGGGGCTCGCAGGTTGCGGCGGAAGAGGGCGCGGTGCACCTGTGGACAACGCGGCCAATGTGAACAACTGCACGTCAGAGGTCCGAACCAGTGGCGGCGGCCGTCGCGGACAGGCCGCCGCGGAGGGTGGCCCCAGGTCGCCGCGGGCGGTGATTCAGGCCGCCGCGGACGGTGATTCAGGCCTCTTGCGCCACGCCCATCGGATCGTCGAGCACCGCCCGCACCACGGAATGCGCCGCGCCGAGGAGCGGGCCGTCCGAGCCGAACCGGGAGACGGCGACCCCGTCCGCCGGAGTAGCCGTGCGGCGCGTCAACTCCCGCTCCAGAGACGGCAGCAGCCACGGCGCGAGGCGGGAGAGCGCGCCGCCCAGCACCACCGCGCGCGGGTCGAGCAGATTCACCGCGCCGGTCAGCGCGATACCCAGTGCGGTGCCGGCGCCGCGCAGCGCACGCCGGGTGTCCGCATCGCCCGCCGCGGCCCGTTCGGCGAGCAGCGACACGCGGTCCGCGCCCGGTGCGACGCCCGCCGCGCGCAGCACCGCCTCCTCGCCCGCGTACTGCTCCAGACAGCCCCGCCCGCCGCACGGGCAGGCCGGGCCCTCGGGACGTACCGGCATATGACCGAGCTCGCCCGCGAACCCCCGTGTGCCGCGCAGGAGTTGGCCGTCCACGACGAGGGCGGCGCCGATGCCGATCTCCGCGGACACATGCAGGAAGTCCGCCGGGGACTCCGCGGCGAGCCAGAGCTCGGCGAGGGCGCCGAAGTTCGCCTCGTTGTCGACCCGCAGCGGCACCTCGAACGGCAGCAGCTCGGCCACGTCCGTGTCGTGCCAGTCCAGGTTGGGGGCGCGGACCACGGTGTGGGTGCCGCGCGCCACCAGACCGGGCATCGCGACGGCGAGCCCCGCCGGACGCAGCCCCGCGGCCGCGGCCTCCTCGGTCACCTGCCGCACCAGCACCGCGAGATCACTGAGCACGGGGCCCGGCGCGCGCCCCCGGTTGCCGACCCGCAGCTCGGCGCGGGCGCGCACCTCGCCGCGCAGATCCACCGCGCACACCGCCAGATGGTCGACGCCCACCTCGGCGCCGAGCCCGGCGGGGCCCCGGCCACTGACCGCGAGCGCGGAGCCGGGGCGGCCCACACCGCCGGGCCGCTGCGGCCCCAGCTCCTCCAGCAGACCGGCCCGGATCAACTCGTCGACCAGGGTGGAGACCGCGGCCCGGGTCAGCCCGATGCGGCCCGCCACCGAGGCCCGGGACAACGGGCCCTCGGCGGCGACCGCGTGCATCACGCGGGACAGGTTGCGGCGGCGCATGCCCTGCTGGTTGTCGGGCGTCCCCGGTTTGGGCCGGTGCAATGGTGCGGTCATGCGCTCATGTTCCCAGGGCGCGCGGACAGTGCCGCGCCCAGGTCCGGAGTGCGCGGCCCGACCGCGCGCCCGGCGCTCGGAGCGCCCCGGTTCACGGCCCCTCCAGCAGCGGCGCCGCGCCCGCCAGGACCCCCGAGATCCGCTCCAGCGCCGCGTCGTCCCGCTCCACGGGGTCGAGGACCGGGCCGCGCGCGGTGTTCCAGCGCCGGGCCACGGCCGCCGGGTCTTCGCCGGTCAGCAGGCCCGCGGCCTGCGCGGCGGCGCCCAGCGCCACGAGTTCGCGGGCCTCGGGGATCTGGACGGCCCGCCCCGAGAGGCGGCGCACCGTCTGTTGCCAGGCCGTGCCGCGCGCGCCGCCGCCGATCAGCAGCAGCGGAGCGGACCGGTCGGCCTCGTCGTCCAGGACACGGTCGAGGGCGCCGAGCAGCGCGTGCACGGCTCCGTCGTACGCCGCTTGCAGCAGCTGCCCGCCGGTCGTGTCGTGCCGCAGGCCGGTCAACAGGCCGGCGGCGTGCGGGAGATCGGGT
This sequence comes from Streptomyces sp. NPDC102467, assembly GCF_044765445.1. NCBI lineage: Bacteria > Bacillati > Actinomycetota > Actinomycetes > Kitasatosporales > Streptomycetaceae > Streptomyces > Streptomyces sp. NPDC102467. The sequence goes on along the minus strand of NZ_JBIWKA010000015.1, from coordinate 66,100 downwards.
GTCCGCTCGCCGTCCAGGTAGGGCAGGATCGTCGCCGCGCCGCCCGCTTCGACGGCCTCCCGGTCCAGGCCGAGCAGCGCGGCGATCCGGTCCACGGCAAGGGTGCAGTTCAGTGTGCAGGCCAGCGGCAGCCAGTCCCCGTGGGCGGCCGCGAACCCGGCGACGGTGCCGCTCGCGTCCGTGGGGCGGCGCCGCGACACCGCGTACACCGTGCCCGAGGTGCCCAGGCTCAGTACGGGCGTGCCCGGCAGGAGGCCGAGGCCGAGCGCGGCGGCAGCATTGTCCCCCGTGCCCGCGGCGACCAAAGTGCCCTTGGCGAAAGGGAGTTCACCCTCGGCGACGTGGACCGTGCCCGCGACCTCGCCGGGCCCGACCACTCTCGGCAGCAGGGCGGGATCGAGCCCGACCCGCCCGAGGACGTCCTCGTCGTACGCCTCGGTCGCCGACGCCCACCACCCGGTGCCGGACACGTCGCCCCGGTCGGTCGTGCCCGCACTCGTGCCCGCACCCGTCAACCTCCCGGTCAGGTAGTCGTGGGGGAGGCGTACCGCGGCCGTCGCGCGGGCCGCGGCCGGCTCGTGCTCGGCCAGCCACGCCCACTTCGACACGGTGAACGAGGCGCCGGGCACGCTGCCGAACCGGTCCGCCCACACCTTGGCCCCGCCCAGCTCGTCGACCAGGCGCCGGGCCTGTGGCGCGGAGCGCACGTCGTTCCACAGCAGCGCGGGACGCACGGGCTTTCCCTGCGCGTCGAGGGTCACCAGCCCGTGCTGCTGACCGCCGACGGACACGGCCGAGGCGCGGCGCGCCGCGTCGCCGCACTGGGCGAGCGCCGAGCGCAGCGCGGTGTACCACTCCTCGGGGTCGCTCTCGCGGCCGGCGCCCGAGGTCACCGTGTGCGGTGCCTGCCCACTGGCCACGACGGCGCCCGTGGCGACATCGACGACCAGGGCTTTCGTGGACTGCGTGGAACTGTCCACCCCTACGACATACGGCCCGACGGGCCCATCGGCAGCTGACATGCGGCTCTCCTGATTTTCCGGCGTTCCCATGAGCGAGACGCGACCGAGAAGGTCCGATACCGGGTCCGATAACGGGATATCAGGCTCGATACCGGGCCCGATACCCGTCAGCCCTTCCCAGACGCGTGCTCGCATACTAATTTGTAAAGCGCCATGACGAAATAGGTGGGCGGCATGACATCGCCATGCCGCCCGCGACCGGCGAGGGAGCCGCAAGATGACGTACCAGCCCACCCCCGACGACAAGTTCAGCTTCGGCCTCTGGACCGTCGGCTGGCAGGGACGCGACCCGTTCGGCGACGCCACCCGGCCCGCCCTCGACCCCGTCGAGTCCGTGCAGCGCCTGGCCGAGCTCGGCGCGTACGGCGTCACGTTCCACGACGACGACCTGATCCCCTTCGGCGCCTCCGACACCGAGCGCGAGTCCCACATCAAGCGCTTCCGTCAGGCCCTCGACACCGCGGGCCTGGTCGTTCCGATGGCCACCACGAACCTGTTCACGCACCCGGTCTTCAAGGACGGCGGTTTCACCGCCAACGACCGGGACGTACGCCGCTTCGCGCTGCGCAAGACGATCCGCAACATCGACCTCGCCGCCGAGCTCGGCGCGAAGACGTACGTCGCGTGGGGCGGCCGCGAGGGCTCCGAGTCCGGTGGCGCCAAGGATGTCCGTGACGCCCTTGACCGCATGAAGGAGGCCTTCGACCTCCTCGGTGACTACGTGATCGAGCAGGGCTACGACCTCAAGTTCGCCATCGAGCCCAAGCCGAACGAGCCGCGCGGCGACATCTTCCTGCCCACCGTCGGTCACGCTCTCGCGTTCATCGAGCGCCTGGAGCGCCCGGAGATGTACGGCGTCAACCCCGAGGTCGGCCACGAGCAGATGGCGGGCCTGAACGTCCCGCACGGCATCGCCCAGGCCCTGTGGGCGGGCAAGCTCTTCCACATCGACCTCAACGGCCAGTCCGGCATCAAGTACGACCAGGACCTGCGCTTCGGCGCCGGCGACCTGCGCGCCGCGTTCTGGCTCGTCGACCTGCTGGAGACCGCCGGGTACGAGGGGCCGCGGCACTTCGACTTCAAGCCGCCGCGGACCGAGGACTTCGACGGCGTGTGGGCGTCGGCCGCGGGCTGCATGCGCAACTACCTGATCCTCAAGGACCGGGCGGCCGCCTTCCGCGCCGACCCCGAGGTGCAGGAGGCGCTGCGCGCGTCCCGGCTGGACGAACTGGCGCAGCCGACCGCGGCCGACGGGGTCGCCGGCCTCCTCGCGGACAAGAGCGCGTTCGAGGAGTTCGACGTCGCGGCCGCCGCTGAACGCGGTATGGCGTTCGAGCACCTCGACCAGCTGGCGATGGACCACCTGCTGGGCGCGCGCGGCTGACGCCACCGGGGCGTGGCGAACGCCACTGGGGTGCGGCGAACGCCATCCGGACGCCATGAATGCCACCGGGGTGCGGCGAACGCCACTGGGGTGCCGCGGACATCAACTCCCGTCAGGGGGTCGCGCATCGGCCCCCCGGGCGGGGATTCTGGGGGTATGTCCGCGCCCCCGCCTCCGCCGCACCCACCCCCGCCGCCCAGCGATCGGCCGCCCACCGGCGGCGGGTTCGGCCCGCCGTCCGGCGGGCCGTTCGGTGCGCCCCCACCCGAGGGGCCACAGCGCCCCGGGCGGCGCCCTCTCCTCCTGATAGCCGTGCTGGTCGCTGTCGTGGTGATCGTCGGCACCGTCGTGCTCGTCGCGGCGCGTTCCACGGGCGGCGACGACAAGCCCTCGCCCGACAGGAGCAGCCGTTCGGGCGCGCCTTCACCGTCGTTCAGCATCCCGAGCGGTCTGCCGAGCGCCCTGCCCAGTGAACTCCCGAGCGGCCTGCCGTCGAAGATCCCGACTGAACTGCCCAGCAGACTCCCCAGCGGCCTTTTGCCCAGCGACATAGAGACCCTGCTGCCCTGAGCCGGTTCTGGCGCGGGACCGTCGCAACGGGTGTCCCGGCAGGCGGCGTTTCTCGACGCGTGGCATCCGGGTGGGGAGCCGATGCCGGCCATCGAGGAGACAGCCGGCGCACAGCCCTGACGTCCGCGGTCCGGGTGTTCAGGGCGTCTGTCAGAAAGCTCCGTCGGGCAGCCTCACGTACGTCACCTTCGTCTCGATGCCGCTGTCCACGAGCCGCCCGTTCGCGTCGAACGCACCCGCGCCTTCCGTCATCCCGAAGTCGTTGTCGTTGATCAGCGCGAGGGTGCCGTGTCCGGCGAGCGCCACGCCCTCGATCTTGTCCTGCACCCCGTCGACCGTGTTCAGGTCCACCACGAGCCGTTTGCCGAGCACCGGCACCCCCGCGACGGCCGGGTCGTCGAGCTGTTCCAGCGACGGCGACGTACCGGCGTCGTCCCACGCGTCGCCCAGAATGTTCGCGCGGCGGGTGAGCCGTACCTCCTGAAGGCGGGCCGCCTTGTCGGTCCGCTCCTCGACCAGCAGGCGGTCGTCGCCGAGCGCCACCACGGAGGAGATCTTCAGCTCGGAGGTGTCGTCCTCGCCCGGGTCGACGACGCCGACCGGGTCGAAGCGGTACGCGTACTCGGCCGTGACCGCCTTCTTCTTCGGCGAGAACCGCAGGAGCCGCGTGGTGCGCGAGGCGTCACCGGCCGCCCCGTCGGGCAGCGACAGCGGGCTCTGTACGGCCAACACCAGGTCACCGCCGGGGAGTTGGGCAAGCCCCTCGAACCCTCGGTTGGTCTTGCGGTGCAGCAGGATCGCCGGAAGCGACTCGACGACGGGGTAGCCGGCGCCCTTCAGGTGCAGCCCCTTCGGCACGTGCCGTGCGAGCACCTTCCCGCGCGCGGAGACATGCACCAGCGACGGGCCGTACTCGTCGACGAGCCAGAACGTCCCGTCCGCGGCGCGCACGATGCCTTCGGTGTCCAGACCGTTCGGGTTGTACGGAAGCGGGGTCCCCGCGTCGGACGTGTACGGCTTCTCGTCCCGGCCCTCCTGGTTCGGCAGGCCGGTGACAGGCTTGCCGGACGACGTGATCAGCGGAATCGACCGCAGGACCTTCACCCGCTCGCCGGTGACACGGATCTTCACGATCGCCGGGTCGAAGCCGGGTACCGGGAACGTCCGGCGCTTGGTGCCGTCGACCTTGATCTGGCCGTTCGGGCCGCGGTCGGTCACCGTCCAGAACTCGCCCTTGCGGCCCGCCGGGTAGAGGTCGGACCCGATGCCGCCGAGGTCGACACCCCGGTCGTCGTCCACCGAGCCCGGCAGCAGGCCGTTGCTGAACGCGGCCAGCGGTATGTCGCCGAGCGTCGAGCTCCCGGTCACCTCGGCCGTGCGGGACGCGGCGTGCCCGGTGGGGACGCCCGTCGCGGTCCCGGCCGCGGCGATCGCGACCAGGGTGGCGAGCGGTATCCCCGCCGCGACGGTGCGGCGGACGCGGCGCTTGCCGGGGACGTGCGAGGGCATGAAGCCTCCTGAGGCGCGGAAAGGTGAACTGCGCACACAGTCGGCCCCGGCGTCGAACTCCCGGTGACGGCAGGGTGAATGAGGGTGGGCGCGCGAATACACGGACGGCGCCTCCCTGCCCCGTCCGCGGGTCGTCACCTGGCGGCGAAGTGCGGCAGGACCATGTCGACCAGCGCGTCGACATCGGCGTCGGCCATCGGCTCGCCGGTCATGCCCATTCGGTGGAGCAGCACCCCGACCACGACGTCGATGAAGAACAGGACCCGGTGCTCCGGCTCGCCGAGCGCTTCCTGGAGCGCGAGCCGGTACGGGTCCTGGAGCCGTGTGGACAGGATCTCGCGCAGCGCCGGGTCGCTGACGGCGTCACTGAACACGCCGGCGAACGCGTCCCCCACGCCGGGCTCGGCGATCTTCCGCGCGATCCAGTGAATGGTCGAGGACATGAGCTCGGCGGGACCGGCGCCTTTCAGCGGCGCCGGACCGAACGCGTCCAGCAGGCAGTCCACGATCAGCGCGCCTTTGGACGGCCAGCGCCGGTAGACCGTCGACTTCGCGACGCCGGCCGCGGCGGCGATGCGCTCGACGGTGGCGCGCGCGTAGCCGAGCTCCTGGACCGTGCTCAACGTCGCGGCGAAGACCGCGTCGTTGACTCCGGTGCGCGGACGGCCGGGCGGTTTGGCGGAATTGGGCGAAGGCATGGGCGAACGATACCCCTTTACGCTACCTTAGGTTTCGATACCTCAAGTCGCGAAACTATCGAGGCGGGCAACTGCCGTCGCAAGGAGATGACATGAGCGAGATCACTGCCGTCCAGAGGCCGCCGCAGCCGGACTGGAACGCGATCACGGCGGAGGAACTGATCGCCTACCGGGACGCGGAGAACCGCTTCAGGGCGTCCGACGCGGCGCGGGTGGTCCTCGGGCAGCCGGACACCGATGCCACGATCCAGTGGCAGGAGGTCGCCCTGCCGGGCCGCGAGCTTCCGGTGCGGGTGTACCGGCCGGCGCCGGGGCCCGACGGCGACGATGCTCCCGCGGCCGGCTTGCCACTCGTACTGCACGTGCACGGGGGCGGGTTCGTCGGTACGGCGGTGCAGTGCGACTGGGTGACCAGCCACGTCGCGGCCCGACTGCCCGCCGTCGTCGTTTCGGTCGAGCACCGCCTCCTCGCTCCTGACAGCCCCCTGTCGGACGCGATCGACGATGGTTGGGACGTACTCCGGCACGTGATGGACCAGGCCGAACAGTGGGGCATCGACCCGGAGCGGACGGCCCTGTTCGGCGAGAGCTGCGGCGCGTTGATCAGCGCCCTGGCCGCGATCCGGGCCCGGGAGACCGGCCTGCGCCTGCGAGCACAGGTGCTGGTCAACCCGGCCGTCGACGTGACCGAGACGATGCTCGACCACGACTCGGTCGCCGAGTACGGCCACAGCCCGTCCCTCGCCGCACCGCAGCTGCGACTGTTCCGCCGGCTCGCCGTCCCGCCGGGGACCGACCCCCGCCCGCTCTCGCCGCTGTACGCCGACGACTTGACCGGGCTGGCCCCGGCGCTCGTGGTCGTGCCGACCCACGACGCGGTGGCGGACCACGGCCGCCGCTACGCCGAACGACTGCGAGCGGCCGGGACACCCACACGGCTCACCGAATACCCCGGCGCGGGACACGCGTTCATCAGCACGCCGGGCCTGGCACCGCAGGCCGAGGCCGCGCGTACGGAGATCCTCGACTTCCTCCGTACCTCCCTGCGGGACTGATGGCGGGGCTGATGGCAGGAGAGCAGGAGAGCAGGAGAAGGCCGCGAGGGACATGACGGGGGAGACGTGATGAAGAGCATCGGCATCATCGGAGTGGGCGAGATCGGCCGGGCCATCGTGACGGGCCTGTGCGAAGAGGTCGATCGACGTCGACGGCCGGAGGTCCACCTCTCACCCCGAGGAGCCCGCACGGCCGCGGAGTTGGCCGAGCGCTACGACGGCGTAAGGGTGTGCGCCGACAATCAGCAGGTCGTGGACCGCTCCGAGGTGGTGATCATTGCCGTCCGCCGCTCGGACCGCCACGGAGCCCTGGCCGGCCTGCGGGTGGACGGCGACAAGGTGGTGGTCAACGTCATGGCCGGCGTCGGCAACGACGAGCTGAGCCGGATCCTCGCCACCGACGCCCCGCCGGTACGGGCCATTCCGCTGCCCGCCGTACGCGAACGCCGCGCCGTCACGGTGACGTACCCGGCGCACCCGGTGGTGAACTCCCTGTTCGAGGGCCTGGGCGGCGTGCTCCCGGTCGCGGACGAGGCGGCGTTCGACGTCTTCTCCGCGCTGACAGGGACCTTGACGACTCATTACTGGTACCTCGCCACCCTCACGTCGTGGGCCGTCGACCACGGCATCCCGGCGGACGACGCGGACGGTTACATCCGCAGCCTCTTCCAAGGTGTCGGCCGGGCCCTGAGTGACGGGAACCGAACTTTGCACCAGCTCGCAGCCGACCACGAGACCCCGAACGGGAACAATGAACGCATCCGCACCACCTGGTTCGACCCGGGCAACTCCGAGGCCCTCGGCAAGGCCCTCGACGGCCTTCTCGGCGATCTGAGGAGGCAGCCCCCGGATCAGGCCGCCGGTCAGCCCCAGCCCGGGTGACCGGATCCCGGTCGGCCCGGCCGGCGCACTGAGATACTGCGGCCGTGAACACCAGTACGAGCCGTCCTGCCTGGTCGCTGCGCCCGGCCGGGTCCGACGACCTCGAGGCCATCGTCGAACTCCGTGCGGTGGTGATGCGCCCGGATCTCGAGCGGCTCGGACGGTACGACCCGCATCGCGTGCGGCAGCGCTTCCGGGACTCCTTCGTGCCGGGGCTCACCTCCGTCGTCGAGGCGGACGGTGCGTTCGCCGGCTGCGTCACGCTGCGGCCCGACGGGGACGAGCTGCTGCTGGAGCACTTCTACCTCGCGCCCGCGCTCCAGGGCCGCGGCCTGGGATCGGCGGTGCTGCGCGCCCTCCTGGACCGGGCCGACGCCGAGACCCGGGCCGTCCGCCTGAACGTGCTCACGGGCAGCCCCGCGCGGCGGCTGTACGAGCGGCACGGTTTCACCCTGGAGTCGCAGGACCCGGTGGATGTGTTCATGATCCGCAAGCCGAACTCCGGCCTGGCCGGCGGATCGCTCCACCGATCGTTCTGATGGATCGTTCCGGCGGATCGTTCTGAGCGGATTCGATCGATACGATGATGTGGCCGACGCCGCGAAGGCGGGCGGACCGGGGCAGGGAACCAACGGGGAGGGGCCGGACTCATGCGGCTGCACGTCGACCGGCGCCACGCGCGTGTCCTGGAACTGCTGCGGGAGCGCGGCACGCTGCGCGTCGCCGACCTCGCCGGCGAGCTGGGCGTCTCCCCGGTCACCCTGCGCCGCGACGTCGAGACGCTCGCCGTGCAGGGCCGGCTCCAGCGGCTGCACGGCGCCGTCGTATGGCCCGGCGATACGGCCGAACTCCCGCTCCCCGCGGCCCGGTTGATCGAGGGCACGGTGGTCGGCATGGTGGTGCCGACCACCGAGTACTACTACGCGGAAGTGGTGCGCGGCGCCCGGGAGGCCGTGGAGGAGCGCGGCGCCCGCCTCGTCGTCGCGCTGTCGCGGTACCTGCCGGGTGAGGACTCCGTGCAGGTCGACCGGCTGCTCGCGGCGGGGGCCGACGGGCTGCTCCTGACGCCCAGTTGGGACCGTGGCGTGCCGGGGGCGGGGGAGGGGCTGCGGATCACCGAGCGGCCCGTGCCGGTGGTCCTCGTCGAGCGATCGGCCCCGCACGGCCACCCCGCCGCCGCCCTCGACCGGGTCCGCTCCGACCATGCCCACGGCGCCGCCGAGGCCGTCCGTCATCTCGCCTCGCTCGGCCACCGCACCCTCACTCTTGCGGCCCAGGAGTCGCCCACCAGCGCCCAGTTGAGGAGGGGCTACGAGGCGGCGGTGGAGGCGCTCGGGCTGCGCTCCGTTCCCGAGCCGACCGTGTCGGGGCGGGCGGACACAACGGAGGCCGAACGGTTCGAGCGGACCTTCGCGTTCCTGCGCCAGGCGGTGGAGGAGCGCGGGGTGAGCGCCGCGATCCTGCACAGTGACGCCGACGCGATCGTCCTGGTGCCCCGGCTGCGCGCACACGGCGTGCGCGTGCCCGAGGACCTGTCCGTGATCACGTACGACGACGAGGTCGCCGCCCTCGCGGACCTGCCGCTGACGGCGGTCGCCCCGGCCAAGCGGACGGTGGGCCGGCGCGCCGCCGAACTGCTGCTCTCCCGGCTCGCGGAGCCGTCAGGCACCCATGAGCCGGGTCAACACCTCGACATCCTCCCGGAGTTGCACCTGCGCGCCTCGTGCGGCGCACCGGTCAGCCGAGCCGGACGGTCACCTTCTGTGTGACGCCACCGGTCGCGCTCAGGTCGCCGAACGTGAGCTTCAGCTCCCGGCCCGGCTCGGCCCCCGTCACCGAACCGGGCTTCGACGTCACCGACCTGACCGGGCGCCGCCAGGTCAGCGTGGCCGCCTTCACCGCACGGTTCGGATCGCTGACCGACACGGTCGCCGTGCCGTCCCGCTTCTCCCGGATCTGCACGATCAGCGGCGCGTCGACCGTCACCCGTCCGACCGTCCCTGCCTCCCAGAACGTCACGCCGGTGAACCCGAGGGACGGCACCCGAACACCCTGCTGGGCACCGGAGTTGGCATCGACGTCCAGCCATCCGAGGTCCAACGCCCGTGCGGCCGTGCGCAGTTCACTCGCGCCCGGCAGCAGGATGTAGGCGTACGACGCGTCCGTGGGGTCGGTGCCGTGGTCGGCGAGCAGGGTCACGTACCGGCGCGTCACAGGGTCGGTCGAGCCGCCGCCGTTGATGCTCTGCCAGGTGCCCGTACGCTCCTCACGCAGCGCCGTCAGGGACGTACCGCCGGGAAAGACGTAACCGCCGTGCCCGGCCACATGAGCCCAACGCGTTTGCTGGAAAGCTGAGTTCCAGGGGGCGCGCGTCGGCTGCGGACGGCCGTCGACCGTCAGGCGCGCGGTGCCCGAAGCGCCGAGGTTGCGGCTGTCGAAGACACTCTCCACCCCGGCGCCGTCGGTGCTCGTGATGCCCGCCCCCAGGCAGACCACCGCGTCGTCCAGGAAGAACCACGACTTCTTCGCCCGCAGCGTCGATGACACCCCCCGGACATCCTGGGCGAGCGCCCCGTAGGTGCCGTCCGTCGCACCGCCCACCCACGTCGTGTCGGGCCGCGCCGCACCCCATGTCCCGCCCTCGGCGTCCGCGAGTACCTTGCGCGAGACCGTCGTGCCGGGCAGCCGGTACGGGTCCGCGGTCGGCCAGTAGCCGTCGCTGTACTGGCCGCCGCCGGCGCTGTCGCCCTCGGCCCACCAGGAGAGCAGACCCGAACCGGTGTGCCAGCCGCGGATGTTCTCGCCGTTGCCGTTCTCGTAGAACGTGATCGCCTTCGACGACATCGACACCGACGCGGTGAACCGCTTGGTGCGGTGCGTGGCCCGCGCCATCGACGGGAACACGTGGTGCCCGGTCGGTTCGGCCGCGGGCTTCACCGCGGAGTCGTCGAGCACCGCCGTGACCCGGGAGAGCGCCGCGACCCCGAGGGTGCGGCCCGTCGTCACGTCGCTGTAGCGGTCGCGGGTGAACCAGCCCTTGGCGAGCGCCCGCCACCGCGCGTTCTCCTCGGCGCTCGCGCCCTGCCCGAGCAGCAGGATCGAGGCGATCACCCCGTGCCCGCGCGAGTGGTCGTCCTGCTGGATCTTCAGCGGATCGGCGGCGACCAGACCTCGGCTGATCGCCCGCCCGGACACGTTGTCGACCATCAGTCCGTCGTGCAGGAACGGCGCGTACGCGTCCTCCACCGAGTCGAGGAAGATCTGCCGCCCGCTGTCGGTGATCGCCCACGTGGAGTCGCCAAGGAGCGCGAACAGCTTGCTCAGCCCGTCGATGAGGACCGCGCCGTAGGAGCCGGTGTACGGCACGTACGTGTGCTGGATCAGCGAGCCGTCCGCGTACAGGCCGTCGCCCGAGGTGACGTACGGGAAGACCGGCGCTATGGCGTCCCGGGCCAGCGCGACCTTCGCCGCGGTGCCGTCGAGGATGCCGCGCAGGGCGAGGACGCGGCACAGGTCGATGCGGTTGGCGCCGGTGCTGGTGCCCGTGTACTTCCCCACCAGCGAGTCCGGGACGAAGTGGTCGACCGCCTCGACCGCCGCCGTCAGCTGCTCGGCGCTCAGGTGCTCGTACATGAGGACCGCGATGTCGAGCAGCCGCTGCGGGGCGCCGATCTGGAAGTTGTACCAATTCCCGTACTGGGCCTTGGACTTGTTGTAGACCTGCGTGCTCAGGTGGTCGACGGCGGTGAGCACGGCCGTCTTGAGGGACGCGTCGCCGGTGAGGCCGGTGCCCGGCTGGCAGAACGCCTCCGCCATCGCCCGGACCCGGTCGTAACTGGTCTGGATCTTCTCCGAGTAGCCGTACGACTCGGTGTCCGTGTCGGGGTCCGGGTCGCCGAACACCGCGTCGGGCCAGAGCGAGCCGTCCGCCGGGGCCATCGCGTCCCGCCAGGCCTTGGCCTGCGATCCCAGCGTGGCGAGCTTCGACTTGAAGGGCTCGGCGGTCGGACTGAAGCCCTCGCCGAGGTACAGCGCCCGCCACTTCGCCCGCAGCGCGGCGAACTCGTCGTCGGCCACGGCCGCGCCGTCCCCGCCGGCGGCCACCGCCTGCTGCGGCAGTCCGACGGCGAGCGCGGCACCGGCGGCCGCGGTCGAGGCGAGGAAGCCGCGCCGGGACCAGGCCGGGACCGACGGGAGCGGGGAGGAGGGGGACTGCGACGTCATGAAGAGCTCCGGGATGCTGGAGGAACCGCTGGGAGTAAGCGGTTTCTAGCATCCGGAGATCGAAACGCTCAAGAGGATCGCCCAAGTTGAGCGTTTTGATCGTTCTGCGGTAAGGGGTGCGCCGGGTCGGTTCAGGCCGCGACCCACACGGTGGTGATGTTGCAGAACTCCTTGATCCCGTGGCCCGCGAGCTCGCGCCCGTAACCGGACCGCTTGGCGCCGCCGAAGGGGAGCGCCGGGTGCGAGGCCGTCATGCCGTTCACAAATACCCCGCCCGCCCCGCTGTCCCGGGCGAACCGCTCGATCTCGTCCTCGTCACCGGTCCACAGGTTGGAACTCAGCCCGAACGGCGTGTCGTTCGCGACCTTGATCGCCTCGTCCAGGTCCGCGACCCGGTACACCGTCGCGACAGGACCGAACGTCTCCTCGCGGTGGATGCGCATCTCGGGCCTGATGTCGGCGAGCACCGTCGGCTCGTAGAACCAGCCGCGGTCCGCGAAGTCCTTCGGCCGCTGCCCGCCGCACAACACGGTGGCCCCGGACTCGACGGCGTCGTCGACCAGCTCCTCCAGGTCCTTCCTGCCCTGCTCGCTGGCGAGCGGACCGATGTCCGTCGACTCGTCGAGCGGATCGCCCACGCGCAGCGCCCGCATGCCCTCCACGAACGCGTCCCTGAACTCGGTGAAGACGTCCTCGTGCACGATGAACCGCTTCGCCGCGATGCACGACTGCCCGTTGTTCTGCGTACGGGCCGTCACCGCCGTCTTCGCGGCCTTGGCGACGTCCGCCGACGGCATGACCACGTACGGGTCGCTGCCGCCCAGCTCCAGGACCGTCTTCTTCACCTCGTCACCGGCGATCGAGGCGACGGACCGGCCGGCGGGCTCGCTCCCGGTGAGGGTCGCCGCCGCCACGCGTTCGTCGCGCAGGATGCCCTCGATCGCGCCGGAGCCGACCAGGAGCGTCTGGAAGCAGCCCTCGGGGAAACCGGCCCGGCGGAACAGGTCCTCCAGGTAGAGGGCGGTCTGCGGGACGTTCGACGCGTGCTTGAGCAGGCCCACGTTCCCGGCCATCAGGGCGGGCGCCGCGAAGCGGACGACCTGCCACAGCGGGAAGTTCCACGGCATCACCGCGAGGACCACGCCCAGCGGCCGGTAGCGCACGTGCGCGCGGGCCGCCCCGGAGTCCTTCACGTCCGCCTCCGCGGGGTGCTCGTCGGCCAGCAGATGCTGCGCGTTCTCCGCGTACCAGCGCATCGTCTTGGCGCACTTCTGCGCCTCGGCGCGGGCGGCCGCGACCGGCTTGCCCATCTCCGTCGTCATGACGCGCGCGATGTCCGGGGCGTCCGCGTCCAGTAGATCGGCGGCCTGCTGCAGCAGCCTGGCCCGGTCGAAGAACGTCGTCGTGCGGTACGTGTCGAACGTCCGGGCCGCCAGGGCCAGCTTCTGCTCGATGTCCTCGGGGGAGAGGGCGTCGTACGTCTTCAGTGTCTCGCCGTTCGCGGGGTTGACCGTCGCGATGGGCATGGGGGCGACCTCCTGTGCGCGGATCCTTCGACCTTCCCGCGCGGCGCGGGGCCGCGCAACGCGGGGGGTACCTCCGCGTACCCGGACAAGCCACGGTCAGACCTGCTCGGCGAGCCGGTCCAGGAACACCGACTGCGCCTTGACCACGGCCGCCCGCGCCGCGTCCAGGCCGAACCACGCCACCCGGTCCAGCTCGGGGAACTCGGCGATCCGGCCCGAGCCGCGCGGCCACTCCATCGTGAAGGTGCCCGCCACCATGTCCGCCGGATCGAGATCGGCCTCCACCGCCCACACCGTGACGTGCTTGCCGCCGGACTGCACCGTGTCGCCGAGCGGCAGCGGCGTCCCGTCCGGCGCGGGCAGGCCCAGCTCCTCGCGGAACTCGCGCCGCGCCGCGTCCCAGGGCGCCTCGTCCGCCCCGTACTCGCCCTTCGGGACGCTCCACGCGCCCGCGTCCTTGCGCGCCCAGAACGGGCCGCCCATGTGACCGAGCAGCACCTCGGGCCCGTCAGGAGTGCGGCGGAAGAGGAGCAGCCCCGCACTGCGTCTCGTTCGCTTCGTCGCGTCGGCCATGCCCTCAGTCTCGGTGCAGATACCGGATGACCGCGAGTACGCGGCGGTTCCGGTCCTCGGACACGGGCAGGCCGAGCTTGCCGAAGATCGCCGCCACGTGCTTCTCCACGGTGCCCGCGGAGACGTGCAGCGACTGGGCGATCGCGGCGTTCGAGCGGCCCTCGGCCATCAGGGTCAGTACGACCCGCTCCCGGCCGGTGAGCGAGGCCAGTTCCTCGGTGCGCCGGCCCGCCCCGGCGAGCTGTGTCACCACCTCCGGGTCCAGGGCCGTCCCGCCCGACGCGACCCGCGAGAGCGCGTCGGTGAACTCGGCGACGTTCGAGACCCGCTCCTTCAGCAGATACCCGACGCCCGCCGAGCCCTCGGCCAGCAGACGGGTGGCGTACTTCGTCTCGACGTACTGGGAGAAGAGGAGCACGCCGGTGCCGGGGTGTTCCCGCCGGATGTCGATCGCGGCACGCAGTCCGTCGTCGGTGTGCGTCGGGGGCATGCGGATGTCCACGACGGTCACGTCGGGCCGGTGTGCGGCCACCGCTTCGCGGAAGGCGTCCGCGTCGGCCACGGTGGCGCAGACCTCGTGGCCGCGCATGGTGAGCATCTGGGCGAGCAGCTCGCGCAGGATGGCGGCGTCCTCGGCGATCACTACGCGCATGGGTGCAGCCTTTCACGTGTGCGGGCCCGCGTTCGAGCTCAGGCCTCGGGGCTCCGCCCCGGACCCCGCTCCTCGATCGCCGGAGGGGCTGATCATGCGTGCGGCGGCAACCGCACGGTCACCGATGTCGGCCCGCCCGTGGGACTGGCCACCTCCAGCACCCCGTCCACCGTCCGCACCCGCCGCACCAGCCCCGCAAGCCCCCCGTCCGAGACGATGTGCGCGCCGCCCCGCCCGTCATCGGACACCCGTAACCTCAACGTCCCGCCCCCAGTGGACAGTTCGACGCGGCAGCGCCCCGCCGCGCTGTGCTTGATGACATTGGCCAGCAGCTCCGCCGTGCAGAAATACGCGAGGGACTCGATCGCCGGGGTCGGCCGTACGGGGACGTCCACGGTCACCTCGACCGGCAGTGCGGACCGCGCCGCGAGTGTCGTGAGGGCGTCGGCGAGACCGCCGTCGAGGGCCGCCGGATGCAGGCCCCGCGACAGGTCACGCAGCTCGGTCAGCGCCTCCGAGGCGTTGTCCCGGGCCGACTCCACCAGGCGGCGCAGCTCCGGCCGGTCCCGGTCGTCGAGCTGTTCGCGGACCATGTCCAGGCTCATCGCCAGTGCGACGAGGCGGACCTGGGCTCCGTCGTGCAGATCGCGCTCCAGGCGGCGCAACCGCTCGTTCGCCTCGTCCACGGCGAGCGCCCGCGTCTCCTCCAAGTCCCTTACGCGATCGGCCATGTGATCGGGCCCGAGCAGTCCACGTACGAGACGACGGTCCACGGCGACGATCCCGCGGGTCAGCCACGGAGCGGCCACGAGGATCACGCATCCCGCCATCGTCGTGCCCAACGAGGCCCCAAAAGAGTGCAGTTGCGGGGAGCCGCCCCACGGCAGCGGTGTCACGAGGTTCAGGTCGTCCGGCGTGAACGCCCAGCGCACCGGCGCGATCAGGTTCACCGCGCCGACCGCCCACCACGACAGTGCGTAGAGGCTCACCATCGCCAGCGGCAGCTTCGCCATGATGTACGCCACGGCTCGCCACGCCGCTGCGTCCCGCAGCCGTGCCTCCGCGCGCGCGACGAAGCCGCCGACCGCCCGCCGCCCGCTCGGAGTCGTGACCTGCTCGCCCAACAGGCCTACGGCCAGGCGCCGTTGGAGTGCGCCCAGGGCGCGGGCGAGGCCGAGCCCGCCCATCAGGAACAGGACGCCGAGCACCGCCCCGATCAGCGTCAGTGTGAGCGCCGCGCCGAGGGCCAGAGCGACCACCACGAGCAGGAACCCCGCGACCGCGGGAACGTAGGACAGGAGGCTGTACGCCGCCTCCGTCCACGCCCGCCGCATCGGGGGAGCCCGCAGGATCGTGCGGACGACGGTCGACCGATCACGCATGACGGCATCACGACTTCCTGGTTCCGGCGCGCGTTGTGTGTGATCCACATGGTTCACGCTACGAGCGGGGGCCAGGCCGCGGAACGAGGTTGTCCTCCGAACCGGCTGGGGGAAAACCCCCAGCCGGGGCCGGTCAGAAGAGAGTGCGGGGCAGGATGCCGAGTGCGGTGGCATCCGCCAGGTGCTGGCCCAGGCGCAGTTGCAGCGCTCCGGGCGGGCCGGATCGTTCGGAGAGCAGGCTGAGCGAGCCGACCGCCATCTCCGTCGTGCGCAGCGGCACCGCCACCACGCAGGCGAAGCCGAGCGAGCGCGCCATCGCCGTGTACGACGGCCAGTTGGCCCGCGCGTAGGGATGTGCCAGAGGCACGCCACGGATGGGCTGCGCCGAGGCCCGGCAGTCCGCGCCGGGGCCCTCGCCCCAGGACAGCGAGGCCCGCTCAAGGCGCAGGCCCCGATCGTCCGACGCGGCCATCTCGACCCGCCCCGTCGGCGGCTTGAACACGGCCGACGCCGAGGGCACCCCGAGCAGCGATATACAGCTCCCGACCAGGGCCGCCAAGGCCGGCGCACCACCCCGCGCGGCGGCCTCCGCCACGTCGACGAACGCCGTCGCGAGCCGTTCGCTGTCCACCTGGTACGCCTCGTACGGCACGCCGCGCATGGCTGATCCCCCTCGCTCCCCGCCCCTGACCCGTCACCCCGCACAGGCGCCTCCGCCCGCCCGGCGCACGGCCGGGCGGGCGGACTTTGCAGAAGGGGTATGCCCCCTGGATGGCTGATCCGAACCGGATCAGACGTGCACGGCGTCATCGGCCGCGGCCGACTTCGGTACACCCGGCCGGTACAGCACCAGCGTCACCACGAAGCCGACCGCGAAGAACAGCGCCGACCACCAGAACGCGGTCGAGTAGCTCTCCATCGAGGCCTGTGCCTGCACCAGCGGCGAGGGCCGCTTGCCGACGAGGTAGTTCGTGGCGGCGCCCGTCGCGAGCGAGTTCAGCAGCGCCGTGCCGATCGAACCGCCCACCTGCTGGCTGGTGTTGACCATCGCGGAGGCGACACCCGCGTCGTGCGCGGCGACCCCTGCCGTGGCCAGGTTCATCGCCGTCGCGAAGATCAGTCCGAGTCCGAGACCGGCGACGAGCAGCGGCGGCAGCACGTGGGCCGCGTAACTGCTGTGCAGATCGAGCGCGGTCAGCCATCCCATGCCCACGGCGGAGAGGGCCATACCGAGCGGCACGATCGGTTTCGGCCCCAGCTTGGGGACCAGATAGTTCGTCGTGACGACCGAGGAGAACACCATGCAGGCCACCATCGGCAGGAACGCCACACCGGTGATCACCGGCGAGTACGCGAGGATCTGCTGCAGGTAGTACGTCAGGAACAGGAACACACCGAACATGCCCGCGCCGGAGATGAACATCGCGAGGTACGACGCCCCGCGGTCCCGGTCCAGGATCACGCGCAGCGGCAGCAGCGGATGCGGCGCCCGCATCTGCCACCAGGCGAACGCGACGAGCAGCAGTACGCCGATGACGAGGAAGCCCCACGTCAGGAAATCGCCCCAGGCGTGCGACTCGGCGTTCGAGAACCCGTAGACGATGCAGAACAGGCCGACCGAGACCAGCACCGTGCCGGGCACGTCCAGCTTCGGCCGGTCCGTGGGCCGGCCGCCGTGCAGCAGCCGTATCCCGCCGAGGATCGCGACCACCGCGAACAGCAGGTTCACGTACAGGCACCAGCGCCAGTCCAGGTACTCGGTCAGCACACCGCCCAGCAGCAGGCCGACCGCGCCGCCCGCGCCCGCGATGGCGCCGTAGATGCCGAACGCCTTCGCGCGCTCGCGCGGGTCGGTGAACGTCGTCGTCAGCAGCGACAGCGCGGCTGGTGCGAGCAGCGCGCCGAACACACCCTGCAGCGCCCGCGCGAACACCAGCATTCCGAAACTCGTCGCCGCGCCGCCCAGTGCCGAGGCCGCCGCGAAGCCGATCAGACCGGCGATGAACACGGTCCTGCGGCCCACCAGGTCGGCGACGCGGCCGCCGAGCAGCAGGAGGCTGCCGAACGCGAGCGCGTACGCGGTGACGATCCACTGGCGGTTGCCGTCGCTGAAGCCGAGATCCTTCTGCGCGGAGGGCAGCGCGATGTTCACGATCGTCGCGTCGAGGACGACCATCAGCTGAGCGATGCCGATGACGGCGAGGATCAGCCATCGGTGCTCATGGTTCCCACCGCCCGTGTACGGCACCGCGCCGCCCTCGGGTGGCGTGGTGCGTATGCCGGGCTCGGACGATGCCGCGGCGGAGTCGGACGAGCGATCCATGGTGGCCTCCAGACGCCCAGGTGCACCCCCCTGATCAAGCTCCTCCACCACGCTAAGCGCCGGGCTCACGGACGGCGACCGGGGAGGGAACGGCAGCGTTCACCGCTCCGGTCACCGTCCGTGAGCCCGGCCTCGCACGCTCAGCCGATCCGCTTGTCCACCTTCGCGGAGTCGACCTGCTCGGGGTCGACCTGCGCGGAATCCACCTGCGCGGAGTCCTCCGACGCGCGGGGCCCCGGCACCGAGACCGCCGCGGCCGCGGTCTCCTGCGTACGCCGGGCGAGCAGCCGCTGGGCCAGTGGCTGGGTGTACCGGGCGGTGAGCGGTCCCACGATCACCAGGATCAGCACGTACGCGGTCGCCAGCGGCCCGAGTCGCGGCTCGATCCCGGACGTCACCGCGAGCCCCGCGATCACGATGGAGAACTCCCCGCGCGCGACCAGCGCGCCGCCGGCCCGCCAGCGCCCCTTCAGCGAGACCCCGGCCCGGCGTGCGGCCCAGTACCCGGTGAAGATCTTCGTGCAGGCCGTGACCACGGCCAGCAGCAGTGCGGGCAGCAGCACCGGCGGAATGCTCGCCGGATCGGTGTGCAGCCCGAAGAAGACGAAGAACACCGCGGCGAACAGGTCCCGCAGCGGCGAGAGCAGCGTGTGCGTGCCCTCGGCGACCTCGCCGGACAGGGCGATGCCGACGAGGAACGCGCCGACGGCGGCGGACACCTGGAGCTGCTGCGCGATTCCGGCGACCAGGATCGTCAGACCGAGCACGACCAGGAGCAGCTTCTCCGGGTCGTCGTTCGACACGAACCGGGATATGTGCCGTCCGTAGCGCACCGCCACGAACAGGACGAGCCCGGCCGCACCCAGCGCGATCGCCAGCGTGAGCCCGCCCGCGGCCCAGCCGACCCCGGCGAGCAGCGCGGTGATGATCGGCAGATACACGGCCATCGCCAGGTCCTCCAGGACCAGGATGCTGAGGATGACCGGCGTCTCCCGGTTGCCGAGCCGCCCGAGGTCGCCGAGCACCTTGGCGATCACGCCCGACGACGAGATCCAGGTGACACCGGCGAGCACGACGGCCGCGACCGGGCCCCAGCCCATCAGCAGCGCGGCGGCCGCGCCCGGCAGCGCGTTGAACGTCATGTCGACGAGCCCCGCCGGGTACTGCGTCTTCAGATTGCTGACGAGATCGCTCGCCGTGTACTCCAGGCCGAGCATCAACAGCAGCAGGATCACGCCTATTTCGGCGCCGATCGCGACGAACTCCTCGCTCGCGCCGAGCGGCAGCAGACCGCCCTCGCCGAACGCGAGTCCCGCGAGGAGGTAGAGCGGGATGGGCGAGAAGCTCATCCGCCCGGCGAGCCGGCCCAGCAGGCCGAGCGCCAGGATGATCGCCCCGAACTCGATGAGAAAGACAGCGGAATGCATCCGATCACTCCCGACCCAGGATCGCGGCCGCGGCCTCGACGCCCTCGCGGGTGCCGATCACGATGACCGTGTCGCCGCCCGCGAGCCGGAAGTCCGGCGTCGGCGACGGGATCGCGTCGGCCCGGCGCAGCACGGCGACGATCGACGCGCCCGTCTCGGTACGCATGTGCGTCTCCCCGAGCAGCCGGCCGTTCCAGTGCGACACGGCCGGTATCTCGATGCGCTCGGCGACCAGGCCCAGGTCGGTGGTGTGCAGCAGGTTCGGGCTGTGGTGCGAGGGCATCAACGCATCGATGAGATACGCCGCCTCGCCCGAGGACAGCTTCAGCGACAGGGCACAGGCGTCCGGGTCATCGGCCTGGTACGCGCTGAGCGTGCGGCCCCCGTCCCGGTGCGCGACGACCGACAGTTGGCGTTGTTCTCGCGTGGTGAGGTCGTAGCGGAATCCGATCCCCGGCAATGGCGTCCTGCTCAGGCGTGAAGCGGGCACGTCTCTCCCCTTGTCCGTGCATGTCCGGGCTGCGGTCCCGGTGGCCGTTAGGTGGCTGATGCATCTTTCGATGCAAGTGTCACCTTATACGGTTCATGTTTTGGCAAAGAAACTGTCAGCTGTCGAGGGCCGGGTGTACGGCCGGTGCACGTCAGCCGCCGAGGGTCGGGTGCGCCGCCAGGACCGTCTCCACGGTGTCGGCCTGCTCCGGCGTCTTGTCCTCCCGATAGCGCACCACGCGCGCGAATCGCAACGTCACGCCCGCCGGATACCGCGTCGACCTTTGCAGACCGTCGTACGCGATCTCCACGACCAGCTCGGGCCGCACCGTCACCACGTGCCCGTCGTCACCTACCGCCAGCTCCCGCAGCCGCTCCGTCTGCCAGGCGAGCAGCGCGTCGGTGAGCCCCTTGAACGTCTTGCCGAGCATCGCGAAGGTGCCGTCGCCGCGCCGCGCGCCCAGGTGCAGGTTGGACAGTTTCCCCGTGCGCCGCCCGTGCCCCCACTCGGCGGCGAGCACCACCAGATCGAGCGTGTGCACCGGCTTCACCTTCAGCCAGGACGCGCCCCGCCGCCCCGCGCTGTACGGGGCTTCGAGGCCCTTGACGACGACACCCTCGTGCCCGCGATCGAGTGTCGCGGCGAAGAAGTCCTGCGCCGCCGCCCGCTGCTCCGCCTCGGCGGGGCCCTCGACCACCGTCCGCCGCACCCGCATCGGCTCCGGCACGAGCCGGGTGAGGCGCTCGTGCCGCTGGGCGAACGGCAGCGAGAGCAGATCGTGCCCGTCGGCATACAACACGTCGAAGAAGACCGCCGATACGGGCACCGCTTCGGCGGCCCGCGCCACGTCCACCCGGGACCCGACCCGCCCGGCGACCTCCTGGAACGCCCGCGGCCGCCCCGCGTCGTCCAGCGCGATGACCTCGCCGTCCAGAATGAACTGCTCGCTCTCCAACTCCCTTGCTGCCGCCGTCACTTCGGGCAGCCGATCGGTGATGTCGTCGAGCGTGCGGGTGAAGATGTGGACCTCGTCCCCGTCCCGGTGCACCTGGACGCGGATGCCGTCGAGCTTCTCCTCCACCGCGCACGGTCCCAGCTTGGCGAGCTTCTCCAGCGCCTCGCCGACCGAGCCCGCGGAGTGCGCCAGCATCGGCTGCACGGGGTGCCGCACGGTGAGCCGGAACTCCTCGAGAGCGGCCGGGCCCCCGGCGAGCAGCGCCTGCGCGACCGGCTGCAACCCGCCCGCCAGCATCACCGCACGCCGTACGTCCACCGGCGGCGCGTCGGTCGCTCGGGCGAGCCCTTCCAGCGCGACCGCATCCAGAGCGCCCTGGCGTACCTCGCCGGTCACGAGCCCGACCAGGAAACGCTGCTCGTCCTCCGTCGCGGCCGCCATCAACTCACCTACCAGGCGCCGCCGTTCGGCCTGTGATCCGGCGCCGGCCACATCGCCGAGGACGGTCAGCGCCGCGTCGACGTCCCGCACGCTCAGCCGCGGCTCGGCGGCCGGCTCCACGTGCTCGCTCAGCACCCGCCACCCGATGCCGAGCCGCCCCTGGGGGAGGCGTCCCGCCAGGTAGGGGATGACGATCGGCACGTCGTCCGGGTCCGCGTCCCGGAACAGCTCCGCGAGCAGTTCGATCTTCCGGGACCGCGCCGAGGTGGCGGCGACCTCCTGGGACACCTGAGCGAGCCGGGCGAAGAGCATGCAGCCATGGTGCAACGTGTGGTCGCCCGGCGCACCAGTAGGGCCCTGCGGCGGGCGGGGGTGCGGGGGTGCGGGGGTGCGTGGGTGGTTTTGGTTGTGCGGGGTGACCGGGATCAGCCGACGTAGCAGATGTAGATCGGACCGAGCCAAGGCGCGCAGGTTGCGGTGGGTCCAGTGGGTCCAGTGGGTCCGGTGGGTTCGGCTGGTGCGGTGGGCTCAGAAGGCGTCGTGGGCTCAGCGGGCTTAGTGGGCTGGGCGGGCTGAGTGGGTTCGCCGGGTCCAGGGGCCCCAGGGTCGGTGGTCTCGGCCGGGGTCGTCGGTGTCGTCGGTGTCGCCGGTGTCGTCGGGCTCGGCGGGGCGCCGGTCCCGGGCGTCGCCGGCCGGGCCCGGGAGGGAGGGGCCGATGGAGTGTCCGGCGCCTCCGGCGTGACCGGAGCCTCGGGCGTCGTCGGCCGCGGGGGAGCGGCCGGGGCCTTCGGCTGGGCCGGCAGGGTGGGCGTCGCGGGCGCGGCGGGCCGCCGGGTCTGGTTCTTGGCCGGTGCGGACGGTTGCGCCGGCGCCTTCGGGGCGCTCGGCGCCGTAGGTCGCTGCTGCTTCTGCTCTCGCTCTTGCCCCTGCTGAGGCTTGGGCGCAACTGGCTTATCTGAAGGGGGAGTTGACGGGCCGGGCAGCTGCGCCGCTCGCGGGGCCGGGGTCGGTGTGCCGCCCCGTTCGGTGTGTGCGTCGCCGATCGCCGCAGCGGACCGCGGCGGAGGCACCGCGTCCTCGGGCCCGGCGAGCACGAGCCCGGCCGCGACCGCCGCTCCCGCCACCGAGACCCCGAGTACGCCGGCCACCGCTGCCGGAGCCTTGGATCCACCGGCCAGCACGTGCCGCATCCCGTGCAGCACGCCCGACCCGTGCGCGCCGGACACGCCGCCGACTCCCGCACCAGCCCCGGCGGCGAGCGGCAGCAGGAACTTGCCCGCGCCGCCGAGTACGAAGATCAGGAGCGCCGGGCCCACCAGGGCCGGCAGCCGGGTGTTGGCGCGCAGCAGGATCGCGAGCCGGGCCCGGCAGTCGTCGCAGGTGTCGACGTGGGCGAGGAGTTTCTCGGACTGCCGCGCGGACGCGGCGTCACGCACGTGCGCGGGCATGCGATCCCAGTGCGCCTCGCAGGCCGGATCCTCGGGTGTGCCGGGGTGGGCCCGCAGAAATGCCTGGCGCATCCCTTCCCGCGCGCGATGCAGCAGGACGGCCGTGGCCCCGCTGCCCGCGCCGATCCGCCGGCCCACCGCCTCCAGCGGCTGTCCCTCCGCCTCGGCCAGCCACAGCGCTTTCACCCAGCGCTCGGGCAACTGCCCGAGCACCCGGGTCAGCAGATCCACGCTTGCGACCCGGGAGGCCGGGTCCTGATCCCCGTATGCACCCTCCCCGTAGGCGCTCTCCCCGTATGCACTCTCGTATGCGCCGGAGGCCACTTGTGCCGCCTCGACTCCCGTGTGGGGATCCAGCGGGGTCTCCCGTGCGGCTCCGCGCCCGGCCGTGGCCGCGAGATGGCGCACCGTCGTCGTCAGATAGGCGGCCACGTTGTCGATGGTGTGCCCGGCGGAGAGTCGTCGCCACACCCGGAAGTGCGCCTCGGCCACGAGATCGTCGGCGAGCCAGGGGCTTCCCGTCAGCGAGCGGGCGTACGCGACAAGGCGCGGCTGCTCGGCTTCGTAGACACGGGCGTACTCGGATATCGGCGCGGCGGCGGGGCCGTCGGTCATGGCAGGGATCTTCCGTCCGACGTCGGCAGAGGGGCCCGACTGCGGATCGGGCGGCATATTTGAACGTTAAGCCACAAATGTCGGATTATGAAGAGGTGAGAAGATGAGTGGCGTAGGTCACACGGACCTTTTCTGGCTTTGCCGTAATGCGTCGCCCCGCTGTCGCGTCGAACAGGCATCAGGAACCACGCAGCGCAGAAAGGGAGCCTGCCATGCCGACCACGCTGCCCGTCACCCTCGAACAGCCTGTACGGGCCCGTCTCGTCACCGCCGAAGGGCGTGGCGGCCCCGAGCGCGCCGTCACCGTCACCCTTTGCTATGCCTCTGCCGACCCGCTCGCGATTCGGTTGGCCTTTCCCGCCGCGGTCACCCTGGCCGGGGTCGAGGTCGCGTGGTCCTTCGCCCGCGCCCTCCTCGACGAGGGGCTGCGCGCGCCCACCGGAGCCGGGGACGTACATGTCTGGCCGTGCGGCAGGGCCCGTACCGTCGTGGAACTGCACGCGCCGGAAGGGATGGCCGTCGTCCAGTTCGACACCTCGGCCCTGCGCCGGTTCCTGCAGCGCTCGTACGCCCTTGTGCCGGCCGGTGACGAGGACGTGACCGCCGTCGTCGACCGCGCGCTGGCCGCGCTCTTCGGCCGCCCGCAACGCCCGTGAGTCCGCAACGCCCGTGAGTCCGCAACGCCCGTGAGTTCGCAACGCCCGTGAGTTCGCAACGCCCGTGAGTGCGCCACGTCCGTGAGTTCGCCATGTCCGTGGGTCCGGAACGCCCCCTATGTGTGGCCGACCGTCCGTCGCCGCGCGTAAGCTGACGTCCTCGCTCGGCCAACGCCGGGCGACCATGGAGGTGCAGCATGGCTCCCTTCGTTCTTCTCTTCCTCATCGCGGTCGCCCTGGGAATCGTCGGGATCGTCGCCAAGGGACTCTTCTGGCTCTTCATCGTGGGCCTGGTCGTCCTCGTCGTCGATTTCGCGTGGTTCGGATCGCGCCTGCGTCAGCGGGTCGGCCGAAGGTCCTGAGGTCAGACGCCAGGGTTCACCGGCCGTCGCCGGGCTCCAACGCCGGTGCGCCGACCCCGAGATGGGAGCGGCACTGGGGCCGGGGAGCCTCGGCGAGGCGAGGGCGGACATGCCGCGGCCGCACGAACAGCGCGGCCGCCGCGGCCGCCAGGACGAACAACAGGGCACACCCGTAAGCCGCGCGGTGGAACGAGGTGTTCACGGCGGCGGGCCGCGTGTAGGCCGCGCCCGACAACCCCACGGCCAGCGGCAGTCCGGCGACGACCAGCAGCTGCGCCACCCGCGCCGCCGTGTTGTTCACCCCGCTCGCGAGCCCGGCGTGCTCCGGGTCCACCGACGCCAGTACGGTCGCGGTCAGCGGAGCCACGAACAGGCTCATCCCGAGGCCCAGCACCGCGACAGCGGGCAGCACATCGGCGACATACGAGGAATCCGGCCCGACCCGCAGCATCAGCAACGCCCCGGCCGCGGCGATGACCGGGCCGATCACGAGAGGCGGCGTCGGCCCGACCCGCCGTGCCAGATCGCCGGCGCGGGCGGACAGCAACAGCATCAGCGCGGTCACCGGGAGTGTCGCCGTCCCCGCCTGCAACGCGTCGTAGCCCAGGGTGATCTGCAGCTGGACCGGCAACAGGAACAGGATCCCGCCGATCCCCGCGTACAGGCACAGCGTCATCCCGTTCGCCGCGCTGAACAGCCGCGACGCGAACAACGACGGCGGCAGCATCGGCGCCGCCCGCCGCCGCTCGACGCGCACGAACGCGACACCCGCGGCGACGCCGACGGCCGCGGGCAGGCCGGTGGACACGGCGGAGGCGCCGCCGGACGACCCGATCAGCGCATAGCTCACCCCGGCCAGACACACCGCGGCGAGCACGGCGCCGAGCTGGTCGAACGGGGTGTCTGCGGCCGAGGCGTCCCGGCTCTCGGGCACGAACCGCAGCGCGAGCGCCAGCACGATCGCGGCCATCGGCACGTTGATGAGAAAGATCCACCGCCACCCCGGGCCGTCGATCAGCCAGCCGCCGAGGAACGGCCCGAGCGCCCCGGCCACCCCGGTCAGCCCTGACCACGCACCCACCGCCCGCGACTGATCATCGGGGTGGAACGCCGACCGCACCAACGCCAGTGAACCCGGTGTCAGCAACGCCCCGCCGACCCCCTGCAAGGCCCGCGCCGCGATCAAGGTCCCCTCGTTCGGGGCGAATCCGCACAGCGCCGACGCGACCGCGAACCACACCACACCGAGCACCAGCGTGCGCCGCCGCCCGATCCGGTCGCCCAGCGCACCGCCCCACAACAACAACGCCGACAGCGTCAGCATGTAGGCATTGACGACCCATTGCAGCACGGACAACGACGCATCGAGGTCCCGCCCGATGGTCGGCAGCGCGACGTTCACGACCGTGCCGTCGAGCATCGCCATTCCGGACGCCAGCACCACGCACGTCAGAATCCACCGCCCACGCGCCGACGAGAGCCGAACGCCCGGGGCGGCGTCAGGACCAGGGTGCGCCGTCGCAGCCATCGGGCACATTCTCGTGCACGACCGGCAGAGGCGCGAGCCGCTTTCCTACCCGTTCTCCCGGAGCCGCATGAACGCGGTCGGGGTGGGGCGGGCCGGGAGAAAGCCCTTGATCCGCTCGGCGCAGGCGCGGGGATCCGCCGCGCCGGTGTCGCACTCCAGGTCGTAGTCGCCGTGCCGGTGCACCAGTTCGTACTGGTGCGCGGCGAGGCCCTGCGGGCGGTCGCCCCGCGCCTGTTCCCGGCGGACCAGTTCGTCGAGCGGGCAGTGGACGCCGACGAACAACACGTCCTCGCCGGGCAGCACCGCCAGGCAGTCGAGCAGCCGCCACGGCTCGCTGAGCACGTGGTCGACGACGACGTCGTTGCCCACCTCGGCCATGGCCGCGATCGAACGGTGGAAACCCATCCGGGTCAGGCGCAGGGCGGTGTCGAGCTCCTCCGGGCCGAGCTCTCGCCGGGTGCGCATCGCGCCGAAACTGTCCACCGCCATGTGGAAGAAGACACCGTCGTCCAGGATGTCCAGCAACTCCCGGGCAATGCTCGACTTTCCCGAACTGGACGTCCCGTTGAGGAAGATGATGCGGCCGCCAGTCATACCGGCATGATCACATGCTGCGAGATGTCGAGGGAGGTCCGAGAAACCTCCAGGGGAGAGTGCAGCGCCATGGAGTTCTTCTGCTACCACCGTGACCGGCCGGGTTCCCTCGCCTTGCGCGAGGAACTTCTGGAGGACCACTGGTCCTACATGGACCGGTACGCGCGGGAGTTGATCGCTCGCGGCCCGACCTTCGCCGCGGACGGCGAGACTCCTACCGGCAGCGTCCACATCGTCGACCTGCCGGATCCCGCGGCCGCCCGCGCGTTCGCCTTCGACGAACCCAACTACCAGGCCGGCGTCTACCAGGACGTGCTGCTGCGCCGCTGGCGCAACACGCTGGGACGAACCATGTGGGACTTCCCCGGCGGACCGGCCGACGGCGACCGCTACCTGGTGCTCGGCCTCGGCTCGGGCCCGGCCGCCGACCTCGACGTGCCGTCGGACCGCGGTGACGACCTGATCGCGTACGGCCCGCTGGTCTCCGACGACGACGCCACCTGGCTGGGTACGGCGGCGCTCCTCAGAGCCCCGGACCGGGACGCGGCGCGCGCCGTCCTGACCGCGGACCGGTACGCCGGGATCGAGATCCATGACTGGGAGCCCGGCGGGAGGCGATAGCGAACCCTCGTGATGCGAGGACGCGTCCGACCTGTGCCGGCCGCCCGTACGCCGTCTATACGTTCCTGAGCGCACCGCTGATCAGCGTGGTCACCGACTCCAGATGGTCCGCCGGGGGCAGGCCGTCCGTGGTGAGGGCGAGGGTGGCGTGCGGGGGGATGGAGATGAGGAGCTGGGCCGGGTTGCGGGGCGGAGGGCCGAGGTGGAGGTCGGCTGTCGCGCAGCCGAGGACCGAGGCCACATGTTGGGCGACCAGTCGGACGACGTCGGCGGCCGTGGCGGCCGTGCTGGTCGCCACGACGAGGGCGTGCAAGTGGTCGAGTCTGGCGTGGGCCGCGGCCAGCGACGA
The DNA here is from genome assembly GCF_044765445.1 of Streptomyces sp. NPDC102467. Taxonomy (NCBI): domain Bacteria; kingdom Bacillati; phylum Actinomycetota; class Actinomycetes; order Kitasatosporales; family Streptomycetaceae; genus Streptomyces; species Streptomyces sp. NPDC102467. The sequence goes on along the minus strand of NZ_JBIWKA010000015.1, from coordinate 38,814 downwards.
GGTGAGGGCGAGGCGGTCCTCCGTGGCGCGGAAGCGGAGGCTGCGCTCCCGTTCCAGGGCGTTCACACGCTCTTTGAGGGTGAGGAAGCGGTCGCCGGGGTCGATGCGGACGGCGCGCAGGTGGACGGCGGGCGTGGGCACCCATTGGGCCCGGGCACCGAAACAGCGGGAACGTACCCGGGTGCCGTCGAAACCGTGCAGGGTGAGGCCGGCCGGGGTCGGATTGCTGGTGCGCAGCCACTGCCGGACGAACAGGGCGACGTCGTCGCCGGGTTCGGAGACGAGGTTGCTCAGCGTCGGACCCTCCCTGACGCCCGGCAGCAGCCGAACCGCCGCGGGGTTCGCGGCCAGCACCTGGGTGTCGGCGGCGACGAGCAGCACGGGTTCCGTGAGCATGCCGGTGATCTGGCGGAACAGTCTGAGCGACTCGGCGCAGATCACAGAAATTCGCCGTAGTACTCACGCCCCGCGTCCTGGCCCGGTTCCGAGGGGGGACGCAGATGGACGACGACGCGACAGCCCACGTCCCAGCGGGCGATGGTCTTGTCCAGCTCCACGCGCGCGTAGCCGAGGTTCTCCGCGGCGATCGTTCCGAAGAGGTTCGACGTCATCATGCACATCGAGGGGCGGCCCACGACCTTCTCACCGAACGGGCACACCCGGTTGCCCAGCACGATGCGCTGGTCGTTCTCCTCGATGACGAAGAAGGCGCCGCCGAGGCGCTTCTTGAGATCGACCATGACTTTCGCGACCTGTTCCCGGTCGAAACGGTCCACCGAAAGCGCCTTGGTGTACTGGCGGTTGATGTCGTCGCCGATGGTCTGGCTGACGAGGCTGACGTATCCCGCGGCCTCCTCCAGACCGACCACGTCCTCCAGGACGCGCGCCAGTTCGCGGATCAGGCTGCGCATGAAGACGTCGCGGTCAAGGGCGATGGGTGCTTCGGACGGTTCCACTCGAGACCCCCTCGCGGCGGCCGCCCGACCTGGGGGCGCCCACCTTGTGTCACTGCATCATTGCGTAACGTGACGAATGATGGAGACGCTTTCGGCACACCGCGCCACCTCTGGGAGCGCCGCTTGCGCCTGAAATCGAACATGCGATCTAATCCCGGTTATGCGGCACACCATCACCGATGACCTCGTACAGACACGGCAGGAATGGACCGAGACCTACCGGGAGCTGGCCGAGCATCCCGGCCGCACGGCTCTGCGCCGCCGTCTGCTGCACCTCTCCCGCGTACTGGCCGGTGAGCGGCTGACCCCGGCGGCCGAGGCGGAACTGCGGCTTCGGGCGCGACAGAGCGAGAGAAGGCCGTGACGTGGTAGTCGTGCACCGCCCGTCCCCGAGCGGCGGGCGCAGCGTCACGGTCGGCAACACCACCCTCGGACTCGCGCACTCCGACGCGGACGTCGTCGAGTTCCTGCGCCGCGCGGGCCTGGAGAACGCGGAGGACATCGTGCTCGGGGACTCCCCGCACATCGAGTGGCGCGGCGGGCCCGCCCACGAGTACGGGTCTTCCTGAGCTCACACCCGGCCCGGCCGGGCCGGGCCCCCGCACGAGCCCGGTCGCAGGACATGCGCACAATGGGCCGATCGACAGCACTTCGTGAGCACCGCATACGCAAGGAGTTTCATGTCTGTCCTCGACACCGAGATCGCCGCTCTCGCCGGCGGCCCCGCCGACCTCACCCAGCACAAGGGCAAGGCCGTACTGATCGTCAACGTCGCCTCCAAGTGCGGCCTGACCCCGCAGTACGCCGCTTTGGAGGAGCTCCAGAAGCGGTACGCCGACCGCGGCTTCACGGTGCTGGGCGTGCCGTGCAACCAGTTCATGGGCCAGGAGCCCGGGACCGCCGACGAGATCGCCGAGTTCTGCTCGGCGACGTACGGCGTGACGTTCCCGATGACGGAGAAGGCCGACGTCAACGGGGCGGACCGGCACCCGCTCTATGACCAGCTGGTCGCCACTCCCGACGCCGAGGGGTACACCGGTGACGTGCGCTGGAACTTCGAGAAGTTCCTCGTCGCCCCCGACGCGACCATCAAGGCGCGCTTCTCTCCGCAGACCGAGCCCGACGCCGACGAGGTCACCACCGCCATCGAGGCCGTCCTCCCTCGCTGACGACGACGGCCCCGGTGGCGGGCCAGGGCCCGCCACCGGGGCCGGAGGCGCAGGGGCCCTTCTGGTCCCTAGGGTCGCAGCGCCTCCAGGACCTCGCGGCATGCGGTGGCCGCGTGGTCCGTGGCCTGCGAGCAGAGGCGGCAGTGTTCGTGTTGCGCGGCGTGCCGGCTGCACAGCTCGTGGCTGCGCTCGCAGGCGAGGGCGCACGCCTGCAACTGCGTCGCCAACAGGGCGGGGTCGGCGTCGGTCCCCCGGGTCAGGACCCGCCGGGTGGCGGACGCCACGTCGGCGCAGTCCAGGTCCCGGTTGATGGAGACGCGGAGTTCGTCGGCCTCCTTTTCGGCGAGCATCCCTGTAGCGCAGGCGGTGACGGCTTGTTCGCACGTCGAGAGGGCGTCGGCGGTCGCGGCCAGGATCTGGTTGTCGAGGTGGTCTGCCCGGGAGGCAAGGCTGTCGAACAACTCACGTGTCTGGAGCATCGTGTCTCCAACGGAGCGGTCAGCGGTTGCGGGATGGGTTCGTGGTTGCGGGATGGGTTCGTGGGTGAGTGATGGGGTCGTGGATTTCTGGGCCTTCGACGCTAGTCCTGGCATCGCGGACAGTGAAGGGCGGACACGGGCCATCCCCGTGCGCCGTCGCCTGGTGTGCAGTGGCTCAGCGGGCGGGGCGGTGCAGGTGTCCCCTCGCCACCAGCTCGACCGTCGTCGCCACCGCGATCGCCTGGACGGCCATGAGGGCCACGAGGACGAAGAGCTGGACCACGCCTGCCATCACCGGGGACGCGCCGCCCAGGAGCATGCCGACGAACGCGCCGGGCAGGGTGACCAGGCCGACCGTACGGGTCTGGTCGAGGCCGGGGAGCAGGGCGTCGGACGCGGCGGGGCGGGCTATCTCCAGGCGGGCGTCGTGGGGGAGCAGGCCGAGGGCCAGACAGGCTTCCACCTCGCCGTGGCGCGCGGTGAGCTCGTCCAGGGCGCGTCGGCCCGCGAGGACGGTCGCCGTGAGCGCACCGCCTATGAGAATGCCGGTGACCGGGATCAGCGCGATGCCGCGCGGCGGCAGCAGGCCCGACGCGACGAGCGCGCCGACGATCGGGGCCACCGGCGCGGCGATCGGCAGAGCCGCCCATATCCAGCTGCGATCCGGGGTGATGCGGCGGCCCGCCGTGCGCGCCGCCACGCAGAACATGAGGAGGACGAACCCGAGCAGCGCCGCCCCGTGCCGGACCACCCAGCCGATCACCAGGGAGACCGCGCCGAGTTGGACCGTCGCGCGAAGGCCCGCCACCGAGATGTCCCTGGCCCGGCGCCACGAGGCGTCGGGCGCGAGTCGGAACACCGCCGCCACGGACGCGGCGAGAAGCAACAGCACGACGAGCGTGACCGTGAGGACACCGTTGACGGGCAGGAGGGGGGACGCCGCCACCGGTCGAGCAGGGAGATCAGGCATCCCGGCAGCCTAGAACGCTCCGACCTGGGCACCGGTGCTGTTCCAGGCCGCGCGCGTGCGCGACGATGGGTGCGCTGTACAGCGCGGAGAACAGCGTAGAGACAGCGCAGAGAACAGCGTAGAGAGACGACGCCGAGAGAAAGAGGGCTGACCGTCATGGCACAGCAGGTGCAGGGCGTGATCGCGCGATCCAAGGGCGCGCCGGTGGCGATCGAGACGATCACGGTGCCGGACCCGGGTCCTGGCGAGGCCGTGGTCAAGATCCAGGCGTGCGGGGTCTGCCACACCGATCTGCACTACCGGGAGGGCGGGATCAACGACGAGTTCCCGTTCCTGCTCGGGCACGAGGCGGCCGGTGTGGTGGAGTCCGTGGGGGAGGGGGTGAGCGAGGTCGCGCCCGGTGATTTCGTGATCCTCAACTGGCGCGCCGTGTGCGGCCAGTGCCGGGCCTGTCGGCGCGGCCGGCCCCAGTACTGCTTCGACACGCACAACGCGAAGCAGAAGATGACCCTCTCCGACGGCACCGAACTCACCCCGGCGCTCGGTATCGGCGCGTTCGCCGAGAAGACGCTGGTCGCCGCCGGGCAGTGCACCAAGGTCGACCCGTCCGCGTCGCCCGCCGCGGCCGGACTGCTCGGCTGCGGTGTGATGGCCGGGCTCGGCGCCGCCATCAACACCGGTGAGGTCGGGCGCGGCGACTCCGTCGCCGTCATCGGCTGCGGCGGTGTCGGCAACGCGGCGGTGGTCGGGGCCCGTCTCGCCGGCGCCGCGAAGATCATCGCCGTCGACATCGACGACGCGAAGCTGGAGACGGCGCGCTCGCTCGGCGCCACGCACACGGTCAACTCCCGCTCCACGGACGCGATCGAGGCCGTGCGTCAGCTGACCGGCGGCTTCGGCGCGGACGTGGTCATCGAGGCGGTCGGCCGCCCGGAGACCTATGAACAAGCCTTCTACGCAAGGGACTTGGCGGGCACCGTGGTGCTCGTCGGGGTGCCGACCCCCGAGATGCGCATCGAACTGCCGCTGCTCGACGTGTTCGGACGCGGCGGCGCGCTCAAGTCGTCCTGGTACGGCGACTGCCTGCCCTCCCGCGACTTCCCGATGCTCGTCGACCTGTACCTGCAGGGCCGTCTCGACCTCGACGCGTTCGTCACCGAGACCATCGCGCTCGACGACGTGGAGAAGGCGTTCGAGCGGATGCACCAGGGTGACGTGCTGCGTTCGGTGGTGATGTTCTGATGGGCGCCTCCGCCGACAGCGGTGCTCGCGTCGAGCACCTCATCACCTCCGGCACGTTCTCCCTCGACGGCGGCACCTGGGACGTCGACAACAATGTGTGGCTCGTGGGCGACGACTCCGAGGTCCTCGTCATCGACGCGGCACACGACGCAGACGCCATCGCCGCGGCCGTCGGGGACCGGCGGCTCGTCGCGATCGTGTGCACCCACGCCCACGACGACCACATCGACGCCGCGCCCGCGCTCGCCGCGCGCACGGGCGCACCGATCCTGCTGCACCCCGCCGACACGGAGCTGTGGAAGCGTACGCATCCGGATCGGGCACCCGACGGCGAGCTCGCGGACGGGCAGCAACTGGCCGTCGCAGGAGTCGAGTTGACCGTGCTGCACACGCCGGGGCACTGCCACGGGGCGGTGAGTCTGTACGCGCCCGCGCTCGGCACCGTCTTCTCCGGGGACACCCTGTTCCAGGGCGGGCCCGGTGCGACCGGGCGTACGTTCAGCGACTTCCCGACCATCGTCGAGTCGATCCGCGACCGGCTGCTGACCCTGCCGTCCGAGACCGTCGTGCGTACCGGACACGGGGACAGCACGACCATCGGGGCGGAGGCGCCGGGGCTCGACGAGTGGATCAAGCGCGGCCACTGAGAGGGTCCTCTGCGCTCGGGCCGGGCGGCAGCCGTGCGCTGTCGTCCGCGCCTGCCCACCCGTCAGCACGAAGGCGCGTCGAAACGTCAGAACGTCACAAAAGGAAAGATGAGGTCAGGACGGGGCGAAGACCGCTCGTACCGTCTTGCCGCCGCGCGGGTCCGGCTCGACGCTCCAGCGCTGGGCGAGCGCGTGGACCAGCGCGATGCCGCGGCCCGACTCGGCCGTCTCGGAGGCGGGCCTGAGGTGGGGGAGCCCCGGCCCGTCGTCGCGCACTTCCACGATCAGTTCGCCGGCGTCCACGCGCAGACTCATCCGGCAGCGGTGGTCGGACACGCGCGTGGCGTTCGTGACGAGCTCCGACACCACCAGTTCGGCGTCCGCCGCCGCCTCGTCCGTGCGCCCCGCGAGGAACGACCGGGTCAGGCGCCGGGCCCAACGGGCGGCGCCCGAGCCCCGCGGCATCAGGTACTCCACGCGTGCGGCACGCCGTTCGGCGACCTTGAACGCACGCATGACGATCACTTCCTCTCGTTGTCTCCTGCATGGGCCTTGTTCCGGTAACGGGCCACCTTCCCACGCAACATGATCGGCAAGCGGGTCCGTTCGGGTGGCGGGCCCGCCAGCGCGTGGTAGCCGTGCCCGATACGCCGGCCGACCAGGACGTACGCGATGAGCGCGCCCGCCGTGTTGAGGATGACGTCGTCCACGTCGAACGCGCGGCCCTGCACGAGCGCGCCCTGCGCCAGCTCCACGAGCACCATGACCACCGCGGTCAGCAGCAGTACCCGAACCATCCGCATCCGCCGCGCCACGAGCACCGGCAGCAGCAGCCCGAACGGCGCCCCGAGCAGGAGGTTTCCGCCGATCTGCTTGCACGCGGCCAGGAAGGTGTACGACTCCGCGTACTGCCGCAGCGAGGCGCCCGGCCGCAGATTCGATCCGGCGATCCGGTCGGACGCGGGGGACGGGGTGAGGGTGAGACGGGCCAGCACGGCGGAGAACAGGACCAGGGCGAGGAACGCGACGAGCGCGACCGCCGCCCGCACGAGAATGCGCCACCAGCGCCCCGAACGGGCCCGGTCCGCCTTACTGGGTGGTGCCGTCGCCGATGTCATGCACTCCGGATGCCCCGGCGTGGCCGGAACACGCGGATTGACGGTACGTCAGTCTCCTTCGGTGGGGTGCGCCAGCGTGTCCAGGAAGCGCTCGAGGGCCGGCGACGAGGCGCGGCCCCCGCAGCGCGCCCGGTCGACCTGCGGTATCGACAACTTCCCCAGGTGCAGGGCCTGGGCCTCGATGGCCTCCGACAAGTGCAGCCGCTCCAGGGCCCGTTCGGCGGCGGTGCGGCGAACGTACTCGACCACTGTCACCCCCAGATGATCCGCGTGCCTGCTCACCGCGTCGTATTCGTCGGGCGTGAAGAGCTCCCGCAGAAGCGCAGTACCGTCCATGGCGGCATGATGCCGTTCCGGATCGCGGCGCGTGGGCGGATGGCATATTCACCCCTCGTTCGCGTGGAGTTGGTGCAAGCAGGTGGCTCAGAAGCGATCGGGATGCGCCGCGGCCCAGTCGGCGGCCCAGGTCGCGGGGGGTTCGCCGATCAGGCTCCCCGGTTCCAGCCACTCGTAGAGCTGTCCGTACGAGCGCACCTCGTGCGGTGCGATGCGGCGCATGAGCAGGTCGGGGCGGAGTTCCCGGGGATCCTGGATGCCCATCGCGGCCATGATCTGCATCGCGCTGTGCACGGTCGCCTGCTGGTAGTGGTGGGCCCGGGCGGCTTTGTCCTCGACGTCCAACGCCCGTGCGCGGCGCGGGTCCTGGGTGGCCACCCCTACCGGGCAGGTGTTCGTGTGGCAGCGCTGCGACTGGATGCAGCCGACGGCGAACATCATGGCGCGGGCCGCGTTCGTGAAGTCCGCGCCCTGGAGGAGCCGTTTGACGATGTCGGCGCCGGTGGCGACCTTGCCGCTCGCGCCGATCCGGATCCGGGACCGCAGCCCCGTGCCGACGAGCGCGTTGTGCACCGTGATCAGCCCCTCGGTGAGCGGCGCGCCGAGGTGGTCGGCGAATTCGAGGGGCGCCGCGCCGGTGCCGCCCTCCGCCCCGTCCACGATCACGAAGTCCGGCGTGACCCCTTCCGCGAGCATCGCCTTGCACACCGCGAGGAACTGGACCCGCGAGCCCACGCACAGCTTGAACCCGACCGGCTTACCACCCGTCAGGCTTCTCAACTCCGCAAGAAAGCCCATCAGTTGGCGTGGAGTGTCGAACTCCTTGTGATACGGCGGTGAGACCACCGTCTCGCCCTCGGGAACGTCCCGCACGCTTGCGATCTCCGCCGTCACCTTGCCGCCCGGCAGGACCCCGCCGATCCCCGGCTTCGCGCCCTGCGACAGCTTCACGGACACGCACTTGATCTGCTCGTGGGCCGCCTTCTCGGCGAACTCGGCTCGGTCGAAGCGGCCGTCGTCGGTACGGCACCCGAAGTAGCCGGTGCCGATCTCCCACACCAGGTCGCCGCCGTGGGCCAGATGATGCTCGGAGAGGCCGCCCTCGCCGGTGTCGTGCGCGAAACCACCCAGGGCGGCGCCCTTGTTGAGGGCGCGGAGCGCGTTCCCCGACAGGGCGCCGAAGCTCATCGCCGAGACGTTCAGGAGCGCCATGTCGTACGGGAGCGCGCAGTCGGGCCCGCCGATCCGTACGCGCGGCGGCCGTTCGGGCGGGTCCGTCGGGTGCATCGACGGCACGAGGTACTCGTATCCCTCCTCGTACACGTCCCGCTCCGTGCCGAACGGCTCCTCGGCCTCCACGTCCTTCGCCCGCTCGTACACGATGCTGCGCACGTCCCGGTCGTAGGGCCGCCCGTCGTAATTGCGCTCCACGAAGTACTGCTGGATCTCGGGGCGCAGCGTCTCCATCAGGAACCGCAGGTGACCGAGGAGCGGATAGTTGCGCAGCACCGAGTGGCGCGGCTGGGCCAGGTCCCAGGCGCCGAGTGCGGCGAGCGCGAGCAGCGGGCCCGCGGCGAACCACCACCACGGCGAGAGCAGCAGCGACAGGACCAGCGTCCCGGCCGCGCCGGCGGTGACGAACAGGAGCAGGAGAAATCGGCGCACGTCGTGAGTCAACCGCACCACCGCTCACCCGGCTCGTCGACGACACCGGGCGTCGGGGTGGACCACTGTCGGCGATCTCGGATAAGTTAGGCAAGGCTTACCTAATGGAGGTTCGGGATGGGTGTCCGACAGATCGCTACCGCCGTGCCCACCACGGCGGCCCGCGCACGCTCCGTGCTCGCCGCCGCATGGACCTGCGGCGTCACCACCGATGTGGGACAGGACGACCTCGTCGGCGCGCATCGCGTCACCGAGGACGGCACGGTGCGGATCGCGCCGCCGCCGGACAGCGTGCTCGCAGCGGCCGTGCTGATCTCACCGCACGGCCGCCCCACCACCCTCATGGAGTTCGCCGACGCCGCGCCCGTCCCGGTACGCGACCGGGTCCGCGCCCGGCTCTGGCTCTCGGGAGAACTCGTGCCCGACGGTGAGGAAATGGTGCTGCGCCCCCAGCGCGCCGTGCTCCAGACCCGCACCGAACGCCTCGGTATCGACCTCGACGAACTCGCCGGCGCCGCCCCCGATCCGCTGGCCCTCGCCGAGCCCCGCCTGCTGACACATCTCGCCGACGCGCACCCCGAGGCCGTCGAGCAGCTCACCCGGCTCGTCACCCCCGACAGCCTGCACGGCGTCGTCCGCGTCCAGCCTCTCGCCGTCGACCGGCACGGACTGACACTGCGTCTGGAGCGCGCCCGCGGACAGGCCGACGTACGGATCCCGTTCCACAGCCCCGCCGACGACATGGCCTCCCTCACCGAGCGCATGCACTGCCTGCTCGCCTCGGCGCAGGCCGTCAGCCGCCGCCGGAGGTGACCTTCTCGCGCTCGGCGGGCCGCTCGGGCTCCGGCACCGGCTTGGCGCGCCGGAACGCCCAGTCCATCCGCGGCTCGACGACGAACCGGAAGACGCGTCGCACCGGGTTCGTGCACAGCAGGGTGATACCGATGACCGCCGTCGCCGTCACGGCCAGCTCACCCAGCGGGGTGTGCAGCCAGGGGTGGTGGTACCAGCCCCCGAACCGCGCGGACTTGATGACGAAACCGTGCAGCAGATACGCGTAGATCGTCCCGGTCCCCAGCGCGGTGAAGAACAGCTTGCGCCCCGGTACCCACGCCAGGAAGCACGCCGTGAGCACGAGCGCGAGGACGAACAGGGCGGGCGTCGCGAACAGCCCCGCCCACCCGGGCACCCCGCGACCTTCCACGGCCCCGCGGTGATAGAACCAGCCGGCGTCGAACCACGGCGCCACCCAGTACGCGGCCGCCACCGCGGCCAGCGCCACCGGGACCATCGCCCTGCGTACCCGCCAGGTGCGCAGCCGCGCGAAGTGCTCGGGCCGCAGCACCAGACCCGCCACGAAGAACGGCAGGAACTGCATCACCCGCTGCAGCGCCATGTCGCCGCCCGCGTCCGGCATCATCGACACGCCCGTCGCCAGCGCGAGCGACACGATCACCGGGTGGCGCATCTGCAGCCACAGCGGCGTCGAGAGTCGCCAGATGAACAGCGCCAGCAGGAACCACATCAAATACCACGGATCCAGCAGGCTGATCGGATACCCGGGATCATCCTGCCGCCATCGGTAGAACAGTGTGTACGCCACCTCGAAGACGACGTACGGCACGGCGACCCCGGTCACCAGCCGCGTCAGCCGACGGGGAGCCATGTCGAAGCTGCGGGAGAAGTATCCCGACACGAGTGCGAACGCCGGCATGTGGAAGGCGTACACGGTGAGATACACCGCCGTCACCGCGCGACTGCCGTAGGTCAGCGGTTCCCACGCGTGCCCGCACGCGACGAGCACGATGGTCAGGAACTTCACGTTGTCGAAGTACGACTCCCGTGCCTTGCCGCCGCCGGATATGCCTTGTGCTGCCTGCCGTTCCATCGCGCCCCTGCGCCCCTCCTCGTGCCGGACCAAACCCCGCGCCTGCCCCGTACAGACCGTTCCATGACTGAAGCTGTGAAACAAGTGCCGCAGGTTGACAGTGGCGACAGTGGTGACGGCATCGACGACCGTGACGTCAGAGCGTGCGATGGGCCCTGGGCGACGAGATCGGTCTCGTCGCCCAGGGCCCATGAGGTGAGGGGCTTCGGCGTACCGGCGGATCAGACGGCGGTGTAGGCGCCGTCCACCAGGTGGTAGCTGCCGGCGATGAACGAGGCGCGCTCCGAGAGCAGGAACGCGATCAGCTCCGCGACCTCCTCGGACCGACCGAGCCGGGCGGCCGGGTGCAGGCCGACGAGACCGTCGTAGGCGGCCTTGTCCATCTCCTTGAGGAGCGGGGTCTCGATGAAGCCCGGACCGACCGCGTTGACACGGATGCCCTTGGCCGCGTACTCGGCGCCCGCGGTCTTGGTCAGGCCGACGACGCCGTGCTTGGCGGCCACGTACGCGGGGGAGCCCGCGAAGCCGACCGACCCGAGGATCGAGGCGACGTTCACAACTGCGCCGCCCTTGCCCGCCGCCTCGATGGCGGGGAGCTCGTAACGCATCGAGTAGAAGACGCCGTCGAGGTTGGTCCGCACGACCCGGTTGTACACGTCGATGTCGTAGTCACCGGTGGGGGCGCTGGCGCCGCCGATACCGGCGTTGTTCACGGCCAGGTCGAGTCCGCCGAAGGTGTCGACGGCGAACCGCACGGCGGCCTCGACGGAGGCGGGCTGCGTGACGTCGAGCGCGACGGCGGCGGCCTCGATGCCCTCGCCCTTCAGGGTCTCGGCGGCTTCCTTCGCGCCCTGCTCGTTGAAGTCGGCGATGACGACGTTCGCGCCGCCGCGGCCGAGGCGGCGGGCGGTGGCCAGGCCGATGCCGGAGGCGGAGCCGGTGACCAGGGCAGTCTTTCCGGCGAACTCGGCGGCGTACTCGGTGACCTGGCCGGTGGTGGGGGTGGTGCTCATGGTGCGTGTCACTCTCTGGTTGCGATGTCGGAGGTCGCCGCCGATCGGGCGGCCTCCCCGATGAGAGCGTCGTAGGCCTGCGTCACCAATGCGGCGAGGTCTTCGGCGTCCTTGTTCGTACCGCGCGCCCAGGTGCGCAGCGCGGCGGTCAGTACACCGGCGGCGGCGCCGACGACGACCTCGGGACGCAGGTCCCTCGATGGGTCGGTGCCGAGCCGGTCGGCGATGATGCGCACGGACTCGTCCTGGGCGTCGACCCGGATGCGCTCGTACGCGGCGAACAGTGCGGGCTCCTCGTCCACGGCGGCGTACAGCCGGCGCAGGCTGGGGCGGTGGTGCCAGCCGGGGGTCTCCCGGTCGGCCAGCCAGTCCCCGACGGCGCCGCGGTACGCGAGCAGCGGGGATTCGTCCTCGGGGCGGGCGCGCAGCGCCGCGTTGATCCGGGCGCCGTCCGCGCGGGTGAAGTCCAGCGCCGCGTCCTCCTTGCCGGCGAAGTGCCGGCTGAAGGTGCGGCGCGTGACGTCCGCGCGCTCGGCGATCGCCTCGACGGTCACGTCCCCGAGCCCCCGCTCGAGCACCAGCTCGACGGCCGCCTCCGCCAGCGCCTCGCGCGTCCGGCGGGCCTTGGCCTGTCGACGGTCCTCGGGGGGCCGGGCGGGGTGGGGCTCGTTCGCCTTCATAGGTCCAGGGTACACCTTGATGTCCCGATGGGACATGAGTCCCGGCGGGACATCTTTCTGGGCGGAAGGCGGTTCACGTTGTCCTGGACGGGTGCGTCAGGCGTGCCAGTGGCCGTGCAGGGCCGCGGTGGCGAAGCCGGGGCCGTAGGCGACCATCGTGCCCCGGGCGCCCGGCTCCGGCGGTTCGTCGTGCGTGCGCTCCAGGACGCGGAGCACGCTGACGCCGCCCAGATTGCCCTCGTCGGTGAGGGTGTCGGTGGAGTGCCGGGCGGCGCGCTCGTCGAGACGTAGTGCGGCGGCGGTGTCGGAGATGATGCGCGGGCTGCCGGGGTGGATGACCGCGAAGTCGGTGCGGCGGCCGCCGAGCCAGTCGGTGAAGGCGGGCAGTGCCTCGCGGGAGGCGGCGCGCCCCTCCTTCGTGGCGTCGAAGTGAAGCCCGTCGGGGGTGATCCGGCCGCCCAGGTGTTGCATGGTGCCGGGGAGGACGTGCTCGAAACTGTCGCCGATCGCGAAGCCGGGACCGAGCGGCTCGCCGCTGACGACGGCGGCACCCGCCGAGTCGCCGAACAGGGCCTTGTAGATCATCGCGTCGATGCCGGTGTCGCTGTGGTGGTACACGGCGGAGATCACTTCCGCGGCGACGACGAGCACGGCGCTGCCGGGCCTGGCGGCCACCATGTCCGCCGCGCGGATGAGCGACTTGGTGCCCCCGGTGCACGCGAGCGTCGTGTGCGCGAGGGCACGGGCGCCGGGACGCATGCCCAGGCGGGTCATGAGGTGCACGTCGAGGTTGGGCACCGACCAACCGGTGGAGTGCGTGGTGACGATCCCGTCGAGGTCCGTCGCCGAAAGGTTCGCGTCGGTGAGCGCCGCTTGGGCTGCTTCGTGGGCGAGTTCCAGCGCGTCGGTGAACGCGGCGCGGGCACGCTCGCCGACACCGCCCGTGCCCGCGACGGTCTCCGAGGTGAGCGGACGCGTGAAGTGCCGGGTGCGTACGCCGCACCCGTGCACCGCGCGGACCGCGGCCGCCAGCCGCGGATGGTCCGGGTGGTGCGCGCGTATGTCGTCCGCGATCTCGTCGGTGGTCACCTTGTGGGCGCCCAGGACGGTGCGAGGTCTGGACACGTACGCAGGTATGTCAGGCATTCGGTAGCTCCCACGGGGCTGGAGGGGGTGTGGGGGGCCACCTCAACGTACGTCACCGCCGTCGATGGTTGAAGCCGGGAGCATCAACCCGCCTGCAGCGCGGGGATTCGGGGATGTGCGCGCCGGATGCCGGGGTGGAAGACGAGGATCATCAACCGCGCCCCGGGTGTGGTGAGCGGCTGCGCCGCGCACATGGTCGCCCAGCCGGGGCCCAACCGGGCGTGCAGGAGCGGCCGTTCGTCGCCGTCCGGATGGATGGCGGAGCCGCCCGCCTCATAGATCGGGGCCGCGTCCGGGTCGGCCAGGACCTCCTTCTCGATCTGGCAGAGCGTGTCGTCGTCCGGGCGCGAGGCCAGAGCCGCCCGCAACTGGGGGAGCAGCAGCGGGGCCCACGCGGTGGCCCAGTCCGTGAGCATGCGACGGGCATGCCGGTCCAGCAGCATCCACCGCATCGTGTTCTGCGGCGGCCGGTGGCCGGGAAACAGTTCCATGAAGGCCTGGTTGCAGGCGAGCAGGTCCCAGGACGCGTCGGACACGTAGGCGATGTGGCTGATGCCGTCGACCGCCTCCTGCCACACACCCGGGATCTCCTTGCCCGACGACAGATACAGCGGACCGGGTGGATCCTGCAGCAGCGCATAACGGCACAGCAGTACCCACTCCTGCTCATTCAGCCCGAACAGCCGCGCCACGTCGCGCAGCAGATCCGCCGGTGCGCTCGGGTAGGTCCCCGACTCCAGCCGGTGATATGTCCCGAGTGTGCGATGCAGCAGCTGATCCACCTGGTGCTGCGACAGACCGGGCGCGCGCCGGCCCTGTCCCGTGGGGCGGGTGAAGCCGTGGGACTCGGGGGCTATGAGGGCGCGCCGTTCACGGAGCAGGGCGCGGAGCGCCTTCTTGTTCATGGTGGGTAATCCCTCTTCGTACACGCCGAGTTGAGCGTGAGCAGTCTAAATACTCCCATCGCCTTTGGTAATAAACATTGCCCGAAGAAAACGATCAGACGGTCCGTCATGATGGGGGCCTCGGGGTTACCCACCTGCCGGTTTCATCAACTGTGGGCATGTAGACGCAGTGATGGGGCACCTGTGCCCGGCCGCTCGAAAATGGCCGAAATTTCCCGGCGTCGGGTCACTCACGAGCCTTCGGGCTGTTCGAGGAAGAGAGAGTGGGACCGGGCCACTAAATTGTTCGATGTGGCCGGAATATGCGTTGCAGAACGCACGTCCCACGCTCGTCCGCGAGCGTTTCCGGGGGTCACTGGCTGCGGTCGGTGCCGTCACTCGCCATTACGTAGCGGCCACGGCACCGACCGCGCCCGGTCCTGAGCGGTGGTTCGGGACCAGGGCCGGGCTCACTCCGCCTTGGTCATGCCGCGTACGTAGTCCTCCGCCGCCGCGTCCAGGCCGATGTCGTGCTGGGCGCGCTCGGACAAGTACCAGCGGTGCTCCAGAAGTTCGTGGTACAACTCGGCCGCGTCCGTCGGGGTCGGGATCCGGTCGCGCACCGCGCGGACCGTCGGCCGGAACACGTCGCGCACCCACCGGTGGGCGAGGACCTCCGGGCGGGCGTCCTGCGCGTCGTCCTGGGTCGCCATCCAGCTCTCCAGATCGCCGAGCAGCCGCCGCGCCTGGTTCTCCTCCGCGTCCAGGCCCGTGAGGCGCAGCAGCTGGCGCTGGTGGTGGCCCGCGTCGACGACCTTCGGCACGAACGTGACGGTGTCGCCGAGCGGGGAGCGGGAGATCTGCATCTCGGCCACGTCGAAGCCCAGATCGTTCAGCCGCCGGATCCGGCGCTCCATGTAGTGGTGTTTGCCCGCCGGGTACACCGAGGTGCGGGTCAGCTCGCTCCACAGGTTCGCGTAGCGCTGCCCTATCTCCGTGCCGAACTCGATCGGGTCGATGGACGGGTGCAGGGCCCCGGAGGCCTCCAGGTCGAGCATCTCGCCACTGATGTTCACGCGGGCAAGATCGATGTCGTACTCGCGCTGCCCGTCACTCAGCTTCGGATGCAGCTCGCCGGTCTCCGCGTCCACGAGATACGCGGCGTACGCGCCCGCGTCGCGCCGGAACAGTGTGTTGGAGAGCGAGCAGTCGCCCCAGGCGAAGCCGGCGAGATGCAGCCGGACCAGCAGCACGGCAAGGGCGTCCATCAGGCGGTGCACGGTGGACGGGCGCAGCGTCGTCTCGAACATGGAGCGGTAGGGCTGGGAGCCGCCCAGGAACCGGGTGATCAGGACCGGTTCGAGCGGGCTGCCGTCCGGCTGCTCGCGGCCCGTGACGACGGCCAGCGGATCGACCGCCGGTATCCCCAACCGGTCGATGGTGCGCAGCAGTTCGTACTCGCGCAGCGCGGGGCGCTCGGCCAGCTCCTTCACGGCGACGACCTCGTCACCGGCGCGGGCGTAGCGCACCACGTGCCGCGAGATGCCGCGCGGCAGCGGCACGAGATGCTCCGGCGGCCACTCCTCCAGCGGGATGTGCCACGGCAGGGCGAGCAGGAGCACCGGGTGCTCGGGGTTGGTGGCGCTGATCTGGAGCGGCATGGTCGTAAGCGTAGAGGGCCCGCACGGGCGGCCCGAAATGCGATGGAAGTGCCGGTGGGCCGCGGTTAGGGTGCCGGTCATGCTGCCGCTCGTGGAGACCGACGAGGAGTGGCGCCGGGTCGTCACGGACGAGACGCTGTTGCGTCCCGGGGTGCTCGATCTGTGCCGCCGGCTCGGGCTGTCCGACGCCGAGCCGGTGCGGTTCTCCGAGGGCAGCCGGCCCGTCTACGCCCTCGGTGACACGCGCGTCCTGAAGCTCTTCCCCGCCGCGGCCGCCGCGGACGGCGTGCGCGAGGCCCGCGTCCTGGCGCACCTGCACGGCCGACTCCCCGTCACCACACCGGAGTTGCTCGCGTCGGGCACGTACGAGAACGGCTGGGCCTACGTGCTCATGGCGCGGCTGCCGGGGGAGGCCCTGTCGCCGGCGTGGCCGCGGATCCCGCGCGCCGGTCGGGACCGGCTCGTCGACGCGGCGGGCGATGCCCTCGCCGCGCTGCACGCGCTCGACCCGGCCCCGCTCGGCGACGTGGTCGGGCCCGCCGACTGGGATGCCTTCGTGGCCGGGCAGCGGGCGGGCGCCGTCCGGCAGCAGCGCGCACACGGACTCTCCGAGCACTGGTGCGGGCAGATCGCCGCCTTCCTCGACGCGGCCGCACCGGCGCCGGCGACCGAACGCGCGCTGCTGCACACCGAGTTCATGCGGCAGCACCTGCTCGTCACCGACGACGGACGGCGGCTCGGTGGGCTCCTCGACTTCGAACCCGCGATGATCGGCGACCCGGCCTACGACTTCGTGGCCGTCGGCCTGTTCGTGACCCGCGCGGATCCGCGTCTCATGACCCGCTTCGCCGCCGCGTACGGCCGCACCGTCGATCCGCGTACCGTCATGGCGTACACCCTGCTGCACAAGTACGCCGATCTCCCCTGGTATTTGAGGGAGTTGCCGCCGACCGACGGTGTGGCCGAGTTCGACCCGCTCGCCGAGTCCTGGTTCGGGACCCTATGACTCGAGCGACAGCTGCGCCGCCGCGAGGATCTCCGTGATCCGCAGCCCGAAGCGCGCGTCGCATGCCGACGGCACGCCCGTACGGGCCGACTCCAGCAGGACGTCGACGGCCACGGCGAGCGCCTCCTGCGCCGTGCCGCCCGTCGGCATCGTGAACACCCCGGCGCTGCCCCGCAGTTCGACGCAGACCCCGCCTGCGGCCTTGGGCGTCGTCAGGCTCAGTGTCGCCGTGCTGGAAGCGCCGTCCTCGTGGCCCAGGATCAGATGCACGGTGTCACCGGCGCCGCGCCGGGCCGTCAGCGCCACCACGTCGCCGAGAATCGGCAGCAGCACCGACAGGGCGTGCGGGCCCACGTCCCACAGGGCGCCCCGCTCGGCACGCCACGGCGTCGAGGCTCGCACGTCGGCGTCGTCACCTGGCGTGTACAGCGCGCCGTACCAGTCGGCGCGGCCGGTGAACCAGCCTTCCACAGCGGCCTGTTCGGTGATCCACGCCGAGGTGGCGGGCGCGTAGCGCATGGTGCAGAAGACGGCCGAGGCCACGCCCGCCACGTCGGCGGCCTCCACCACGGCGCGGGCAGCATCCGGTTCCGTGGCGAGGGGCTTGTCGAGAAGCAGATGACAGCCGGCCGCGGCGGCCCTGGCGGCAAGCGGTGCCTGCACGTCGGGCGGCACGGCGAACGCCACCGCGTCGCACGCCGCGAACAGCGCGTCCACGTCGTCGTACGCCGTCGTGGAGTGCCCGGCCGCGAGCTCGGCGGCGGCTTCCGGGCGGCGCCCCCAGACGCCCGTGAACTCGGCGTGCGGGTGGGCGGCGAGCGTGGGGGCGTAGGTCCGCCGGGCCCAGGGGCCCGTGCCGACCAGTCCGAAGCGGAGCGCGTCAGTCGAGGTCATGATCGGCAGTATCGCCCGGGACCGACAGGAACCGAAGGCGTCGGCGCGCCGATCGTGCGGCGCGCCCTGGCGGCGCTCGCGGCCACGCTCGCGCCCGCGCTGCGGGCGGCGGCCGGGCCCTGACGGGGCGCAGACAGCGGGGCAGGAGTTGGTGAATACTGATTCACCAACGGGGTGAATGCTGATTCACCCCCTCTCCCCGATGGCCGCGCCGCCACGCGCCGTCCCCGAGCAGGAGCCCCATGGACCCCGCCACCGCCCCGATACCCGTGCCGCCGCGCCTGCGCGAGCGCCTCACCGTGCCCGTGCTCGCCTTCGGCGGCATCCTCATGGCGGTCATGCAGACCGTCGTCGTGCCGCTGCTGCCGGATCTGCCCCGGCTCACCGGCGCATCCCCCGCGGCCGTCTCCTGGATGGTCACCGCGACCCTCCTCGCCGGTGCCGTCCTCACGCCCGTCCTCGGCCGGGCCGGCGACATGTACGGCAAGCGGCGCGTCCTGCTCATCGCGCTCGCTCTGATGACCGGCGGCTCCGTGCTGTGCGCGCTGACCTCCGACATCCGGATCCTGATCGCCGCCCGCGCGCTGCAGGGCGCCGCCGCGGCCGTCGTGCCGCTGTCCATCAGCATCCTGCGCGACGAACTCCCGCCGCACCGCACCGGTTCCGCCGTCGCCCTGATGAGCTCCACCGTCGGCATCGGCGCCGCCCTCGGCCTGCCGCTGGCCGCGCTGATCGTGCAGTACGCGAACTGGCACGTGATGTTCTGGGCGACCAGCGCCCTGGGCGCGCTCGGCCTCGCGCTCGCCTGGTGGGCGGTGCGCGAATCGCCCGTCAGATCGCCGGGCCGCTTCGACGCGGTCGGCACCCTCGGCCTCGCCGCCGGCCTGATCAGCCTGCTGCTCGGCGTCTCCCAGGGCGGGCAGTGGGGCTGGGGCAGCGCCCGTGTCGTCGCCCTCTTCGCCGGCGCGGTCGCGGTCCTCGCCCTGTGGGCGTGGCACCAACTGCGCACCGCACGGCCCCTGGTGGACCTGCGCCTGGCCGTCGGCCGACGCGTCGGACTGCCGCACGTCGCGGCGCTCTTCACCGGCTTCGCGTTCTACGCCAACTCGCTCGTCACCGCGCAACTCGTCCAGGCCCCCGTCGCCACCGGCTACGGTCTGGGCCTGTCCATCGTCGCCACCGGCCTGTGCATGCTGCCGAGCGGCGTCATCATGCTGCTCTTCTCCCCGGTCTCGGCTCGCGTCTCCGCCGCCCGCGGGCCCCGCGTCACGCTCGCCATCGGCGGCGTCGTGCTCGCACTCGGCTACGCCGTGCGCATCGCCGACAGCACCGACCTGTGGGTCATCCTCGTCGGCGCGGCCGTCGTGTCGACCGGCACCACCCTGGCCTACTCGGCGCTGCCCACGCTGATCCTGCGCGCCGTCCCGGCGGCCGCGACCGCCTCCGCGAACGGCGTCAACGTCCTGATGCGCACGATCGGGCAGGCCGTCTCCAGCGCCGCCGTCGCCGCCGTCCTCGTACACCACACGACGCGCGTGGGCGGCGCCGAGGTGCCGGCCCTGTCCGGCTATCGGCTCGCGTTCGCCATGGCGGGTACGGTCGCCCTCGTGGCCACGGCCGTCGCCCTGGCCGTCCCGTCCGACCGCGCGCGGGACGGCGCGGCGGCCGGAGCGCCGGTCCAGGTGGCCACGGCAAAGGGAGCGTGAGGCGATGACCACGGCGTACGCCGACGAACGGGAGCCCGGTGAACGGGGGCCCGCGGCCCGGCGTGACGCCGAGGCGACCAAGGCGGTCATCGTGAAGGCGGCCCGGTACCTGCTCGCCCGGCACGCGCACGGCGACATCACCCTCAAGGCGGTCGCCGACCGGGCCGGCGTCAGCCCGCCCCTCATCCTCAAGTACTTCGGGAGCAAGGACGCCCTGTTCTCCGGCGTCATGAACTTCGAGGCCGACGTGGAGTCCTTCCTCGACGCGCCGCCGGCCGACCTGGGCCGTCACATGGTGCGCCACGTCCTGACCGGGCAGGCCGAGCGCGGCGCCGACCCGATCCTGCGCATCGTCTTCGCCCCGCTCCACGGCGAGCAGGGCGAGATCCTGCGGGCCAACTTCCGCACCCAGGTCAGCGGCGCCCTCGCCGGGCGCCTCGCCGGCGAGGACGCGGGCCTGCGCGCCGAACTGGCGGTATCGATGCTGCTCGGGCTCGGCGTCATGTACGGCATCGCCCGCGGCCCGCATGTGTGGGCCGCGGACATCGAGGAGGTGGTCGACCGATACGCCCCTGCCGTGCAGGCCGTCCTACGTGCGCCGGGCTGTATCGCATAGCGGCTCCGCCGCGGCGCGATCGACCCCGCGCACCGTCACTGGACCCGCAGCGGCTCGAACCCGACAACGGTCTCGAAACCATCGGCCCAGCGCACTGTCAACTCCCCGCCGATGACGGTCACTTCGCTCACCGCCTCGGCGAGCGGCTCGCCGGACTCCCCGCCCAGGGAGGCCAGGGCCACGAGAACCACGGTCCCCTCGACACCGGCGGAGAGCCGGGGCATCCGCACCCACGGCTCGTACGCCGTACCCTCCGGAGCCCGCACCCGGTCCCCGCCGTCGTCCCAGCCGTGCACCCCGACCAGCTCCGAGCGGAGCGCCTCCGTGGCCCAGCCGGTGAGCGTCGCCCGTGCTCCGTGCGGGGCGCCGACGACCCGGTGGATCCGCAGCTCGTGGCGGCCCCGGACCACGGTCACGTTCTCCACGCGCAGACCCGGCACCATCGGCGGCCCGGACGCGAACACGGGACGGTGCCAAGACGCGGCCCAGCCCCATCCGTCGCCCTGGCCGGCACCCAGCGGGTAGATCCTGCGCCGGGTGCTCGTGGCGCCGCCGACCTCGACGGCGAGCTGGTTGTCCGCGGTGTTGGCCCGGGACGTCGGCCCGGTGTGCGTGGAGTACGCCTGGCGGACGTAGAGCGCGTCGTCCTGGGCCGCGAACTCGCCCTCGTGCGGCCGGACATGGTCACTGCCGTGGTTGTGCAGGCGGACGATCCCGTCGGCCTGCGTCGACTGCACGAGCAGCCCCGGCGCCGGCAGCGCGAGCACCCGGTCGGGGCCCTCGCTCGGGGCGGGCTCCTCGGTCGCGGTCCACAACGGGTCGCCCTCGGGTGCGAGCAGCGCCACGAAACCCTTCGACGCCCAGTACGGGGACGCGGGCCCGGAGTACGGCTGGAGCGTGGCGGCGTGCGGGCCGTGCCAGCCCAGGCTCAGCAGGCCCTGGTCCGTCACGCCGCCCCGGTCGAGGAAGTAGCGCAGGTTGCCGCTGATCAGGCGGCGTGACGTGCCGGGTGTCAGCGGCGTGTGCCCGGTGACCGCGCCGGCGCCGATCGCCGCCGACGCGGCGAAGCGGTAGGTGAGCGAGCGCCCGAAGTGGATCGGCGCGCCGTCGCCGCCGAAGAGCAGCGAGAAGCTCTCCAGGTGCTCGCGCAGCCGGGGGCCGAAATGGGCCGCCGATGCCGTGTCGCCCGACAGGTGCGCGTGCAGCATCGGGTACAGGTGCAGCGCCCAGCCGTTGTAGTGGTCGAAGGCTCGTCCGTCGCCGTCCTGGTACCAGCCGTCGCCCCGGTACCACGTCTCCATCAGGCCGAGTGCCCGCTCCATGGCGCGCGCCGTGGCTCCGTCGCCGCGTCCCACCGAATCCAGGAACGACGCCACCATGAAGGGGAAGAGGTACCAGTTGTTGGGGGCGGGCGTGTGGGTGATCGCGCCGCGCAGCCACTTCTCCGCCCGGTCCTGTACGTCGCTGTCGAGCCGGTCCCACAGCCACGGCCGCGTCAGCATCAGGCCGAGCGCCACCGATGCCGACTCGACCATCGGCTGGCCCTGTACGTGGTGGTCGAGGATCAGCGGCCACGACTCGGCGTCGTCGGCGCCGGGCGTGCGGGTGCCCGCGGTGAGGCCGCTCGCGTAACGCTCCAGCCAGCCGTGCGGATCCTTGCCGTCGGCGCCCGCGACCCGGAATCCGGCGGCCAGGAACGTACGGGCGAAACCTTCGAGGCCGTCCGAGCGGACCCCCGACGCGGAGGGGCGGCCCGGCAGGTCGAGCAGGGCGCCCTGCGGGGTGGCCCAGCGCCAGGCGGCGCCGAGCAGTCCGTCGGCGACGGCTTCCCAGTGGGCGCGGGTGTATCCGGTGTACGGGCTCAACGCCCGGTTCTCAGGGGGAAGTTCGAACGGGATGGTCACACCGGGAACGGTCATGCCAGGAACGCCAGCCTTTCGCGTCGTACGGGATGGGCGAATCCGTCGCCCGCGGCCCACCGCGCCACTTCGCCGACGGCCGTGTCGGCGAGCCGCTCCCACTCGCTGCCCTGCGAACCGGCGAGGTGCGGGGTGATCAGAGCGTTCGGGCAGTCCCACAACGGGTGCTTCGCGGGCAGCACTTCGGGGTCGGTGACGTCGAGCACCGCCCGGATGCGGCCCGCGCGCACCACGTCGGTGAGCGCGTCCTGGTCGACGACGGCGCCGCGCGAGGTGTTGATGAGCGTGGCACCGGGCCGCATGGAAGTCAGGAGGCTGCGGCTCACCAGTCCGCGCGTGGCGGGAAGAAGCGGCGTGTGGACGCTCAACAGGTCGCTACGGGTGAAGAGTTCGGGCAGCTCGACCCACTCCACGCCCAGCTCGGCGGCCTCTGTCGGGGTGACGTACGGGTCGTGCAGCAGGACTTGGAAGTCGAAGGGCCGCAGCAGTTCGACGACCCGGCGGCCGATCAGCGACGCGGACAACAGGCCCACGGTGCGACGGTAGTTGCCGACGTCGTGCGACGTGAGCAGCCATGCGTCGCGGGCGCGGTCCTGCCGGAAGTCGCGGGCCCGTTCCAGGACGTGCTTGCCGTGCAGCAGGATCATCGCGAGGGTGTACTCGGCGACCGGCAGCGCGTTGGCCGCGGCCGCCGAGGTGACCTCGATGCCCCGTTCCCAGCAGGCGTCGGTGACGTGCCCGCGCACCGAACCGGCCGCGTGCACCACGGCCTTGAGGTGAGGAGCCGCGGCGAGGACGTCCGCGTCGAGCCGCGGGCACCCCCACCCGGTGACGAGGACGTCGACCCCGGCGAGGATCTCCTTGGCCCGTACGGTCGTCAGGTCGTCCAGGACGGGCAGGGGCGCCAGGTCGCAGACCTTCGTGAGCGCGGCCACGGACCGCGGCGTGAAGACGGCCGCCGCGGCCTGGGGGGACATGGCCAACGCCACGCGAGGCTTGCTCACTTGACCGCCCCCGCCGTCAGGCCGGACCGCCAGAAGCGCTGGAGGAAGATGAACGCGAGGACGAGAGGAAGGACCGCGAGGAGCGAGCCCATGATCACCACCGGGTAGTACTCGGGAGAGACGGTCGCCTGACTGTTCCACTGGAACAGGCCCAGGCTCACGGGGTACAGGTTCTGGTTCGACAGCATGACCATCGGCAGGAAGAAGTTGTTCCAGATGGCGGTGAGCTGGAAGAGGAAGACAGTGATCAGACCGGGGCCGAGCATCCGCAGGGAGACCCGGACGTACGTCGTCAGCTCACCGGCGCCGTCGACGCGTGCCGCCTCCAGAACCTCGTTCGGTACGTAGCCCTGGGCGAAGATGCGGCCCAGATACACCCCGAACGGGTTGAACAGGACGGGGATGAACACCGACCAGAAGGTGTTCACGACGCCGGTCGCGGAGGCGAAAAGGTACAGCGGCAGCGCGAGCACGGTCTGCGGCACCATGACCGCCGCGAGCACCAGGCCGAACAGCTTCTCCTTGTGCCGGAAGTGGTACTTGTCGAAGGCGTAGCCGCAGGCGACGCTGATCATCGCGCCGATCGCCGCGCCGAGGACCGCGTACAACAGGCTGTTGCCGTACCAGCGGCTGTAGAGACCGCCGTCCATCGCGAACAGGTCCTTGACGTTCTGGACGAGCGAGAAGTCGCTGAACGACAGGATGCTGCTGCTGAACAGGGCGTCGCGGGACTTCGTCGAGGCGAGTACCAGCCACAGGGCGGGAAGGACCGTGTAGAGGACGGAGATCGCGACGACGACATTGACGGTCGCCCGGCCCAGGAGCCGGGGGCGCAGCAGGGTGGACCTGCCCATCTCGGCAGTGGTCATCGGGCGCTCTCCTCGTCCGAGTTGACGCGGTTGGTCCAGCGCGTGACGCCGTAGGAGACGACGATCGTGATGATCAGGAGGATCACCGACGCGGCGGCCGCGAGCGAGTAGTTGTTGCGGCTGAAGGCCGCGTCGTAGATGTACATGCTCGGCGAGAACCGGGCATCGACGACCTGCGAGCCCGCGCGCAGCAACATGGGTTCGGTGAACAGTTGCAGCGCCCAGATCAGCGTGAACATCGCGACCATGACGATCGAGGAGCGCACCAGCGGTGCCTTCACCTGGAGCGCGGTACGCACCGGACCCGCCCCGTCGACCACCGACGCCTCCAGGACCTCCCGGGGGACCGCCTGCAGGGCCGCGTAGAAGATGACCATGTTGTAGCCGAGGTTGCTCCACACCGCGATGTTCACGATCGAGGGAATCGCGGTGTGCAGGCCGAGGAAGTTGACGGTGATGTCGGCCTTGCCGAGCACTTCGATGATGGGGCTGATGCCGGGGGTGTAGAGGTACAGCCAGATCAGCGCGGCGATGATGCCGGGCACCGCGTGCGGCAGGAACAGGCCCAACTGGGCCCAGGCACGCAGGCGTACGACACCCGAGTCGAGCAGGAGCGCCAGCGCCAGCGAGCCGATGGTCATCACCGGGATGTAGATCACGCAGTACAGCGCGACCGTGCCGAGGCCGGAGAGGAACGACGGGTCCGTGAGCACGGCGGCGTACGAGCGCAGGCCGACGAAGACCGTGCGCTCCGGGCCGAAGCCGAGTCCGGGCTGGTCGTCGCTGAAGAAGCTCAGCCAGACCGCGGTGCAGACCGGGATCAGGAAGACGAGCGCGAGGAGGACGAAGAACGGGGCCATCAGGACACCCGCGGCGCCGCCCCGGCGGCGCTTGGCCGCACGCTGCGCCTTGCGCCGGGAGCCGTCCGCCTCCCGCGGGGGCGCGGCGGCCGTCGCGGGTGCATGGGTTGTCGCGGTCATGGGACTCACCTGCCTTTCGGGGTGCGGACGTTCACGTGGAGTGCTGGGTGGTCTTGAGGCCGAGTGCCTTGAGGTCGGGCATCGTGCCGTCCTGCGCGGCGCGCATGGAGGACTCGATCGTTCCGGAACCCGCCGCCGCGCGGGCGAAGGCGTCCGACATCACCTGCCCGGTCGCCGTCATCCGAGGGCCCCAGACCCAGCCGTCGCTGATCTTCTGGGCCTCCTTCTCGAACAGCGAGTAGATGTCCTGCCCGCCGTAGTACGAGCGGTCGAAGGCGGCTCGGCCCTCCTTGATCAGCTCGGTCACGGCCGGGTACTGGCTGCTCGCGCCGCTGGACAGCCGGGCCTTGATCGCGTCGGGGCTGGAGACCTGCCACTCGATGAACTCCATGGCGGCCTCGGGGTGCCTGCTGTCCTTCGTGATCGCGAAGGTCGAGCCGCCCTGGGTGCCGAGTGCGGGCTTCGCCGGGTCCCACTGGGGCTGCGGGGCGATCCGCCACAGGCCCTTCTGCGCGGGGCGCGCGTTCATCTGCGCCCCCGCGTCCCAGGCGCCGCTGTGCCGGGTCAGGACGAGGCCGTTGCCGACCTGGGCGTCGGCCTCGCGGCTGTTGGGGGGATTGACGTAGACGAGGTCCTCGTCGATGAGGCGCTGCCAGTACCGCGACACGCGGCGCGTGGGCGCGTCGGCGAGCGACACGTTCCAGGCGCCCTTCGACGTGTCGAACCAGTGCGCGCCGGCCCCCCAGCACCAGCCCGAGAACAGGCCCATGTCCGTGGAGAAGAAGGTCGCCCTGCGCTTGCCGCCGGTGCGGCGCACGGCGCGGGCCAGATCGGTGTACTCGTCCCAGGTGGTGGGGACGTCGAAGCCGTACTTGTCGAAGAGGTCCTTGCGGTAGTGCAGCACCATCGGCTCGACGTCCAGGGGCACGCTGTACGTGCGCCCTTCGAACGTCGTCAGGCCGAGTGCCTGCGGCAGCAGTTTGGCCTTGAGCTTGTCGCTGATCGCATCCGTGATGTCACGGGCGACGCCGTCGATCGCGTAGCCCGGGACCTGCGGGTACTCGATCGTGGCGACATCAGGTGCGTTGCCCGCGCGGGCCGCGTTGCTGAGCTTGAGGTATCCGCCGGAGGTGCCGGAGGGTATCTGCTCGAAGGCGACCTTGATGTGGTCGTGCGTCTTGTTGAACTGGTCCACCACTTCCTGGCTGCCGCGCAGCGCGGACCAGAACGTGATGGTGGTCTTGCCTTTGGTACCGGACGTGCTGCTGCTCCCGGATGACGCGCTGTCGTTTTCGCTGCAGGCGCTCAGGGCGCCCGTCAGTGGCAGCGCGGTGATCGCGGCGAGCATGGATCGACGGCTCTGTCGACCAGGCATGGGCGCCTCCCGCGGCTCCTGCGTGTTCGAGTCACGGGAATACTGATCGGCTGAGCGGACCTGGTCAATAGATCGATCAGAAGAAAATTAAACGGTCAAACGCTCACGCCGGGGGAGTAGTTGGTGCCGGGACGGCAGGGGCGGCCGGAGCCTGCGTCGAGCCGCGCACCATGAGCGCCGGGAGCAGCTCCATGCGGCGCGCCGGAGCGTTGGAGCCACCGGGGGTCCGGTCGTCGATCCGGCGCAGCAGCAGCTCCGCCGCCGCCCGCCCGACCTCCGCCTTGGGTGGTGACACCGCGGTCAGCGGGGTGCTGCCGAGACCCGCGACCACATCGTCGTACGCGATGGCGGAGCAGTCCTCCGGGACCCGCACCCCGCTGTCACGCAGCGACTGCACCAGCATCAGCGCATCCACGTCGCCGTGCAGCACGGCGGCCGTCGCGCCCAACTCGTCGAGCAGAGCCGGGAGTTCGATCGCCCTCTCCGCGCTCTCCGCCTCGGGGTCGGGAGCCGCGCCGGGCGAGCTGAGGGCCACCGCCCACGTGTCGACGTCCGGGTGGCCGGCCGCGATGTCCGAGAAGGCCGCACGGATGGCGCGCGCCGTCGGACTGTCGTCGCGCGCGGCGAGCACGATACGCCGGTGACCCAGGCCCGTGAGGTGCTCGACGGCGAGATGGATGCCGTACCAGTGGTCCGTGCAGACGGTGTCCAGGGCGTGCAGCGCGCTCCCGCGCCGGGGCCTGCGCTCCATGACGACGGCCGGCACGTCCAGACGTGCCAGCCACGCGTAGTCGGCCTCCTCCGTGGCGCGGCTGCGCCAGCGCGGCGCGATCAGCAGCCCGCGCGCGCCTTCCGCCAACGCCCGTTCCACGATGGGTTGTTCGGCGCCCGGGACGGTCGGCGCGATGTGCAGCGCGATACGGATGCCGACCTCCTCGAAGGCGGTCCGGGCGCCGTGCACGGTCTCGTACAGATAGGCGTGCCGCTCGGGCACGACGACCGCGACCGGGCCGCCGTCCGCCGGCGCCGGCGCCGGGGCAGCGGCCTGCTCGGTCTCGGTCAGGACCGGGCGGGCCACCCCGTGGCCGCGGCGCAGCTTCCCCTCGCGGGCCAGCTCCTCCACGTCGCGTCGGAGCGTCACCACCGACACCGCGAGCTCCGAGGCGAGATCGCTGACCCGGGTCGCGCCGCGCGACCGCACGACGGCGAGGATCCGCTGCCGCCTGAGATCGACCGGTTCGCGCATGCTGATGGCCCCCTCGCTTCTGCTGTTCGTTTGAGCGCTTCACTGAGCGCTTCGACGGCAGCATAACCAGCGGGCGGCGGGCGGGGTCAGCCTTCGGCGATGTCCGGTTCCGGCGGGACGCGGTCCAAGGCGATGCCGAAGTGCTGGTCGTAGGCGTCCAGGACGGCCGCGTCCGTGGGCAGCTCGGTGCGCGTGCGCTCCGCGCCCACGGTCGTGGTGAGCGTATGACCGCTGAGAGTGATCCGGCCGCCCTCGGTCAGCAGCGAACAGACCAGTGACCGGGTGAAGTGGGAGGCGGGTGAGGTGCGGTGGTACCACGCGCCCGCGGTGAAGTCTCGCAGGGCGCGCGGGCGTTGATCGAGCAGGTACTGCGGCTCCCCGTCGCGCAACACGAGCAGGTCGCCCTCGGCGGCCTCCTCGACGCGGAAGACCCCGCCGGGCTCGCTCTGGTCGCCGCGTTCCTCGTAGGCGAGAGGGAAGTGAGAGTGCGTACCGAAGCCGACGTCGGCCAGCCAATCCTCGCCCTCGGTGTCGCGCACACGCAGCGCGAGGTGGTCGTACGGGATACCCGGCCGGCCGCCCTCGCCCACGCCGCGCGCCTGCAGGAGCGTCACCTCGAAGCCGAGGGCGTCGAGCAGCGCGGCGAACGCGCCGTTGAGCTCGTAGCAGAAGCCGCCGCGCCGTCGGTCGACCAGCTTGGCGACGAGCGTGTCCGTATCGAGCGTGATGTCCTCTCCCAGGTGTACCGAGAGGTTCTCGAACGGAACGGTCCGCAGATGCGCCAGGTGCAGGGCGCGCAACGCCTCGGCGGTCGGCGCCGCCGGACGGGCAGCGCCGATACGGGCCAGGTAGGCGTCGGTGCGGGTGCGATTCAGTCGGGTGGGATGCGGATGATCCATGCCGACATTGTCACCGGTTCTCCGCGTCGGGCCCCGGCCGCACCGGCAGCCGCCGGACACTGTTGCCGACGAAGCCGGCGTGTGCGGGCAGCTCCTCGTCCGGCACGGCGAGATCGAGGTCGGGGAACCGGGCGAACAGCCGCTCCAGGGCGACCGTCGCCTCCAGCCGGGCCAGCGGCGCGCCCAGGCAGTAGTGCGCCCCGTGCCCGAGGGAGAGGTGCCGGGTCTTCGCCGGGCGGGTGACGTCGAAGCGGTCGGCGTCCGGGCCGTGGGCGGACCGGTCGCGGCCCGCGCCCGAATATCCGGCGAGTACCGGGGTGCCCTGCGGGATCACCGTGCCGTCGACGGTGAGGTCCCGGGTCGGATAGCGGAACGGGAAGTAACTGACCGGGCTGTCCCAGCGCAGCGTCTCCTCCACGACGTCCGTCCACGTCACCGTCCCGGCGCGCACCAGCGCGAGCTGGTCGCGGTGCCCGCACAGGGCCCGCACCGCGTTCGTCACGAGGTTCAGTGTCGTCTCGTGCCCGGCGATGACGAAGAGGATGAGCGTGCCGATCAGCTCCTCCTGGCTCAGCCGGTCGCCGTCCTCCTCGCGCGCCGCGATGAGAGCGCTGGTGAGATCGTCCCCCGGCGCCTTCGCCCGTGCCGCCACCACCTGGGCGAGCGCCGCCACCATCTCCTTGTTCGCGGCGAGGGAGTCCTCAGGTGTCGTGTCCGTGGCGACGACCTGGCTCGACAGATGGTGCAGCCGGCCCCTGAACTCCTCGTCCACCCCGAAGAGTTCACAGATGACGCGCATCGGCAGCGGCAGCGCGAACCGGGACCGCAGCTCGACCACGCCGTCGTCGGCCGCCGCCTGCCGGGCGACCCCGTCGAGCAGTTCGTCGACGAGCCGCTCGATCCGCGGCCGCAGCCCCTCCACCCGCCGGACCGTGAACGCCCGGCTCACCAGCGAGCGCAGCCGCCGGTGGTCGTCGCCGTCGGCCGTCGTCATCCCGCGCACCGTGGCGAAGGTGCGCAGCGGCCAGCCCGGCGGTATCCGGTCCTCGGCCAGCGCCGTGAAATGACGGGCGTCCTTGGCGACGTCGGGGTGCGCAAGGAACTCCTTGAGCGCGTCGTGGCCGAGGACGAGCATGCCGGGCACGTCACCGGGGAGTACGACCGGGGCGACAGCGCCGCGCTCCATCAGTCGTGCGTTGCGCGCGTGCGGGCAGCCGCCTGCGGGGTCGATGCGGTGCGCGACGGGGTTCGCGGCGTCAGTGCCGGTGCCGGTGCCGGTGTCGGGGAAGTCGGAGGGGGAGGGGGTCAAGGGGGCTCCTGACAGGTCGGGTGACGAGCACAGGGGAGTGCCTGGTCCTGACCGGTCCCGACCGGCCCGTCAACTCCCCCAAGTGCGACGGCTTCGGATCCTACGGTGCCTGCGGCCCGAGGCCCAGGTCGTAGATCCGATCGAGCAGCCACTGCTCGTTGCCCGCGAGGCCCGCCCGGTGCAGCGCCTCGTCGGCCTCCGCGATCGGCACGGCGAGCACGGACGCGGTCGCGGGCGGTTCGGTGCCGGAGAGCGCGGCGCGTGCCGTGTGCAGCAGTCGCAGACAGGCCTGCGCCGCGGCCACCTCGTGGTTCTTCGCCTGCCGGCCATGGTGCTCGACGTTCCTGGTCCCGTTCATGGTTCCCACTCTTGCGCACGGGTCTGACAATCCGTCTCCAATGGTGCGGGACTAGCCTCGTGAGAGCCCCGGGGCACGTTCCGGGGCGAGAACGGAAAGGAGGGTTCCGCTGGTGACGTCGCTCGCAGTGCCCCTGTTCGACCCCGCGGCGGGCCAAGGCCTCCGGCAACTCGCCGAGTTGGGTCTCGCGCTGGTCCTGTCCACGCTGATCGGCGCGGAGCGTGCCGTGCAGCAGAAGAGTGCGGGGCTGCGCACGCACACGCTCGTCGGCGTGGGCAGCGCCCTGTTCATGGAGGTCTCGCAGCACGGATTCAACTCCGTCCTGGCCCTGGAGGGAGTGTCGTTCGACCCCTCCCGGGTCGCGGCGCAGATCGTCTCCGGTATCGGGTTCATCGGCGGTGGACTCATCTTCGTACGAAGGGATGCCGTACGGGGTCTCACCACCGCCGCGACGGTCTGGCTGACCTGCGCCATAGGGATGGCCTGCGGTGGCGGCCTGCCGCTGCTCGCTTTCGCCGCGACCGCCTGCCACTTCCTTGTGGTGCGCGGCTACCCGTGGCTGACCCGGCGCGTCCCGGCCCTGGTCACGGAACGGCGCTCGGGCCTGCACCTCGCCTACCGGGTCGGCAGCAGTGTCCTGACCGGCGTTCTTGAGGAGTGCACGAGGCGGGGCTTTCGCGTGGTGGAGTTGCGCACCGACCGCACCGAATGGGAGCAGGGCCCCGACCGCCCCGGCACGATGGCCGTCCGCATGGAGATCGAGGGTGCAGCCGACGTGCCCGAACTCGTCGCGGTACTGGCCGAACGCGACGGGGTGCTCGATGTGGCGTCCATGGAGTCGGCGCCGGACGAATAGCGGGGGCCGCCGACGAGCGAGCCCTGGCCCCGTGCGCTGCCCCTCCTGCGCTAGACCTCCCCGTGCCACGACCGCCACAGCGCCGCGTACGCTCCGTCCGCCGCCACCAGGTCGTCGTGCGGGCCGAGTTCCGTCAGCCGGCCGGCCTCCATGACCGCGACCCGGTCGGCGTCGTGGGCCGTGTGCAGGCGGTGCGCGACGGCTATGACGGTGCGGCCGCGCAGCACCGCCGCGAGGGCGCGCTCCGTGTGCCGGGCCGTGGCCGGGTCGAGCAGCGCCGTCGCCTCGTCGAGGACCACGGTGTGCGGGTCCGCAAGCACCACGCGGGCCAGCGCGAGCTGCTGCGACTGAGCGCCGTCGAGGCGCAGGCCGCCCGCGCCCAGCTCCGTGTCGAGGCCGTCCGGGAGGCCGTCCGCCCACTCCGCGCCGACGGCGGCCAGCGCGGCTGCGAGGCGGGCGTCGTCCGCGTCGGGCGCGGCAAGACGCAGGTTGTCACGGACCGGGCCGAGGAAGACGTGGTGCTCCTGCGTGACGAGAACGATGTGCCGCCGCAACACCTCGGGTGCCAGTGCGGTCACCGGGACACCACCGACGTCGACCCGGCCGGCGCGCGGCGCGTCGATGCCCGCGAGCAGCTTGCCCAGCGTCGTCTTGCCGGCGCCTGACGGGCCGACCACGGCGAGCCGTTCGCCCGGCCGTACGGTCAGGTCGAGGCCCTGGACGACGTCGTCGCCGTCCGGGTACGCGTAGTGCACGCCGGTCAGTTCGATGGCGTCGCCGACCGGCTCGAACTCGTAGGACGCTGTCCCGCGCGGCTCCCCGCCGATGCCCTCGACGCGCGCGAACGAGGCGCCGGCGCTCTGCAGTTGCTCCACCCAGAACAGGATCGTGTCGAGCGGTCCCGACAGCTGGCGCAGGTACAGCGCGCAGGTGACGACGGCGCCCAGGCCGATTGCGCCGTGCGCGTGCAGGGCCCCGCCCGCCAGGAGAACGGCGACGACGGGGACGGCGTACGAGAAGTCGACCGAAGGAAACAGGACGCTGCGCAGGAACAGGGTGCGCATCCGGGTGTGCCGGCTGTGCCCGACGGCGCGTTCGCACGCGTCGATCCGCCGCGTCTGCAGTTGGAACGCCTCCACCGTGCGGGCGCCTGACGCCGTCGCCGCGAGCTGTTCCGCGAGCTGCGAGTCGGCCTCGCCCTGTTCGAGATACGCCGCTCGTGCCCGGCGCAGGTACCAGCGGACCGTCACCGGGATGCCCGCAAGGCAGACCAACGACAGGGCGCCGAGCAGCGGCTCGACGACCCACACGGCGCCGGTGAGGAACAGCGCCTGGGCGAGTGACACGAGCACGTCCGGGCCCGCGTCGCGCAGCGCGCCCGCCACGGCCGCGACGTCGTTCGTCCCCCGGTTGGTGAGGTCCCCGGGGCCCGCCGAATCGACCACCGACGCGGGCAGCG
This sequence comes from Streptomyces sp. NPDC102467, assembly GCF_044765445.1. Classification (NCBI taxonomy): domain Bacteria; kingdom Bacillati; phylum Actinomycetota; class Actinomycetes; order Kitasatosporales; family Streptomycetaceae; genus Streptomyces; species Streptomyces sp. NPDC102467. The sequence continues at coordinate 6,464 of NZ_JBIWKA010000015.1, read as the reverse complement.
CCAGCGCCCGGTCCACGAACCGGTCCCGTACGCGCGCGGCGGTCCGCTCCCCGAACCGGTGCCCCACCAGACGCGCCCACCGTTCGAACGCCAGTCGTGCCACCGCGCAGCAGAGGATCACCGCCGCCAGCCGGTCCACCTGCCCGACGGAGGTGCCCGCGCGCACGTCGTCGACGATCCGCCCCAGCAGCCACGGTCCGACGATCCCGGAGCCGGCGGCGAGGCAGTTGAGCAGCAGCAGGCAGGTGAACGCGCGACGGTCGGTACGGATCAGCTCCAGGGCGGCGCGGCGTACCGTCGCCCGGTCGGCGACGGGCAGGGACGGCGACCGGCTCATGCGGCGCCCCCGCCGGCCGTCGGCACCTCGTCCGTTCCGCGGGCCATCAGGCGCCGGTACTCCGCGATCCCGGCGGTCGCGGTACTGCCGGTGTCCCCGGTGCTTCTGGTGCTCCCGGCGAAGAGTTCGCGGTGGCGCCCCACCGCCCGCACCGCGCCGTCCACCAGGAAGCACACGGTGTCGGCCCGGTCGAGGAGGAGCGGCGACGTGCCGGTCACCAAGGTGGTGCGGCCGCGCCGGGCCGTGCGCAGTCGCTCGGCGACCCGGGCCTCCGTGTGCGCGTCCAGCGCCGAGGTGGGTTCCACGGCGAGCAGGATCTCCGGGTCGGCCAGCAACGCCCGTGCCAGGCGGACCCGTTGGCGCTGGCCGCCGGAGAGGTTGCGGCCCTGCGCGAAGAGTTCGGAGTCGATACCGCGCGGGAGCCCCGCGAGCACGTCGTCGGCCGCCGCCGCGTGCAGGGCCCGTGCCACCGCCGCGTCGTCCGGGGCCTGCCGCCCCGCCACCGTCTCCCGCAGCGTCCCGTGGAACAGGTCGGCCTCGGGGTCGGCGACCAGGATCCGGCGTCGCACCTCCACCAGGTCGACCGCGTCCAGCGGCACGCCGCCCCACGTCACGGTCGACGGCGCGAACCTTGCCAGCCGGTCCACGACGGCGGTCGCGTCCTCGGGGCGCGCCGACACCAGCGCGGTCAGCAGGCCCGGCGCCACCGACACGCCGGAGACCGGGTCGTACAGCACCGCACCCTCCGGCGGCACGGACGCTGCGGTGCGCCGCCCGTCCGTCTGCGGCGGCAGCGACAGGAACCCCAGCACCCGGCGGCCCGCGACGAGCCCGCGCCCCAGGTCGTAGCCGCCCTCGATGAAGAACTGCACCGGCACCACCAGCATCGCGACATACCCGTACACGGCCACCAACTCGCCGACGGATAGCGCCCCTTGAGCCGCCATGCGCGCGCCCAGCCACGTCACGCAGGCGAGGAACAGGGCCGGGAGCCCGACCGCGAGCGCCTGGATCCAGCTGATCACCCGCGCCACCCGGTACCCCTCCTCGCGCAGCCGCCGTGTGTCGCGTCGCAGCCGCCGCGCGTAGACGTCCTTGCCGCCGAGCCCGGCCAGCACACCGAGCCCGCCGACGAGGTCCGCGAGGTGTGCGGCGAGTACCCCCTGGCGGTCCCGGTAGCCGGACTCCGCGCCCTGCAGCCGGGTCAGCAGCGGGCCCAGCGAACCGGCCAGCAGCGGTACCCCCAGCAGGACCACCACCGCGAGGAGCCCCGAGATGGACAGGAGCAGCCCGGCCACCACCCCGTACGCGACGACCGCGCCGACCCCGGGACCGGCGATCGTCAGGGTCTGGCTGATCCGCGCCACGTCGCCGGAGCCGATGGTGACGACCTCGCCGGCCGCGACCCGGCGCGGCAGTACGGCGCCGAGCCTGGCCGCGTGCCGGGTGACGAGCCGCGTCGTGCGGAAGGTGGCGTCCATCCTGACGCGGGTCATCGTGCGGTGCCGCATCATCGCGAGCCACGCGTTGACCGCGCCCACCGCGGCGAGCGCGCCGCACCATCCGTACAGGGCGCGGGAGTTGCCCGCCCGGAGCCCGTCGTCGATCGCCCGCGCCAGGACATAGGGCGGCAGCGTGAGCCCCACCATCCACAGGCTGCCGAGCAGCGCGCCGGCCGCGACCCGCCCCCGCTGCCGCATCATCAGCCACCAGAAGTAGCGGAGGGGACCCCGCAGATCCGGTGTGCCGGGGTCACGTCCGGGCGGCTCCGCGGCAATGTCCTTGTACGTGACAGTCATCGACGCACCCTATGAGGGCGCCGACCCCGCCGGAAGACTCAGCGCCGCGTCAGGCGCAGCCGCAGATCGCGCGGCATCAGCGTCAGCCGCTCCGCGATCCTCAACTGGTACCCCGGCTCCGCGTGCAGGTCGTAGCGGCGCAGCAGCAGGCCGAGCACCAACATGGCTTCGTGCAGGGCGAATTGTCGGCCTATGCAGGCCCGGGCGCCCGTGCCGAACGGCTTGAACACGTGCGCGGGGCGCCCCCGCACCGCCTGCGGCGCGAAGCGTTCCGGGTCGAAGGACTCGGGGTCCTCGCCCCACGCCGCCGGGTCCCGGTGCAGCATGGTCGTCAGGACCAGCGCCCAGGCGCCGCGTCGCATCGGATGCGTCCCGCCCAGCGTCGTGTCGGCGACCGCCTCCCGCGCGAACGCCGGAGCAGTCGGCCACAGCCGCAACGACTCGTCGAGGACCCGCCGCAGATACCGCAACTTGGCGACCTGCTCGTACGCGGGCACGTCCACATCCCCCCAGACCCGGTCGACCTCTTCCTGCGCCTTCGCGAGCACCGCGCGGTCCTGCGCGAGGTAGTGCAGTGCGAACGACAGGGCGCCCGACGTCGTCTCGTGCCCGGCGACCAGGAAGGTGATCACTTGGCGGCGGATGTTCTCCGGCGCGAGGCGCTCGCCCGTCTCCGGGTGCGCCACCTCCAGCATCCGGTCGAGCAGATCGCCGGGGCCGCCGCCGGACGCGCGGCGCGCGGCGATCACCTCGTCGACCGCGTGGTTCAGGTAGGCGCGATCCGCGGCGTTCCGTTTCTCCGCGCCGCGCAGCAGCATCGAGAGCAGCGGCGGCACCACGTTGCGGCGCTGGGCGAACGACAGGGCGCCCACCATCGCCGTCACGAACGGATGCGGCCCCTCCCGGTCGAAGTCGCGCTCGAACGACCCGAAGTCGTGCCCGAAGCCGGTCCGCGCGATCGTCTCCAGGGTCAGCTTCGTCATGTCCCCGGGCACGTCCACCGCCTGCCCGGCCGCCTCGCTCGCGTCCCACGCGGCCGTCAACTGCCCCGCCACGTCGAGCATCAGCGGGTGGTAGCCCGCCATCGCCTCGCGGCTGAAGCCGGGGGCCAGAATGTCGTGCGCCAGCTGCCAGTTGGGCTCGTGGTTGTACGCCGTGAACAGTCCGTCGCCCGCCACCGGCCGCAGATTGGCGACCCCGAGCCCGACATGCTTGGCGAACCGGGACTCGTCCGCGAGCTCCGCTGCCAGCCCGGCGCCCGCCACGAAGACGATCTCCTTGCCGAACCCCTTGCGCCGGAAGATCGGCCCGAGCTCGGCCGCTATGCGCATCGAGTCTTGCAGCGGCGTGCGGACATTGGCGCCCACCACGTCACCGATCAACGGCACCCGGCGCGCCGGGCGTGGGATCCGGTCCAGGCGCGGCCAGCCCTGCTCGGCGCTGCGAAAGCCCCGTGGCAGCACGCCCTCCGCCGTCTGCGTCACCTGCGCCATCGTGCCCATCTCCCTTGCGCGAGCGGCCGGTTGGACCCGTACCTGCGCCTTGTTAGACGTGGATTCAATAATGCGCCACAGTGTGGTCCCGCTGTTGAACCGGCGTCAAGTAAGACGTCGGGCGAGGGGAGGGAGGTCCAGTAGGGTGCCCCGCATGAGCGCAGAGCGAGGGGGAGCGCGGACGTCGGGGGAGCGGACCCGGCGCAGGCTGAGCACCGAGGAGCGGCGGGAGCAGCTGCTGTCCGTCGGGGCCAGGCTGTTCGCGCAGGACCCGTACGACGACGTCTGGATCGAACAGGTCGCCGAGATCGCCGGTGTCTCGCGCGGTCTGCTGTACCACTACTTCCCCACGAAGCGGGATTTCTTCGCCGCCGTCGTCCGCCGTGAGAGTTCCCGCATGCTGCGGCTGACCGCCGCCGTCCCCGGAGTCCCGGTGCGCGACCAGCTCGGCACCGGCCTCGACACCTTCCTGGAGTACGTCGCCTCGCATGCGCAGGGCTTCAGGGCCTTCCACCGCGCCGAGGCCGCGGGCGACCCCACCGTGCGCACCGTGTACCGGGAGGGGCTCGCCGCCCACGAGGCGCAGATCATGGCCGCCCTCGCCGCCGACCCGCAGCTGGTGGGCAGGCTGCCCGAGCCGGCCGCGCTGCGCCTTGCCGTGCGCGGCTGGCTCGCCTTCCTTGTCGCCGTCTGTCTGGACTGGCTGGACGAGCCGGAGCTGACGCGCGCGCAGGTGCGCGATCTGTGCGCGCGGGCCCTGCTGGGCGCGCTGGCCTGCTGAACGGTCCCGGTCGCGCGGCCCGGAGTCGGTCGCAAGGAAAACTTGCAAGGCTGCCTGTCTACCTCCTACGGTGGAGATATGTCAGGAACGCAGGACCCCGCTGCCGCCGAGCTTCCCACCGAGCGGATCGCCGCCGATCTCGCCACCGTCGTCGGGCGACTCTCGCGCCGGCTGCGCAGCGCGTCGCCGGACAGCCTCCTCACCCCCACCCAGCGCACGGTCCTGGCCCGCCTCGACACCGAGGGCCCCGCCACCACCGCCGCGCTCGCCCGCTCCGAGTACGTCCGGCCGCAATCCATGCGCCTGACGATCGGCGCCCTGGAGGAGCAGGGCTTCGTGGCCCGCTCCCCGGACCCGAACGACGGGCGCCAGTCCGTCATGTCGATCACCGACAGCGGCCGCGCCACCCTCGCCTCCGTACGCGCCGCCAAGCACGGCTGGCTCACCGAGGCACTCACCTCCGAGCTCGACGCGGCCGAGCGGCACACCCTCGCCGAAGCGACCCTGCTCCTCGAGCGGCTGGTGCAGAAGTGAGCGGTGACGCGCGCGAGACAACCGCCGCATCCGTCACCGCCCCTCCGGAAAAGGCTCAGGAGACCGCTCCTGAGCAGCCCGGATTCCACACCCGGCTGACCGCCCCGCTGCTGCTCGGCTCGCTCCTGAACCCGCTCAACACGACGATGATCTCCACCGCCCTGGTGGCGATCGGGCACGACTTCGGGATCGGCGCCGCCGACACGGCCTGGCTGATCTCCGGTCTCTACCTCGCCAGCGCCGTGGCCCAGCCCGTCCTCGGCAAACTGGCCGACGCCCTCGGCCCGCGCCGCGTCTTCCTCGCGGGCCTCGTCGTCGTGTGCGCCTCCGGAATCGTCGGCCTCCTCGCCCCCGCCTTCGGCTGGCTCATCGTCTCCCGGGTGCTGCTCGGCATCGGAACCTCCGCCGCCTACCCCGCGGCGATGGCCGTCCTGCGCGACGAAGGGCGCCGCGTGGGACGCCGCCCGCCGCGGCCCGTCATGGCCCGGCTCTCCTTCGCCGCGCTCGGCAGCGCCGCCGTCGGCCCGACCCTCGGCGGACTGCTCGTCACGGTCGTCGGCTGGCGGGGCATCTTCGCGGTGAACGTACCCGTCGCCGTCGTCGCGTTCGTCTGCGCCCTCGTCTGGATCCCCGCCGACCCGCCGCGCGGCACGGCCGGCGAACCGGCGCCCAGGCTCGCCCTCGACCCCCTCGGCATCGGCCTCTTCTCCACGGCTCTGACCGTGCTGGTCTTCTTCCTCCTCGACCTCGCCCACCCCATGTGGTGGCTGCTCGCCCCCGTCGTCGTCCTCGCGGCCGCACTGCTGTGGTGGCAGCTGCGCTGCCGCACGCCGTTCATCGACATACGCATGCTCGCCGGGAACGGCCCGCTCGCCCGCACCTACCTCCGCCACGGCCTGAGCTACCTGCTCATCTACTGCGTCATGTACGGCTTCACCCAGTGGCTGGAGGAGGGGCGGGGCTACTCGTCCGGACACACGGGTCTGCTCATGCTGCCGATGTCCGTCGCCGCGCTGGTCTGCTCCCTGCTCGGCGCCCGCACGAAAGGCATCAGGGCCCCGCTCACCGTCGCCTGCGTCCTGCTGACCGCGGGCGCGGGCCTGCTCACCGTCGTCTCCGGGCACACCCCGCTGGTGGTGCTGCTCCTCGCGGGCGCCTGCTTCGGCATCCCGCAGGGCCTCATCGGCACCAGCAACCAGGCAGCGGTCCAGGAGTACGCGCCCGCCGCCGACATCGGCTCGGCCGCCGGTCTGCAACGCACCGCCCAGTACATCGGCGCCATCACCGCCTCCAGCCTGATCGCCCTCGCCTACGGGCAGCGCGCCGACGACGGCGGCCTGCACCTGATGGCCGGCGCCTCGGTCGTCCTCGGTGTCCTGCTCGTGGTGGTCACCGTGACGGACCGGGCCCTGCACCGGGCGGCCCGCTAGTGTCCCGCGTCGGAGATCCGTCGTTAGTTTGTGTATGACTGCTTCTGCGGATGTGCCGGTGCCTCGTCGTGGTCCGAAGTTGGAACCGTT
>NZ_JBIWKA010000014.1:274539-286140 GCF_044765445.1 Streptomyces sp. NPDC102467 | reverse complement strand
CTGGCGTTGACTTTTGGCACGCTGTTGAGTTCTCAAGGAACGGACGCTTCCTTTGTACTCACCCTCGCGGGCTTTCCTCCGGGCGCTTCCCTTCGTGTTTCCAACCTTACCAGATCCGTTTTCCGTTCCGTTTCCGGTTCGGATTTCATTTCCGGTGGCCGTTGGGGGCCTTTGCCTTTCGGCTGATCCGACTTTATCAGAAGTTTTGGGCCGGACTGACCGGCTCTTGTTTTCCGATTTATCGGGAGGGCTTCTCGAAGAATGTTATTTCGTGAAGCGCGGTAAACACTAACCGTTGCGGTCGAACTTGTCGAGCTCGGGGCAACTGTTCGAATCTACCTCCCCGGTTCGGCCGTGTCAACGGTCTTTCCGGGGCGAAGAGGAGACTAGCAGGTCAGGGAGGCTGCACGCACATCAGGCGGCGGTCGGCAGGACCGCGCTGCGCTCGGCCATCTCCAGGTCTCCGGATTCGCCCTCACGGGCCGCGCGCCCGCCGAGTACATAGACGTAGGTCAGAAAGGCGAGTTCCGCGGCGATGCCGATCCCTATGCGGGCCCAGGTCGGGAGGCCGGAAGGGGTGACGAAGCCTTCGAGGGCACCGGAGATGAACAGGATCAGGGCCAGGCCGATGGCCATGCCGATCGCTGCGCGGCCCTCTTCGGCGAGGGCTGTCCTTCGCGTACGGGGGCCGGGGTCGATGACCGTCCAACCGAGGCGCAGTCCCGTGCCGGCTGCTACGAAGACCGCGGTCAGTTCAAGGAGGCCGTGGGGCAGGATCAGGCCGAGGAAGGTGTCGAGGCGGCCGGCCGAGGTCATCAGGCCGATGCCCACGCCCACGTTGAGCACGTTCTGGAAGAGGATCCACAGGACCGGCAGTCCCAGGAAGATGCCCAGGACCAGGCACATGGCGGCTGCTTGCGCGTTGTTCGTCCAGACCTGGGCCGCAAAGGACGTCGCCGGGTGGCTCGAGTAGTACGTCTCGTACTGGCCGCCCGGGCGGGTCATCTCGCGGAGCTCGGACGGCGCGGCTATGGAGGCCTGTATCTCAGGGTGCGTGCCTATCCACCAGCCGATCAGGGCGGCTGTCGCCGTAGAGATCAGGGCCGTGGGGACCCACCAGTGGCGGGCCTTGTAGACCGCTGCCGGGAAACCGCGGGTGAGAAAACGGGTGACGTCGCGCCATGAAGCACTGCGGGTGCCGGTCACGGCACTACGCGCGCGTGCCACGAGTTGGGTGAGGCGGCCGATGATCCTGGGGTCCGGGGCACTCGACTGGATGAGGGAGAGGTGCGTGGCCGTGCGCTGGTAGAGGGTCACCAGTTCGTCGGCTTCCGTGCCGGTCAGACGGCGTCGACGGCGCAGCAGCGCGTCCAGGCGGTCCCACTCGGCTCGGTGGGCGGACACGAAGACGTCGAGGTCCATCGGGTCTGCTGCTCCTCGCATTCCGGCACCTGTGCGGCGCGATGTGCCCTCAGCTTGGCAGACTGGCGGTTCCTAGGGCAGGTCAGGGAAGGGTGGGTGGCCGGCGTGAGTGAGCTGGTGACAGGCGAGGCAGTGGCGTTGGAGCTGCGGCCCGCAAAGCTGCCGAGCCGTGCGCTCGCCGTGCTCATCGATCTGGTGGTCGCGTTCGTCGTCTACATCGTCGTGACGATCGCCGTGGTGGCCGCGACCGCGTCGCTGGACGACGCCGCCGCGGCCGCGCTCTCCGTGGCGTTGTTCCTGCTGGTGCTGGTCGGGATTCCGATCGCCGTGGAGACGTTCAGCCATGGCCGGTCCCTCGGGAAGCTCGCGTGCGGGCTGCGGGTCGTGCGGGACGACGGCGGGCCGATCCGGTTCCGCCACGCGTTGGTGCGCGGGGCGGTCGGGGTCGTGGAGATCCTGATGACGTTCGGTGTCGTGGCGTGCATCGCCTCGCTGGTGTCTGCCCGGGGGCGGCGGGTCGGGGACGTCTTCGCGGGGACGCTCGTCGTGCGCGAGCGGGTGCCGAGCGGGCAGGCGGCGTTCGTGCCGCCTCCGCCGCCGTGGCTGGTCGGGCGGTTCGCGCAGTTGGATCTGTCCGCTGTGCCGGAGGGGTTGTGGCTGGCCGTGCGGCAGTACCTGACGCGGATGGGGCAGTTGGATCCGCAGGTCGGATGGGGCATGGCCGGGCGGCTGGCCGCCGACCTCGCCGCGCACACCGGTGCGCCCGCGCCGAGCGATGTGCCGCCCGCGGCGTTCCTGGCCGCGGTGATGCACGAGCGGCAGTCACGCGAGGCGCAGCGGGCCTTCGGCTCGGTGGGGCAGGTGGGTTACCCCGGGGCGTATGGGGGCCATGGGCAGCCCGGGGTTGCTGTGCCGCCGCCCGCGGCCGTGTTCGCTCCGCCCGCTCCCGTTTCCGCTCCCCCGCAGGGGACGTACGGCGGGCAGGTCGCTCCAGCTTCCGGTGCCGGGTCCTTTCCTCCGCCTGCTTCCTTGCCCGTGGCGCCGCCGGTCGTCAACCCGGCGCAGGAGTCCGGGGGTTCCGAGCCGCCGGCCACCGGGTTCGCCCCGCCTGCCTGACATCGCCGCGGGGTTCGAGCGCGTCAGCTGAATGTCGACGGCGGTGTCTCGAGGTCCTCCAGCTCGATGCCCGGGGCCGCCAGGACCACGTCGCCGCTGATGTGGATCGTGTGCTGCTCTCCCGTGTCCAAGGCGCTGACCTGGTATTCGTCCACTGCCAGCGGTCCGTTGTCAGTGGCGTGTGTTTCGCTGTTCAGCAAGGTCCAGGACTGGTCCAAAGTGCGGGGGGCCAGGGCGGGATCCGTGAGCGCGACAAGGCGGACGCGGGTCGAGGGGGAGGCGGGGGTGAGGTTGAGCAGACGCGTGGTGGCGATGAGGAACGCGGGGGACGTGCCGGTGAAGGCATGGGCGGGGGCGTTTCCCTCGGTGGCGTGGGTGCCGGTGGGGTCGGTGCGTACCCAGGTGACGCCGTCGATGGCGGCTCCCCTCACCTGCCAGCTCGCGGCGTTCACTTCGAGGCGGATGGGGCGGCCGAGCTCGTCGAGGGCGAGGTCGATCGAGCCGGCGTGGTCGCCGGAGGGGGTGGTCCGTTGGGCTACGTAGCGCCAGCCCGAAGGGCCGGGCGCACAGTGGAAGTGCTCTTCACCGAGGGGGGTGTGATCGTGCGGATCGTGGAGCGAATATCGGCCTCGGGGCATGGGGTTCGCGGGGTCCTCTGGCTGGCTTGATGACGGCTGCCGCCGGTCGCGGGTTACGGGCCATGCGGTCTGCGGGCGTCGAAGGACATGTCCACCGTAGCCAGCGGTGCGGCCGGGTACGGGACAGGCCCCCGGCACGGGGGTGCGGGGGCCTGTCCTGTCAGTCGGTGTCCGGGACTGCGACCGGCGTGGTGCGTGTGCTGCTCAGTAGCGGTAGTGGTCCGACTTGTACGGGCCCTCGACCTCGACACCGATGTACGAGGCCTGCTCCGGGCGGAGCGTCGTCAGCTTCACGCCGAGCGAGTCCAGGTGCAGGCGCGCGACCTTCTCGTCCAGGTGCTTGGGCAGCACGTAGACGTCGGTCGGGTACTCGGACTGCTTGGTGAACAGCTCGATCTGCGCGAGGGTCTGGTCCGCGAAGGAGTTGGACATCACGAACGACGGGTGTCCGGTCGCGTTGCCCAGGTTCAGCAGACGGCCCTCGGACAGCACGATGAGGACCTTGCCGTCGGGGAACGTCCAGGTGTGGACCTGCGGCTTGACCTCGTCCTTGACGATGCCGGGGATCTTCGCGAGACCGGCCATGTCGATCTCGTTGTCGAAGTGACCGATGTTCCCGACGATCGCCTGGTGCTTCATCTTGGCCATGTCGCTCGCCATGATGATGTCCTTGTTGCCGGTCGTGGTGACGAAGATGTCGACCTTGTCGACGACCTCGTCCAGCGTCGCGACCTGGAAGCCGTCCATCGCTGCCTGCAGCGCGCAGATCGGGTCGATCTCCGTGATGATCACGCGGGCGCCCTGGCCGCGCAGCGACTCCGCGCAGCCCTTGCCCACGTCGCCGTAGCCACAGATGAGGGCGGTCTTGCCGCCGATCAGCACGTCCGTGGCCCGGTTGATTCCGTCGACCAGCGAGTGGCGGCAGCCGTACTTGTTGTCGAACTTCGACTTCGTCACGGCGTCGTTCACATTGATCGCCGGGAAGAGGAGCGAGCCCTCGCGCTGCATCTCGTACAGCCGGTGCACGCCCGTCGTGGTCTCCTCCGTCACGCCGCGGATCTCGGAGGCGAGCTGGGTCCACTTCTGCGAACCGTTCGAGATCGTGCGGTTCAGGAGCTGGAGGATGACGCGGTGCTCGTCGGACTCGGCGGTGTCGACCGAGGGGACCTTGCCGTCCTTCTCGTACTCGACGCCCTTGTGGACGAGGAGGGTGGCGTCACCACCGTCGTCCAGGATCATGTTCGGACCGCCGGTGGGGGTGTTCGGCCAGGTCAGCGCCTGCTCCGTGCACCACCAGTACTCCTCAAGGGTCTCGCCCTTCCAGGCGAAGACCGGGACGCCCTGCGGGCTGTCCGGCGTGCCGTTCGGGCCGACGGCGATGGCCGCGGCGGCGTGGTCCTGGGTGGAGAAGATGTTGCAGGACGCCCAGCGGACCTCGGCGCCCAGGGCGACCAGGGTCTCGATGAGCACGGCCGTCTGGACCGTCATGTGCAGGGAGCCGGTGACGCGGGCGCCGGCGAGCGGCTGCGCGGCGGCGTACTCCTTGCGGATCGACATCAGGCCGGGCATCTCGTGCTCGGCGAGGGTGATCTCCTTGCGGCCGAAGTCGGCGAGGGAGAGATCGGCGACCTTGAAGTCCTGGTCCTGTCGGTTGGCGACAGACGTCATAAGTGAGCTGCTCCTCGGTGCAGTTGCGATCGGTCGAGGTGGGCTTGGTGCGCATGCCCACGATCGGGTACGCGCATGGCTGATCTGCGGTGTCCTGGGACACAGGTGTCCCCTGGCACTCACAGCGCAGTCCGTCGGAGGCCCTCTCTCCCTCGGCCGGCCCGTCCCGCGGGCCGCCCGACCGCCATCAGCAGCGACGTCTGGCTGGTGACGAATCTACACCGATCGGCTCAGTCGGCCCCACCCCGTCTTCGCCCCGTCCCCGTCCCGGTCGCAGCGGGGCGTGGCCGGTTTCAGCCCCCCCGGGCCTGGCGAAACAAGTGCCCTCAGACCAGGTGATCAGGGACTTTCGGACTTTTGGCCCCGTGCGTACCTGTTGCAGGATGCGAGAGAAACCGCCAACATTTGCGCGGTCTTGTTTGGTGAAGGCGCAAAGGAGGGCCACGTGACCAGTCCGGCCGACCCCCACACGGGCGGAGGGGCCGCCGAGCAGCGGAAGAAGTTGAAGCTGCTCGCGGTGACCGCCTGTCCGACCGGCATCGCGCACACCTATATGGCGGCGGAGAAGCTGCAGCAGGCAGCGGACGCCCTCGGCATCGACATGAAGGTGGAGACGCAAGGGTCCATCGGGGCCGAGAACGTTCTGACTGACAACGATGTCAAGGATGCCGACGGCGTCATCATCGCCGCGGACAAGGACGTCGATCGCAGCCGGTTCACCGGCAAGCGGGTTCTTTCGGTCGGCGTGTCCGAAGGAATCAGCCACCCCGAGCAACTGATCGAGCAGGTGCGGAGCGCACCCGTGCACGGAGCCGGGGGCGGTGGCGGTGGCGCCGAGCCGCTCGCGTCGTCCGGCGGTGGCGGCAGGGAGCGCAGCGTCGCGTACAAGGCGCTGATGAACGGCGTCAGTTACATGATTCCGTTCGTGGTGGTGGGCGGGCTGCTCATCGCCATCTCGCTGTCGCTTGGCGGGCACACCGACCCCAAGGGCGGTCTCGTCATCCCGCCCGATTCCTTCTGGATGCACGTCAACCAGATCGGGACCATCGGCTTCACCCTCATGGTGCCGATCCTGTCCGGCTATATCGCGTACGCGATCGGTGACCGGCCCGCGCTCGTCCCGGGCATGATCGGCGGCTGGATCGCCAACACCGGTGACCTGTACGACTCGAAGGCCGGGGCCGGATTCATCGGCGCGATCGTGACCGGCTTCCTCGCCGGATATCTGGTCCTGTGGATCAAGAAGGTCAAGGTCCCGAAGTTCGCCCGCCCGATCATGCCGATCATCGTGATCCCGATCGTGGCCACCACCGCGCTCGGACTCTTCTTCATCTACGTCATCGGCAAGCCCATCTCCTGGGTCTTCGAGCATCTGACCAGCTGGCTCTCCGGCATGACCGGGACCAGCGCGATCCTGCTCGGCGCGATTCTCGGGCTGATGATCGCGTTCGACATGGGCGGTCCTGTCAACAAGACGGCGTTCCTGTTCGGTGCGGGGCTCATCGCCACCGGTAACCAGACCGTCATGGGCATGTGTGCCGCCGCCATCCCCGTGATGCCACTGGGCCAGGGCCTCGCGACGCTGATCCGCAAGCGGCTGTACACCGAGCAGGAGCGGGAGACGGGTCTCGCCGCGCTGTTCATGGGGTGTTTCGGCATTTCCGAGGGCGCGATCCCGTTCGCCGCGGCGCGGCCCGCGCAGGTCATTCCCGCCAACATGCTGGGTGGCTCCGTGGCCGGTGCCATCGCGGGGATGGCCGGTGTGGAGGACGCGGTGCCGCACGGCGGCCCGATCGTCGCGGTGCTCGGTGCCGTGGGCGGCGTGCCGATGTTCTTCGTGGCCGTGGTCGCGGGTTCGATCGTGACCGCGCTGGCCACCGTCGCCCTGGTGGACCTCAGCGAGCGCAAGCGGCGCGGTGAGGCTCTGGTGAGCGTGCCGGCCGGGCCCGAGCCCGCCCTCGCGGCCGTCGGCGTCGGCGCCGGTGCCACCGGCAGTGCCGCGCAGGGCGCCGTGGCCGCCGCGCAGATCACCTCGCCCGCTCCCGCCGACCCGGCGGGGGCCGAGGTGCTCTCCGGCTATCTCACCGGGCAGACCGTCAAGGTGGAGCTGGACGCGCGCGACAAGGAAGCGGCCATTCGTGAGATGGCCGGGCTGCTCGCGGCCACCGGCAAGGTCGGTGACGTGGAGGAGCTCGTGCGGACCGCGCTGCGGCGTGAGGCGCAGGGGACGACCGGCCTCGGCGAGGAGATCGCCATCCCCCACGCCAAGACCGACGCGGTGACGGCGCCGGTGGTCGGGTTCGCACGGTCCGCCGAGGGCATCGAGTGGGGTTCGCTGGACGGGACGAAGGCGAAGCTCGTCTTCATGATCTCGGTGCCGGAGGCTGCCGCCGGTGACGAACACCTGCGGATTCTGGCGCTGCTCTCGCGGAAGTTGATGGACACCGACTTCAGGGCGCGGTTGCAGGCGGCGCCGGATGACGCGGCGATCCTTGAGGTGCTGTCGGAGGTGCGGTAGGCCTCCTGCCGACAGCCCGTACGTGGAGGGGGCCCCGCCGAGAAGTCTCGGCGGGGCCCCCTCCACGTAGAAGAAGAGATCAGTGCTCCGGCGTCGGTGTCGGGCCGCCCGGCATCGCCTCGCGGTCGGGGCCCTTCGCGGCCTCGGTCTCGCTGTAGATGTCCGGTTCGAGGTAGATGACGCGGGCGATCGGGACGGCGGCGCGGATGCGGGCCTCGGCCTCGTTGATGGCGCGGGCCACCTCGGCGGCGGTGTCGTCGTGCTGGACGGCGATCTTCGCGGCGACGAGGAGTTCCTCGGGGCCGAGGTGGAGCGTGCGCATGTGGATCAGCCCGGTGACGGTGGCGCCGTCGACGACGGCCTCCTCGATCTTGCGCACCTCGTCCGTGCCCGCGGCCTCGCCCAGCAGGAGCGACTTGGTCTCCAGGGCGAGGACGATCGCGATGGTGATGAGCAGCAGGCCGATGCAGAGCGTGCCGATGCCGTCCCAGACGGCGTCGCCGCTGGCGAGGGTGAGGCCGACGCCCAGGAGCGCGAGGACCAGACCGATCAGCGCGCCGAAGTCCTCCAGGAGGACGACCGGCAGCTCGGGGGCCTTGGCGCGCTTGATGAACTGGCTCCACGAAAGCTTTCCGCGCAGCTGGTTGGACTCCTTTATGGCCGTACGGAAGGAGTAGCCCTCGGCGATGATCGCGAAGACGAGAACGCCGACCGGCCAGTACCAGTGCTCCAGGTCGTGCGGGTGCTTGATCTTCTCGTAGCCCTCGTAGACGGCGAACATGCCGCCGACGGAGAAGAGGACGATCGATACGAGGAAGGCGTAGATGTAGCGCTCGCGGCCGTAGCCGAACGGGTGCTGCGGGGTCGCCTCGCGCTTGGCCTTCTTGCCGCCGATCAGGAGCAGGAATTGGTTACCGGAGTCGGCCAGCGAGTGGACCGACTCGGCGAGCATCGATGACGAGCCACTGAAGAGGAACGCCACGAACTTCGCCACCGCGATCGCGAGGTTGGCGGCGAGCGCCGCCACGATCGCCTTTGCTCCGCCTGAAGCACTCATGTTGTCCCTGGTGTCCCTTCGTACGTCCCGTGCCGCTGCGAGGAAGTCTGCCGCTTTGCCCGGCCTTTGCGGTGGGTCATTGTTGCAGCACGGGACGTGCGGGGCTGGAGTCAGGCCACGACGGTCGCCCGGAAAATCGTGCCGACCCCGGACACTTCCACCTTTTCTCCTGCGGGGACGAAGGCGGACTCGCCGGGGGCGAGGGCGATTTCACCCGCGTGGACCGAGCCGGCCGTGCAGAGCAGGATCTGCGGTGTCCCGGCCGTGAGGTCGTGCGCGGGGGCGTCCTCGGGCAGGACGAAGCGGGAGAGCCGGAACTCGTCGATGGGGGTGTCGTAGACCTCTTCGCCGTCCGGGGACGCCTCGGGGCGCAGCACGCCCGGGTCGGTGGCCTCGAAACGGACGATGCGCAGCAGCTCGGGGACGTCCACGTGCTTGGGGGTCAGGCCGCAGCGCAGGACGTTGTCGGAGTTGGCCATGATCTCGACGCCCAGACCGTTCAGGTACGCGTGCGGGACGCCCGCGCCGAGGAACAGGGCCTCGCCGGGCTGCAATTGTACGTAGTTGAGCAGCATCGCCGCGATGACGCCCGGGTCGCCGGGGTAGTGGTGGGCGATGCCCGCGTACGGCTCGTAGACGCCTCCGAGGCGCTGGGCGGCGTCCGTGGCGTCGGCGACCGTCTGTGCCATCTCGTCGTGGTCCGCGCTCAGTACGGCGGTGAGGACCTCGCGCAGCGCGGCCTCTTCGGGGTGGGCGCGCAGCAGGTCGGTGTACGGCTTGAGGCTGTCGACGCCGAGGCCTTCGAGCAGGCTCGCGGCCTCCTCGGGCGCGCGGAAGCCGCACAGGCCGTCGAACTCGGTGAGCGCGCAGATCAGTTCGGGCTTGTGGTTGGCGTCCTTGTAGTTGCGGTCGGGCGCGGTGATCGGGACGCCCTTCGCCTCCTCCTCCGCGAACCCCTGCTTCGCCTGCTGGAGGTCGGGGTGCACCTGGAGGGAGAGGGGCGCGCCCGCGGCGAGGAGCTTGAGGAGGAACGGCAGGCGCGGGCCGAACTTCTTGGCGGCCGCCTCGCCGAGCTGTCCCGCCGGGTCCGCGTCGATGACCTTGTCGAGCGGGCCGCGCTCGGTGCCCGAGGGGGCGCCGGGGTGGGCGCCCATCCACATCTCGGCCTGGGGTTCGCCGGTCGGCTCGGCGCCGATGAGGTGCGGGATGGCGGTGGTGGAGCCCCAGGCGTAGGGGCGGACGGTGTTGGTGAGGCGGTCCATGAGGTGTTCTTCTCCGTACGTACGCGAGGTGCGCGGTGCTGCGGGGGTGGCGGTGCCGCAGCGGGCGGCAGGGTGCGGTGCCGCGGCGGTGGCGGTGCCGCGGCAGGGTGCGGTGGTGGCCGGGCGTCGTCGGTCGGCCGACCGGGTACAGGGTCGGGGCCGGGTCACGTCCCGGAGGCGAGGCCCAGGTAAACGGCGGCGAAATCCGTGACGGCGATCAGCTCGGCGAGGGCTTCGAGCTCGGTGCCCTCCTCCGGTTCCAGCTCGCTGATCGCGACGTCGTGCGACAGCGCGAGTTCGCGGGCCGCGGGGGCGGCGGTCAGGCCGCCGGTGGGCCGGTCCCGGAGCAGGACGACGCGGGCGCGCAGTCCCTGGCCCTCGTCGACGCGGTCGCGGAAGAAGTCGTCGGGGGCGGCGGCCGCGGCGAGGTCGCTGGTGAGGAGCGCGCCGTGGGCGGGCAGCGCCTCGGGCAGGTCGGCGGCGAGGGCGGGCCGCCCGGCCAGCTCGGCGAGGGCGGCGGCGAAGCGGCGGCCCGCCGGGCCCGCGGCCGCGCCCTCGGTCCAGATCAGCGGGAGCGCCTCAGCGAGCTCGGAGGCGAGGGTCTTGGCCGGGTTGCTGTACGTCGCGACGGCCGGGCCGCAGCGCTCGGCGGTGTGGTCGAGGCGGTCGGCGACCTTCGCCAGGGTCTCGGCCGGCGCGGACAGCAGCCCGGTGCGGTCCAGGAGCACGAGGAGGGGCGTCAGCAGGGCCCAGAGCGCGCCGGGCGCAGCCGCCGTGGCCGATTCGTCCTGCTCGTACGGGGCCGTCGCCATCGGTACGAACAGGCCGTGCGCGCCGGCCACCGTCTCGGTCAGCGGGGCGCCGGTGGGGCATACGGCGACGACGGTGACGCCGCGCCGGTACGCCTGCTCGACCAAGAGCGAGAGGCTCGGCTCGGTGCCCTCGGGGGAGGCGATCAGGAGCAGGTCGACCGGGCCTGCCCAGCCGGGCAGCTCCCAGCGCAGGGCGCCGGCGGCGGGGGCGACGCCGGTGGGGCGCAGCCGGACCACGGGGCAGGCCGCGCCGGCCAGCCGGCCGATCAGGTCGGCGACGCCGACGGCCGCGGTGCCGGGGCCCGCGATCAGGACGGCGCGCGGGCGGCCGTCCGGCTTGAGGTCGCTGATGCCGGCCTCGGCCGCGTGCCGGGCCGCCGTGCGGACGCGGGCACCTGCCTCGGCGGCGCCGCGCAGCAGGCCACGGCGGTCGGCCCTGGCCAGCGCCTCCGTGTCGTCCAGGAGCGTTTCGTCGAACATCGCGTCGGGCCTCCTGCTCGCGGGAACGGTTACGCGGGGCGGCGGGCCTCGTCGACCAGGAGGACGGGGATGCCGTCGCGGACCGGGTAGGCCAGACCGCAGTCGTCGCCGGTGCAGATCAGCTCGGCGTCGGCCTCCTTGAGGGGGGCGTGGCAGGCCGGGCAGGCGAGGATCTCCAGGAGGCCGGCTTCGAGCGGCATGAGGGTTCCCTTCGGGTGCGGGTGTGGTGAGTGCGGGGTGCACTGGTTCAGCCCGGTCAGCGTACCGCCGGGGCGCTGCGCTGGGCTTGGGCGGCGGTGGGCTGGGCGGGGTTTTGGTGCGGAGCGGAGTGGGTCGGTGGGGTGTCGTCGCCGTGGCCGGGTGCAGGTTCGGTCGCCTTGAGGGCTCGTCCTCAAGCGCCGGACGGGCGGGGGTGGGCTCGCGGCCTCAAGCGCCGGACGGGCTGGGGATGCCCGATCAGGTACCCGCCGTCGCCGAGTACCGGTCCAGTCGCCTGAGCGTCGGGGGGGGGCGGCGGGCGGGGGGGGGGGGGGGGGGGGGGGGGGGGGGGGGGGGGGGGGGGGGGGGGGGGGGGGGGGGGGCCGGGGGGGGGCCCCCCCCCGCCCCGGGGGCGGGCCGGCCGGTTTAG